>DAOKZW010000001.1:0-98558 GCA_035325445.1 Flavobacteriales bacterium
TTTCGGGCTTTTTGGGAAGGAGGGTGACTTGTACGCTTCGTTTGGACGCCCTTACTTGGAGGCCTTGGTGACGGAAGACCCGAAATACATCCCCCCGTACTACCAGCTGGCATCGATACTGGCGGAGATGGACCGCCCCCTGGACGCCATCCACGCCTGCGAGGCCGGGGCCCTCCAATGCCTCGTCACAGGAGACCGCAAGGCCAGGGCCGAACTGCTGGCCCTCCGGTCGGAATTGGAGAACGCCTGATGAAGGCCCGCCCTCCCCGTCGTTCCCGTCTGCTGTGGTGGTTCATCGCAGGTCCGCTTGTGGCCCTGCTTTCCACCACCCTGTGGGCATGGCCGTACTTGGCCGTGACCGGCACCACCGGGGCCAAGGTGCTGGTGGTGGAAGGCTGGCTGGACCCCGGCGCCATGGCCGAGGCGGCACAACTGATCGGCGACAGCAGCTACACGCAGATCTACACCACCGGCACCGTGCGCCCCTTCGCCTACCTGCTCTCCAACGGCGAAGGCATCGCGGTGGACCTGGAGGGCCCCGAGGAGGGAAAGATCGAGGTCGAGGCCACCGGCCTGCCCGGCAGCGGCTTCTTTCTCATCAGCGGCGCGGATACCCTGCTCAACGAGCCGGTGACGGCCGAGATGTACGTGTTTCCCGTCGTGGCCGCCACCAACGGGCACCTGCACCTGCAATCGTGGGGAAGCCCCGGGAGCGGCATGGCACAGCAGATCTTCGTGCGCTCCATGACCCTCGGGGGCCGCAACATACACCAGCTCCAGCGGCGCACCTGGTTCACACGGCCCGGCGATGTCTCCTTGCCGGCCTGGCCCACCTATGCCCAATCGGCACGGAGCGAGCTGATCGGACTGGGCGTGCCCGCCGCGGCCATCACCGCCGTGCCCGCCTACGGCAGTCCGCGCAGCCGCAGCTGGGGCAATGCCCACGCCTTCGGGATACAGGCCCGGATCGACGGTGTGGAAGCCTTCGACGTGGCCTCCCTGGGCGTGCATGCCCGGCGCTCGCACAAGCTCTTCCAAACGGCCGTGGGCAAGGGTGTGCAGGTAGGGGTCATCGCCCTCACCGACCCCTATTGCACCCGCGCCAACTGGTGGAAAAGCTTCCGGGGCTGGTTCACCGTGCTGAAGGAGGTGATGGGCGCGCCCGAGGCCGAGGTGGTGGAGCTGAAACGCAAGGGGTGGGACCGGCAGAACGGAGGGTAGCACCGCGCACCATAGGCGGAACGGCACGGGGCACCGCGAACACATCGGACCCTGGCGTGTATACTTTGCCACCATGAGCATGATCACCAGACCCAGGCCGGGCGACTACCCCGACCAGTACCACGCCTATTTGTCGGCCGCCCGTGGCGAAGGGCTGGCCGAGGCCTTGGAGCACGCCGGTGGGGAGGAGCTGCGCACGCGCGCCCTGGTGCCCGACAACAAGTGGGAATACCGCTATGCACCCGGCAAGTGGACCACCCAGGAGGTGTTCCAGCACATCATCGACATCGAGCGCGTGTTCGCCTACCGGGCCCTCTGCATCGCGCGCAACGAGAAAGCGGACCTGCCCGGCATGGACGAGGATGCCTATCAGGCGGAATCGCGGGCCGGCCGGCGCGACATCGATGACATCATGCGCGAGCTGAAGGCCGTGCGCAGCGCCACCATCGAGCTGTTCGCGAGCTTTGATGCGGAAGCCCTAAGCAAGGCGGGCACCGCCAACGGCAAGCACATCACCGTGCCCGCCTTGGGCTGGATCATCGCCGGGCACAGTGAGCACCATTTGCGGATCATCCGGGAACGCTACCTTGGCTGACGCCATGCCCAAGCGCCCCATCCAAGCCTGGTTCGACGAATACGCGGAGAGCCACCAAAACCCGGTGAACGTCACGGTCCACTGGATCGCCGTGCCGGTGATCTACCTCACCATCATGGGCCTGCTGTACAGCCTACCGCCCATTCTGTTGGGCACGGCCGGGATCATCACCGTGGCCCATCTGGCGGTAACGGCCGTGGTGGTCTACTACCTCATGCGTTCGCTCAGCCTCGGCCTGGGCATGCTGTTGTTCAACCTGCTTTGCCTGGCCCTGGCGCGCTGGGTCACACTGAACGTGGCATGGCCGCTGTGGGCCATCTGCCTCGCCTTGTTCGTGCTCGCTTGGATCGCCCAGTTCTGGGGTCACGGGGTGGAAGGGAAGAAACCAAGCTTCCTGAAGGACATCCAGTTCCTGCTGATCGGCCCCGCCTGGCTTCTGTCCAAGGTCTACCGCGGGCTGGGCATCGCCTATTGAACGGCCCTGAAGTACACGGGGACCCGGTCGCCGAGGAGGCCGGAATGGAATACCTGCACCAGGTCCAGCAGCACCACGTCCGGCTCCAGCCCCGCCTGTCCGAAAATATCGCTCTCGCGGCTGTTGGCATAGAAGGCGCCGTGCTTCGCGAAGGCGGGCAGCGCCCGTATGCGCCCATCATCACCGGCCACGTCCGATTCCGTCACCGCCCGTTCCAGGTCGATGATGCGCCCCCAGAAGTCGGCCTGTACCCCCGTTTGCAGCACCTGCTCCAAGGCCACGCCGATGTTGCCCGGCGCCTCGCGGTCCGCAAAGAGGTAATCGCCGCCCGCATCGGCGATCAGATGGGCCATGTAGCTCCGGCCTGACGGGATGGACCAGGCGCCCTTCCACGAGCTGCCGAAGAAGACGCGCGGGCGTTGTGCCCCCGGCGGCACCATGGCCTTGGCCTGTTCGTAGCGCCCCGCGATCCCGCGGAAGAGCCCCGCGGCCTCTTCCTCCTTCCCCATCAGCACGCCGAAGACCCGGATCCACTCGGCACGGCCCAAGGGATCGCGCTCCAGGTACTCCGCCACGGGGATCATCGGCAGCGCACCGAAGGAGCCCCGGTCAGCCTCCGTGCCATACGGATACACGAACAGCGCCTCCGGCGCCAGCACAAGCACCCTTTCCCGGTCCAGGCCCTCGGCGGCGCCCACCTCGGCGATCGCCCCGGCATCGGCCCGGGCCTTCACCAGCGGGTCGCGCAGGCGCCCCACGTGCGCACAGCCCACCACCGCATCCGCCAGGCCCAAGGCCGACAGGAAGGAGGCATGGGTGGTGCTGAGCAGGGCCACCTGCCGCAGGGGCGCGGCCAGGTGCACCGCCCCGGGCGGCAGGGCCATGGAGGCCTCGCCGCCCACCACGAAGAGGCCCGTGGTATCGGTTTCTCCGCCCGGCCCGAAGGTGAGCAGCAACCGGGCGTCGCCTTGGTGCCAAAGCTGGAAGAAGGTGGCCGCCTGCACGTGCTGGCGCTCCCATCCGTCCCAAGAGCCCCCTTCCCGGCCCGGTGTACAGGCCACCAAGGCCAACAAGGCCAACAGGGCCCCATGAAGCGTCCGCTGCGGGCGGATCATTGCATTTCAGCGATCAGAAGCATCAGGGCCTCGCGCACGGTGTCCTTGCCGTAGATCAAATCCTGCGGCAGCCGGGGCACCTGATAGCTGGGCATCTCGCCGCGGTCCACCGGGCCTGCCGGCACCCCTTCGGGCACGAAACGTGTCAGCGGCACCGTCAGGATGCAGCCGCTGTTCGGCAAAGTGACCTCCAAGGTGCGCCCCCCGCAGAAGCTCGAGGCGTTGGACCCCGTTTCCTCGCCCACGGTGCGTGCGCGCCCCGTGCGTTTGGCCGCCATCACGAAAGCTGCCGCAGCCCCGGTGGTGCCACCATCGCAAACCACGTAAACCTTGCCCGTGAAGGCTTTGGGCAAAGGGTCCTGGTACTTCAGCCGCGCATCCTCGGCAAGCAGCTCCCGCCGGCCGTTCACCTCGGCCGCATACAGCCCGCCCACGGCCGCGAAGAACTCGGGCTCGGGCTTGGCATAGCGGTAGGAATCGGGTACCCGGCCGCTGCGGATGGACATGGAGCCCACCATGCGGAACGGCTTTTTCGCGATCAGGCTGAACACCCGCGCGGCCATGGCCATATCGCTGCCTTGCGCGCCGCGCACATCGATCACCAGCGTGGTGGCCTCCGATCTGCGCAAGGCATCCGCCACATTGCCCAGGAAGCGCTCCGGGTTCACCCGCCAGCGCTCCAGCTCGGCCTGTTCGAAGGTGCCCAAGGTGAGCCAGGCGCTACGCGTGCCGGGGAACTCCTCCAGCCGCCACGGCTGCAGCTCGATGCCCTTGGGCCGGTACGTGCGCCGCATCTCCTCCTTGGTCATGGCAAAGACCTCTTTGCGTTGCGGATTTCCGTCGCCCATGCGGTAATCCACCTCGAAGCGGTCGCCCGCCTCCACGAAGCGCCGGTACATCTCGGGGAAATTGCGCTCGATCCGCCGGTCCAGCAGGGTGGTGTCGTTCCCTTCGCGCACTTGGCTGTTGCGCAGCCGTTCCACGATCCGTTCCGCAGGCCGCCCGTTGATGGCCAGGATCTCGCACCCCGTGGGCAAGCTGCGGAAGCCCTTGGGTTCCTCATCCAGGTAAAGCCGGTCGGCGATGACCGACACATGGATGGGGATCATCGGCACCGAATTGTCGTAGGCGCGCTGCAGGGCTGCGGGCGGCGCCAGGCTGGTGCCGGCATCGCCCACCACTTGCAGGGCAGGCAGCACCATCCGGATGAACTCCTCCGCCGTCATCGACCCGTCCAGCGAATAGGACAGCCCGTCGAACAGCTGATCCACCTCGGTGCGGGTGCGGTAGCGGTACGGATCGGGATGGGCCTGCTCCAAGGTTTGGCGGATGATGCCCAGGTCCTCCTGCAACCCTTCGCGCCAAGTCACCTTGCCCAAGGGGTCGCCCTGCGCCATGCCGGCCACGGCCAGCATCACCCCTGCCATCACTCCAAGGCTCCGTCCCATCATCATCCGTGTCCCCGAAATATAAGAATGCCTGCGCCGCGGCGCAGGCATTCAGATCCCGGGCCGTTTTTTCAGGCCTTCACCCCGCTGCCGGGCTCGGCTTGGAGGGTTTCCTCGTTGGCAAACTCGCGGTACTTGTCGAAATTCTTCCGGAAGGCCTTGGCCAGGTTGTCCGCCTGTGCGTCGTAGGCCGCCTTGTCCTTCCATGTGTTGCGCGGCTGCAGCACCTCGGTGGGTACGTTGGGGCAGCTCTGCGGCACCTGCACGCCGAACACCGGGTCGGCCTTATACTCCACCTTGTCCAGCTCGCCGTTCAGCGCCGCGGTGATCATGGCGCGGGTGTGGCGCAGGCTCATGCGCTGGCCCACGCCGTAGGCGCCGCCGCTCCAGCCGGTGTTCACCAGCCACACATGCACCTGGTGCTTCTTCATCCGCTCGCCCAGCATTTCGGCGTACTTGGTGGGGTGCAAGGGCAGGAAGGGCGCCCCGAAGCAGGTGCTGAACACCGTCTTCGGCTCGGTGATGCCCGCTTCCGTGCCGGCCACCTTGGCGGTGTAGCCGCTGAGGAACCAGTACATGGCCTGGCCGGCATCGAGCCTGCTGATGGGGGGCAGCACCCCGTACGCATCGCAGGTCAGGAAGAAGATGTTCTTCGGATGCCCGCCCATGCTGGGCACCGCATGGTTGGCGATGTGCTCCATGGGGTAGCTCACGCGGGTGTTCTCCGTCTTGCTCTTGTCGGTGAAGTCCACCACCGTCTCGCTGCCCTCCTGGAACCCGATGTTCTCCAGCAGCGCGCCGAAGCGGATGGCATCCCAGATCTCGGGCTCCTTCTCCTTGCTCAGGTCGATGGCCTTGGCATAGCAGCCGCCCTCGAAGTTGAACACGCCGTTCTCGCCCCAGCCGTGCTCATCGTCGCCGATGAGGTGACGCTCGGGGTCGGCGCTCAAGGTGGTCTTGCCTGTACCGCTGAGGCCGAAGAAGACCGCCACATCGCCCTGCTTGCCGATGTTGGCCGAGCAGTGCATGCTGAATACGTTGTGGTCCTGCGGCAGGATGAAGTTGAGCACCCCGAAGATGCCCTTCTTGATCTCGCCCGTGTAGGCGGTGCCGCCGATCAGGATCATCTTGCGACTGTAGTCCACCGCGGCGAAGTTGTGCTGACGCGTGCCGTCGATCTTGGGGTCGGCCATGAAGCCGGGGGCGCACAGGATATGCCACTCGGGGTCGAAGTCCTCCAGCTCGGCGCGGTCGGGCCGCAGGAACATGTTGTTGGCGAACAGGGCCTCCCACGGTAGTTCGGCCACCAGTCGCAGGTTCAGCCGGAAGGCCGGGTCGGCGCAGGCATAGGCGTCATGCACGTAGGCATCGCGGCCCATCATGTAGGCGGTCATGCGCTCGCGCAGCCGCTCGAAGGTGGCCGGGTCCATCGGGATGTTGATGTCGCCCCAGTGGATGGTATCCTCGGTGATGGCATCCTTCACTTGGAACTTGTCCTTGGGGCTGCGGCCGGTGAACTCACCGGTATCCACCGCCAGCGCGCCGCTGCTCGCCAGCACCCCTTGGCCGTTCACCAGCGTGTGCTCCACCAGCTCGGCCGGTTCCAGGTTCCAGAATACATCACCCATATTGCCCAGGCCGATCTTGGAAAGGTCTGCGTGCTTCGGTTTCAATCCGAATTCGTTCATGATCGTCAAGTTCTCGTTTTGGAGGTGCAAAGTTAGGGAACCGGCCATCGCCGCGCTGACGGATGTCAGCCTACCCGCGCCGGTAGGCTCCGATGAGGATGGCTGCCCATCCCGCGATGAACATCAGGCCGCCCAAGGGCGTGATGGGCCCCAGCACCCGGGTGAGCGCTTCCAACCCCAGCAGTTCGCGCGTGGCCAACAGGTACAGCGAGCCGCTGAAGCAAAGGATGCCCAGCAGGAACAGGATGCGCACGAAGCTCACCACCCGCACGGGCAACCGCCCCTCCAAGGCCGCCAAGCCCAGCAGGGCCAGACCGTGGTAGAACTGGTATTGGGCCGCCGTGGCCCAGTTCTGGTACGCCCGCGCATCCACCTTGCCCTGTATCCCATGGGCACCGAAGGCACCCAGCGCCACCGCGGCCAACAAGATGGCCGCCGCCCACGCCAAGGTCCGTTCATGCAGTTTCACAGCCATGCTGCAAAGTTGGTGACGGACACCCGCTCCGGGGCCATCCTCCCTTTTTTTGGGGCGGGCCAGACGGTCACCGGTTGCGCGCCTTGCGCAGCCGCGCCTTGTCAGGGTCCTCGTGGAAGAAATACCGCAGGTCCACCGTGAGGTAGCTGCCGCTCAGGCGGGTGATCATGCGGTACGGCTTGTACCCCGCATAGCGGTCCAGCCAGGTGGCATCGGCCTGCGCCATGTCGCCGAAGGGCCGGTGGTAGGTGGCCCCCAGGTAGAAATAGCCCGACTTCTCCGTGCGGTATTCAACCCCGATGTTGCCCAGCACCCCCACCTGCGCCCAATTGCGGCGGAACAGATAGGCCTGGGCGTAGTCCAGCTCCCGGTGCGCGTCGCTGGGGTAGAAATCCACGCTGGCGCCCAAGGCGTTGTTCATCCACGTGTTCTCGCCCAACCGCACGTACACCAGGCACACCACCGGCACCTCGTAGCCCACGTAGCGCAAGCGGCCCGAGCCGCTGTACCCGTTGGTGTCATTGGCCATGGTGAAGTCGTAGCGCCTGTTGATCTGGTCGATGCCCACCTCCAACGAAATGGCCTTGGTGATCCCGTGGCGCACCAACATGCCGAAGGCCATGCCCCCGTTGAGGTCCAGCGTGGCCGACAGATGCTCCTGCTGCAAGGCGCCCTTGTTCTCGAAAAAGCCGAACGGGATCACCGGCTTCACCTGAAGGCCGAAAGTGGTGACACCCTGCTGGGCATGCAGCCACCCAGGGCCCAACAAGGCCACCAGGGCGAGGATCGGTGCACACCGGCGCATGGCGCCAAAGTTCGCCCAAAGCACGATCGGAATGAGGAGCATGCCCCTGCGAAGCGGGAAAAGGCCCGGACGAAAGCACGAAGGGCGGCCCCGGCATGGGGATCGGCTTTTCCATGAAAACCCGGTTCACAAATGGGGGCATTGTTGAAAAAGTGTCCCCCGCCCCGCCTGTCTTCCACCTTAGCTTTCGCCATGCGACACCCCGCCCGCGCCCTGCTTCCCTGCCTCGCCTTGGCGACCATGGGCTGCGCCGGGACCGCCCACCAAGCGCACGGCCCCCAATACGGCTGGCTGCGGAAACAAGGCCACAGGGCCACCGCCCGGCAAGCGGTGCCCGATGCCCCGGCCCTACGTACCAGCGGGGGGGCCGCAGCCGGGGAACCGGCCCTGCCGATGGTGCGGGAGGAATGGGACGGCGCGGACATGGCGGCCATGGCCGCCCTCCCCGGCGGCACCATCGCCCCGGCCCGATCGCCTTCCGGGGATGACCCCCAAGCCCTGAACACGGCCCGGCAGGAGCCCGCCCGCCCCTCCCCCTCAGTGCCGTTTTCGGTATCCGCAGGACAGCCGTTTTCAACAATGCGGCCGGACCCCGGACCCGCCATAGCCCCGGCGGCCCACGACCAAGATGACCATGTGGAAGCGGAGCGGCGCTGGAACATCAAAGGCCTGGTGGCGGCCCCCATCGGAGTGGGCACGGTGATCGCCGGGCTGGCCCTGCACAGCGTCCCCCTCCTGCTCATCGGCGGGGCCGTCGCCTTCGCCTTGGGACTGTGGGCCAGCCGGCAGTGCCGCGACCGGATGGACCGCGGAAAGGGCTTCGCGCTGGTGGGCATGATCCTCGGTGCGGCCGCCCTCTTCTTCAGCCTGATGGTGCTGGTCCTGGGGGTTGGATAGGCGTTGCTCCAACGACTATCCCGAGAGCAAAAGGGGCCGTTTCCGAGGAATTTCAGGATTCAACATTGGATTGGACATCCATCCGGACATCATCTTGGACATTCACTTGTTCAACAATTCCTGAAATGCTTCGTATACAGCTTCTTGTCCGCTACTTCTTTTGGGACATCCATGCGCTCATACGAACAGACACATCCGTGGATTTCTTTCCGTTTTGACCCCCGGCAACTGCCTTGGCCCGTGTGGATCCGCTTGGGCGAGGCCGCAGCCATCTGCCGACAGCTCCGCACGGCCGCCCTGCCCGCCAAGGACGGCGAGCTGATCGGGTACATCGTCCTGCTCCACGGGGTGGTGGCCAACGCCGCCTTGGACGGCAATACGCTCAGCGAGGACCAGGTGGATCGCCTGTTGGAAGGGAGCCTCCAACTGCCGCCCTCGCAGCTATACATGGAACGCGAGGTACGCAATCTGGTGAAGGCAGTGGCCTGGACCGAGGCCCGTGCCAAGGCCGCCGACCACGATACCGGCCCGTGGACCTTGCAGGTGCTGAACGCACAGGTGATGAAGGAGCTGGCGGACGAGCAGGGCGGTGCACCGGGGCAGTACCGGACGGTGCGCGACCCCAACCCCTCGGGCGGGGTTGCTCCCGAGGATATCCCCACGCTGATCGAGCGCCTGCAAACTTGGCTTCAAGGGCCACCCTTCACGCCCGAACACGAGGAAGAGAAGTTGCCCATGGCGATCATCAGCGCGGCGATCATCCACCTGTACCTGCGCTGGATCGCCCCCTTCGCCGCCGGCAACGGACGCACCGCCCGCCTGGTGGAATTCCAGCTGTTGCTGAACGCCGGCATCCCCGCCCCGGCCGCCCACCAGATGGCCGCCCATGCCGCCGCCACCCGCACCGAATACGAGCGCCAGGTGGCCCATGCCGCCCGGCCCGGCGGGGACCCGGTCCCCTTCGTGGCATACATGGTGAATGGATTCGCCGATGCCCTGCGCTCCTTGGCCGACGAGGTGAACGAGGCCCAGTACCAGCACTTGGCACAGGAGGAGCTCAGGCGCCTCACCCTGCCCGATGGTTCGCCCGCCGGCGAGCGCCTGATGGCCTTGGCCACCGGCATCCATGCCCAGCCGGGCAAGATCGCCACCAGCCGCATCCCCCGCCTGTCCGCCGAGCTCGCCCTGGCCTACTCCCGCCTGAACGCCAAGACCTTGCAGCGCGACCTGGCCCAGCTTGAGCACCTCGGGCTGGTGGAACGCAGCCGGGGGGCCGTGCGCGCCAAGGCCCCGGGTGTCAGGCCCTTCCGTACGGCCTGACACCGCCTTACGGCTCCCCCAAGACCTGCTGCAGCAGGCCGTCCGCCAAGGCGTGCACAAAGGCCGGGTCCTCGCCCCGCAAGCGGGCCGCCTGCAGCGAGGCCGCACCTTTGGATTTGGACCGTTTTTCGCCTGTGTCGTCCAACAGCAGCGCGTGGTGCAGGAACAGCGCTTCGCCGAAGGCGGCCTCGCCCAAGAGACGGGCCAAATGCAGCTGAATGGCCGTGGATGGCAGCAGGTCCTTGCCCCGCACGATCAGGTCCACGCCGAATTGCAGGTCATCCGCCAAGGAGGCGATCTGATAGGCCGGGCGGCCGTTCTGCTGGAGGATCACCGGGTCGGGCATGTCCAAGGGCAGCTCCCGCACACGCCCGGCAGGCCACGTGCGCATGGCCACGGACGCACCTGCGGGCATACGGAGCCGCCAGCGGCAGCCCGGCGTGTCGAGCGGGAGGCCCAAGTCGCGGCAATGGCCATCGTACTCCCCGCTCCCGGTGCGTTCGGCAATATCCTTGCGCGAGCAGGTGCAGGCATACAGATGGCCATCGGCACGCAACCGCCCCACCAACGCCGTGTAGCCCGCTACCCGCAGGTGCTGCGACCATTCACGCACCAGGTCCGCGGGCGTGCGGGGCCCTTGGTACCAATCGAGCCCCAGCCATTCCAGCGTATCGAAAATGTCCTGCACGTATTCGGGCCGTACGCGCTCCGCATCGAGGTCGTCGATCCGCAGCAGCACTTGGCCGCCTGCTTCGCGGGCCAGCCGCCACGCCAGCGCGAACGAGGCCCCGTTGCCCGCG
The DNA here is from genome assembly GCA_035325445.1 of Flavobacteriales bacterium. Lineage (GTDB taxonomy): Bacteria > Bacteroidota > Bacteroidia > Flavobacteriales_F > PHOS-HE28 > PHOS-HE28. The sequence continues at coordinate 10,840 of DAOKZW010000001.1, forward strand.
TGCAGCAGGCCGCTGGGCGTAGGGGCCAGGCGCGTCTTCATGGCAAGCGTGGTGCCCGGGGCGGGACTTGAACCCGCACGGCCCTTGCGGGCCAAGGGATTTTAAGTCCCTCGTGTCTACCGATTCCACCACCCGGGCGGTGGGGCAAAGAAACAGGCCCGCCGCCGCTAAAGCTAACGCCTCCTTCGCCTTCGCGTAGCCGCTACGGCGGAGCAAGGCGCTAAAGCTTCAGCGGCACGCGGACGGCGGGACAAGGTGAATAGCGGCAGGTGATGAGTGACTGGTGAATAGTGCCTTTCATCAGCAGCGCCTTTGCGGGAAACAGCATACCTCCGCGTTCTCCATGGCCCTGTGGTGGATCCCCTGGAGCCCATTCCCGAACAACAACTTCACATAGAAGCCCGGCTTCCTTAGCTGCCCGCACAGGTCGAGGTCGTTGAATGGGTTGCTGATGGAATCAGCCGTGGCAGCGAAAACATGTAGCACAAATTCTATAAGATCATCACATGCTTTAACTTACTTTCGGCCTTTACACCCCCCCAGCCCACATGATTACCCGATACCCGATACCCGTTGCGGGTGGCGTTGTTCGTTACCCTATGTGCAATAGTTTTGACCAATCAGGCCCAAGTGGCCTTGGAATGGCTGACCATTGATGCGGCTCCCATGAGGCCGACAGGTTATTCGGTGGTCTTTGACCAATGGCTGGACCAGCCCGGTTTTCCGGCAAGGTTCAGCGTGGATGCCGCATCAGTCCAGCCGCAAGCAAGGGACAACAGCGGGACGGATTGGTGGTATGCCCATGTGAACCTTGCAGAGGGCGGCTATATCGCGGTGGGCTATACCAGCTATGTGAATTGGCGTGCCAATGACGGCTGCCTGTCCCCCCCCGGAACACATTGAAGAACCTTTGGCAATGGACTGGGTACGTACCGAACGACAGGAACGACTGAATGGATCGGCCCTGCAGGCCATGGCCCGCTACAACGAATCCGGGAACCGTCTGTGGTACAAGTCTTTCGCATACGGTATCCTCTTTGACGTCATCCAGGATCATCAAGGGAATATCGTGGCAACCGGCTTCAACAAGGACCTCAAGGCCGCTGCCCACATGCCAGTGCACGACATCCACTTCAATCCCACAACGGCAAACCCCGCCGAGAGCCTTGCCAGCCAGCAATGCGAGCCGGGCCGGAAAAGGCAGATGAGCGTGATGAAGTTCAATGTGGACGGCGATATCCTGTGGAACCACTTGTACAGTGCGCACGACGTGGTCACGACCGCCCTGACGATGGACCGCACCGCCAACGGCATGCTCTTCAATGGTGCGGCCAGCTACGTGGAGGTGCAGGGCAACAAGATCCGCCGCCACAAGTACGGCCTGCACCTCAGCGCCAATGCCATCATCGGAGGCCAGGACCGCACGGGCAACCTGTGGTACAGCGCACCGGCCACAGGAGGCTTGGGGGCGTGGAATGAGCATCCGCAGGCATCCAGCAACCCCTTCATGTACAATGCGGCCTTGATTGAGGGAGGCAATACCGAACCGCCGTCGTGGGCACCAAGCAACTGGTTTCAACCGTCAGGTCTACCGAACTACGAGTGCAGCCCGGTGGGCGGCGACAGCTATTGCGGCCAGTTCCAGATGGCCTTGGTGGAGGGCGGCCTCACCGAACTGGACGGGCTGGTGGCCCGCGACAGCCTGCGGAACGACCCCTACACCGCCGAGACCCGATGGATGCTGAAGGAGGGTCTGTACCGGAAGCTGGACGACGACCCTGAACTGCTGACGGGGCGGCCGGACATGACCGTCTTCTATGCCGACATGCAGGGCACGGCCACCGCGGCCTTTAAGCTGATCGACGACGGGCGACCCGCCCTCTTTGCCATGGACAGCACCGTGACCGCCCAGTTGCAGGCCAATGCGGACCAGATCGCTGCCCTGATGGACTCCGTGAAGGTGCGCATGGACCAGCTGCAGGACAGCACCCTGACCCCGGCCCAGACCGCAGCCGTGCTGGCCAGCCTGGGCGGCTTCCGCCAAAGCATGCAAACCCTGGCCGCCTGGAACAGCACCGCCATGCAGGTGGCCGGGGACAGCAAGGTGCTTACCGCAGAAGGGTTGAAGACCGCCAACGGCAATATCGCCGCCACCGAGCTGATCGAGACCAACCGCAAAATGGTGGACGAGATCTATCTGAGTACAGTGGGCAAGGAGATCGACACCTTCACGGTGGCGCAGGCCAATGAGCTTTTCGCCATAGCCAACCAATGTCCGATGGTGGGCGGCAATGCGGTCTATACGGCACGCTCGCTCTACTGGCTGATCGACGACAGCCAGGAGTATGATGACCAGCTGCTGTGCCTGCCGCACGGCATCGTGGTGCGGAGCGCGTTGCAGGAGGAGCCCCCCGCAGTAACTGTGGTACCCAACCCGACACGTGACCGAGCGGCCTTGGTGCTGGACGAACCGCTGGAGGAAGCGGGCCTGCTGGTGCTGTACAACCTGGCGGGCCAAGAGGTGTTGCGCGTGGACCTGCCAGCCGGGGATCTCCGCACCGAGTTTGCCACCGGCAGCTTGGCCACGGGGGTGTACCAGTACCGGGTGCAGCAGGGCGGCGGTGCCTTACTGGGCCAAGGTAAACTGACCCTTGTGCGCTAGGAGATGTGCCGTTACGCATGGCTTGTTGGGGCTTTGTTGCTTGGGGCGGCCGTACCGCCCCAAGCACCGGCCCAGCAGGGCCTGAACAACCTGTGGATGGAGGGATATTATGATGAGGCTCCCCACCCGTTATTGGGAGGGGTCGATATTGAGTTCTCTTCCGGTTCGCCGGTGGTCACCGCGGTGGAAAGGGAGATCAGTTTCCATCGTACGAACACGAACATCACGGACACGTCCGGGATCCTGTTGTTCAGCACCAACGGGGCGTATCTGGCGAATGCCACCGGGGTGCAGATGCAGGGAGGGGGGGGCTGAACCCGAGTATGTACACCTCGTGGTATCCGGAGGGGATGCACCTTTCCCAGTCCCACCTGATCCTGTCCAAACCGGGTACCGCCGGTATTTATTACCTGATCCACAGTACCTTGGACAACCCGGCGAGCCCGCCAGCACCCAACTCGGCCTATTCCCTGTACCTGACCACGGTGGACATGGCGTTGGACGGGAGCCTGGGCGGGGTGATAAGCAAGAACGAAGTGATCCTGCAGGACACCTTGAACACGGGGAAGATCACGGCGGTGCGGCATGCCAACGGACGGGATTGGTGGGTGCTGTGCCACAAGTGGGGCACCACGCTCTATTATCGCTTGCTGGTCACCCCCCAGGGAGTGGCGGTGGACGGCACGCAGTCCATCGGGATCATGCGCAGTGTAGATGCCGGCCAAGTATGCTTTTCACCACAGGGTGACCGTTTTGCCTATTACTATCCCGGGCCACGCGGCCTGGAGGTCTTCGACTTCGACCGCTGCACGGGCCTGCTCTCCAACCCGGTGCAGGTGCCTACGGTGAGCACGGGTGCCGCCGCAGGCGTGGCCTTTTCGCCCAACGGGCGCTTCGTGTACGTGTCCTCCTCTCCGAATGTCTATCAGTTCGATACGGAAGCCCCTGACATTGCGGCCAGCCAGGTGCTGGTCGCCGAGTGGGACGGATTCTACTCGCCCAGCCCGCCCTTTGCCACCCTATTCGATATCGCGCAGCTGGCCCCGGACGGGAAGATCTATATCGCCACAGGAAATGGCACGCTGCACCTGCATGTGATCCACGACCCGGACCAGCCGGGCCTGGCCTGCAACCTGGAGCAACACGGGGTGGAGCTGCCGCGCTACTTCATGAACTCGCTGCCCAACCACCCCAACTACCACTTGGGGGCGCTTAGCGGTACGGTGTGCGATAGTTTGGGGTTGTCGGTGGGCCTTACTGACCCTTCGGCTGCGCTCAGGGTGACAGTAAGGCCCAACCCTTCCACGGGGGCTTTTACGCTTTCCTATCCGGTGCAAGGCACGGCCGGGCAACTGGATGTGCTGGATGCCGCCGGGCGGGTCGTGCACAGGGCCTACTTGGCGCCGTGGAGCCAGCTGCACCACCTGGAGCTGCACCAGCCGCCGGGGTTGTACCACTGCCGTTTGCGCTGGAGCAACCGCGTGCTTTCCACTCGGGTCATGATCGTTGAGCCATGAGGACGTTGTTGCCTGTTTTGTTGTTGGCGTTGCTGCCGGTGGCAGTGGTGGCCCAAGGTGTCAGCCCCCAGCCTCAGGGTCCCAGCGAGGCGCTGGAGACCCTGAGGGAGCTGGGGGCCCCCAACGTCATCGCGAGGAACTGTGCATTCAACAGTTCCGAAGCAATCTTTAATTCGGATGGACGAGGTAGTAAGGACACCGTGCCGCAGGCGCAATTAAAGATCGCTTCGCCGGATGCTCGTGCCTCGCATCCTTCTCGCGATGACGTTAGGGGTATCGCTTCGCGGGATGACGTGAATGCCACCACGCTGGCCGTGCTGCTCGCCAATCGTCCGGAGCGTTTCACCGAAAACGAGTGGCTGCGGATGATGCAGGAACCGGTGAACCGGGCGCTGTTCCCGCTGAGGGTTACGCCCGGCATGCTGGATACGCTCGATGGCAGGGAGATGGATTTGCGGTTCCGGTATGTGATGGTGGGTGAATGGTGAGACGTGATAAGTGAATGGTGCCCTTCGAGAGCCTCTGGACACGAAAGGCACCGTGTCCACCACGTCCACCGAAACCCCATGGAAACCGCTACCTTGTAGCCCCTACCCCACCAACCCATCACCATGCACCGCGCATACGCTGAACGACCGGTAGGTAGGGTCCTCGTCATCCCCGCTTCTCCAGTTGCTCCCGCAGGTTCCTGATCTCGGCCGTGAGCGCGTCCACCTTGGCTTCCAAGGCATCGTTGTTGTCGGCCACCATGGCGTCCACGAAGATGGAGTTGACCAGCGAGAGGCCGAAGATGCCGCCGCCCATGAGGATGAGGATGAACCAGCCGCGGGAGAAGAAGCGCGCCACCGTGGGCATCTCGGCGGTGACCTCGTCCGGGATGTCGAACCAGCCTTCCACGGTAAAGATCTTGAAGGTGGAGTAGAGCGCCTTGGCAGGGTCGCCAAAATGCTCGGGCGAGATGGTGGCGAACAGGCGTTGGCTGAAGAGCGCGGCGATCAGCAGGGTGATGATGAAGGCGATGAGCACCACGAACGAGGCCTTGGCCGCCCGCACCACGCCGGACACCAGCTCGTCCACATTGGGAAAGAAGCGCACCGAGCGCAACAGCTTCACCACGCGTGCGGCCCGCAGCACCAGGAAGATGCCGTACGCCTCCATGTCGCCGCCGAGGAAGATGCTGGCCAAGGACGGCAGTGCCAAGGCCACCAGGATGAAGTCGAACACGTTCCAGCCGTCGCGGATGTAGCCCCGCCACGTGTCCCGCTGGATCTTGAACACGGCTTCCAGCACGAAGGCGATGGTAATGGCGTTGTCCGCACCGGTGAACCACTGCTTCAGCGCCGGGTCCACCTGCGGGAAGCCCGAGATGAAGATGGCCACGGCATTGATGATGATCAAGGCGAAGATCACCCGGTCGTTCAGGAGGAGCTTGCGGATCATGCGGGAAAGTTAGGACGGGGCGTGAAGCCCAAGGTGCGGGACCCAAGCCGAAAAATGACACCACCCGGTAGATACACCCGGCGACCCTACGAACTGCGAACTACGCCCTTTTTACTGTCCTATGTCCTATGCACGTTGTCCGATGCAAGCGCGTAGTCGTAGTTCGCAGGACGGAGGACGGGCCCGGGGTGCCCAACGAAAAAGGGCCATCCGGTTCCGGACGGCCCTTTCGTGGAGCGAGAAACGGGACTCGAACCCGCGACCCCGACCTTGGCAAGGTCGTGCTCTACCAACTGAGCTACTCTCGCTTAGGGGCTGCAAATATAGCGGCGGGAATGATCGGCACAACAGGTGCGGCCGGGTTTGGTGAATTTTCCTTCCGCGGCCGGTGTCGTCACACCTTCTTCAGGCGTTGCTTTCCCGCGCCGGCCATGCGTTTAATCTCGCTTAGCTTCATCAGGGCCTCCACCGGGGTGAGGTTGTCGATGTCCACCTCCTCCAGCCGCTCGCGGATGCCTTCCAAGGCGGGATCGTCGAGTTGGAAGAAGCTGAGCTGGGGCTCGCGCCCGATACCGCCCATATCGGCGTGCACCGCCTTGGGCTGGCCGGCCTCGTCCTCCCCCAGGTTGCCGGCGTGGCTGGCCTCCAGGTGGCGCAGCACCTTCTCGGCGCGCTCCACCACCGCCTTGGGCATGCCCGCCATGCGGGCCACGTGGATGCCGAAGCTGCGGTCGGTGCCGCCGGGCACCAGCTTGCGCAGGAACAGCACCTTGCCGTCGGCCTCGCGCACGGCCACATTGGCGTTGCAGATGCGCGGGAAGCTCTCCGCCATGTCGTTCAGCTCGTGGTAGTGCGTGGCGAAGAGCGTTTTGGGCCGCATGGGGTGCTCATGCAGGAACTCCGCGATGCTCCACGCGATGGAGATGCCGTCGTACGTGCTGGTGCCCCGCCCGATCTCGTCCATCAGCAGCAGGCTGCGCGCGCTGAGGTTGTTGAGGATGCTGGCGGTCTCGTTCATCTCCACCATGAAGGTGCTCTCGCCCGTGGTGAGGTTGTCGCTGGCGCCCACGCGCGTGAACACGCGGTCCACGATACCGATGTCGGCCTCGCGGGCCGGCACGAAGCTGCCCGTCTGCGCCATCAGCACGATGAGCGCCGTTTGCCGCAGCAGCGCCGACTTGCCGCTCATGTTCGGCCCGGTGATCACCAGCAGCTGCACCTGTTCCGGGTCCAGCGTAAGGTCGTTGGCCACGTAAACCTCGCCCGGCGGCAGCTGCTGCTCGATCACCGGGTGGCGCCCATCGCGGATGCGCAACGCCGCCCCCTCGTTGACCCCGGGCCGCGCATAGCCCCAGGCCACCGCGTTCAGCGCGAAGCCACGCAGCACGTCCAACCGCGCCACCTCGGCCGCAACGGCCTGCAGGGCCGCCATGGCGGAGCATACTTCCTGCACCACTTCGTCGTACAGCCGGGCCTCCAGGGCCAGGATGCGCTCCTCGGCGCTGAGGATGCGTTCCTCCAAGGCCTTCAGCTCATCGGTGATGTAGCGCTCCGCACCCGTGAGCGTCTGCTTGCGCACCCATTCGGCCGGCACCTTGTCGCGGTGCGTGTGCCGCACCTCCAGGTAGTAGCCGAAGACGTTGTTGTAACCCACCTTCAGCGAGGTGATGCCCGTGCGTTCCGCCTCCCGCTGCTGCACGCCCAGCAGTAATTCCTTGGCGTGCGTGGTGATGTGGCGCAGCTCGTCCAGATCGGCGTTGGCGCCCTGGCGGATCACCCCGCCCTTCTGCACGTTCACCGGCGCCTCCGGCTCGATGCCCGCCTCGATGTGCGCCGCCGTGGCCAGCGGCACCTCCCAGCGGCGCGCCTGCTCACGCCAGATGCCTTCGGGCGCCAGCAGGGCCTCGCGCAGGCGGTCCGCCGCGCGCACCGCGGCAGCCAGCTGCAGCAGCTCGCGCGGGTTGATGCGCCCCACGGCCGCCTTGGCCGCCAAGCGCTCCAGGTCGCCCACCGTGCGCAGGTCGGCCTCCAGCGCCTCGCGCAGCGCCTCCTCCTTCACCAGGGCCTCCACCAGGTCGAGCCGATGGCCGATGGCGGAGGGGTCCACCAGCGGGGCCAGCAGCCAGCGCCGCAGCAGGCGTGCACCCATGGGGGTGGTGCAGCGGTCCATGGCCGCCAGCAGCGTGCGCCCGCCCTCGTTCACCGGGGCCACCAGCTCCAGGTTGCGCACCGTGAAGCGGTCCAGCCACACCTGTCCGTCGGTGGCCAGCTTGGCGATGCGGCCCACGTGCCCCAGCCGGTCGTGGTGCGTTTCACCCAAGTAATGAAGCACGGCGCCCGCCGCCCGCTGGGCCAGGCGCAGGCCTTCGATGCCGAAGCCCTTGAGGCTGGTGGTGCCGAACTGCCGCAGCAGGCGTTCCTGCGCGAAATCGTCGGTGAAGGCCCACCCCTCCATGGCGAAGCCGCGCCAACGCGCCGCCTCCTCCACGATGAAGGGCTGCTTGGCCCCGCGCGGGTGTAGCAGTTCGGCCGGCGCATGGGCTTCCAGCGCCTTGGCCATGGCCGCGCGGTCGCCCTCGCCGGCCAGGAACTCGCCCGTGGTGACGTCGAGGAAGGCCACGCCGTAGCGGTCGCCCTCGCCGCACAAGGCCCCCAGCCAGTTGTTGGAGCGGCCGTCCACCACGCCCTCGGCGAAGGTGGCCCCCGGGGTGGCCACCTCGGTGACGCCGCGTTTTACCACGCCCTTGGCCAGCTTGGGATCCTCCAGCTGGTCGCACACGGCCACCCGGTGGCCCGCCCGCACCAGCTTGGGCAGGTAGTTGTCCAGGGCATGGTGCGGGAAGCCCGCCAGCTCGATGTCGCTGCTGCCGTTGTTGCGCTTGGTGAGGGTGATGCCCAGCACGCCCGCCGCCGTGACCGCGTCCTGCAGGAAGGTCTCGTAGAAGTCGCCCACCCGGAACAGCAGCAGCGCGTCGGGATACTGCCCCTTGATGCGCATGTACTGCTTCATCAGCGGGGTTTCGGCGGGGGCGGGCTTGCTCATGCGGCGCAAAGATCGCCCTTCCTTCCGGGGCGAGCCCGAAGGTACCGCTCATTTCCCGTCCTTTGCCGCCCCGTTGCACCCTCTTTTCAACACCCCCGCCATGCCCCTGCCCGACCGCAAGCTCACCATGGAGGAACTGGGCCGCGTGGACGCCGCCACCTACCGCTCCATGCCCAAGCGCCGCCTTCGCTTCGTGCTCGACGATGTGCGCAGCCGCCACAACACCGGAAGCATGTTCCGCACCGCCGATGCCTTCGCCATGGAGGGCATCGACCTCTGCGGCTTCACCCCGCTGCCACCCCACCGCGAGATCGAGAAGACCGCCTTGGGCGCCACCCTTTCGGTGCCGTGGAAGCACCACCCCGATGCCGCAGGGGCCGTGCGGCTCCTCAAGGAGGCCGGCTGGCAGGTGTGGGCCGTGGAACAGACCGTGCAGGCCGTGCCCCTCACCACCTGGCGGCCCGATCCCGCCAAGGGCATCGCGCTGGTGATGGGCAACGAACTGAACGGCGTGAGCGACGAGGTGGTGGCCCTGTGCGACGGGGCCGTGGTGGTGCCGCAGGGCGGAACCAAGCACTCGCTCAATGTATCCGTATGCGCCGGCATCGTGGCCGCCTGGGCCGTCCTCGCCGATATTTCCCCCTCCTTCGCGGCAACCCATCCACAACCTCTGCGTTAAAGGAATGTTCCGCAACCCTGGGCGGAATGCTCCCTTCTTCTATATTTGGCACGCAACCCCGACGCAAGTGAGGCACAAATACACGCTCCATCTGTTGGCACTGCTCGTGATGCTGGGCTCCTCCTTCGGGGCGGAAGCACAGTATTTCCGGGATTCCAACTACTGGAAGACGCACCGCAGCGAAATCGCCGTGGGGATAGGCATTTCCAACTTCCTCGGCGAACTGGGCGGACGCGACCAGATCGGGTCCCCTTTCATCTGGGACCTCGAATTCAGCCAGACCAAACCGGCCGTCAGCCTGGGCTACCGCTATTACTTGGCCAAGACCCTGTCCATCAGGGGCGCCGGCACCTACGGCGTGCTGGCCGGGAACGACAACCTCACCAAGGAGGATTTCCGCGAGAACAGGAACCTCAGCTTCCGCTCCAACGTCATCGAGGCCCAAGTATGCCTGGAGTGGCACCCCTTCCAGGAAATGCCCGGCCACATGTACGACCTGCGCGGCGTAAAGGGCATGGCCCCCAGCCGCACCGGCCTGTACTTCTTCCTGGGTGTGGGCGGCTTCCACTTCAACCCCAAGACCCAGCTGGACGGGGCCTGGGTGGAACTGAAGCCCTTGGGGACCGAGGGGCAAGGCCTGCCCAACGGGCCCGATGAGTACAACCTCACGCAGTTCTGCATACCCATGGGCCTGGGCGTGCGCCGTGCGCTGAACAAGACCATGACCATCGGCCTGGAGCTGCAGTACACCAAGACCTTCACCGACTACATCGACGATGTGAGCGGCAGCTACTACGACAAGACCCTGCTCGAGGAGGCCCGCGGACCCGTGGCCGCCTACCTGAGCGACCCCAGCCTCGGCGCCATTCCGGGCCAGACCATCACCGGGGCGCAGCGCGGCTACTCCGAGCACAACGACGCCTACCTCTTCCTGAAGGCACAGTTGCATTACAAGCTCTTCAAGTACCGCACGCACAACAAGAAGTACCGCACCCGCCTGCGGAGGCAGAAGATCGTCTTCTAAGTGCGATCGGAACGCATTGGACACGGCCCGGGATCTTTCCGGGCCGTGTCATTTCCGGCTCACAGCAGTCGGCCGGCGATGTGGCCGGTGGTCCAGGCCGCCTGAAAATTGAACCCCCCGGTGATGCCGTCGATGTCGAGCACTTCGCCAGCGAAGTACAGCCCGGGCACCAGGCGGCTTTGCATCGTCAACGGGTCCACCTCGCCCAGCGGCACGCCGCCGGCGGTGACGAACTCCTCCTTGAAGGTGGTCTTGCCCGACACGGCATAGCGGTCGTTGGTCAACAGGTCCACCAGGCGGTTGCGTTCCTTCTTCCCCACCTCGGCCCACACCTTGCCTTCCGGGATGCCGGCCTTGGCCAGCAGGAAGGCCCACAGCCGGTGCGGCAGCCCGAAGGGATCGGCGTTGTGCGCCTGCCGGCGCTGCAGGGCGCCGTCCAACAAGGCCGTGCGCACCACCTCCTCGCCCGCGCCACCCAGCCAATGCACCTGCACCGTGAACCGGTAGCCCAGCCCGTGCACCGTGCGCGCCCCCCAAGCGCTCAGGCGCAGGATGGCCGGGCCGCTCATGCCCCAGTGGGTCACCAGCAGCGGGCCCGTGCTTTCCAGCCCCGTGCCGATGATGCGCACCCGCACGGGGTCTGCCACCACGCCCATGAGCTCCCGCAAGGGATCGCCCGGCATGTTGAAGGTGAAGAGCGACGGCACCGGCGGCACCAGCCCATGCCCGAGCCCGCTGAGCCAGGCATAGCCTTCCGGCTTGGGATGGCCGCCCGAGGCCACGATCACCCGGTCGGCGGGGAATGCGGGGCCGCCCTCCGTCTCCACGGTGAACCCGCCGGAAGCCTCTTGCCGCACCGCCTTCAGGGCCGTGTGCTTTCGCACCTCCACCCCCGTGTGGCGCGCCGCCTCCAGCAGGGCATCCACGATGGTGGCCGAATCATCCGAGACGGGGAACATGCGCCCGTCCGCCTCAGCCTTCAGCTGCACGCCGCGCTGCCCGAACCACGCCAAGGTGTGCCGCACGCTGAAATGGCCGAAGGCCTTGCGGAGGAAACGCTCGCCGCGCGGATAGTGCGCCGCCAGCTTGCGGTCGTTCAGCTCGTGGTGCGTCACATTGCAGCGGCCGCCGCCGCTGATGCGCACCTTGGACAGCAGCTTGCCGCTTTTCTCCAGCACCAGCACCTCCGCCTGCGGATGATGCTCCTTCACGCTGAGCGCCGCGAAGAAGCCCGCCGCACCACCGCCGATCACGATCACCCGCATGGGGCAAAGATGCGTGCCGGAAGGGCTACGCCCCGCCGTGCGGTCACGCGCCCGGGGCCGCCAGCTCCACGAAGTACATCTCCATTTCACCCTTGCCCTTGGCCTCCACCATGCCCCGGGGGGTGAAGGTGAACGCGGGGTCGTCCTTCACCAGCGCATAGGTGGCTGCACTGAGGTTCACCCGGCCCACCCCGCCCGAGGATTCCATGCGGTTGGCCGTGTTCACGGTGTCGCCCCAGATGTCGTACTGGAATTTCTTCACCCCCACAATGCCCGCCACCACCGGGCCGGTGTGCACGCCGATGCGGATATCGAACCAAGGGCGGCCCTCGGCCTGCTTGCGCACCTTCAGCCCCGCGATGAACTCCTGCACCTCCAACGCCGCCCGCAGCACATCGCCGGCGTGCGTGGTGTTCGGCACCGGAAGCCCGCCCGCCGCCATGTAGGCGTCGCCGATGGTCTTGATCTTCTCCACCCCATGCTTCCCCATGATGCCGTCAAAGGCCGAGAAGCACTCGTTGATATCGGCCACCAGCTCGCGCGGGCCCAGCTTCTCGCTCAGCTCGGTGAAACCCTTGAAATCGGTGAACAGCACCGTCACCTGCTCGATCAACCGGGCATCCGCGCTGCCCTTCGCCATCAGCTCCCCGGCCACCTCTTGGGGCAGGATGTTCAGCAGCAGCTCCTCGCTGCGCTCCTTCTCTTGCCGCAATTCGGCCGTGCGCACCTTCACCTCGGCATCCAGGTCGTCGCGCTGGCGCAACACCAGCCGGTTCTGGTGCGCCGACCGGATGGCCAGGTACACGCCGGTGAACAACGGCACCGCGGCATGGTTCGCGTACAGGCCCACCACCGACAGCCACTCGGCGAACGCGCCATGCAGCATGGCGCCCACGAAACGGATCACCACCGCCAGCACGAACGAAATGACCACGCCCGTCCCCACCCACCGGGCATATCCCTTGCTCCGCATCAGGCCGAAGCCCAAGCGAAGCACCAGGATGAACAACCATGCCATCACCAGCGCCATCAGCACCACCCCCACGCCCAGCACCGCCCACAACAGCGCCTGCCCACCCCGCAGGCCGCCCAGCTCCAGCTGGAACCCGCTGCCGTGGGACATGGCGCCCAACACCGCCAGCACCACACTGGAAAGCAGCGCGCCACGGAAGGCCCGGCGCACCCGCCGGGGCGGCTCCGTGCCGCCCAACAGGCCCAACACCCGCACCAGCTGATAGAACTGCCACGGCACAATGAACAAGGCCACCATCCGCCATACGTGCATCGAGGACCCGCCCATGCCAAAAACCATCAATCCCGTGCCCAGCTCCGTGTACAGACCGATCACCTCCATCGCGGAGATCAGCGCCAAAAAAAGCCACGTGCGCTCCAGCCGGTCGGACCACCACATCACCAGCGAGAAAAGCACGATCACCAGGTTGATCCCGATGAAGATCCCGTAGTGCGTGGTGAAGCGCTGCTGGCCATAAAAGACGTTGCCGTCGTGCAGCGACATCCGGAAGCCCGTATCGTTGAAGCTCGCGTCGTGCTTGGCGAGGATGCGCACGGCCACCATTTCCGGCTGCCCGTCACAGGCGAAGGAGAAAGGCACAAAGATGTACCGCCCCGCCGTGGTGGCCGAGCCCAAGTCCAGAAAGGCATCGGTGCCGGCCGAACGCATGAGGAAGCGGCCGTTGAGGTAGATCTCGTAGCTCGCCTTCCCGGTCACCGCCATGATCAAGGGCACGCCCCGCAGGTCGTCGGAAGGCCTCACCGCAAACCGGATCCAATGCAGGCCATGGCCCGTGCGCAGGGTATCACGGTCCACCTCCAACAAGGCCCAGGAACTGTCCGCCGCCACCCGGTCCGCACCACGGCTGGCGGGACCGATCTGGTGCCGCACCTCGAAGAGCCCGTCCACATCAACGCCCGGAACCGCCTGCCCCACCCCGGGCACGGATACCTGCTGGCGGTGCAGGTTGTGCAGCGACAGCGCACCGTCGGCCCGCTCTTCATCGATGCTCACCCTGACCCGTTGCGCCTGTAACGGCAGCAACAGCAGCAGCCCGAGGACCCATGGGAAAAGATGCCGCAAAAGGCGCATGCAACAAATATGGGCCGGAAAGGCCTGTCGCTGGTAAGGGCCGCGAACTCCGAGCTGCGAGCTGCGAGCTGGGCTACGGCCCGGCCAGTGCCAGCTCCGGGTACTCGTACCCGTCCGACGCGCCTGCCCGGTTGCCTGTGCCATCCTTCCCCAGCAACGGCCGCACGGCATGGGCCTGCATGGCCCCGTCGGGGAAAGGCCGCAACAGGGGTTGCAGGCCGGCCTCATCGCGGACCAGCTTGGTATCCAGCCACAGCGCTTCCTCTTCCGGGGCCAATATCACCGGCATGCGCGGCCCTTGCGCACCCGGCTTGTTGTGGATGCGGCGCATCAGCCCGTTGGCTTCCGTGGTGACGATGCTGAACGAGCGCAGCAGCGCGCCGACGTCCGGATCGCGCCACTCGGCCCACAGTGCTGCCAAGGCGAACCATGGCCGGTCCTTCAGGTTGATGAAGAAGGGATAGGTCCGCTTGCCGAAGTGGAAATGCTCATAGAAGCCTTCCACGAACAGCACTGCCCGGCGCCCGCGGGCCGCATCGCGGAAGGAGGGCTTGTCAAAGACCGACTCCCCGCGCGCGTTCAGCGTTTGGTTCCACAACTGCTGCCGTTGCGTATCGTCCTTCACCCAGCCGGGCACCAGCCCCCAGGTGAAGAGCTGGGGCTCGTGCGGCGCCTCGCCGGTGTACAGCACCATGCGCGGATGGTCGAAGGCGTTGGCGAAGTGCAGGTTCAGCGCGGGATCCATCGCAAACTCCCGCTCCAAGCGTTCCACCGCCGCCTGATCGCCGCGCGTCTTGGCGATGCGCAGGGTCATTTCCTTGCGGGCTTGAACGCCGTAACACATGGGGGCAAAGATTAGCGGAGTGAATGGTGATGAGTGAATGGTGAATGGGATCTGCCGTAGAGGAAACCGGTAGGCAGATCATGTGAGAAGGGTCGCCAATGGCTGAGCCCGAACTACCGGCCAAAGAGCGTGGTGCGGTGCCATTCGAGATACTCGGCCTTGGGGCCAAGGGAATCGGGCGGGATAACAAGAGCAGATCCTTCGTGTTTCTCGAATTGCTGTGCGACCGTGGCGTTCGTGTAGTGGTCGCGAAGTGTGGGCGTACAGACCATGCGCAGGTCCCGGTCGAAGGTGATCAGGCCAAGGTCAAAGGCCCTATCGTGTAAGGCGTTTAGCGCGATGCCATTCTGTGGATCGAGACGGTGTTTCTCTGATTCCTTCCACGGAATAATGTGCGAGGCGACCAGCAACTCCCGGATGGCCATGCCGGTGACGGCGCAACGCCCATCGTATGCATTGAGCACCGCCTGCCGGAAATAGCGTTGCCCTCGGCGCACGGTCACGGATGCCATGCTCTCCGTCGGCCCAACAGGCGCAGCAGGTAAGCGGATCTTCTCCGGAGAGACATCCACATCGGCATCGACATTCCCTGTAAGCAATCGGGCCAGCATGGCTTCGCTTTCCGGGACGAGCACATCCTGTTGGGCGTGGAACTCCCCCCATACCGTGCGGTCCAGCGCACTGGCACCCGTCAGCCCTTTGATTCCACGGGCCTGCAACCGTTCATCCAAGGAGGCCAAGTTGCTCAATTTCATGGCCACACTGCCCGGCGTACGGCCCATTCGGCCCGCAACATCGATCAACACCGGGTTCCCTTGATCGAACCTCCCGAAGGGAATCTTCTCATAAAGGTTCAAGAGGATCAGTAGTTCCTCGCGGGTCCAAGGCTTGCGCGTCGTGGCCATATAGATTCCTGGCTTTTCCGCTGCAATATCGCTAACCTGGTCCCATGGACCAAGACAAGGAATTCATCATCCGCCTCAACCGCATCGATCTCGGGCAGGTCATCGACGGCCTTGAAGTGCGGGCCCGGGCTTGGCGGGATACCGCCAACTACCTGCACACCGGCGAGCTCCCTCACCCGGACTTCGTAGTGGAAGTGTGTCGCGATGTTGAGGAGGCCGAACGACTCGCGGAGTGGTACGAGCGGATCATTGCTTCCATCCTGACCCAACAGCATTCCCAACACTAGCCCTCCTCCCCAACTCCCCATCGATCGCCGCGCTGAGCAGCAGCCCGGTGAGGCAGTAGGCCGTGAAGAGGTAGAAGCCCGTTTGCAGCACGGAGTTGTTGGTGGTGAACAGCTCCACGTTGCCGCTGAAGGCCGCCAGCTGTGTGAGCTGGCTGTTGATGACGCCGTTGAAGCCGATGAAGGCCATGAAGATGGCCACCACCATCACGTCGGCCATGCTCCACTTGCCGCTCTTGAACACCAGGAAGCGGTGGAAGCCATTGCGCGGCGGGGTGCCCTGCGCGATGGTGACCACCGAGGCCAATAGCTTGGCCACCGGGAAGAGCACGCTGAAGGCAAAGACCAGCGCAGCGACCACCAAGAGGCCCGCGCCACCGTTGGTGAGCAGCAGCCATACCACTTGCAGGATGCTCTTGCTCTGGAAGAAGAGCACCTGTTCCGTGAAGGTGACGGGCTCGCCCACTAGGGTGAACGAAAAGCTGGTGATGGTGGCTTCGATGTCGATCATGGGCAGCGAGAGGCCGCCGGCCAGCAGCACAAAGGCCGCGGCGGTGATGGTGCCCAGCTCCCACGCGCCGCGCCGCCTGCGCGCAAGAAGGAAGGCGGCCAGCGCCGCGCAGCACAGCCCCAGCCCGATGAGGTATTGCCGCTCGGCGGCACGCACCGCCGCCAGCCGGGCATCGATGGCCGCCAGTGCGGTGGCCTTGTCCGGTGCATCGTAGCGGGCCAACACGGTGTTGAAGACGGTGTAGTCCATCTCCCCCACGGTCTGGTCCATCATCTCATTCATGCGCCGGATGAGGTTGGCCTCCAACGCGGCGCGGTTGTGCGGGTCCTCGATGTAGTCGATGAGCATGTCCGCATACTGCGGGATGCCCTTGCGCACATCGCCCATCACGTCGAACAGGTCCATGGCGCTGCCGCGCACCCAGCCCATGAAGCCGCGTCGCCGGTTTTCCGTGCGCAGCACGCCGTCAACTTCGGTGAGCACCTTGCCCAGCACCTCTTCCACCTGCCGCTTCACAGCGGGCCGGTTCTCCTTGGTGATGTGGATCTCGCGGATCTTCTTGGCCACGATACCGGCGACCACCTGCTTCCACTCGTCCACGTTGAACAGGCCGTACTTGATGTGGCTGAGCTCGATGTGGTCGCGCTTGAGCTCCCCCTTCACCCGCTCCAGCCCGATGATGCGCAGGCTGCAAAAGGCCATGGCGACGATGAGGAGGAGTAGGGCGGAGCGGCGGAGCATGGAACTGCTGGATGGTGCAAGATGCAACAGGTGGCCGAAGCGTGTGCCGCACCTATCGAAGTGCGGTTGACATACTTAACTGAACTGACCCGTCGTCTTCAACTCCCAATCACCTCTTTCGTCCAGCCCCCTGCTTCGTTGCCGTTGTGCACAATCGTCACTTTGGCTTGGACGTTCCGGCCTGGCCGTCCTTCAGCCGTTTCAACGCCCGGTCCAGTTCGTCCTCCTTCCCTTCCTCCAAGGCCTTGCTGTATTTATCGAACTCCGCCAACGCATGCGCCTCGGCCTCCTCATGGCCCACGGTACCGGCATGCAGCAGCACCTCGCGCTCATTCAGTGTGAGGAAGTCGTGCAGCTTTTTCTTCCAATCCGCCATGTGCATCGGTTTGCGTTGCAGCGCCCGCAGTTCCGCAAATTCCAGGTACTGGTTCACGATGCGGTTCAGGTGGTCCAATTCCTCCTCCCCCAGATAATTCTTCGCCACCACCACGTCCCGCTTGCGGATCTCAGCAGTAGGCCAGTTGGTCAGCCCCATGTTGGGCTTGGCGGCATCAGCCCGGCGCATCACCACTTCAGCGGCCGTCTGGCCATGAATGGCCCAATGGAACTTGTTCTGCACGCTGCTGAAGAACGCACGCGTGACCTCCGCCGTCCGGTCGTAGTCGATGGCAGTGGCATAGATGTCGCACACCTTGCGGTAGAAGACCTTCTCGCTGCTGCGGATGTCGCGTATGCGCCCCAGCAGTTCATCGAAGTAGTTATCGCGTGCCTGCTTCAGCCGGGCATCATCCAGCACGAAGCCTTTGATGATGTATTCGCGCAGCCGTTCCGTGGCCCAACGCCGGAAGTGGACGCCCACATGGCTGTTCACCCGGTAGCCAACGGAAATGATCATGTCCAGGTTGTAGTGCTCGATCAGCCTTTTGACGTTCCGTCGGCCTTCCCGGCCAACTGTAAAGAAATCCTTTACAGTTCCATCGGCATCGAGTTCACCATCCGCCAGGATGTTCCGGATGTGCTGCCCGATGTTCTGCTTAGTGGTCTGGAAGAGCTCTGCCATCTGGTTCTGGTTCAGCCAAACCGTTTCCTCCTCCAGCCGCACGCTCACTTGCGTTAGTCCGTCCTTGCCTTGGTAGATCAATAGTTCCCCTTTGTCCATGGTCATGCGCTGACGGCTTTTCCGCCGATCGGCTTTGGACAAGATAGCTCCCGGCCGACTTTCAACCCGCTCTACCAACACCCACTTCAAGCGCACCACCCAAGGTCAAGAAACGGCATGGAACCCCGCCGATACGTGATCAATACGGCCCCATGAACCTTGGGCCATTCAAGTGCTGCAAATGGCCCGGCAAACACCACTGCGGCTACACGTGGCTGGCCACGCTCCGCTCCAACACCGGAAGTGCCTCTTCCGGCGTGCGGCTTCGCGCTGGGCTCCCGTCCGCCTCCTCGTTCATGAAAGGAATTCCTCGGTGGACGCACGCGGGGACAGGATAGCCGTGGAGCCATATTCCCCCAGCACGAGCAAGTCGTCATCGCCGGTGATCAGCACATCGGCCTTGCCCTCCTTCGCCATCAACAGCAGGTAGTCGTCCTTCGGGTCGCGGGAAAGTGCCGTGGGGCCTGCCATCCCGACCTCCACCAGTTCACCCGCTTCCGTGAGCGTCATGGCAAGCTGATGTGCAAACTCCACCGGAAAATGCTTTTGGAACCGGGGGCGTGCCGCCACATCCACAAGCTCGGCCAGCAACGGAGGGCTTACCAGCAGCACGAAGCCCCCTTCCCGCAACAGGGTGAGGAATCCACCCAGCCGCTTGCCGATCAGGAAGCTGTTGAGGATGCTGCCTCAACGACGACGCGTTGCGCCTGCCTTCTTCTTCCACGCTGCATAACGCTTGGCCCTGACTATTTCCACCTCCTTGCGGATCGTCTCCTCGTCGATGTCCACGTCCTTCAGCGCCTCCATCATCACCTGGAGGCGGTCGAGGGCGCGCTCGCGCTCGAAGCTCTTCAGCAGCGCATCCTTCTCCTTGCCGGGCAATTGCTTGGCCAGCTCAACCACCTGTGCGGGCGTGAGGTCGATACGGAATCCGCCTTCGAATGGCATGACCCGAAGGTACCAAAATGACCGAGTTCTGATGTCATCCGCCGACCGAAGCTGCCGGTCGGTGTGTTCAGTTACATGGTGCTCCATACGGCCCCATGAACCTTGGGCCGTTCAAGTGCTGGAGATGGTCCGGGCGGTCAGCGGTCCAAACCTCGGTTTCGTAGGCAATCTGATCCGCGTACTTGGCATGGGCCTTTCTCGTGAGAAAGGCCGTGACGTATACAATCCCTGCTGTGCAGTCTTTCAGCAATTTCTTCAGCTCCATCAAGCGGAGTTCACTGATCGGTCCTGCACTATGTACGGCCTCAATCACATACAGCCAGTTCTTCTTCCGACTATAAGCGATCACGTCAGGCAGTTCATCGTGCGAAAGCTCAAAGAAGCCAAGTTCACGTAGCCGGTCTTGCTCCAAATGCAGCATCTTATTGGCCGTATCGCCCACGTACAAGACCTCCGCACCAAAGCCCCATCTCGGAAGGAACTCCTCGATGATCGCCTTTTGAAGTTCGTTGTGGGCCCCTAGTGTCAATTTCAGCTTCCGGCCACCCGGCAATGTGACCGGGATCATTTCCATGTCACGCTTTCGAAGCAACGCTTCCGCCAAACTCAAGCGATCCTTATTAAATCCGGAAAGCGCCTTTTTCCAACCGGGTGTACCATAGGCCCTTACAAGCTGGGCAAAGCCGGATGCCAAGGAATAGCCACGTGTGGGATCGTTGGTTGCCCGACTTGGGTCGTCCCCACTGTTCAGGATCAGCCCGGCAACCACAGCCAGTTTAAGATCCTTGCGTCGTACATCATCATACGAACCTGAAGAAATGTTCTCTTCGAAATGCTTGTTCACGAAAGGAATCACATCCCGGGTCTTTAACCGCCGTCCATCGTCAACGCTTTTCGCCTCACTCCATTTGCGGGTGACCCCGGCTACCGCCAACATGCACGCCGCCATGCGCTCCTTGCGCCGAAGTGTTTCGCCTTCAACAGGGATGCCAACCAAAGCCAGAATGTCGAGTGCTTCGTTCAGCACCTTCTTCACAGTCGGACTTTTTCCACTGTCGGGCAAATAGTCCTTCATCAAAAAAGCGTGAGCTCCCTGTTCGCCTTCACCTTGCTCTTTCTTACTGCTTTGGCATCCTCTGAAGGCAGATCATAGCACTCCTTCACCGCCTTGGCCAGCTGGTAGGCCAGCAATGGGGGCACCGCGTTACCGATCTGATTGAACTGCTGCGTCTCGTTACCCATGAACTCGAAATGGTCAGGGAAGCTCTGTAATCGGGCCGCCTCACGAACCAGGATCCTACGCCGTCGTCCATCTTCCAAACGCACGCGATGCATATCCCCTGTCGCCCCGGCCAAATTGCGGCAGGTCAGCGTGCGTGCCGGGCGATCCCCGTACAGGTCACGAGGATTGATGCACTGCGAGGCCTTTTCGTACTTGGCCACGTAGGCGTCCATGGCCGGAGTGAGGAACTTGCTCTCCGGCGGGGTCGTGAACATCATGTCTCCAATGGCTTCCGCCACCGTGACCTTTCGTCTACGCGCCACGGGGAATTGGAATGAGGAACGGTGCCCTACCACAAAGAGCCTTTCGCGGTTCTGCGGAACTCCGAAATTGACCGCATTCAGCAACCGGTAGTCCAACCGATACCCGAGCTTGACCAGCTCCTCCAGGATCAGCTCGAAGTACCACTTGTTCGCATAGAGTAAGCCGCGCACGTTCTCGAACATGAAAACTTTGGGCTGCAATCGCTTCACGGCATCGATGAAGATGGGGAAACCGTCGCGGGCATCCTCCATGCCGCGCTGGTGGCCACCCACGCTGAATGGTTGGCAAGGCGGACCACCGATCACAATGTCGGCCTCCGGATACTCGAACCCCACTTCCAACTTCACTGCGTGACACTCGCTGCCCAGGTTGTGCCTGTAACTCTCGGCGGCAGCCTCATTCATCTCGTAGCCGATAGTCTTGAAGCCAACAGCCTCAAAGCCCAAGGCCAAACCGCCACAGCCCGCGAACAAGTCCAGTACCACTGCCTCCTCGGTGTGGCGGGGTACCAGTAGTTCGTTGAGTTCTGCGACGTAGGACATTCAGGCTGCCAGAGTTCTTGGCAATCGGCTAGTGGCAAAGTAAAGCACTAAGCCTGTGGAAAACTTCGCATGCGACTCATATGTGCAAAAGCTACCTTGTCATCTGCGCCTTCGACAAAATATTCGTCAATGCCGCTCGTCAAATGAAGGAAACTTCTACCTCCAGCGATCAGAACTCAACCTACATGGGCATTGAGCTACAGCACATCAAATGCCTCATAGCATCTCCATCCGATACCGGAGAAGAACGAGCTGCATGTGAAAGAGTTGTAGAGGAACTGAACAAAAGCATCGGTCTGTCACTTGGGGTCTTTTTGGAAACACGCATGTGGGAGCATGACACACACCCAGCAATCGGAGAATATGCGCAAGGAGTCGTTAATGAACAGCTTGGCGACGACTACAAGATATTCATTGGGATCATGTACCAACGTTTTGGAACACCGACAATAAATGCCGGTTCAGGAACAGAGGAAGAGTTCGACCGTGCAGTTACTCGACATCGGGAAGGCCAGGATGTTGAGGTAATGCTGTACTTCAATGACCAACCAGTTCCAGTACATGCGATTAACACAAACGACATTGATCGCATCAATGCATTCAAGAAAAGGGTCTCAGATGCAGGTGTGTACTATAAATCTTACTGTGGCGCATCAGACTTTGAAGGGATGCTCAGGCAGCATCTTACCAAGCAATTGATGAAGCTCTCTGGGGTGAGTGACCAAGGTGTTCTCGGCAACCATGGAGAGACCCCTCAAGAGTCGGCAGAAGAGGTTCTTCAAAAACGATTGAATGAAGCCTTAGTCAGCTTTTCTGGGCAACCCGTAATCTGGGTTGACCCGGTCCTGAGCAAGACCAATGACATATCATACAACGCGAACGCCAACTTCACAAGCCGTGTGAAACTTGAAGATCTAATCGATGAGCCGGACTCGGTGATTATCAAAGCTCCACCACAATTTGGGCTTACTTGCCTCGCCCATAGGTTGATTCTCGAAGCGTGGCGGAAGGGACAGCCATGGATTTACCTTGATTCCAAGGAGGTCAAGGCGCATCAGGCGCACAGAGTGGTGGAATCAGCCGCTGGCACCATGGGCTGGAGACTGGAAGACGTAATGTGCATCGTACTGGACTCGTGGAATTTTTATGACGCGAAGGCACTTAAGAAACTTCGGACACTTTGTTCTACTCATCCGACTATCCCAATCATCGTGATGAACACGATAGATGAGACCAAGTTTGGGAACGTGATTGAGGACAACGAGAAGATTGACCGGAACTTCAAAGTGCTGCACCTTCTAGCATTGCCAAGGACACAGTTGCGCAAGGTAGTAGCTCAGTATAACGATGCCCGCGAAATCGGCGATGAGGACGTTGTACTCTCGAAAGTTGTGTCAGATCTTCAGTCGTTGAACATCCATCGTACTCCCTTCAACTGCTTGACGCTTTTGCGCGTCGCTGAGAGGGATTTCGACGAGAGCCCCGTGAACCGGACCAGGATGATTGAGATGGTCCTATTCGCACTTTTCAATATGGATGGCGTTCCTACCTACGCGTCACGCCTTGATTTGAAAGACTGTGAGTACATGCTCGGCCGACTCTGTGAGAGCATGATCCGAGATGGGTCATACCTATTCACACGAGAGCGATTCGTGTCCGCCCTGACCAACTTCGGAAAGGAGCAACTGATTGAATTGGACATTGAGAAGCTCTTTGAGGTTCTCTTCGCCAATCACATCATCGTTCGGCAAGATATAGGGTTCGTATTCCGTGCATCCTACTGGTTCTCATACTTCGCCGCGAAGCGCATGCACATCGACCCGAACTTCCGATCATTCATCTTCGAATCGCGTAAGTACACGAGCATCCCGGAAATCATCGAGTTCTATACCGGTATTGACAGGAATCGAGCCGATGCACTCAAGGTTCTGTGTGAGGATCTGCGCGGAACCCGTGAATTGGTGAGTGCCAAGGTTGGCCTTCCGGAAAACATGAACCCCTATGACCACTTGAAGTGGCTGCCTACGGAGGACCAACTGGCAAGCATTCAAGCCGACATCAGCCAAAGTGTACAACAATCCGGACTTCCGGATGAACTCAAGGACCAACATGCCGACAACGCCTACAACCAGCTCCGACCTTACAACCAGAGCATACAAGACTTTTTTGAGAAATACTCAGTGTACAATCTCATACAAAAGGTAAGCGCTGCATCACGTGCGCTCAGAAACAGCGATTATGTTGAACCCGGACTGAAGCGGGAGGTTCTTGCCGAACTCATGATGAGTTGGCAAGAGCTTTCAAAAGTCCTCATTGTCCTCGCCCCGGTTCTAGCTGCAAAAGGAGTAGCGGCGTATGAGGGTGCCACATTCTGGCTTGGGGACGGTTTTGGGGACACATTCACCGAACGCTTGCCGAAAATCATTCAAGCCCTTCCGACCAACATTGTTGGCTTTTACAAGGACGATTTGGCCTCCGGGAAGATTGGTCCTCTTCTCTTCGACAGACTGATAACGGACGAGGACCCACTCCGCCGACACGAGTTGGCCTTGCTGACAATCTTCTCTCGCCCAACGGGCTGGAGAAGTCACATCGAAGGCTATATCGCTTCGGTGCACAAGAACTCGTTCTACCTTGCTGACTTGGTGATGGCGCTTCAGGTTCGCTATCGTTACGACTTCCTTGCAGACGGCGAGGCAAAGGACATCGAGTACCTCATCAAAATGGGTCTTGCCAAACACGAATTTGGGGACAAGCGTCCTGGCTTGGACAAGATCATAAGAATCTCGAATCGCGTCTTACCAAAGCGCGAGGGGGAAGAATAGTCGTGTAACAGGCAACAGCGGTAACCCGGCGCTTGATTGGTCTTGCAGGCGCGAGCATCAAGGAGCCGACCGGAGGAAATCACCGCAGCGCCGCGACCGCTGGCCGCGACAAGTCCGGCTATAGCGGATGGCCCGGCCCGTGCGTAGGCTTGTGCGCGAGGAAAGGGATACGCCCAAAGGCAATCCCGCAGGCTTCATTCAATCCTGACGTACTTCGGGATCCGTGACGTAATCCTTCACCCGTTCCCTGAGATAGAGGAATGCAAAAGGCAGTATGAGGGCACAGATGCCCAATGACACCCATGTAATGCCATTTGCGGCAATCACTATGGGCATGGCTATGAGCAGAGCCAATCCCGATACGCCTAATGGAAACAAGTTCGATAGGTCCCTTCGGGCAACGCAGAACAGCACATCGTCCAGCACCGAATCATAGCTCTTTCCCGGCTTGACCACAGGTCTGGTACCATTCACGGCGAGCGCTTCCTTGTTTCGGATTTCTTGCATCATCTCCCACTGCTTCGCCTTCGGAAACCGCAGCGGCTCATGGCGCACCAGCAGGCGGTGCATCCGATAATAGGCGATACGCGTATCCTCATACCGCAGGACTTCAAATCCCTTGCGGATGGACAGGAGTGCTTCATGGTCACCAGTGGGAATCACCTGCTTACACCTGCGCAGAAACTGGCGGAGGAGATGGATGTCCGAAAATCCAGGATCTACGCCAAGAACGGCATAGTAGTTCGCCAAGATCAATGAATCAGATCCGTTCACGTTCCCGGTGCGAGCAACTTCTGCATGGTGCTCCATGTACCCTACATATTCCTCCTGTACTGCCCACCAACCTCAAACATGGCGGAGGTAAGCTGGCCGAGGCTACAGTACTTACACGCTTCCATCAGCACCGCAAACATGTTCTCGTTGCGGACCGCCGCCTGTTGGAGATCGTGCAAAGCTTTGGTGCTTTCCGCCGCGTAAGCGACCGTGAGGTTTTCCACGGTATGGATCTGATCCTCCTTTTCCTCTTCGGTGGCGCGGATCACCTCCTTGGGGATGATGGTGGGTGAGCCGCTGCTGCTGAGGAAGGTATTGACGCCCATGATGGGGTATTCGCCGCTGTGCTTGAGGCGCTCGTAGTAGAGGCTTTCCTCCTGGATCTGGCCGCGCTGGTACATGGTTTCCATGGCGCCCAGCACGCCGCCGCGCTCGGTGATGCGGTCGAACTCACTGAGCACGGCCTCTTCCACCAGGTCGGTGAGCTCCTCGATGATGAAGCTGCCCTGCAAGGGATTTTCGTTCTTGGCCAGGCCGAGCTCGTGGTTGATGATGAGCTGGATGGCGAGGGCGCGGCGCACGCTTTCCTCGGTGGGCGTGGTGATGGCCTCGTCGTAGGCGTTGGTGTGCAGGCTGTTGCAGTTGTCGTAAATGGCGTAGAGCGCCTGCAGCGTGGTGCGGATGTCGTTGAAATCGATCTCCTGCGCGTGCAGGCTGCGGCCGCTGGTCTGGATGTGGTACCGTGGGTGCCACTGCGGGCCTCGCTCCGGCATCACCGCCTTCGGCGGCCCTTCGGGCGAGCGCGCTCCTTGCGCCATACCGCGTTGCTTCCTCGGTCAGCTACCGGTTACGGTAGCCTCCCTCGTCGCGCCTTGTCTGGCACAAAGATCATCGCTCGTGCTTGCCGTTCGAGGCCCACAGAGGCACCCTGGCATCTGGCTGCGCTATTCTCTGATCGAAGAACAGAAGGCGCGCCTGCCTGCCGAAGCGTCTTCGCGAAGGCATGGCCACGCGGCCCATCACGGCATACTCGGGGTCCATGCCGTTGCTGAAGAAGAAGCTCAGGTTCGGAGGGAAGGCGTTGATGTCCATGCCCCGACTGAGGTAGTACTCCACGTAGGTGAAGCCGTTCGCCAGCGTGAAGGCGAGCTGGCTGATGGGGTTGGCGCCGGCCTCCGCTATGTGGTAGCCGCTGATGCTTACGCTGTAGAAGTTGCGCACCTTCTTGTCGATGAAGTACTGCTGCACGTCGCCCATGAGGCGCAGCGCGAACTCGGTACTGAAGATGCAGGTGTTCTGCGCCTGGTGGGTATGCCCGCCCTGAGCTTGTCGAAGGGTTGGGCGTGCCCCGGCTCAAATGCAGCCGGGTCGCGTGCTACGCTGTAGCCGGACTTGTCAGGGCCAGCGACTGCGGCACTTCGGGGTCACTCCTTCGTCGTGCCTCCTCGTTGCTCGCATCCACAAGGCCCTGCCTGTGCCGGGCTGGCGCTTCGCCCGCTCACGCAACGCACATTTGTTCTACCCAGCGTTGAACCTAGTAGGCAAGGTCTTGGCCCGTTATGAACAAATTGTTTGTATCTGATGCGTCAGTTCGTATACTTGTTCAGAGTAACAGAACGTTTTGCCGACGAACCGTAATGCAATAAGACCAGACCACCATGGCCGAACTCGAAGTACCCAAAGATGTTCCGTGGCACCTGCTATGCACAAGCCAAGACATGATGGACCCGAAGTTCTGCAACAAGAGCTTCCCATTCCCGTGGCGTTCATCGCTGGCAATATCCGCCTATGAAGTTCCGGAAGAGGACTTGCCGGAACCCTTCTGCAATGGCCGCCTGACCTACGTCAAACTGACCCTTTCCATCACGGGCTACCAACCCACGGATCAAGAAATTGAAGATGCCTATGTACAGTTCGGCAACACACCCGTTGAAGCCAACCTGGACGACATCTTCGCAGAATACTTTGGGTGCTATGGGGCACTGCTCAACGTGGCCTTCTTTCCCAACTCAGCCCAGAGTTGGCCCACAAAGGACTTCCCTCGGATCATCGCCATGGAACCCAAGGTTCGGGAGTTGATCCAAAGCGCCACGGAGTCGGGTGAGCTTTTGACCGCGACAAAGGGCAGCCTTTCGACTACGAAGACCAATTCGACCACGCGGGAAACGAAGACGGGGATCAAGGCCGATCTGGAGTCACCCATTCCAACCTTTGGAACTGATAAAGGGAAGGCAACATTGGGGTTTACCCACAATTGGGGTCGGACACAGCAGGACACGTATCAGACAGTGGCCAATGCCTCCGATGAGCGTTCGGAGAAGGAAGGCCATACTACACAGCTTGAACAGCTGTACAACTTCTTGGCGGCTTATCATCAGGGCACCAACCGTGGCGTATTCCTGATGCTTCCCCGGCCCCACATCCTGCAACCCACCGACCGCAGGACTTTCGTGCAGGGTGTCCGTTCGATCGAAGGAATTCAGGAGTTCTTCCTCGCTGTGGTGCGACCTGCCGACATGGAAGGCATCTGCATCGAGGCCAGCTTGGATACGGGGCATTTTCCGGAGGATGCTCGGATACTCCCTCCATTACCGAACTACCACGAAAAGACGGAAACCTTCATAATAGACAAGCATGTGCCCAACGGTGGCGGGCCGTGGGGGAGTGGGCAGCAGGTGTCCCTCAACCATACCCATACTGTTGCATCCGGATGGGTAGTGGACCAACGAACGTTCCCCTTCCCTCCATTCCCCAAGGGTGATCCGGGACACATCGGCGTATCCGATCACATTGTCTCACAGAATTCCCAAGGCGCGCCGCAGAACTACAACTATCAGGCGACCAGCGCAACCACGGTGCAGGTCAGTGGTCATATTCAAAGTGGTACTTGGGGGATCGGGCATGGTGCCATTTTCAAGCATCTGTACACAGTGCATTGTCGTTCTGTGAACGAGATCGAATCCGACTTCCAGAACCTTCACCGGATCTCCGATCTGCTGATCACTTCCCGGAACCTGTGCTGCTGTTTCTATAAGGGGGCCACAGCATGCCTGATCCAAGGCCCTGTGCCGCCCACGCCGCCCACGCCGGTGCCGGATACCCCATACAGCAGGATCGTGGAGCAGCGCGAATTGAAGATCCCCGCAAGCCTGCTTTCCGACCCGATCGCCGGAAAGAGCTTGGAACCGGCGACCAAAGGACTGCTGCGTGAATTGAAGGCGATCATGTCCACCAGCCGGGATGGCCGGTTCTCGCATACCAAGGATGGCATCAACTACCTGCAATCCGACCACTTCATCCGCAGGGTCATCGCCAAGTACCCCAAGGAGATAAGGGACGAGTTGTTGCGCAATGTCCCGGGCCTATCACCACACGTGGTGGATGCCTTTGGTAGCGAGGGCACGGTGGAAGAGGCGCTCTCGGTGACGCTGGCCAAGTTCATGGTCCGGACCGGCTTGGACCTGTCGAAATCTCTCGACGAACGGCAGTTGCTCATCAACCTGATAAAACGTTGAACCATGGCCATACAAGCAAAAGACATCATGGGCAAATGGGAGTTCACTGAAACCTTTATCGAGAGCAAGTCCATCCCGGTAGAGGCGCAGTGCTTTTACGACCTCGGTTTCGGCGGCTCCTTTACGTGTACGACGATTGATAATGGGGTCAAAGTGGACATCCATGTACACGGACGATGGAGCTTTGATGAAAACAACGCCCAAATGGAGTTGGTCTTCAAGAGGGATGAGGACTTGGGACTGCCTGACAGGCACTATCTGTGTGAGGTCACCAATGCGGACAACAGCACGCTCAAGTTCTCCTACAAGGACGTGAATGGGATCACCTCACATGCCGTGCTCAAAGCGGTGGTACCCACATGAACCATTCCGTGCAGATACGGCACCATTTTGCCCGGTTGGCACAGATTGTGGAACCAACGGAGAGGAAGATATGAGCGCATGGGGCAAGTATTTGGTGGTAGGCATGTTCATGTTTTGGAATGCGTGCAGTTCCCGGAAAATAGCTTTCATCCCCACGGAACCTGTTTCACTGCCCACCGCTGAGGCTCTGCCTTACTCGTTCTGCCTGAGTGTTTCGGATGTGAAGGACACCATGCACATAGTGAGCCGCTATGCCGTGGTCCATGATGTCCGGCGCACCACAGCATTCGCGCTTGAGAAAGCCTTCGAGGCTTCGTTTCCATTGGTGCGAACCGATGGTGCCAACAACTGCCTCATGCTGAGGGTGGTTTCCGTGGCGGTGGACTATCGTCCGGTTGAACACTATCAGCACAGGCGATCGGATGGTTCTTCGAGCACCCAGCAGGTCTTCTTGGTCGATGTGGCATACAAGGCCCTGCTGTACAATGCGGACACGCTCATTGCCGTGTTCGACAACGTCGTAAGCCATACCGAACTCAACACGTTCCGCAAGAACTTGAAAAGAGGCATGGAACTGATGGCCGAAGATCTGAATGCCAAGGTGGTCCGGTTCATGCTGGGGCAGAAGGATGAATGAACGGCCATGGCACCATGTGGACGATGCGCGGATATATCGCCGTTACCACGGTCTTAATGACCATCCATGTCAGCGGCCAGTACATCTTGAACGGCGACTTCGAGATCAACAACGCCACACCGGGGGCGAACGAGATGAACATGACCAATGCCCAGTTCAATGCAATGGTCCCGGATTGCTTCAGCTTCGCTCAACCCGGATGGGCCCAGTTGGATCTGATCACGACGGCGGAATGGGGTGGCCTTGCCCATAGCGGTGATCGCTTCATTGGGATGGGTTGGACGGATCGCCTTGCCATGCGGCTTTCAGAGCCATTGACCATCGGACAGACCTACCAACTCTCGTTCCATGAAAGAGGGTATTCCGGGGCATGTACGGGCGGGTTCTCCATTGGCCTGTCATCCACCCCCTCCAGCATGGGCACCTATATCCATAACACCTCCCTTTTCCCGGTGGTGGGCGTCTGGAAATTGCGTGTGTTCTCCTTCGTCGCCCCAGTGGCGGCGGACTACATCACCGTGCTCATGTCCGGTTTTGTGGGCTGCTGGCAGCACGTTGATAATTTCTGTCTATCAGCCACTTCCGATTGCGCAATCCCGACCGTGATCCATGTGCCGAATGTGTTCACACCCAATGCGGATGGTGTCAACGACCGTTTCTTGCCATTCGCCGGGACGGACATCACCGGTGGATCCATGGAGATCTACAACCGTTGGGGCGACATGATCTTCAGCACTGAAGACATCGACAGCGGATGGGATGGCACCACTGATGAGCAGCCATGCTCGAATGGCGTCTACTTCTATCGCCTTTCCTACACAACGGTCTTTGGCGCGAGCGAGAGCAAACACGGGTCCTTCACATTACTGAGATAAAACTGGGGAACTCTTTCAGCACCACCTTCGCGTTGGTTACATATTCCTCCTATACTGTCCCCCCACTTCGAACATCGCAGCCGTCAACTGCCCCAGCGAGCAAAACTTCGTCGCTTCCATCAATACCTCGAACATGTTCTCGTTCCGGATCGCGGCTTGTTGCAGATCCTTGATCGCCTTGGCCGCTTCATCCGCATAAGCAGTTCGGAGATTCTCCACGGTCGCGATCTGGGCTTCCTTCTCTTCTTCCGTTGCCCGAATGACCTCTTTCGGGAGAATTGTAGGTGACCCCTTGCTCGACAGGAAGGTATTCACCCCGATGATCGGATACTCGCCCGTGTGCTTGAGCGTTTCGTAGTAGAGGCTTTCCTCCTGGATCTTGCCGCGCTGGTACATCGTCTCCATGGCGCCGAGCACGCCGCCGCGTTCAGTGATGCGGTCGAACTCCTTCAGCACGGCTTCTTCCACCAGGTCGGTGAGTTCCTCGATGATGAAGCTGCCCTGCAGCGGGTTCTCGTTCTTGGCCAGGCCGAGCTCGCGGTTGATGATGAGCTCTCGGGTACCACACCGCACCCCGTTCCGGCGCCATGGCGGCACAGCCGCCACCCTTCGGGCGGGCGCGCTCGTCCGCCCATGCTGCGTTGCTCGGCGGTCGGCTACCTCGTGGTAGCCTCCCTTCCTCGCGCCTTGCCTGGCCGAACGATCATCGCCCGTGGCATCCGTTCGGGGCACGGCGTGGTACCCTGAGGCCATGGCGCGGCGCACGCTTTCCTCGGTGGGCGTGGTGATGGCCTCGTCGTAGGCGTTCGTGTGCAGGCTGTTGCAGTTGTCGTAGATGGCGTAGAGCGCCTGCAGGGTGGTGCGGATGTCGTTGAAGTCGATCTCTTGCGCGTGCAGGCTGCGGCCGCTGGTCTGGATGTGGTACTTCAGCATCTGGCTGCGCTCGTCGGCGCCGTAGCGGTGCTTGAGGGCTTTGGCCCAGAGGCGGCGCGCCACGCGACCCATCACGGCGTATTCGGGGTCCATGCCGTTGCTGAAGAAGAAGCTCAGGTTGGGCGCGAAGGCGTTGATGTCCATGCCCCGGCTGAGGTAGTACTCCACGTAGGTGAAGCCGTTGGCCAGGGTGAAGGCGAGCTGCGAGATGGGGTTGGCGCCGGCCTCTGCGATGTGGTACCCGCTGATGCTGACGCTGTAGAAGTTGCGGACCTTCTGGTCGATGAAGTACTGCTGCACGTCGCCCATCAAGCGCAGCGCGAACTCGGTGCTGAAGATCGTTGTTCTGCGCCTGGTGGTTCTTTGGGCGTGCCCCGGCTCAAATGCAGCCGGGTCGCGTGCTGCGCTTTAGCCGGTCTTGTCAGGGCCAGCGGCTGCGGCACTGCGGGGTCACGCCTGCGTCGTGCCGCCTCGTTGCTCGCATCCGCAATGCCCTTCCTGCGCCGGGCTGCCGCTTCGCCCGCTCACGCGGAGAACACGCTTGCGATCTCAACCGTTGAAGCCTACATTCGTCCCGGAAAATGCGTCGCCTCCTTTTCCTGCTCACCCTTACGGTCTATGGCTTCAGTGCCCTGGAACTGCACGAGTGGCTGCATGTGCCGCAAGTGGTGATGCACTTTCTGGAGCAGCATACCAGTGAGGACTTCCACGACCTCTTCCACAACGAGCACACCGACGATCAGCAACACGATGAGCACGACCACGATCCGTTCAGCGAGGATTGCCACGGCGAGTTCTGCGCGTGCAGTGGCCTGGTCGCGCTTTCACCGGTGAACAGGTCTCTCCTGATCTCCCTACAGCCGCTCACCACCAAGGTGGGTGCGCAATTCCTCAACGTTGCGCCCAGTGGTTTCACGGGCAACGTGTGGATCCCTCCCAAGGCTTGAGTTGATCCGCCCTTCGGCGGAACGGGAACGCACCGTGCTTCGGCACGGTCCGGGGCCATTGTGTACCCGCGTTCCGCATTCGTCCTTCCTTCCATTCCCAAGTTTTTCCATCCATGATCGACAGGATCATCCGGTTCTCCATACACAACAAGGCCATCATCGGGCTCTTCACGCTCGTGCTGGTGCTTTACGGGGCGTACTCGCTCACGCAATTGCCGATCGATGCGGTACCCGACATCACCAACAACCAGGTGCAGGTGATCACCACCACGCCTACGCTGGCCGCGCAGGAGGTGGAACAGTTCGTTACCGCGCCCATCGAGCGGGCCATGGCCAGCCTGCCCGATCTGGTGGAGATCCGCTCCATCAGCCGCTTCGGGCTAAGTCTTGTGACCATCGTATTCGATGAGGACGTGGACGTGTACTTCGCCCGCACCTTGGTGGACCAGCGCCTGGGCGAGGCCGCCGCACTGATACCGCCCGGGGTGGGCACACCGACCATGGCCCCGGTAAGCACCGGGTTGGGCGAGGTGTACCAATACGTGCTGCACCCCAAGGAAGGGTACGAGGGCACCTTCAGCCCCAGCGAGCTGCGCACCATCCAGGAATGGATCGTAGTGCGGCAGCTGTTGGGCACACCCGGTGTGGCCGAGGTGAACAGCTACGGCGGCGAGGTGAAGCAGTACGAGGTGAGCGTGGACCCCAAGCGCTTGCAAAGCATGGGCGTCACCATCGGTGAGCTACTGCTCGCGTTGGAGAGCAACAACGA
Source organism: Flavobacteriales bacterium (assembly GCA_035325445.1). Lineage (GTDB taxonomy): Bacteria > Bacteroidota > Bacteroidia > Flavobacteriales_F > PHOS-HE28 > PHOS-HE28. The sequence goes on from DAOKZW010000001.1 coordinate 43,692, forward strand.
GAACACCGGCGGCGCCTACATCGAGAAACGGCCCAACAGCTACAGCATCCGGGGCGAAGGACTGCTGCGCACGCTGGACGACATCCGCAAGGTGGTGGTGAAGATCCCGCCCGGCGGTGTGCCGCTCCTGGTGGGCGATGTGGCCGAGGTGGGCTTCGGTGCGGCCCCGCGCTACGGTGCGCTCACCCGCAATGGCGAAGGCGAAGCGGTGGGCGGCACGGTGATGATGCTGAAGGGTGGCAACAGCGCCGAAGTGGTGAAGGCTATTGAAGCGCGCATACCGAACGTGCAGAAGGCCCTGCCGGAAGGGCTGATGATCGAACCCTATCTGGTGCGCAGCGAACTGGTGGGGCGGGCCATCGGCACGGTGAAGACGAACCTGATCGAGGGCGCGTTGATCGTGATCTTCGTGCTGGTGCTCTTTCTAGGAAATTGGCGCGCGGGCCTCATCGTGGCCTCGGTGATCCCACTGTGCATGCTCTTCGCCATCATCCTCATGAACGCCTTCGGCGTCAGCGGCAATTTGATGTCGCTTGGTGCCATCGATTTCGGATTGATCGTGGACGGCGCCGTGATCATCGTGGAGGCCACCCTGCACCACCTGCATGCGCGCTTCAAGGGAAGGATCCTTACCCGCGAGGAGATGGACCGCGAGGTTTTCGTGAGCGCCAGCAAGATCCGGACGAGCGCGGCCTTCGGCGAGATCATCATCCTGATCGTGTACATCCCCATCCTCACACTGGTGGGCATCGAGGGCAAGATGTTCCGCCCCATGGCCATCACCGTCAGCTTCGCCATCCTGGGTGCCCTGTTGCTCTCGCTCACCTATGTGCCCATGATGAGCGCGCTGGTGCTGCCGCGCAACACGGCGCACAAACCCAACTTCAGCGACCGCATGATGGACCGTTTCCAGAAGTGGTACGATCCCATCATCGGCTTCGCCTTGCGCAACCGGATCAAGACCGTGGGTGTGGCCGTGGCGCTCTTCATCAGCTCGGTCTTCCTGTTCGCACGCATGGGCGGCGAGTTCATTCCCACCTTGGAAGAGGGCGACTTCGCCTTCCACAGCATCCTGCCGCAGGGCGCATCGCTCAGCCAGAGCATCGCCAACAACGCCAAGGTGGAGAAGATCCTGCTGCAATTCCCGGAGGTGAAGCAGGTGGTGGGACGCACCGGCAGCGCCGAGATCCCCACGGACCCCATGCCCCCCGAAGCCACGGACCTCATGATCATCTTGAAGGACAAGGACGAATGGACCACCGCGCACGACCGCGAGGCTTTGCAGGACACCATGCTGCAAGCCTTGAGGCAGGTACCCGGCGTGTTCTACGAAGCCACCCAACCCATCCAGATGCGCTTCAACGAATTGATGACCGGCATACGGCAGGACGTGGCCGTGAAGATCTACGGTGAGAACATGGACACCCTCGCGGTGATCGCGAACAAGGTGGCGGCGATCATCGGCGAAGTGCAAGGTGCGGGTGAACCGCAGGTGGAAAAGGTGGTGGGCCTGCCACAGATCACCATCACCTATGATCGTGCACGGGTAGCGCAGTACGGCCTCAACATCCGCGAACTGAACCGCACCGTGCGCACGGCCTTCGCGGGCGAGGCCACCGGCGTCATCTACGAGAACGAGCGCCGCTTCGATCTGGTGGTGCGCCTCGGTGACCAACAGCGGCAGAGCATCGACGATGTGCGCACCCTCTTCGTGGCGCTGCCCGGTGGCGGACAGATCCAGTTGCAGCAGGTGGCCGATGTGTCCTTGACACCCGGCCCGGCCCAGATCAGCCGGGAGGATGCCAAGCGCCGCATCGCCGTGGGCGTGAACATCCGTGGCCGTGACGTGGAAAGCTTCGTGGAAGAGCTCCAAGGCCGCATCGATGCCGAAGTGCCAATGCCCGCGGCCTACTACTACACCTTCGGCGGCACCTTCGAGAACCTGCAGGCAGCTAGCAAACGCCTGATGCTGGCGGTGCCCATCGCGCTGGCCCTCATCTTCCTGCTGCTCTTCTTCACCTTCAACAGCGTGAAGCGCGCCCTGCTGATCTACACCGCCATCCCCATGAGCGCCATCGGCGGTGTGCTTGCGCTCATGGCGCGCGGCATGCCCTTCAGCATCAGCGCGGGCGTGGGCTTCATCGCGCTCTTCGGCGTGGCGGTGCTCAACGGCATCGTCCTCATCGCCACCTTCGACCAACTGGAAAAGGAAGGCATCAGCGACCTGAAGGAGCGCGTGTTGAAAGGTACCCGCACACGGCTGCGTCCCGTGCTGATGACGGCGGCGGTGGCCTCGCTCGGTTTCCTGCCCATGGCCTTGAGCGGCAACGCGGGCGCGGAAGTGCAACGCCCCCTGGCCACGGTGGTGATCGGTGGCCTCATCACCGCCACGGCCCTCACCCTCATGGTGCTGCCGGTGCTCTATCTGCTCTTCATGGGCGGAGGCAGGAGGCGCAACGATGCCAATGGCGGCAAGGCGAACGCACCGCTGATCGTCGCGACCGTGCTGTTGATCATGATCGGCGGCACCAGCAGCGCACAGGAACCGATGCCGATGGACACGGCGATCGCACGCGCCTTGCGCACCCATCCGAGCATGACCGCTGCGGAACTGCGTGTGCAGGAACAGGATGCCCTGCGTGGCACGGCCTTCGGGCTGCAGCCGCTCAACGCGCAATTCTCCCATGGCCAGACCCAGGGGCCGTATCCCAAGGACATTATCCTGGAAGCCAATACCGGGTTCGCATTTCCCACCACCATTGCCCGACGCGCGGCCTACCTGAAGGAAAGCCTGCACCTTGCGGAGAACGAAAAGCTGAACACGGCGGCCTACGTGAAGGAGAGCGCGGGAGGGGCCTACCTGCAATGGGCCATGGGCCTTGAACAGGTGCGTATCCTGCAACAGCTGGACAGCGCGTACGCATCCATGGCGGCCTTCGCGCTGCAGCGCTTCGAGCTCGGTGAGACCGGCCGCTTGGAAAGCACCAGTGCGCAAAGCCGCGCCGAGCAGGTGAAGGTGCGCTTGCGCCAGGCACAGGCTGATCTGGTGGCCTACCAGGTGGAAGTAGAACGCTGGACGGGCCCGCTCAGTGGTGCCGTGCCGGTGCCCGAGGAATTGCTCAACACCGCACGAGCGCCGGATCCCGGCGGCGGCAACGACCCGCTCCTGCTCTCCTTGCAGCAGCGCACGCAGGTGGCCGAGGCCGAATGGAAACTGCAACGCAGCCAATGGGCACCCAGCCTGCAGGGCGGCGGCTTCTACCAGACCTTCGATGGCACGTCGCCCTTTTCGGGCTTCCTCATCGGTGCTTCGATCCCCCTGCCCGGCAGCGGCCAGGGCGGTCGCACCTCGGCGGCACGTTTGCGCAGCGAGATCGCCGCGCAGGAACTGGAAGCCGCACGCCGACAGCGCAGCAGCGAGCGCGCCACCACGCAGGCGCAGCTCACTCAATTGCGCGAGAGCCTCGCCTTCTATGAAAGCACCGGTGCCGCGCTGGGTGCTACCCTGCGCGACGATGCCCTGCGTGCCTATCGCGCGGGCGAAGCCGACTACTTCCAATTCACTCAAGGCATCGAGCAGGCCTTTCAACTCAACGCCGAGCACTTGCGCGTGCGTTACGAGCTCGCACTTACCGTCCTCCACCTCCGTGCCCTCAATGGGCTCTAAGACCGCATAGACATGAAAACGCAACCGATCAACAGCGCTCTTCAGCGCATGCCGAATACGCTCTTTCTGCTCCTGCTCACCATCGCACTGGCCGCCTGTGGCGGTGGCGCGGCCTCCGGCGAAGAAGAAGGCCATGGCCACGGCGAAGAGGAGGGCCACGGCGGTGGGAGCACCGTCACCGTTTCGCCGCAACAATTCGCCGCCATCGAGGGCAAGCTTGGCAAGGTGGAGATGAAGGACCTCACCACCGCCCTCAAGGCCGTCGGCTTTTTGAAAGTGCCGCCGCAGAACGTCGCCGACATCACCGTGGCCATGGGAGGCACCGTGCGCGAAGTGCTGGTGCAGGAAGGCGACCATGTGAACAAGGGGCAGGTGCTCGCTACGGTCACCGACCCTTCGATCATCCAACTGCAACGCGACTACCTCGATGCGAAAGCACGACTGGTGTACGCCGAAACGGAATTGGAACGCCAGACCGAACTGGCCCGCGCCAACGTGAGCGCGCAGAAGACCCTGCAACAGGTCACGGCGGAACACGCCTCCTTGCGGGCCAGCGTGAACGCCCATGCCGAGCAGTTGCGCCTGATCAACATCGACCCCGAGAAGCTCACTGCCAATGCACTGCGCTCAGCCGCGGGCATCGTAAGCCCCATCGATGGCACCGTGGCGCACATCGCGGTGAACGTGGGAAGCAAGGTGAGCAACGATGCCACAATGTTCCGCGTGGTGAACAACAGCAAGCTCCACGTGGACCTCTTCCTCTACGAACAGGACATCGCCTCCGTGAAGGTGGGCCAGACCATCGACCTCAGCCTCACCAACCTGCCGGGCAAGAACTACACGGCCGTGGTCTTCGCCATCGGCAGTGCCTTCGAACGCGAGACGAAGACGATCCCGGTGCACGCGGAGATCACCGGCGACAAAGTGGGCCTGATCGACGGCATGGGCGTTACCGGGCGCATCAGCGTAGGCAACGCCACCACCACCGCCGTGCTCACCGAGGCCATCGTGAACATGGAAGGCAAGGACTACGTGTTCATCAGGACCGAAGGTGAAGAGGAGCATGGGCACGGGCATGATGAAGAGCCCGCGCACAAGGAGGAACCGGCGCACAAACACACCGAAGGGGAAGCACACGATCACGCGAAGGAGAACAAGGCAACCCATGCACAAGGTGAGGTGCACGAACATGACCATAGCGATGAACATGCGCACGAGGCCGCAACCGGCAGCATGAGCTTCCAACGCATCGAAGTGAAGCGTGGAACGACCGATGGCGCGTACACAGCAGTAACCTTCCTGCAACCGGTGGACCCGGACGCCGAAGTGGTGACCGGTGGCGCCTACTACCTGATCGCGATGATGAACACGAGTGAAGGACACGAGCATTAAGATCATGAGCACCCATCATTCCCTCGCTGCTCGTTCCACCTGGCGGACCTACCTGCCTGCTATTGTTTCGTTCATCCTGCTCCTCAGCGGCATCGCCATCGACCAGCTGGCACCGCAGCTCTGGCAACAGGCATGGTGGCGTTTCGCCTGGTACTTGGCCGCGTACCTGCCGGTAGGCTGGCCGGTGCTGGTGAATGCGGTACGTACCATCGCGAAGGGCGCGGTCTTCAGCGAGTTCTTCCTGATGAGTTTGGCCACCATCGGCGCGTTCTACATCGGCGAGTACCCCGAGGGCGTGGCGGTGATGCTGTTCTATGCCGTGGGTGAACTGTTCCAGAACGCCGCCGTTGATCGGGCCAAGCGCAATATCCAGGCCTTGCTGGATGTACGTCCGGATACCGCGAACGTGCTGCGCGACGGCATCCCGGTGGAAACGCCCGCTGCTGAGGTGAAGGTCGGTGACATCCTCCGCATCCGCGTGGGCGATCGCGTGCCGTTGGACGGAAAACTCCTGAGTGAAAAAGCGTCGTTCGATACCGCCGCGCTCACCGGTGAGAGCGTGCCGCGCACCATCGTGAACGATGCGCCGGTGCTTGCTGGCATGATCGCTGCGGACAAGGTGGTGGACATGGAAGTGACCAAACCCTTTGGCGAGAGCAGCCTCGCACGCATACTGGATCTGGTGCAGAACGCCGCCAAGAGCAAGGCACCAACGGAGCTCTTCATCCGCCGCTTCGCCCGCATCTACACACCCATCGTGGTGGCGCTCGCCGTGGGCATCGTGCTGGTGCCCATGTTGGTTGTGGAGTCCTACGACTTCAACAGTTGGCTATACCGTGCCCTCATCTTCCTAGTGATCTCCTGCCCATGCGCACTGGTCATCAGCATTCCGCTGGGCTACTTCGGTGGCATCGGCGCAGCCAGCCGCAAGGGCATCCTGCTGAAGGGTGGCAACTACCTCGATGTGCTCACCAAGGTGAACACCGTGGTGATGGACAAGACCGGTACGCTCACCGAGGGCGTGTTCGCTGTTCAGGAGGTGAAGCCTGCGGAAAGTGCAAGCGCGGAACAACTGCTCGGCGTGGTGAAGGCCATGGAAGCGCACAGCACGCACCCCATCGCAAAGGCCGTGTTGGAACATCCGCAAGGCGATGCCGTGGGCGAGGCCACGAACGTGGAGGAGATCAGCGGCCACGGTATGCGCGGTACGGTGCAGGGCAAGGAGGTGCTGGTGGGCAATGCGCGCCTCTTGAAGAAGTTCAACGTGTCCTATCCTGCGGACGTGGATACCGTCGAGGATACCATCGTGGTGTGTGCGATCGGCGGCAGCTACGCGGGCTACATCACCGTTGCCGATAAGGTGAAAGCGGACGCACAGCAGGCGGTGAACGAACTGCGTGCATCGGGCGTGCGCGAGATCGTGATGCTCAGCGGCGACAAGACGGCCATCACGCAGCGCGTCGCGGCCAAGCTGGGTATCCACAAGGCCTTCGGCGATCTGCTGCCGGAAGATAAAGTATCGAAGATGCAGCAGGTGAAGAAGGACCCTACCGCCGTGGTGGCCTTCGTGGGCGACGGCATCAATGATGCGCCGGTGCTCGCGCTCAGCGATGTGGGTATCGCCATGGGCGGCCTGGGCAGCGATGCGGCCATCGAGACCGCTGATGTGGTGATCCAGAACGACCAGCCCTCGCGGATCGCCGAAGCCATCCGCATCGGCCGGGCCACCAAGCGGGTGGTCACGCAGAACATCGTACTCGCTTTCGGCGTGAAGGCGATCGTCCTGATCCTCGGCGCGGGAGGATTGGCCACCCTATGGGAAGCGGTGTTCGCCGATGTGGGTGTGGCGCTGTTGGCGATACTTAACGCGAGCAGGATGCGGTGAGGGTTCTGGAACATAACTTGCGTGGCTACGAACATGAAACAGCTGACCACCCTGCTCTTTGCCTTTTGCACACTAGGCCTATCTGCACAAACCGGTGCAGTTTCCCCGCCCGCCAAAGGCAAGAAGACCGCCACCATCGCCATCCAGAGCACTGGCATCTGCGATATGTGCGAGAAGACCATCGAGACCGAACTCGTCTATACCAAGGGCGTGAAGAAGGTGGATGTGGACCTCAGCACCGCTGCCGTGAGCGTGACCTACGATCCGCGCAAGACCGACGCGGACAAATTGCGTGCAGCGCTCACCAAGCTGGGGTACTCCGCCGATGGCACACCCGGTGATGCAGCCGCCTTTGCCAAATTGCCCCAGTGCTGCCAGAATGAAGGCTGCGGCAAGTTGCCGGTGAAGCAATCAAGCTTCATTGGGCCATGCCGACGCAGGTGCGGCCATACTACGTAGCAGAGTTGCGCAAGAGCGAAGAGGCTCGCACGCTCGGCGATCTGCAACTCGAATGGCACCATCTCGAGCGGGCCCATATTCTCGGCCAGCGTTGGCCCTTGGAGCACAACGCGGTGCATTGGCGCATGCTGAAGTTCGGGTTCCGTACCAAGAACATGCGCGAGATCATCGGACAGTTGCCGCGTCTGGTCTTCGGTGGGGTGAAGAGCTTCGTGGGCACGGTGCCGATCGGGAATACGGGCGGAGCGAATGTGCCGGCGCTGAAGCCGCTGGCGTTACCAGACGACCTAGCAGCGATACTCAATGACACCTTTGCCGTGTGATCGATAGTGCGATCACCGTGTCCGAGAGTGAATGGAGTATCGGGCCCTTCGCGGGTCACATATTCCGCCGATACTGCCCCCCCACCTCGAACATCGCCGCAGTCAACTGCCCGAGCGAGCAATACTTCGTCGCCTCCATCAGCACGGCGAACATGTTCTCGTTCCGGATGGCCGCTTGCTGCAGGTCCTTGATCGCCTTCGCCGCTTCCGCGCTGTAGGCCGCGCGTAGGTTCTCCACCGTCGCAATCTGCGCTTCCTTCTCTTCCTCGGTGGCGCGGATCACCTCCTTGGGCAATACCGTCGGTGAGCCCTTGCTGCTGAGGAAGGTGTTCACGCCGATGATCGGGTATTCGCCCGTGTGCTTGAGGGTCTCGTAGTACAAGCTCTCTTCTTGGATCCTGCTGCGTTGGTACATCGTTTCCATCGCTCCCAAGACACCACCGCGCTCCGTGATCCGGTCGAACTCGGTGAGCACGGCTTCTTCCACCAGGTCGGTGAGCTCTTCGATGATGAAGGAGCCTTGGAGCGGGTTCTCATTCTTGGCCAGGCCGAGCTCCTTGTTGATGATGAGCTGGATGGCCATGGCGCGGCGCACGCTTTCCTCGGTGGGCGTGGTGATGGCCTCGTCGTAGGCGTTGGTGTGCAGGCTGTTGCAGTTGTCGTAAATGGCATACAGCGCCTGCAACGTGGTGCGGATGTCGTTGAAGTCGATCTCCTGCGCGTGGAGGCTGCGACCGCTGGTCTGGATGTGGTACTTCAGCATCTGGCTGCGCTCGTCGGCACCATAGCGATGCTTGAGCGCCTTGGCCCAGAGGCGGCGCGCCACGCGGCCCATCACGGCGTACTCTGGGTCCATGCCGTTGCTGAAGAAGAAGCTCAGGTTGGGCGCGAACGCGTTGATGTCCATGCCCCGGCTGAGGTAGTACTCCACGTAGGTGAAGCCGTTGGCCAGGGTGAAGGCGAGCTGGCTGATGGGGTTGGCGCCGGCCTCCGCGATGTGGTAGCCGCTGATGCTGACGCTGTAGAAGTTGCGGACCTTCTTGTCGATGAAGTATTGCTGCACGTCACCCATCAAGCGCAGCGCGAACTCGGTGCTGAAGATGCAGGTGTTCTGCGCCTGGTCTTCCTTGAGGATGTCGGCCTGCACGGTGCCGCGGACCTGCTGGAGGGTGTCGGCTTTGATCTTGGCGTAGACGTCGGCGGGCAACACCTGGTCGCCGGTGATGCCTAAGAGCATTAGTCCGAGACCGTTGTTTCCCTCCGGGATCTCGCCATGGTACTGGGGCCGCAAGCCGCTAGCTCCAAGCTTCAAGCTTGAGGCTTGTGGCTTATGGCTTGCTGCTCCCCATCGTGCAGCGATCTTCTTCTCCACCTCGGCCTCGAGCCCGTTGGCGCGGATGTACTTCTCGCAGTTCTGGTCGATGGCGGCGTTCATGAAGAAGCCGAGGAGCATGGGCGCGGGACCGTTGATGGTCATGCTCACGCTGGTCTTGGGGTCGCTGAGGTCGAAGCCGCTGTAGAGCTTCTTGGCATCGTCCAGGCAGCAGATGCTCACACCGCTGTTGCCCACCTTGCCGTAGATATCGGGACGGCGGCCGGGATCGTTGCCGTAGAGCGTTACACTGTCGAAGGCGGTGCTGAGGCGCTTGGCGGGCATGCCCTGGCTCACGTAGTGGAAGCGCTTGTTGGTGCGCTCGGGGCCGCCCTCGCCGGCGAACATGCGCGCGGGGTCCTCGCCGGTACGCTTGAAGGGATAGATGCCGGCGGTGTAAGGGAAGAAGCCCGGCGTGTTCTCCTGCATCGCCCAGCGCACCTTGTCGCCCCAGCTGCGGAATTTGGGCAGGGCCACCTTGGGGATCTTCAGGTGGCTGAGGCTTTCGGTGTGGTTGGGCACCTTGATCTCCTTGCCGCGCACGGTGTAGGTGTAGAACTCGTCGCTGTACCGCTTCTCCTCGCTCTTCCAGTTGCTGAGCATGGCCCAGAGGTGGGGGTCGAGGTCTTTTTTGAGGTCGTGGAATCGAGCAGTCAAGGCTTCAAGCTCCGGGCCTCGGGCCGCAGGCTTCGCAGCCGGGCCCGTGGCCTGTGGCTTGTGGCCTGTGGCCTCTTCCAAGAGATCCGGCCCACCGAAGGTTAGCACCGCGGAATACAAGCCGTAGAGCTGGTCGGCGATGCGGGCCTGCTGGTCCACACGCTGGTCGTAGCGGCGGTTGTTCTCGCTGATCTCGCTGAGGTAGCGGGTGCGGGCCGGCGGGATGATCCACACCTTCTCGCTCATCTCGTCGTGGCCGTGGAACCGGCTGTGGAAGTCGGTGCCGGTCTTTTCGGCGATCGTCTTCATCAGCAGCGCGTACAGCTTGTTGGTGCCGGGGTCGTTGAACTGGCTGGCGATGGTGCCCACCACGGGGATGTCCTCGTCCTTGGCGTCGAAGAGCAGGTGGTTGCGCTTGAACTGCTTGCGCACGTCGCGCAGGGCGTCCTGGGCGCCGCGCTTGTCGAACTTGTTGATGGCCACCAGGTCGGCGTAGTCGAGCATGTCGATCTTTTCCAGCTGGGTGGCGGCGCCGAACTCGGGCGTCATCACGTAGAGGGCCACGTCGCTGTGGTCCATGATCTCGGTGTCGCCCTGGCCGATGCCGCTGGTCTCCAGCACGATCAGGTCGAAGCCTGCGGCGCGCAGCACTTGCAGGGCCTTGTCCACCTGGGCACTGAGGGAGAGGTTGCTGCCGCGCGTGGCCATGCTGCGCATGTAAACCCGCTCGCCGCGGATGCTGTTCATGCGGATGCGGTCGCCCAGCAGGGCCCCGCCGGTCTTGCGCTTGCTGGGGTCCACGCTGATGATGCCGATGGTCTTGTCCGGCTGATCGAGCAGGAAGCGCCGCAGCAGCTCATCCACCGTGCTGCTCTTGCCCGCGCCGCCTGTGCCGGTGATGCCCAGCACCGGGGCCTTGTTCTTGTCGGCCAGCTTCTTCAGCTCCGCCTCCGCCTTGCTGAACACGTCGGGATGGTTCTCGGCCACGCTGATCAGACGCGCGATGGCCGTCCAGTTCGTGGTGTCCAGCTTCTTCACCTCGCCATTCAGCCGGTCGCTCAGGTCCACGTCGACCTGCTGCACCATGTCGTTGATCATGCCTTGCAGGCCCAAGGCACGGCCGTCATCGGGGTGGTAGATGCGCGTGATGCCGTAGGCCTCCAGGTCCTTGATCTCGCTGGGCAAGATGGTGCCGCCGCCCCCGCCGAAGATCTTGATGTGGCCCGCGCCCTTCTCCTTCAGCAGATCGAACATGTACTTGAAGTACTCGTTGTGCCCGCCCTGGTAGCTGGTCATGGCGATGGCGTGGGCATCCTCCTGGATGGCGGTATTGACCACCTCGGCCACGCTGCGGTCGTGCCCCAGGTGGATCACCTCCACGCCGGTGCCTTGCAGGATGCGGCGCATGATGTTGATGGCCACGTCGTGCCCATCGAAAAGGCTGCCGGCGGTGACCACGCGGATCTTGTTCTTGGGGATGTAGGGTGCTGCTACGGCTGTTGACATGCCGCGAAGATATTGAGGACCCGGGTGAACGGCGGTCGGCGACGGATGACCGGCGATGAGGCCGCATGAATGAGCTAGGAGCTAACCATCGTCTCTCCGAAGGGCTTTGGCCGTCTTGTCCCACCCGGCATCGCACCGGGCGGGGCTTCCATCCAGTAAAGATCAATCCGTGCCCATCCCGAGATGCCGGGCCATTGACTTCCTATAGATCTCGGCCAGGTCGGTTCCATCAGCCTGTCTCACCAACAGGTACGGCTTGAACCAATAGGGGACGTGTTGCGCCTGTATGGTCCACTCAGCACCGGACCTGGTACGTTTCATCTCGCAGAACAGACGTGCTGCACCATGCTGCGAATTGTCCCACAGGTACGCATGATAGGCCAACTCCAGGGCCTCGGCCAAATGGCCCATTGTTCGGTGGTAGCGGCTGATGATCTTGTCCTTCGGAACGTCATGTCCTCCCTGTTTCACCCGGATCTCCTTCACCCGTTGCACATTGATCGCGGGATCTTCAGTGGACACGAAGTACAAGTACACCTTATATCCCAGATCCCGCGCCCTTCGCATCAGTTCCAGTTTGCCCCGGTGGCTGAACACCGTCTCGAACGAGAATTTGATCTTGGCCTTCAGCAATTCGTCATAAAGGAACTGCGCCACCAACTGTGCCGCCCGGTCCTTTGGCAGGGGCGCCCGGGCACGCACCATTCCAGGTTTCCAGATCATGCCCTTGGCCAATGCCGTCCGGGTCAGCTGGCCGTCCAACAGTCCCGACCCTTCCGCGAACGTCAGGAACCTCCCGCCATCGAGATCCAACCCGAACGGCGTCAGGTCATATCCCCGGCCCAGGGCGCGGGCTATATCGTCCGCATTGATGTAAACCCCGAAATCCACCGGGCGTCCGTTCACTTTGGCTTTTCTTACCTCCTCGATGATCGTGGTCTTCCCCGACCCGTTGGGCCCGGCAAAAACGCGCATGCGCAACGATTCCGCCATGGACTCAGGCTGCGGGCAACTGGATCCGCCGCACCTTCCTCCGCACCTTGCCGTCCTTATCCACCTTCACCAACCAACCATCCTGCACCACCAGCAATGTTTCCACCACTTCAAAAGCTGCTTTGCTGGCCGCTTCGGTAGCCACAACCGATGCCTTTCGCAACGCCTTGCTCGTCAATGGAGCCTTGGTCATTTTCTTCTTTGCACCGTTATTCTTGGTTGGCATGAGGTAAAGATACGACGGCCGGTGGGCACTTGCACCCCTCCTTTATGGCCGTGCCATCACGACAGTGGACGTGCGCCGGTGGCTGGGCAGCATGACTTACCACGATCGCATACCCCTGATGCTTGCCTTTAACGCTCCTTCGGGCTCCAAGCAAAACGCTTCACCGTGGCTACCAGTCCACCGACTTATCCAGCGGCAATCTTAAGCCGCCGCCTGTGCCGGCTCCAGCAACCGGGCCACCTCGTACGGTACCGCCCCGGCTATGCTGCCACGTTCCTTGGCCAATTGGCCCGCCAAGTTGGCCTGCGTCATGCCGGCGGCCACCTTTTGGCCCAGCCCGCGCATCACCATGGCGCCCGCCAAGCCCAGCAAGGGCGCGGTGTTGTTCGGCTTCACGCCGGAAAACTGCTGGATCAGCGCCTGCACGCGCCCGGCATCGTTGCCGAAGAGCGAGCTGATCAGCTCCTTGGCCGGATTGCCGGCATCACCGGCACCCAGCTTCTTGGCATCGATCAGCGCGTTCAGGTCCTTCAGCGCCGGGTTGGATGCCCCTTCCTTGAGCATGTTGTACACGGCGCCCATCGCTTGGCTGTCCGTGCTCTTGTGCGCCAAGGCCGCCATCACCGTGGGGATCAGCCCTGCCATGGCACGGCCGGTGGTCGTGTGGCTCTGGCCAAGCCCGATGGCCAGCCGCTGCATCAATCCCAAGCTCCACTGTGCTTCAACGGAATCCAGAAGGTCGCTCATCACGCTATCGGCTTTTTCAACTGTTGCGAATGTATCCCTTCCGGACATTGGGCAAGTCATTCCAACGTCAACTTGCCGGGGCAGGCAGCATTCCTGTTTTCTTCAGCGTCAACCCTTTTTGATACCTTGAACCCATGAACCGGCTTTTCGTGCTGACGTTCGCCCTGCCACTGTCCTTCGCCGCTGCGGCCCAAAGCTGGTGCCCGCCAGGTGCCACGTGGACCTACGAGGCCGGATTGTTTGTCGCCGGTTTCCAGCGCATGACCTACACGCATGACACGATCATCGCTGGCCACACGGCCCATGTGATCGACCGTTATGTTGCCATCCAGTATCCGCTTCCACCACCGGACTATGGCTTTACAGAACCTTACATCGATCACACTCCGGTGGCAGCGATCACCCAATTGGAGGATGATGTGGTCTACATCTTTTCGGGCACCGACCGGGACACCTTGTACTGGTTCGGCGCCTTGCCTGGGGACCATTGGTATCCCGCTTTCGTGGATGACCCCACCTGCCAACCGCTCACGGTGACGGACACCTCCACCACCGTGGTCGATGGAGTGCCGTTGCGCACGCTCAACGTGTCCGGGGTCACGGTCATGGAGCGGATCGGCTGCACCTGGGACATGTTCATGTACTGCCCCAACTGGATCATTGATGGCCCCATGGGCATGCGCTGCTACAGCGATGCGGAGATCGAGTTCAGCTTGGTGGCCGGGGAATGCGAACTACTCATGGGTGTGCCTGAGGCAGAGCGATCGCATATCGCCCTTTACCCCAACCCCGGCACCAACCAATTGATACTTCAACTTCCACCCGGCACGTTCAAGATCCAGATCCGCGATGCCTTGGGGCGCATGATCTGCCAAACTAAGGCAGCGGGATCACCCATCGAGATCGATACGGGCGCATGGCCCAGTGGCCTGTATCTGGTGCATGTGGATGGTCAGCCCGCGCAACGCTGGGTGAAGGAGTGAACTGCAATCCTGGAGCGAGGGCGGTCAACAAAATGAACTTGAAACCTGTCTGTATTCAAACGAACTGATGCCATGGCCCGACCGATCACTCTTCTCGTCTTGCTGTTGCTCGTCTTTCCCCTTCAGGCCCAGAACTGGTGCCCACCGGGCGCCACCTGGACCTATACATATACCGATGGCTGGATCTTTAACGGACATGCCCGCTTCGAGTACGCGGGTGATACCCTTATTGACGGGGAAACCTGCCAGCGGATCGACCAATACTCCGAGGCTTGGAATTTCATCTTCGATACGCTGATGGTCAGCCACGAACCCGCCGCGCTCATCACAAAGGTTGAAGGCGACCTGGTGAGCATCCTCACCGAAACGGGCTTCGACACACTCTATTGGTTCGGGGCCAACCCCGGCGACCATTGGTACGTGGCCATGCCGTACGCCATGGAGCCCCTGATGCGGTTCGACATCACCGATACCGGTACCGTGGTGATCGATGGCCTGCCGTTGCGTTACGTGGCCGCCGGGCCCGATACGATGGTGGAACGGCTCGGCTCGCTCTCCAACTTCATGCTGCCGTGGAACGCGGCATTGATCGACCACGGCACCCGCCCCTTGCCCTGTTATGCGGATGCGACGATCCGCTTCCCCGCCCCGTGGAGGCCCTTCGGATGCGCCAGCGGAATGGGCATCGACAACACCGCCAATGGACCGCGCATGTCCCTCTCCCCCAATCCCGGCCGTGACCTGTTGGTGATCCAGCTTCCGCCCGGTACGCACACAATCCATGTCCATGATGCTTTGGGGCGAATGGTGTTTCATACCGGGGTGGTTGGATCACGCATCGAGGTTGATACGGGCGCATGGCCCCAAGGTCTCTACATGGTACAGGTTGATGGACGGCCCGCGCAACGCTGGGTGAAAGAGTGAACTACCTTCACACCATGCGATCCCGCACACTCCGCATTTCATCCGTGTTGTTTGCTGGCTGCACGGCCCTGTTCCTCACCGCCCAGATCCCCAACGGCGGCTTCGAGGATTGGGTGGACCACGGCAACTACACGGAACCCGCCGGATGGCTCACCTACAACGACGTACCCACAGTAGGCGGCCCCACGGTGGAACAAGGCACGCCGGGCCACCCCGGAAACTTCCATGCAGCGATCACCACGCGCCAGTCGCCGGGCGGCATCATGGCGATCCAAGGATGGATCTCCGCAGGGACCTCGTCCGACCATGCCGGGTTCCCCTTCACCCAGCGCCCGGCCGCTCTTACGGGGCAGTGGCAATACAATGCCGCGGCCGGTGATAGCGTCCAAGTGCTGGTGGCACTCAGCAAGTGGAACGGTACCGGCACGACCATGGTAGGCCAAGGCTCTTGGGCCGTCACAGGTGCCATCAACGGCTGGGAGCCATTCTCGGTCCCGATCATCTATTTCAACAATGAGGTGCCTGACACGGCGTACATCCAGATCGTTTCCAGCATCGACTTCGGCGCACCGGTGGTAGGTAGCACGCTGCGAGTGGACGACCTGGCGTTTTCCGGTGTGGCCGGCGTGGAGGGCCTTGGTGGCCTGCCCGATCTACACGTGTTGATCACTTCCCACGCCGACCGGATGTCGGTGAACGTTCCGCAGCCGGGCCTCTTTGAGCTTCTCGATATCACCGGACGCCGGTTGACGGCCCTTCACATCCCGCAGGCCACCACCACCCTGAACGTGGGGCACCTCCCTCCGGGGGTGCTGTTGTACCGCTTCACCAGCGACCACGGGCAGCAAGTGGTGGCCGGAAAGTGGGTGAAAGAGTGAGGGATCGGCCATAGGGCAAAGGGAACGGCCCTCGGCGCCGGTTGCGGTCCGATGTTCACCTGCCGATGTGTTCCAGAGGTGAATAACAATTGCCCATCGGGCGATCTGCCCATTGGGCAAATTGCTTAATTGCACACCATGTCCTACCGCGGAAAACTCAAACGTTACTGGCTCATCCTGAAGCGCCTGCAACAGGCACCCAGCATGGCGGAGATCATTGACCACCTGAACGACCACGGCTTCGAGATCAGCCAGCGCACGGTGGAACGCGACCTGGAGGACCTGCGTGACGACTTCGGCGTGGAGGTGGTGTACAACCGGCCCGGCAATAGCTACGGCATTTCCGAGGAACTGACCCGCGACCTGCCCGGGCTGATGCACCTGCTGGACCGGGTGCAGCTCCTGGAGCTGGTCCAAGGGAATACCAACGGCCTGCGCGAGCTGCACCGGTTCGTCCATTTCGAGGGCCTGGGCCAGCTCCGGGGCATCCAGCACCTCGAACCGCTCCTCCAAGCCATCCGCCTTCAGCGGGAAGTGCGCATCACGTACAAGAAGTTTTCGGAGGACAAGGCGAAGGTGCACCGCGTGAAGCCCCACCAGCTGCGCGAATTCCACGGACGATGGTACGTGCTCGGGCCCACAGCCAACCACACCCGCCCCATCGCCCTGGGGCTCGACCGCATGGAGGAGGTGGAGGTGACGGACAAGCGATTCAAGCGTAAGGAGAATGAGCTCGATGCCCTGTACACCCATTCCATCGGCGTGGACACCAGCCCCGACAAGCCGGAG
The DNA here is from genome assembly GCA_035325445.1 of Flavobacteriales bacterium. Taxonomy (GTDB): domain Bacteria; phylum Bacteroidota; class Bacteroidia; order Flavobacteriales_F; family PHOS-HE28; genus PHOS-HE28. Next base: position 60,493 of record DAOKZW010000001.1, read on the forward strand.
CAGGTGGTGCTGCATTTCCACCCCCAGCAGGCGCCCTATGTGAAGGCGCTGCCCCTCCACCCCTCCCAGGTTCCGGTGAAGGAGGATGCACGGGGCCTGACCGTCTCCCTGCACGTGATGGTGAACTTCGAGCTGCGCCAGATCATCCTCGGACATGGGCGCCTGGTGAAGGTGATCGCGCCCAAACACCTCGCCGCAAACATCCGGAAGGCGCACCGCGAGGCCGCGGCCCAGTACAAGTAAGGCATCCGGGAAAAAAACGCCGACATGCTTTGTCGGTGTAAGGGGGAAATCTTGGGGCATGAAGCACCAAGCCCCATCCACCGACCTCCACCGGCGCAACGCACTCCTGAACGAACTCCCGGCCCGCCTGCGCCAGGGCCATTTCGGGATCGATCCCGAGATCCAGCAACTGCTCGATGCCTTCGCGCCGTGGTACCGTTTGGCCGAGGCACAGGAACGGCCACGCGTGATCGGACCGTGGGGCATGACCGGCACCGGCAAGAGCAGCCTGGTGCGCGCGTTGGTGAAGGAGGCGGGGCTGGAGGACCGCACCTTCTGGATCGATGCGGGCCAGTTCAAGGACCGCTGGCACCTCGCCGAGATCCTTTCCGCCCTCGAGCAGCATCACCAAGGCCGCCCCTTCGTGCTGGTGGTGGACGAGTTCCAGCATGCCCGCACCCTGCGGCTGGGGCTGGAAACGGAAGAGGCCCATCCCCTGCGCCGCTTCTGGGAACTGCTGGACACCGGCCGCGCCACGGTGGATCCCGAGTTCAGCATACGTGATATCTATGAACTGCATGATTTCCTTTTCCGCTTCCGCAAGGCCGTGCAGCATGGCGTAGTGGTGCGCAACGGCCGCATCGCCAAAGGCATCAAGGCCTACAGGGCGTGCATGGGCGAGAGGTACGAATCCGGCGAGGACCGCTGGGCGATCCCGCAATTCCTGTGGATCACCATGCATGAGCTGCACCACCACCCCAAGCCGTTGGTGGTGGAGGTGGAACAGCACATGGCCGGCTGCGGTCACCAAGAGCTCATCGCCTGGCTGGAGCAGCTGCTGGCCAATGCCCGCGGCACCCGCATCCTTGATGCCAGCAAGGCCTTGGTGATCCTCCTCGGCAACCTCGACGAGCCGTACACCTTGGACAAGGAACCCTTGGCCGAGCTCGACCCCGATGTGCTGCTGCACCGGCACCGCAACATCGGGCTCGGGGGCGTGCACAACGCCCTGTTGCGCCTGTTCCGCATCGAACAGGTGGCCCGCATGGGCACGGACCACATCGTGTTCCCGCCCATCGGCCAACAAGTGGTGGACACCTTGGTGCAGCACGCGGTGGGCAGCCTGGCCGCACGGCTATCCGTGATATCGGGTCACGAGATCCGTGTTTCCGCTTCCTAGGTGGATCATTTGCGACGTGTCTCGGCCATCGCCGTGATGGGCGCACGTCCCGTGGTGCAGGCCGTGCAGAACACGCTGCCCATGCACCTCTCCCGTGTGATCGCGGCGTTGCCAACCACCGTTTCGGGGCCGATCCACTTCACGGTCAGGGAAGACATACCGGTAGCCACATACGAGGATGGGAACGGCACCCGGATCATCCGCCTGGCCTGGCCCGCGGCCTTCCAGAAGGGTTCCGGCCCGTCGCCGGGGCACCTGCACGCCGTGGCGGTGCATGAGGCCGGGCACGTCCTGTGCGGCGTGCTGCTCCTCGGGCACAAGCCCTTGCAGGCCTGCGTACATGTCCGCGACCACAACATCGGTGGCTTTGTCATCTGGGACCGCGACATGGAGCCCGACCTGAAGCGTTCCCAGATCGTGCCCCTGCTGGCCAAGGGCCTTGGGGGCTGGGCAGCGGAGCGCGTGGCCTTCGGTCCTGACGGGGTGACGGCCGGCAGCTCCGACGATATCCGGAAGGTGTCGTCACTGGCGCTGGCCTTGGCCAAGGAAAGCGGTCTGGGCGCGGACAGGCTGCACCATGCGCATCATCCTCAATTCGACGGCCCCGGATTCCGAACGACCCTGACCCAGGCGGAAGCCCAGGCCCGGCAATGGGTGGAGGCGGCCGAAGCACTGGCGGTGTCAGCGATCCAGGAAAACAGAAGGATGCTGGACAGGATCGCCCGGGAGCTGGAAGCGAAGGGAAGCTTGGGGATGAAGGAACTTAAGGAGCTGGTCAGCGAATTTCAAGCCGCTGCACCCCGTGCCATGGCCGGCTGAGCACTTCGCGCCACGCCCACCCTTTTCTACTTCTTCACCGCCGGTGGCAGCGGCGCGGGCCGCAAGCCGGTCACCTCTTGGATCTCCAGCTCGTCCAGCGTTTCGCGCTCCAACAGCGCCTTCGCCAAGGCATCCAGTTGCGGGCGGTGTTCCATCAGCAAACGGGTGGCCTCGGCATGGCACTCACCGATGATCCGGTGCACCTCCTCATCCACACGCCGGGCGGTGTGCTCGCTGATGTCCTTTTGCGGAAGCGCGCCGTACCCGCCACTGAGGTAGGGATTCTCCCGCCCGGCCAGTTCCACCATGCCCAATTCGTCGCTCATGCCCCAGCGCGTGACCATCCGGCGGGCGATGCCCGTGGCCTGCTCGATATCGTTCTCCGCCCCGGTGGTGCGATCGCCGTACACCACCTCCTCAGCGACCCGGCCGCCCAAGATGCCGATGATGCGTGCCCGGAGGAACTGCTCGGTGTAGTTGTAGCGGTCCTCATCCGGACGCTGGTAGGTGACGCCCAAGGCCTGTCCGCGCGGCACGATGCTCACCCGCTTCACCGGGTCCGCACCGGGCATCAGCAGGCCCAGGATGGCGTGACCGCCCTCGTGGTAGGCGATCCGTTCGCGATCCGCCGGGTTGAGCACCAAGGCGCGCGCCGGGCCCAGCAACACCTTTTCCAACGAGTCCATGAAGTCGGCCTGGTGCACTTGGTCCTGCTTGCGGCGTGCGGCCATCAGGGCGGCCTCGTTCACAAGGTTCCTCAGATCGGCGCCGCTCAGGCCCGGCGTGGAGCCCGCCACCTCGGCCAGGCTGACGTCCGCGGCCAGCGGCACCTTGCGCGTGTGCACCTTCAGGATGGCCTCGCGCCCGTGGCGGTCGGGCAGGTTCACCACCACCCGCCGATCGAAGCGGCCGGCCCGCAGCAGGGCCTTGTCCAGGATGTCGGGCTGGTTGGTGGCGGCCAGCACGATCACGCCCGTGGTGCTGGAGAAGCCGTCCATCTCGGCGAGGATCTGGTTCAGCGTCTGCTCCTGTTCCTGCGCGCCGCCCAAGGCGGTCATGCCCCGCGCCCTTCCGATGGAGTCGATCTCGTCGATGAAGATGATGGAGGGCGCATGCTCGCGGGCCTGCTTGAACAGGTCGCGGACACGGGCGGCACCCACGCCGACGATCATCTCCACGAACTCGGAGCCGCTCATGCTGAAGAAGGGCACGTCGGCCTCGCCGGCCACGGCCCGCGCCAGCAGGGTCTTGCCCGTGCCGGGCGCCCCGATGAGCAGCACGCCCTTGGGCGCGGCCCCGCCCAGGCGGGTGTACTTCTCGGGATCCTTCAGGAAATCCACGATCTCCACCAGCTCCTCCTCCGCATCGTCGATGCCCGCCACGTCGTCGAAGGTCACCCGCTTATCGGTCTCCTTGTCGAAGCGCTTGGCCTGGCTGCGCCCGATGCCCATCATGCCGCCGGCACCACCGGCCAAGCCGCCCTGCCTCATCCGGCGGAACAGGAAGATGTAGAGGCCGATGATGAGCAGGGCCGGGCCGAACATGTAGAGGAAGCTCATGATGGGGCTGACCTCCTTCACCACGGGTTCGGCACTGATCTCCACCTCATGGTCAAGCAGCAGCTCCTCCAAGCGGGTGTCGGCAAAGGCCGGCAGCACCGTGGTGAACTGCTTCACCTCCGCTGGTCCGCGGGCATGCAGCTTGATGGCGGCGGAATCCTTCGGCCAGGTGACGGGCTCGATGAAGATGCCGCTGATCGATTCGCCCTTACCGTACACCTCCTTCACATTGCCGCGTTCCACCTCGGCCTTGAACAGGGTGTACGGTATGGTCACCGCCTGCTCCCGGGTGCCTTCCAGGAAGGAGCGCACCGCCCAGATGTTGAACAGCAGGAGCAGGATGAACCAAAACCAAGAGGCGCGCGGCAATTGCCGCACGGGCGGCTTGTTGCCGGAGGAGGCATCATTCGGGCCAGCGCCCGGCTTACGTGCATTGGGCATCATAAGGCCTAAGATACCCCTGCCTTGGCGACCGTACAATGAGAACGGTCGGCCGACCCTGCGCGCCGCGCCTACTGCACCAGGCGCATGGCCTCCACGGTCATCAGCGCCGTGTTCTGGCCCATGTTGCCCCGTCCGAGCAGCGACTCCAGGAGCACCGGCTGTCCCAGGTCGAGCGTCAGCTCATCGTACCGCACCCCGGGGCTCACATCGGCCAGCACCTGCCCTGTCGCCGCGTCCTTGATGCGGCCGGGCTGCCCTTGGAAACGCATGCGGCTGTTGATCCATTTGCCCACACCCACATCGTGGAAGGTCACGCCCACCAGCACCACCTTGGATGCGGTGATCGTTGAAGGGAATGCGCTCTTGGCCCACGTACTGATGTTGCCACCCGACACGTTGGCGCACCGCGCCGTCAAGGGCTGCACCACGTCGGTGCCCACCATCGCCTTCAGGCGGCATCCGTCAGCGCCCCCGAATGTGGTCTTCCATACCACTTGCCCTTGCGGCGGGACCGGGGCCCAAGACAAATGGGCCGCCGCATAGCCCGGCAGTTGAACCATGCCCATATTGTCGGCCGTGCCGCTCACCGGCATCACGTTGGCCGAAGCATTTACGCTGTTGCCGCCGGTGCCGGCCACGATGTTCTGGCTCCCCAGCACCGTGTAGGAGATATTCCCCGCATCACCCACGAAGGACGACAGGTTCATCGCGTTTCCGGAACGGTTGACCAGGTACAGATGTTGCCGGCCATCGGCAGCCAGGAAGGCGAAGCCCCGCAACCCTTCATGGCCGGAGATCGCCACCTCCTGCGGCAGGTTGCCCGCCTTGTACAGGTCCTCGAACAAGAGGCTCGACCAGTAGTTGATCTGCGGCTCGATGGCACCTCCCCGCTTCTTCACCAGGTTGTACCCGTCCTGCACGGCCAGGAATTGATGGTAGGCGCTCACGTCCACCTTTGGCTGCCCGGCCATGGTGAGGCTCATGTCCGCGTAGAACAGTGCCTGTGCCATGGAATTGCCGTAATGGTTGTACCCGCCGTCGATGTTCCACTCCGTGATCCAGATCTTCTTGTTCCCCATGGAGGCGAGCTCATCCAACGCCACGGGCAGCTTCTCGCAGGCATAGGACCGGCTGTAGTCGGCCGCGCATTTGAAGCTGGTCTGCGCCGCATTCTGGTTGCACGAAGGGGCCCTGCTGTAGCAATGGATGATGAGGGCATCGCCAAACCCGGCCGCGGAACAGGCCTGGTTCCACAGCAGGGCGCGCTGTGTGCCGGCCGGCCCTGCGTCCTTGATAATGCCCGGCGGGAAGCCGTCCAAACCGATCTTCATGCCCAGGAAATTGGCCATGATGGCATTCGCATAGGGCGCTGCCACCGCCAAATAATTCTCCACGCTCCCGAAGCGGAAATTGTACGCCTGCAGGTGGGCCTCGTTGCCCAGCTCCACACCCCACACATGCACGCCCGCATTCCGCATGGCCTGGATGGTGGAGACCATCTCATCCACCGTGCCGGTGAGCAGGTTGGCCACAAAAAGCACGCTGCTATTGGTGGCCGTGGCCAAGGCAATGAGCTGGGCGAGGTGGTTCCCCTGGATCATGCCCTCCGCGATCAACGCCTGTTCGGTCTGATAGGTGGAGCTGATGTTCTCATGGACCGCCGTCCCGGCCACCAAGGCCATCTCGTTGGGCCTGATGCCATAGCCATTGCCCGTAGGATGATAGAAGTTTGCCAAAGTGCCGCCGGGGAATCGTATCACCTTGGGCGCCAACTCCTGCATGCGGCCATGCAGGGCGGTGTCCGACCCGCTGCACGTGGAAAACAAGCCGCTGAGGTTGTAGCCCCAGTGCACATCGTTCAATGCGGGCCCGCTTTCCGCCCCGATGCTGATGGATGCCCCGCCCGCCTTCAGGCTGCCCTCCATGGCACCCGCATTTTCCTCTTCTCCGCCGCACGTGGCCGGCAGGCGTTCATCGGCCGGGGCGCCGGGTTCCCAGCAAAAGCTGAAGGCCCCGGCATCCGCCGGAACATCATAGTCCCGGCCACCTTCCACGTCCGACAGCAGGGCGCCACCCGCCAAGGAAACCGAGGTTCCACGGATGCGCGAACCGGCCAACGCCTTGTCCACACGAATCCAAGGGCCGCTTGCCGTGCCGGCGATCCGGACCTCATCAAACCACACATTCACCATGCCACGGGCGGCGAGCAGCTTCCCGCCTCCACCACCTGCGGTGCCGATGCCGTCCACCGCGCCAATGTGCCATTCATTGGCCGCCTCCCGGCCGTCCCATGCCCCGCCGCGGAACCAGATGCCGTTGTTGGCCCCGGTGATGCGCCGCGCCACATGGCCCGGGCCGGTGCAGCCCCGCAGGCTGATGCCGATGCTGTTGTCGGTCAACGCCACATCCTCCACGCGGGAGGCGGATGCGCCCCAGATCTCGATGGCAGCGCCCTTGAAGCCCGACGCATCCAACCGGTGGATGTGCACCTCCGCTCCCACGCCCTTCACATGGATGCCCAGAAAACGCTGGGGCTGTGCCGTCGGCACCGAAAGGGACAGGTCCGATAGCTCCACTTGGTGCGGGGCCACGGTACCGGGCCACACCTCCACCATAACAGCAGGGCCTGCCCAGCGGGACAGGTCAACGTGCAGTTGTGTTCCTTGGGCAGATTGGCCCCGGTACACACCATCGGTCACGTACAGGACATGGTCCAAGTCATACTGTCCCGCGGGCACGTTCAGTTCAAATACCGGACCGGGCCGCTCCACCTGTTGGGCCACGGCGTCGTTCCATGCGCAGACCAGCAGGGACATGCCCATCAGCTCTTCCATGTCCTTCCCCATGGACAGCCAATGGCGGGTCCAAGCTGGAAATTTCTTCTCCACGGCTTTCGGCCCGCCAAACAGTTCGCCCACCGCCAAGGAGCCTGTTTCCTGATCAACGCCGTAGCGTTCCTGAAGGTCAACCCTGGTCGGCAGCGGCGAGGAAGCGATGGCCGCCATGCCGACCGACACGAACACGATCAACGTGATCAACTTACGAAGCAAGAACATAGGGAGGGTAGGGAGAAAGGGTCGAAAAGGGGATGCGAAACTATCCCCCACCACACCGGGCTTCCCCGTTTTTCGACCGATGCACCTCTGTCCGGGATGAGCGGCCCCGTCGCATTCACCAATGTTCCCTTCCGGGATCACACTTCCCTCCGGCCCGGGCCGATGCGTCCCTTGGATCCGGATCCGATCGCTTCCGACCGAGCAGGACCCAAGGCCCCGCCGCTATTATAAAGAAAGCAACAGGCCTTGCGATCACTGCACCACCAGGCGCTGTTGCATCCGCAGGCCGTCCGCCTCAAGCTGCACAACGTACAGGCCCGGGGCCACCCCGTGCAGGTCGATCTCCATGCTTGCAGCCTGGCTGAACGCCACCTCCTTCACCACCCGGCCATCGGTGCCCATGAGCCTTGCCATCGTCGGCCCGTGCAATGCCGTGGCCGTTTGCAGCACCACTTGTCCCACGGCCGGATTGGGGAACAGCAACAGGCCCGCAGGGACCGTGGGGCCGCTTTCGGCTACATGCACCCCCAGGCAGTTCGCGGGCACATCGAATGCCTCCACCTGGTCGTTCAATGCATCGGAGCTGCCTTGGCTAGCGCTGTACCCGAGGCCCCGTCGCGCGAAAGCGTTCCAGATGATGCACTGGTGCACACCGCCGTAGTTCAGCTCATCGGCCAGCAGGATGGCATCGCGCCCGTCCACGAAGCCGGGGCTGCAGGGCTGCAGCTTCATCCCGTCCATGACCAGGCGCATGGCCGTGTTGTTGCCGCCCGTGCCATGGTACATGTCGGGGTCGAACCCTTCCTCCTGGATGAGCGCCCAGGTCATGTCCCACAACATGGTGGCCCACAGGAATCCCAAGGCATGCGCCCCTTGGAAGGAGAAGGTGTTGGACGATCCGTACTTGTACGGGTTCACGGCCATGTCCGTGGAATAGGGCGCCGGGCGCAGGCCCGTGCCGTCGATGGGGGCATCCAGCACGAAGTTGGCCATGCCGCGCGGCATTTCGGGCTGGTCGCCCTCACGCATGGTGAGCACCATGGCCATCCAATCGCTCCAGCCCTCGCCCATCTGTTCGGCGTTCCATAGGCAATCCGCATTATCAGGGCCGCCGGTGAGGCGATTGGAGATACCATGGCCGTATTCGTGGGCGATCACCCCGTTGTCCAGGTCGCCGTCGCGCAGGCTTGCCAAGCCCGGGCCGCTCAAGGTGGCCATCACCGGCCCCTGCAGCATGGCATTCTTCAGTAATTGGCCGTTCGACTGGCTGACCATCACCGATGGGATCCCGATGTCCGGTCCTTCGCCGCCCATGGTGATCGGGGCCCCGCCCGTGTTGTTCACCACCACGACCGCCAAGGCGCCTACGGCCTCCAAGGCCTGCACCTTGGCGATGAAGGTGCATGTGCCGCGGTCCACCACGGCGATCTTTCCCGCCAAGGCCGCGCCATTCATGATGGTCTCACAGCCGTCCGATGCCGGCGGCGTGTTGTCCTGCACCAATACCAGCTCAGCCGTGGCGCCGGGCGAGGCCAGCACAGGCCCGAAGCTGCCGGTCATCACCGTGTAGTTGCCCGCCACGGAGGCCGGGCTATGCACAATGAGCGAATCGCCCTCGCTGGTGCGCCACAGGTACATCTGCATGGCGCCGGGCGCACCGTCCGGCGGTGTTGCGAAGTTGGCGTTGTTCATCCCTCCTCCATCCTGTGCCTGCGCCAGCACCGCGTCGCCGCCATTGCCTTGGCCCGTGTAATTGTGGTGCTGGAAATTGCCCGCGGGCTCATCAAAGCCGTAGTGGTACCACACATCGTGCAGCACGTTGCAGGCATGGAACAGGTTGGTGATGGCCGCATCCAGGTAACCTGCCGGACCGGCGGATTGGTCGTAGGGATGATCGAAGTTGAGGGAAGGCCCGCCGTCCGGGCTGTAGCCGATCACGTCATCGTCGTTGAAATCCTCCCCCGCATACACGTTGTTGCCCCGGGTGATGGTGTATTCCGCGCCCGGGACCCCGTTGGTGTCGTGCCAGCCAAAGGGGGATGCCTGCTGGTCGGCCGGGTCCGTCACCCACTCCTGCGGCCCGTGCATCGGGCTTTCGGTGGGATAGGGGAACACGCGGTAGCCGGCACCGGCACCGCCCATGGCCGCGGCGGGCATGGCCAGATCGTCCATGGCCCTATAACCCCTTGCAAAGGCGTCGTCCGGGAAGGAACAATGCGTGATCCGGTCATTCTTCCACAGCACCTCCCCCGTGTTGGCATCCACGGCCACATGCCACCAATGCCGCCCCCCGTGTTCGCGGATCACGAACGACCAGGCCAGCGGGATGTCGGAACGGCCTTCCACCACACGGTATACCAAGCGGACCGGAACGGGCTCTTTCGATAGTTCCCCTCCATCGATCAACAACCCATCGTCATCAACCTGCCGCAATCCTTCGCCCGGCATGCCCAAACCCAGGTGCAGCGCCGCACTCCGCAAGGCATCCCGCGCGGGCAGTGCCGGCACGGGCGATGCAACACGGTCCGCCAAGTGCCCTTGCAGGCGGTCGCCAATGCCCCGCACGTGCCCCTCGGCCAACACGAAGCTGGCCGTGCCGCCGTCAACCGGCAATCCATTGGCCGTCTGCCGGACGTAGAGGAACGTGCGCCCCTGTTTGTCCGTGTACTGGTCGGTCACTTCCCAAGCCGCCGCATCCTGTTGCGACAAGCCATGCTCCGCAGCATGCTCCTGCAGCCACTGGCGGACCGTGCCCGAGGCATCCTGGGCATGAAGGCCCATGGGCAGCGTACTGAATGCGACCAAAAAAACGGGGACTCGCAGCGGAAAAAACTTCATGGGTTCGGGGTATGGGCCACCCGGGGAATGCCGGATCGGTACCCGCAAGGTAAACGACTAAACCCCGCAAGCCCATCCCGGCGTTGCGATCCCGTGCCGGTTATTGCACGGCTAAACCGTGATGGCACGCCCTACTTGAAGCAGAACCCAGATGGGTTGACCCCCGCATGAAAGGAGCCGAGGAGCGTCCCGTCGGGCTTGTAGCGGTAGATCACGCCCCGCTGGGTGTAGTCCAGCGCATCTGCGAGATAGATCGTACCGTCATCGGGGTCCACACCCAGCCCGTAGAGATTGCGCCCTTCGGCGGGAATGAAGGCCGACGCGGGCGCCGCTGCATCCGCCACGGCCATCCGGAACGCCCCGCCCTTGAGGAAATACAACGTATCACCTGTACCGTTGATCCTCAGCCGCCACGGGTTGTTGCTTGAATTGCCATAGTTGAAGGCCGCCTCCACATTGGCCGCCTGCGGGTCTATCCGCTTCAGGGACGGTGCCGTGCCGCCTCCACCCGTGCAGGCCACCCACAGCTTGCCATTGGCATCCTTCACGATGGAGTTGGCGCCCTTGCTCACCACGATGGTGTCCGTCACCGCATCGCTGGCCACATCGATCACGTGCACCTCGCCGCGCGTGGTGTTCACCACGTATGCCTTGCCTTCATGCAGCAGCAACTCCTCGGTATTCCCCGAGCTGGGGATATGGCCGGTGATGCTGTTGGTGGCCAGGTCCACAATGGCCACCTTGCCGGCGTAGAGGTCGGTGACGTACGCCTTACCCCCGCCCACCGGCAGGAAGTGACGGGGCGATTGAAACCCCGTGATGGTGGCCAGCTGCTGGAAGCTGTCCGGGTCCACCACCACCACCTTGCCCGAGTTGTTCACCACCACGTACCCCTTTCCTTCGTACAAGCACATGGATTGGCACACATCCCCAATGGAGGTGCCGTTGGCCGGCTGGAATAGGTCCTCCACGGCGGCCTGCGTGCCCTTGTCGTAATAGCTCACCGAGGCGTTGCCCCATTGGAAGTTGCCTTCATTGGTGATGAACACCCCCGGGCCGCCACCCGTACCGAGGGGCTGTATCACCGGCTCCTCCGGCTTGTCCTTTCGGCAGCCCGCGCCGGCCAGCACCGCCAGCAGCAACATCATCCCGATAGTCCCTTTGCGCATGGGTCCCGTTTGGTCTTTCATGTTCATTCCTTCTTTTCCCGCAATGGTTGATCGAAGGTCATCCGCACCCCCACTTGGAAATGGCGCAGGGGCATGGGTCGGTTCAGCATCACTTGGTATTGCTCATCCAGCAGGTTGAAGCCCTCGGCCGTGATGCTCATCCGGCATTGGCGCCCGGCACGAAAACGCCAGGATGCATGGGCATTCAGCAGGGTATAGGGCGCCAGGAAGCTGCGGTTGTCCGAGCTCGTGTACCGGTAGCCCGTGTAGTGCGCGTCGGCACCCACGGAGAATGCCCGCCAGGTCACACCAAGCCTGCCGCCGCCGCTGTACATGGGCACATAGATCAGTTGCTTGCCGACGGAGGCATCGCCGGCCGTCTTCGCCCGCTCGTTCGTGCTTACCGCGTAATTGGTGACCACCCCGGCGGTGATCGTCGTCCAATCGATCCGTTTGCCCACCTCCCCCAGGAACTCCATGCCCCGGCTCCACACCTGCATCAGGTTCTGCGGGCTCCAGTAATTACCCGCAGGCAACCAAATGATCCAGTTGTTCATGATCCGGTGGTAGCCGGTGAACTCCCCCCCCACTTGCCAGCCCTTCCCCGGCTCCCGCCTCACCGCCAAGCCCAGTTCGCCACTGTACCCGCTTTCCGGCCGGAGGCCCGGGTCACCGCCGGGCGTCCAGTAAAGGTCGTTTAACGTGGGCAGGCGGTACAGGCGCGAAGCATTGGCCTTGATCGATACCCCTTGGGCCAGTCCGTACTCGCCACCGAATGACCACGTGAACGGCACCCGGGAACCGTCCGTCACTTCCTGTCGGATGGATGCCGTACCGGTGAAGCGCCGGTCCTTCGTACGAAAGCGCCAGGATGCGAACAAGGCCGCCCGCTCTTGCCGCCGCCCCATCGGATAGCCATCTGTGGCCGCATCGGCCAAGGTGCCGTGCAGCCCAAGGCCGAACAGGTGCCGCTCCCCCTTCCGGAAACGCATCTCGCCCTCGGCCACCAAGGTGTTCAAGCGGCTGTAGGCCGCACTGTCGGCGCCATCGCCATACCACCAGAGCTGTTCATTGAACCAGGCGGCCCGCACTTGGCTGGTGACCTTGTCCCCAACGCGTTGCCATTGTGCGGTGGTGCGCAAGGCACGGTCGTGCTGATGGTCGGCGCCTTCGTCCTGCATCAAGGTGGGCGGTACCTGTCGTTCCGCCTCATTCCACCACACGTGCAGGTCCATCCGCTGGTGCTCGTTGATGCGGTGGCCCACCTCGGCCAGCATGCCGCCCGTTTCCATGGCCGCGTTGACCTGTCGATGCTGCTCCACCTCCCCGTTGCGCTGTCGGTTGTACGGGAAATCGTTCCGTGCGCCAATGCGATATGCGCGCAGCGTGGCACTCCACCTGTCGTTGCTGAACCCTGCGGCCAGTTGTTGGCGGTTGTCGCCAAAGCTGCCCAGTGATGTAGCTGCATCCAAGGTGAGGCCCTTCCCGAACCGGAGGCGCGAATCTAGGAGCACCACACCTCCCACGGCGCCGCTTCCCCAAAGCGTGGCGGCCCCGCCGTATTGCAGGGACACCTCCTGCGCGATGCCCGCGGGTACGAGTGAGAGATCCAACTGACCGTTCATGGCACTGCCCAGGTTGAAGCCGTTCCACAACACGGCGGTGTGCGACGCACCGCCGCCACGGAAGGAGGTGGTGGCCAGACTGCCCATGCCGTAGCTCTTCACGAAGACCGGGCTGGCATCGCGCAAGAGTTCGCCCAGGTCGCGCCCTTGGTAGCGCTCCATCGTGGCGCTGTCGATGGCCTGCATCTTCACACCGGCATCGAAGAGCACGCCGCGCGAGGCGCTGATGGTGACCGCGTCCAGCTGCAGGCTGTCCTGGACATCCTGCGACATCACAGTGCTGCCCGCGAACAGCAGGCATCCCCACAAAAGCTGGACGCGGCCCCGCATCAGCACGCGTCTATCAATGCACCGCGATCAGTCGGCTCAGCTGCCCGGCCCGCAGCACGTACACGCCGGCGGGCCATGCCGTTACGTCGAGCACCGCCTCCGGGCCGGTCACCATGCCCGCATGGATCCGCTCACCGGCCATGTTGAACACCTCCAAGGGCATCGTTCCGGTCAGGCCGGCCAGGTGCAGCACGTTGGTGGCCGGTTGCGGCCAGGCCTGCACCCGGGCCTCCTCTATCCGGCCGACATGGGTGACGAACGGCGCCGCCACGGGCGTGCCCGGCCGCAAGGCCGGGTTGAAATCGGTGTAGGAGCAGCCGAAGAAATCGCCGTTGCCCAACACCGTGCCCAATCCCAGGTTCATGGACCAATCGCCCATGTTGGTCGCATTCCAGGTGCTCCACCAATCCGGATCCCCGCCGATGCCCGCATAGGTCATGTAGGTCAGGTCGCTCAGGAAGCCGCCGGTGATCACCGCCTCCAAGGACGGGTCGGCGGCCACCACCGCATTGAGCATCATCTCCGCCGTGGCGCCTTCATCGTGCAAATAGCCCCATGCAAATGAGGAGTTGCCACTGCCATCCTGGAAATCGACCACCAGCACCGTGCTGTCCGGGCCGCTCCCCACCCAGAAGGTGACATCGTCGAACGTGAAGGCCAGTGGATCGATGGCCGCGATGGGCGTGGTGAGCTCCAGCGCCGGGTCGAAGTCCGTGTAGGAGCAGCCGAACCAGCTGCCGTTGCTGAGCACTTCGCTGATGCCCATGTTCATGGCCATCCCCGCGAACGAGGGGCCGCTCCACGTGCTCCACCAGTCCGGGTCGCCGCCGATACCCGCATGGCCGCCGTAGGTAACGCTGTTGAGGAATCCGCTGGTGATCTCGACGGAGAGATTGACGTCCGCGGCATCAATGGCATTGAGCATGTCCTCGGCCGTGGCGGTCCCATCATGCAGGAAGCCCCACGCATAGCTCTGATCATCCGTTCCGTCCTGGAAATCGATCACCAGCACGGTGCTATCGGGGCCGCTGCCCACCCAGAACTGCACCTGGGAGCGGTCGAAGGTTTGTGCCTGCGTGGCGGTGGCCAGCAGGGCGAGGGCGGAAAGGGTAGTGAAAACGTTCTTCATCCTGGTTGTTTTTTTTGAATTCGCTGTTCATTTCCAACAGCTTCCAGGAAGAAGGTCCGATCGCGCCGGTGCCTGCGCTACGGGGTTGCCTTTTTCCTGAAAGCAAACTCCACTTTGCGCCGGTGACAGGTCTTCTGGCTCGCCTCCCTTGCCGGTGCCTTCCCGCCCGCCGTGCGGACAGTGGCTTGGTGCCGGTTCGGTTGCTGAGGCTCACAGCTTCAGGAAAAGCCCAGGATTCGCACCTGGTTCCCTTTTAACCCCGGCCTTGAGAGCAGGGGATCATCAGCGGGGCAAAGGTAATGCACCGGATGTATCGGCTACTTCCCCCGGAATGAAGCTTGGCCCCCCTGCGTGGCAACGGAAGCCTCACACCCCTTTTCAAATGCCTGCCAAATGCCGCTGGGCAATTCAGCGTGTTGTTTTATAAGTAGCCAAACCAAGGCTATTCGGTTTACATTTGGCTACTTATAAAATGTCGGGAGACATGGTGATCGGCCGGATCGAGGAAACAGCACAGCTACAGGAAGCCCTCACCAGCAAGCAAGCAGAGCTGGTGGTCTTGCACGGCCGGCGCCGGATCGGCAAGACCTTCCTGGTGAGGAATGTGTGCAAGGAGCATATCCGTTTCGAGATCACCGGCATGCACCGGGCCAGCATGAAGGAGCAGTTGCGCAACTTCCACCTCACGCTCGCGCAGCACCGGAAACGGCTGCCCGAGCCGACTGACTGGCTGGAAGCCTTCCAACAGCTCGGCGACCACATCGCATCCTTGCGCGGCAAGCGCAAGAAGGTCATCTTCATCGATGAGTTCCCCTGGCTGGACGGTCGCCGATCCCGCTTTCTGCCGGCCTTCAGCAATTTCTGGAACGCCTTCGCCAGCAAACGGAAAGACCTGATGGTGGTGATCTGCGGCTCGGCTGCCTCCTATATGGTCAGCAAGATCATCCTCGACCGGGGCGGGCTGCACAACCGCATCACGCGGCATATACGGCTCGACCCGTTCAGCCTGTCCGAGGCCGAGCAGCTGCTGCGGCACAACGGCGTGCGCCTTACCCGCTACGACGTGTTGGGACTGTACATGGCCCTGGGCGGCGTGCCCTTCTACCTGCAAATGGTGAAACGCGGCGAAAGCACCGCGCAGGCGATCGACAGGCTTTGCTTCCGTGCCAACGGGCCGCTCCGTGAGGAGTTCAGCAACGTCTTCGCCTCGCTCTTCGAGCATAGCGACAACCACGAACGGATCGTGCGCGCGCTTGCCCGCGTACGCAAGGGCAGGACACGTGATGATGTCGCCAAAACCAGCAAGGTCCGTACGGGCGGCACGCTCACGAAAACCCTGCAGGAACTGGAAGCCTCAGGGTTCATCCAACGCTACATGCCCTACCGGGGCATCAAGGACCCGCTCTACCGGCTCAGCGACGAGCACGCCCTCTTCCACCTGAAGTTCGTCGAGGCATCCCGCCCGTCCAAGGGCGCGTATTGGGCCAAGCTGCAAGGCCGCCCCGCGCTCCAGGCCTGGGCCGGGTTCACCTTCGAGACCATCTGCATGAAGCATGTGGAACAGATCAAGCAGGGACTGGGCATTGCCGGCGTACACAGCGTGCACGGCTCCTGGTTTGCACGCCGGGCCAAGGGCGGGGCCCAGGTGGACCTGCTGATCGACCGGGACGACAATGTGATCAACCTCTGCGAGATGAAATTCCGCAACGCCCCGTTCACCATCGACAAGAAGTACGCCGCTGAGTTGAACCGTAAGATCGAGGTGTTCCGCCAGGAGACCGGGACGCACAAAGGCATCCTGCCCACGTTCATCACCACCTATGGCGTGGCGCCCAACGCATACAGCAGGCAACTGGTGCAGGGTGAACTGACCATGGATGCCCTTTTCCTTTGACCGCCACCCGCTCGGACATGGTTGATCCAAGGTCGAAAGGTCTTGTCCGTGAGTTTTATAAGTAGCCAAATGTGCTTGTTTCAATGCACATTTGGCTACTTATAGATTTGAATTTCAATGTGCCGCCCCCCGGGATATGCGGCTGTTCCACGCATTGGCACCGGTGTTCCTACGGCTTTCCCTCCAGCTCCACCCGCTTCCGCCGATCCTCCGGGTGACGGTCGAAGAAGAGCTGGTCCGGGTCGATGACGACGGCGTTGGGCTTGCCTGCCACCGTGAAGGTGAACATGTTCTCGCCCGTGTGCAGCTTCACACGTTCCTTCACCAACGGCACATCGTTCAACTCCTTGTCCTTGCCGTAACTGGGCCAGCGTTCCACCGCGATGTCCATCCAATCATCCATCAGTACGGGCGTTCCCTTGCCCAACGAGTCGGCGTGCTCCTTCTCGGCGGTCAGCTTCACGGTCACCGTCCAGGTGCTGTCGGCGTTCATCCTCCCCTTGGCATCGATCACCTTGTTGTCGTACAGGGTGATGTACTTGATGCCGTCCTCCAGCAGATAGGTGAGGCTGTCGGGCGTGACCTTGCGCACTGCGGCATACCAGTCCAGCGAGGTGGGCCAAGGCGGATCGGCATAGCCGAAGCTGTCCACCAGCGACCGGAAGGCGTGGTTTAGGGTATCCTCACCGAGGAAGTTGCGCAGCCCATACAGCACCGTGCTGGCCTTATTGTAGTGGATGTAGCCCTGGTTCTCCACGGTCAGCAGCGGCTGTTCGCCCAGCCGCTCGAAGCCCCGGGCATTCTGGTACTTGTCGCCTTCATATTTCAGGAACTTCCGCATGTGGCCCGGCCCGTACTCCTTCTCCATCACCATCAACGCCGAATACTGGGCCATGCTTTCGCTCAGAAGCGTGCTGCCCTGCATGTTGGCGCCCATCACCTGGTGGGCCCACCACTGGTGCCCCACCTCGTGCGCCACCACGTAGAACACCATGTCGATGTCCTCCTTGGCCGTCAGGTCGGTGATGAAGCCGATGCCCTCGCTGTACGGCATGGTGCCCGGGAAGGCCTGCGCGAAGGAGGCGTAGCGCGGGAACTCAATGATGCGCGCCTGTTTCTGGCGATAGGGCCCGAAATGCGCGGTGTAGTAATCCAAGGACTTGTGCAGGGAGTTGAGCATGCGTGGCACGTTCACGCCGTGCTCCTTCTGGTAGTACACCTCCAGCTCCACGTCGGGCGCCACGCCATTGGGGTCCTTCCACGTTTCGCGGGCCACCTCGTAGCGGGCACTGAGGAAGGAGTAGAAGTTGAGCGCCTTGTAGTCCAGCTCGTAGGTGAACCAGCGCTTGCCATCGGCCTCCCACTCCTTGCGCAAGGAGCCGGGCGCCACGGCGATCTGGTCCGGTGCGGTACCGATGGTGGTACGCACGTTCACCCAATCACTGTTCGGCATCAGGTAGTTGTCCATGCGCTTGGCCGGGTCCGCGCTCAACCGAGGCATGCGCTCATTGGGCGGCAGGCCATGCTTGCGGCGCTTCTCCCGATCGGTGAGCTCGCCGTTCGGGGCGTAGCCGATGGACGGGATCAGGTCCATGTTGTTGAAGAAGCTTCCATTGTCCACCACACTGGTGAACTCCACGCTGTTGGAGATGCCCTGGGGCCTCCACCCGCCGCTCACCTTCATGGACAGCTCATCGCCCGGCGCCATAGGGCGCGCCAAGCGGTACATCCGCTGGTCAAGCGCGGTATCATTGAGGACCAGCTCGGCGCCGGGGATCTCGACCTCCACCTTCATCCGGTGCGGCACATCGAAATACAAGGTGTCAACCGCCACGTCGTGCTTGTTCTTGAGCACGATATCGACCGTGTACCGGATGGAGCGCTCAGCCGGGTCCAGGTCGATGAGGTACGAAACGTCCGTGTAATGCGGCTGCGGCATGCCCTGGTACTTCTTGTACTCCTTCTCGTACCGCACCTGCAGTTCCTCCGTCTCATCGATACTTCGGTAGGTATTGACCACCTTGGTGCTGTACAGGCCATAGGCCAGCATGCCCAGCCAACCGACGAGCAGCACCATGCCCATGGGCCATGCCCCGTGGAGGCGGAGCGCCGCATTGTGGCTACGCCACCGCCATGCCGTGTCGTTGCCCCGCACTGCATACAGGTATCCCAGGTAGGCCAACAGCCCCGCAAACAACACCCAATAGCCCTTGAAGAAAAGCCAGCCTTTGAGGTAAGGACCGAAGCCATTCATATCCGAATAGACGAGGCCCGATGTACTGTTGAAGCGGGCCAGGTTCGAGACCACATCGACGGCCGGCCAGGCGAAGGTGTTGAGCAGGAAAAGCACGATGAACACGAACCAGCCGAGATACTTGTTGTTCACGAGGACGTGCACCAATACGGCGAGGATGGCCCAACAAGCGTACGTGACGGTGCCGGGCAGCACGAAATAGCCGAGGTACACGCCCGGCTGGAAACGGGTGTACCCATTGAACAGCTGGGTGGCCATGCCGGCCAGCATGGCGAACAGGTGCACCACCAGCACGATGCCCATCAAGGCGACCACCTTGGACAACAGATTGGTGGCCGTGGACATGGGCAGGGCATTGACGATGCCATCGAATTTGGGGTCGCGTTCCTTCCACACCAGTTGCCCTGCATAGAACACCACGATGATGAGCAGGTAGATGCCCAAGGCACCGGACATCATATCGGCCACATTGTATGTGACCGGGTACGTGGTATTGCCATACATGCTGGTAACGAACGCCAGCGAGGTGAACAGTTGCGCCAACCCCAGCATGATGATGATGATGAAGGAAGTGCCCTTGAGGATGCCGAGAAAATCGCTGCGCAACAAGGTGATGAACTGCGCCAGGCCCGCCCTGCGCCCGTATTGCAGATGAACGGCCGGCAATGCGGCGGAGGCCGCACGGGCCTCCACCTCCGTGTCCTCGGCCACGGCCTTGGCCCGCTGCACCCTGTCGGTGAAGCTGAACCGAACATACCCGAAGAGGAAGACCAGCACGGCCACCCCTGTCCATGCCAGGCGGTTCCACAGAAGCACGCCGTTCAACGGGAGCAAGGCACTGTTCTTCTCATCCACCGACCAGTACTTGGACACGAGCTCCGTGGCCGTGCCGCCGAAGGGGTCCAGCATGGCCGCGATGGTTTGGTTCTCCATGTCGCTCATCAGCGCCCCCGCGATGGCATAGCCCACGATGAGCACGATGGCCGTGATGAACGAGGCCATGGTGGAGCGCAAGAGCACCGCCACGGCGAAAATGATGGCGGCCGAGAAGATGATGTTGGGCAGCGCCAGGACAAGAAAGCCCTCTGCATGCGCCAGGATGCTGTTGGGCCCCACCCGCAGGGGATCCAGCGTAGGCCACCAGCTTCCCAGCACGATGCCCAGCGACACCCCCAGCATCGGCAGCATGGAGATGAAGGTGCTGCCCAGGAACTTGCCCAGCAGATAACTGCGCTTGCCCACGGGGGTGGAAAAGATGATCTGGGCCGTATTGCTGGTGAAGTCGCGGATCGCCGTGGCGTTCACGAAGGCCGCCACCATGAGGATGCCCAGGAAGGACATGGCGCCATAGAACTGGAAGACCATGTTGTTGGCATTGCGGTACACGTTGCCGATGCCACCCCCGATCTGCACGTTGTCACTGATCACCGCGAAGAAGGGCAACAGCCCGGTGATGAGGATGAAGATGTACACCATGGGCTGCCGCAGCCAATAGCGTACCTCGAAGAGGAAGAACTTGCGGGTCATGCGCTTACGGATGAGGCATTGACGCGGTTGATGGCCCCGAAGAAAACGTCTTCCAGGGTAGGCTGCACGGGCTCGAACCCCTCGCCTGGGCGTTCGTCGCTCAACAGATGCACCACGGGCTGCCCGCCCAAAAGGCGGTTGCTGATAAGCTTACCCCCGGCCCGGTATTGCTCCAGCTCCTCCTTGGCGATACGTTTCTTCCACACCTTGCCTTGGATGGCCCGCAGGCTATCTTGGGGCGGGCCGGCATACAGGACACGCCCTTCGTTGATGATGGCCATATTGCTGCACAGCTCCTGCACATCCTGTACGATGTGCGTGCTCAAGATCACCACCACGTTCTCGCCGATCTCGGTAAGCAGGTTGTAGAAGCGGTTGCGCTCGCCCGGGTCGAGGCCGGCCGTGGGTTCGTCCACGATGATCAGCTTGGGATCGCCGATCAGGCACTGGGCGATGCCGAAGCGCTGCTTCATGCCACCGCTATATCCGCTCAGCCTCCGCTTGCGGTGCTCCCATAGGTTCACCCGGTGCAACAGCGCTTCCACCAGGTCCTTGCGCTCCCCTTTGTCCACCACGCCCTTCAGCAAGGCGATGTGGTCAAGCATGGCATAAGCATGTACGCGGGGATACACACCGAACTCCTGCGGCAGGTAGCCTAATACGCGCCGCACCGCATCCTTCTCCTTCAGCACATCAATGTTGCCCAATCGCACGGAGCCCCCATCAGCCTCCTGCAGGGTGGCCAAGATCCGCATCAACGTGCTCTTACCCGCCCCGTTGGGACCAAGAAGACCGAACATGCCCGTGGGGATGTGCAGGCTCACATCGTTCAAGGCCTTCACGCCATTGGCGTATGTCTTGCTCAAACCTTCAATGTTCAGTTCCATGGATGGTGTATTAACAGGCGGGTTGATGCGCAAGATGCAAAACAGGGGCGTTACCGGCCCGCAAGATCACATGAACGGACGATTGCCGGGCCTGACGGACCCCGCTCACCATCTGCCGGACCACCCTGACCCATGCTTGCCGGCGGGAAGGCAGGACATCAACGCCACGACCGTTGATAACCCCCCGCCCCACTTGGCCACAACGACTTCCCTGGCAACTACCTTTGTCATTCGCATTCACCTTGGGCTACATTCCCGGGCCCATCAAAACCAAAACCATACAATGAAAAAACCAGTACTCTACTCCCTCCTCTCCCTTCTCCCCTTGCTCGGGGCAGCGCAGGGCTTCCACGAAGTCTTCGATGACATCACGACATTGGAAGGAAATGGCTGGACCATGAGCAATCAGAGCAGCCCGGTCGGGACGGCGACCTGGTTCCAAGGAAACAGCGCCTCCTTTTCCGCCCATAGCGGGGCTGCCACGGCCTATATCGGCGTCAACTTCAACAGCACCGCAGGGGCCGGCGACATCAGCAACTGGCTGATCACCCCGTCGATCAACGTGGTGGATGGTGATATCGTCGTGTTCTGGACCCGTACCGCCGCCGGGAGCATCTGGAATGACCGCGTAGAGGTACGCAGCAGCCCCGGCGCGATGACGCTCCCCTCCGGTGCCGCAGGAGTGGGATCCTTCAACGACCTGTTGCTCACGATCAATGGCAACTATGACCTGAGCTATCCGGAATCGTGGACGCGCTACGCAATCACGATCAGCGGCGTGGGCAGCACCCCGACCGCCAAGCGTTTCGCCTTCCGCTACAACGTGCTCAACGGAGGACCCGGAGGCGATGACTCCAACTACATCGGCATCGATGATGTGTTCGTGGGCAACCCCAACGACGAGGGTGGTACCGGACCGGTGGCCCTCTGCACCCCTTCCTTGGACTGCACCGATGGGGACGTGATCCTCAGCGTGTCTTTTGCCGGCATCGACAACGCCGGCACCTGCAGCCCCAACGGCTATGGTGATTTCACGGGCATGGTGGCCAGCGTTCAGGCCGGGCAGACCTACCCCATCGACGTACAAGTCGGCGACGGCTGGAGCAGCGAGAGCGTGTCCGTGTGGGTGGACTGGAACGACAACAACGAGTTTGAACAGAACGAGTTCACCTATGTAGGAACCGGTTCGGCCAGTGTCGTCAGCGGCAATATCGATGTGCCGGCCTCCGTTACCCCGGGCACCTACCGCATGCGTGTACGGGTAGCGGCGGTCACCGCTCCCGGCGCTACTTGGGACATGGCCTGCGATAACAGCCAAGGCTACGGCGAAACCGAAGATTACTCCGTGGCCGTGGGCCCGGTGGGCATCAACGAAGTGGCCGCCGTATCGGTGAACTTCTTCCCCAACCCCATGAACGATGTGTTGCACATCTCCACGGATGGGAAGATCATCTCCCTGGAAGCTTTCACCACCACGGGCCAAAAGGCGCTGAGCATCGAAAAGCCCAATGGCCAGCCGGTGAACGTGTCCAGCCTGCCAGCCGGCATGTACATCTTCCGCGCCATCATGGAGAATGGACAGGCCGTCACCTTCAAGGCGACCAAGAACTAAGAAATAGCAAGCAACAAAAGAGGCCGCGCAACAGTTGCGCGGCCTCTTTTGTTATCCGGGCACCACGAACATTGCCGGGGCATGACCTTGGTCGATAGCCTCCACGGTAACATTGCAGCATGCTTCCCTCCACGGTTTTTCCGGGCACCGTTCGCTTTACAGGCCATCGAGGCCCGGTCTACATCTTGTGCCCCGAAGCCAGGCCGGGCCGCTTCCTGAGCGGAAGCGGGGACGGGTCAGTGGTGCGCTGGAATATCCATGAACCAGGCACCGGTACCATCGTGGCCAAGGCGGGCCGCGCCATCTTCGCCATGCACCACCCCAGGCCGCAAGCGCTCTACTTGGGCGATGAGGATGGCGGGCTGCACGTGGTGGACCTGGAACGCCGCGAGGAGGTACAGCTCGTAAAAGCCCATGCCAAGGGCCTGTTCGCTCTTGCAAGCCTACCTGATGGGCGGCTGGTGACAGCCGGCGGCGATGGGGAGATCTCCGTATGGCTACCCCGGGAAGGCGGCACTTTGCCGGTACGGCGCCAGCGCTCGATACCGCTCACCGACGAGAAGGTCCGCAGCCTGGCACCCAGCTTGGACGGCACGCTCCTGACCGTAGCCTGTGGCGACGGGCGGATCCATATCCTGGACACGGCGGAGCTCAACGAGCAATTCACCCTGCCGGGGCACGAGATCGGGGCGAACAGCTTGGCATGGCACCCGGACAAGCCCGTGCTGGTGAGCGGAGGCAAGGACGGCCACATCCGCCTTTGGCATGCTGGTGATGGCTTCAGGCCCTTGCACGCCTTCCCGGCCCATAAGGATGCCATATATCAGATTGCCTTCAGCCCGAATGGCGCCCTATTGGCATCGGCCGGCCGCGACAAGACGGCCAAGCTCTGGGACGCCGCCACTTTTGGGCCGATCCGCCGGTTGGACCGCCACCACGGCGGGCATGGCTATTCGGTCAATACCGTGGCCTGGCTGGACGACCGCCCCCTCCTCACCGCCAGCGACGATAAGAGCATCGTGGCCTGGGAGGTGGCCCCCCAGGGTTGACCGCCAAGGAAGCGAGGGGCGGAAGCCCCCCGGCACCGATCCGCAGCGCTTTATTCGGAGCAGCCGCCACCCCGCACCGGGACAGGTACGGCATGCCCATACGGCCCGGAAACAATACCGTTCCGACCTCCAAGATCGGCAAGGGGTGCGCCGCATTTTTTTCGTGGGACGCCCGGGAACAATGGTTGCATAGCTGAGCCTACGGAACGGTTGCTACGAGGAGGCGATGCGAAAAAAGGGCAAGGAGATCGGATGAAGTGAATGTCAGATCGGAAGCCCGCATTTACCCTGCGTCCGGGGCCCGGAATTCCCCATTTCAGGGTATAGCGTTCCAACTCAATAACCCGGCAGCTTTGACTTTCGTAACACGGCCCCGAACCGCGAATTGCAGACGAGCCCCAAGCCTCCCATGAACCCGCATCGATATCCTTCGATACCCGCCCTTGCCATTATCCTCCTGATGCTTGCAGCCCCGCAAGCAGGTTGGGCCCAGTGCACCAACACCACGGCCGCAACCGCCATTACGGCGCCCGCACCGGGCAACACGGCCACCAGGTCCATGAACGCCAAATCCTACGTGCCGGCCAACACGGCGGTGGCCGGGCGTGATTATCGCGCTTCCAGCAGTTCGAACAACGATTACATCACCGTACGGCAAGGCAGCTTCAACGGGACCGTCATCGCCTTCGGACAGCAACCGCTCGATTGGACCGCACCCGCCAACGGCACCTACTACATCCATTGCAACACCAACGCATCCTGCGGCACGAATAGCAGCAACCGCACCATCTCGCTTTATGCTTATCCGGTGATGACCTACCAATCGTGCACCACGGTACAGGCCAGCACCACCGATGCCACGATGTGCAGTCTGGAGGGCCACGAGATCCTGCGCGTCCAAGTGGTCACCGCCGGTGACAGCGCGAACCCGCTCAGCCTCACCCAGCTCACCGTACGCACCAACGGCAGCACCAACCCGCTGTCCGACATCGACCAGATCAAGGTTTATTACACGGGCACTTCGGCCACCTTCGCTACCACCAACCTTTTCGGCACAGCCCCCCCCGCGGCCATCAACACGAACATCCCCATCAGCGGGTCGCAGGAGCTGGCCTTGGGAACCAACTATTTCTGGGTGGCCTATGATGTGAAGGCGACAGCCACGTGGAACAACCTGCTGGATGGCACATGCACCGCGGTCGTTGTGGACGGAACCAACCGCACTCCTTCGCAGACCAACCCGGCCGGCAACCGCACGATCAGGAAGTGCCCCGGAATGCCCGGAGGCGTGGGTACCGGGATCCTTCTTTGGCTGAAACCCGATGCCGGGGTGACCACCAGCGGGGTGAACGTGACCGCTTGGCAGGACCAAAGCTCGGCCTTCAACAGCACCACCGTGAACGGCAGCCCCGACCTGGTGGCCGTGGGACGCAACTACAACCCCGTGATCCAGTTCACCAAGAGCAGCGGACAGGGCGGGGATTATGTATCCGTGCCCGACATGGAGGTCCGATCCCTCTTCCTGGCCGCCCAATTGTCGGATGTCACGCGTAACTGCACACACATCGCCACCTGGGACCGGGTCACCTTTGCCGAACCGTGCACCGGCTGCGCCCTGCACGGGGGGCGTGATGTCACCGGAGGGCCCGCCACCTATGCCGAAATCGGCTATGGCCGGAGCAAATTCCAGACAAGCGGGGTTTGGCGCCGGAATGGCGACCCCACAGGGATCACTTACGACACCCAGCATAGCGGGAACTTCGATCTGGTAACCGCGCGGGGCACCGGTACCGGCGCCGTGAACAGGGTACTCGGCGGGCAGGTCAGCCGCACCGGCTTCGACGGCCGCCAGCGCGACTGGCTGGGACCGGTCGGGGAAGTGATCCTGTATGGCGACGCCCTGAACGTGACCCAGGCCAACCAGGTGGAATCCTACCTGGCAATCAAGTACGGCATCACTTTGGGCGGCAACGGATCCACCACCTTGGTATACCGGGCCTCCAATGCCGCCGTGATATGGCCTTCCAATACCGGCTATCATAACGACGTCATCGGCATAGGCCGGGACGACACCTCCGAACTGATCCAAAAACAATCGCGCACCCCAGATGATTCCTCCCGGGTGTTTGTGGGCAGCCTCGCCACCGCCAACCAATCGAATACCGGCAACTTCACGAGTGACCGGTCCTTCGTGGTGGTCGGCCACAATGGTGGGAAGCTCTGCGCCACGCTGCCCATTCTCGGGGAAATGCCCGCAGGGCTCTTTTCCCGGCTCGAACGCGAATGGCGCGTACAGAACACCGGCTTCAACGGCACCTTCCACTTCAGCGTGAAGATCAACTACTGCGCGATACCGGCCACGCTCAACCCCGATGACCTGCGCCTGCTCGTGGACGTTGATGGCGACTTCTCCAATGCCGCCGTCCACGATGCCTCCAGCGGGCTTACATTCACGTATAGCGGCGGCGTGATCACCGTGTCGGGCATTTCCACCTCCCTGATCCCCACGAACGGCAACCGCTACATCACCATCGGGTCGGTGAACAGCGCCACACCGCTGCCCATCGAGCTGGTGGCCTTCGAGGCCGCCTGCCAAGGCGGCCAGGTTGACCTGACCTGGAGCACCGCATCCGAACGGAACAACGCCTTCTTCACCGTGGAGGCCGGCGCCGATGGCGCGGAATTCCGGCCGGTGGGCCATATCCCGGCGGTGGGCAACAGCATGTCCATGCAGTACTATGCCTGGACGGACCGCACCCCCCTCGCAGGCACCAGTTTCTACCGGTTGAAGCAGACCGACTTCGACGGGAGCCACACCTACTCCGCCACCGTGCCCGTGCATTGCACCGGCCTGTCCGACCTGCTGGTGTATCCCAATCCGGCCACCGGGTCCTTCTTCTTCAGGCTGCCGGACGGCCTGGGAAACAACCCGCTGCTAGTGGAGATGCTGAATGCCGTGGGACAAGCGACCTGGCGCAGGAGCTATGACACTTCCGACGATGCCGGCAGCCTTGTCGAGGTGCCCTTGGCCAATATCCCGGAGGGCGTGTACTTCCTCACCTTCACCACGGGCGGCAGCGCCCGCACGGTAAAACTTTCCGTGATCAAGTAAGGCCCGGTCAGGCCATACCCTTTCTCAGGCTGTCGATCACGGCCGGCGGCACCTTGGAAAGGTCCAGCACCACCAGGCCATCCAAGGCATCGTTGAAGTGCGGGTCGCGGTTGAACCCGATGATCTTGGCGTTGAGCGAGAGGTAGCGTTTGAGCAGCACGGGTATGGCCGAACCGTTCTGCTCCACCTCGGCGATCACTTGGTCGAGCTTCTTGATGTCCTCGCCCGACGCCTCCAGCAAGGCGGAGCCGTCCAGCTTGTCGATGCCGATGTGGAAGCGGTTGCGCGGCCTCACGTGCTTGGCCAGCTCCGCGTCGTAGTGGTGCTTTTGCACGAACTCGATGATGAGGCGCCGTGAATACTTGCTGTACTCCCCACTGATGCTCACCGGGCCGATGAGGTAGCGGTGGTCGGGATTGGCGGTGACGTGCAGCAGCAGGCCGCGCCAGAGCATGTACAACGGCAATCGGTGGCGCTGGTATTCGGCGGCCACGAAGGATCGGCCCAGCTCGTAGCTGGCCATCAGCACCTCGCGCATGGGGCGGCCCAGCTTGAACAGCGTGTTCAAGTAAAAGCCGCGCTTCCCGTAGCGCTCCATGATCACCTTGCCGTCGCCCACCCGGTAGGCCCCGGCCAGCTTGCGCTTCTCACGGTCCCACACGAAGAGGTGGTCGTAGTAGTGGTCGAACTCATCGAGGTCCCGCGCCTTATTGGTCCCCTCACCCACGGCCCTGAAGGTGACCTCGCGCAGGCGGCCGATCTCTTGCAAGACGTTGGGGATACGCCCGCTGGGTGCCATGTACAGGTCGAACTCACCCTGTGTATTCAGCTTCTTGTCGGCCAACGCCGCCAGCTCGCGCTCGATGTATTCGGGCGCTACCGGTTCCACGATGGGTTTGGGTTTTCGCGGGAACAGGAGCGGCTTGAAATGCTCCCGTTTCACGGTTACGCCGCTGCCGATGGAATAGGTCTTGGCCCGCAGGAAACGGGCCAGGTCGTCCATGGAGGCAAATTGCGCAAGCTCCTTATCGGTGAGCGGGTTGCCCACGCGCATACGCACGGCGCGGCCGTGCATGCGCAGCATTTCACGCGGCAGCTGCAGGGTGCGCAGGCTGGGGTGCACCATGCCCAGGATCTGGAAGACCACGCTGTTGGCCCCATCGAACCACAAGGGCACCACGGGCACGCCCGCGTGGCGGATCAACTTGATCACGGGCGTCTTCCAGCGGGGGTCCGCCACCGCATCGAGGTCCTTGCGGTAGCTGCTCACCTCGCCTGCGGGGAACACGCCCAAGGCCCCACCATCGGCCAAGTGCTGGCGCGCCTGCCGCATTCCTTGGAAACTGCTCCGCGATGTGACCTGCTCGAAGGGGTTGACCCCGATGAACCGGTCGCGGAGCGGATCCAGCTGCTGCAGCATGAAGTTGGCCATCACCTTCAGGTCGGGCCGCCGCTCACGCAGCACGTGCAACATGGCCAGCCCATCGATGGCGCCGTAAGGGTGGTTGGCCACGATGGCCACGCCGCCCGATGCGGGGACATGCTCCAGGTCGGCGGGGTCCACCTCGAGCTTGAGGTCGAGGTGGGCGAACAGGGCTGCGATGAATTCCTCCCCGGGCTTCATCTTGATCTCGTTGTAAAAGCGCTCCAACCGGTTGAGGCCGCTCACCTCCGCCAGCACGGCGATGCGGGGATCGCCGGGGCGCATGTGGCTGGCCTTGGCCAACTCGGCCGGGTTTACGAGCTTCTTGTCCTCCGCCATGCGATCAAATGTATGCCGGCCCCGGGTGGATCACACGTGCAGGATGCCGATGATCTTCTCGTTCATCACCGGTCCACCGGGATAGTGCCGCGTATAGTCCAGATTGATCCACCGGTCGCCATTCGCGTCGGTGTGGTAGTACAGGTCGGCGTAACGTGCCTCGTCGGGATAGAGCACGTTGCGGATGAGGTAGGCGGCCTGCTGCATGCCCTTGGCATCGCCCACGCACAGCTCCGGATAGATATGGCCGGTGGTGCGCACCAGCCGCACCTTGCCCCCGATGGCCTTGATGGCTGAGGCCATCAGCACGGCATGGTCATCGCAGTCGCCAGCCAGCAAATCGACGCTTTCACTGGCCTTGGCAAAGTATTCACCATCTGCCGGGTCGCTCACGTACACCCAGGCGGAGTTGATCACCTTGAAGATGGAAAACGACTGGACGAGGGTATGCGGCCCCTCTTGGGCCTCCTCCCGGAACCAAGTGGTGGCAGCCCTCACGGCGAAGGAGCGCACATCGGGCTCCATGTAGTTCATGGCCGCACGGAGTTCCTCCGCACCGGTGAACGGGCGCAGCTCCGTCACATCGGGCAGGGCCGTGGTGTTTTGCTGCAAGGCCTGAAAGGCGCTGCCGTAATCCTTGAAAAGATCGCCGAGCCCATAGCCGCCGCGGAAGCCTTTCCAAGTGACCATGGCCAGCACCACCACGAGGGTGCCGTAGCTGAGCAGGGGTAACCGCCGGAGCAGCACGAACAGCAAGGCCATCACCACCAGGAAAAGGCCCAGCCGATCGAGCCCCATGCCCCATAGCGAGGGCACACGCACCAACGGCAGGTGCGGCCATAGCCACAGGCAGGCCGGCAGGGCCACCACCATGGCCACCAGCACCTGCACAGCGGTCTGCACCAAGCCTGCGCCGGCGCGCGCAGCACCCTTGTCGGTGCCGGCCTCCTTGTCGGACGTGCCGTTCATGTGTCACTGCTGCCCATCGGTGAGACCCAAGGCTTCCAAGCCCTGCTCAAAGACCACGTCCACCGGTATGGAAGCCTTTTTCAGCCGGTCCAGGTCGGCCTGCAGGTCCTTGCCCACATTTCCCTTTTCGGCCATCAATTGCTGCACGCCCTGCAGGTCGCCATCTCCTTGCAATTTCAGGATCAGCGCGCTCAGATCGCTGATGGCCCCGTGCATCTTCTCCGCATCCACACTGTAGCGGCCGGTGGCCTCATCGCGCCGGAAGGCTCCCGCCTCGAGGAAATAGTTGAAGCGGAGCATGTTGGCACGCCCATGCGCCGAACTGGCGCCGAAGCGCACCGAGCGGAAGATCCCGGCCATGAACGTGACGTAGTTGTCCATCAGGTCCCCCTCGGCGATCTCCCCTTTTTCGCGCAGTTGTTCCACCATGTACAGCCCCAGGATGTCGGCCTTGCCTTCCTCCAAGGCGCCGGCCTCGTCCAGCAGTGCTTCGCGCACCGTGCCCTTGCCATTGATGGTGTTCTTGATGCCCAACCCGTGGGCCACTTCATGGAACATCACGTTCTGGAAGAAGGCATCGAAGGTGATATGGCGCAACTGGTCCTCGGCCACCAGCACATCGGCGATGGGCACCAGGATCTTGTCGAACTTGGCCTGCATGGCATTCTTCAACTGCAGCCTTCGCGTGCCTTTGCGGAGCTGTATACCCTCATCGTTGGGCAGGTTCACCGCGATGGTCTTGCCCCCGGCATTGCAGGCCCCGGCGTAATACAGCACGTCGTATGCGCCGAGCTGGCCATCGCTGCCGGGCTTCTCCTTCTTGTAGGCATCGGGCACCGGCAATCCGCGTTGCAGCGCGGGCAACAGCTTGGCGAAGCGCCCGAGCCTTTGCGACCATTCCTTGTCCTTCACCAACACATACGCCTCATGCGAGGCCTTGTATCCGTATCGCTGGTCCTCATAGGTTTCGATGGGGCCGATGATGAGGTCGATGTCGTTGGTGCGCATGTCCATCCATGACAGGTCGCTGGCGGTATACTCATCGGTGCGCAACGCCTTGGCCCGTGCGTTGAGGAAGGCCTTCAACCCCGGGTCCTTGGCAAGCCCGGCGGCTTGTTCCAGCAAGGCCGCCGCCCGGGCCACCGGCGCGGCGAAATAGCGGTTGTACGGTATGGCGGTCAGCTTGCCCCGTTGGTCGCGGCGCACCATGGTATAATGGCTTTTCTTGGCACTGTCCGGCCAGGCCTCGAACTCGTCGTCGGTCATGTCCACCGGATAGAAGCGGGCCCCTTTCGGCTTGTCGCCCACACCGTTCACGAAGGAGCGGTCGCCGGCCATGCGGTCCCATGGGCCGTAGTTCATGTGGAAGAAGCTGCGCAGTTCCGGCGAAGGGTGCTTCACCGGGATGCTGTCCGGCCGGCCCCAGGCCTCTTGCCAAAACAGGCTGTCCATGATCTGTGCGGCCTGGATCAACAGGGGCAGCATATCCCTATCACCCTCGCCCAACGCCGACAGGTCGGCCGTAAGCTTGACCGGCACATAGATCTCCGGCCTGACCCTCGCATCCATGCTCGCCTTGTCCACACCCAAGCTGTCCGGCCGGGGTGCCTCGCCGGGATTGCCGCAAGCCAGCAAGAGCATGAACGGCAGCAGGCGGAAGGAGGTGGAATTGAAAAACATGCTTAACGATCATTAACCGGGGCCGCAAAGATGGTGGCTATCGCCTGTATGGCACGTGGATCAAGGGATTCTTCACAATTGATCGGAAATTCAGCCCACTTGTTGAAAATCAAGCGGTATGAAGGTGTTGCAGGGCTGGTGGCCGCGGATAGTTTTGCGCGCCATGACCACAAACACCATCGCCTTTTCGCTCCTGCTCTGGGCAGCGATGTTGCATACGGCCTACTGCCAAGCGGATACCACCGCCTTCGGCGGCCCTGCTGACAACAGCAGCTATGAGGAAGCCGGCGCCGGCATGCTGATCGACGAGATCATGGAAGAGGCGTGGACGGCGGCGGACTCCGCGTTCCACATACCGGCCTATGAAACCTACGGCGACTGGAACACCGACCAGATCTTCGTTCGCGGCGGCGCATTCAAGGACACGGTGGAACTGCAACTGGCCTGGGCCGACTGCGACCACGCCATGCCCATCTGCGGCCACATCACCTCCCCCTTCGGTATCCGCCACGGGCGGAACCATTACGGCACCGACCTGAAGCTGCAGACCGGCGACCCGGTGATGAGCGCCTTCGCCGGCAAGGTCCGGATCTCCCGCTACCACCGGGAATTCGGCCACGTGGTGGTGGTGCGCCATCCCAACGGCCTGGAAACGCTATACGGGCACCTGAGCAAGCGCTTGGTGGACGTGGGCGATGAGGTGGAGGCAGGCGATGTCCTGGGGCTCGGCGGATCCACCGGCCGCTCCACCGGCAGCCACCTGCACTTCGAAACACGCTACTTGGGGCACCCGATCAATCCCGAAAAGCTGTTCAACATTGCTGAGGGGACCCTGCATGCGGATCGCCTGTTGGTAACCCCGTCCTCTTTCCAGACCAGTGGCACAGGCACCCCCGCCTCCCACTACCGGGTGCGGAAAGGCGATACCCTGTACGCCATTTCACGGCGCACCGGCGTGCCGGTGAACAAGCTGTGCAAGATCAACCGGATCAGCACCAGCAGCACGCTGCGCATCGGCCAGCAGATCCGTATCCGCTAAGCCGCCGAACGGCCCATCCCGTCCTTGTCCGGCCGCAGGGCTTTGGCCATGGCCGATACCAGTCTTTCGCTGTGCCTGGGCGACAACAGGATGGCCCCGCCGCTGCGGGTGCGCACGAGCACCAAGGTTTCCCGGTAGTTGCGCAGGGCCGTGCGGTTGAGGCCTGCGCCCCACAGGAGCCGGCCCGTAAAGCAGATCCCGCAATAGTGTGTATGCACGGGGAACGCCGGCCCTTGGCCCGGTGACCGGCCTGCCACATCCGACTGTTCCTCCACGAAATCCCGGGCGGTGACCAGGTCGATCAGGTTGGCGTCCAGGAGTTCTTCCATGGGCAGCCGCTCTTCCGATGCTCCTTTCCGCAAGATGAGTTCCCCTTCGCCCAGCTCATATTCGATGACCTCCTTCCGCCTCGCCAGCACAAACACGCTTCCGGCAGCGCACAAGGCGGGCAGCAGCCACGCCCAATCGCCGCGCTCCAAGGCCACCAGCCCCGTGGGCACTACCAAGGCTGCCAAGAGACCTGCCAAGGCCCCAGGCCGTCCCGAACGCCTACCGGAATACAATTTGTTGGACATGATGGAGCTTTCGAAATATAAGCAAAAGCTCCACCCCGGATGCCTTCATGTGCCGACGGGGCCGACCCATGGGGCCAGAAAGCGGCAAAGCGGCTCTCGCCGCTTTGCCTGTACCGGAGAAGGGAGTCGAACCCTTACAACCTTTCGGTCACACGCCCCTGAAACGTGCGCGTCTACCAATTCCGCCACTCCGGTATTTCATCCCCCATCCTTGGACGGGGGCGCAAATATAGTTGTATGCCGGACATCATCGTCCAAGGGCATCATTTTTTCGACTCCGCTGCCCTGTCTCCTCAGTTATTGTCGGGCAGGAAGCTGAACTGCCGCCCGTACTCCAGCATCTGTCCGATGAAGTTGTCCGGGTATTCGATCTTGATATCGGTGATCTCGCCATTGGCATCGGTCACAGGTACCAGCTTGGGCTGGATGAACCCGGCATAAGGCGCCGTTTTGATGTTCTCCGAACGCTTGAGCACCTCGGCATGGATGGCTTGGTCCACCTTCACGCCGTAGTTCTCCACCAGGTCATGGCCGGCCTGGTAGTCGCCTTGGCTCTTGATCCGTTGCACTTCGCGCAGCAGCTCACCGAAAAGCCCCCGCAGCTTCCCGTGGTCGTTGATGTGGTAATAGGTCTTGCCTTCACGCACCACCTTCTCGATCACGTTGTCGGGCCGGCCTTTCTCAAACACCCAAGCGCTCACCCATTGGCGGTTGCGCATGTGCGACTCCTCCACCTGGTCGCCTAGCTTCAGGCGGCGCAATTGCACCATCAGGCCATTGCGGATGTAGCTGTCGTACTCCGCCTTGCCCACCTCCAGCGAGGGCATCACCCCCAGTTCCACCATCCTGGGATCCATCAGGTAGTACAGGGCCACCAGGTCGGCGCGGCCTTCCTCCAAGGTGCTGGCATAGGTCTTCAGGGTGGCATCGGGCTTGTCCACGCCGGGCTCCAGCTGCCCGCTGGCATGGCCCACCACCTCATGCAAGGCCGTGTGCAGGTTGCCGGCCAGGCTGCCGTATTGGATCGCCCGGTCGATCTCGGCCTGGTCGTAGCAGAATTCCTTCAGGCTGCTTTGGCCCGAGCTCTTGTCGTACGCGTCGATGATGTTGCCCAAGCTGATGCTCTTGCTCCCGTGATGCTTGCGGATCCAGTCGGCATTGGGCAGGTTCACCCCGATGGGCGTGCTCGGTGCGGCATCCCCGGCCTCGCCCACCGCATTGATGAAACGGTAGGTGATGCCCACCACCTTTTGCTTTTTGTGCTCCGGCAGCAGCGGTGAATTGTCCTCGAACCATTGGGCGTTCTTCTGGATCACCTCCATGTTCTTGGTGGCCACGGGATCGATCACCTCCACGATGGATTCATAGGAGCCCCGCTTGCCCAGGGGGTCGTTGTAGTCTTCCACGAAGCCTTGGATATAATCCACTGTGCCGGTGGTGTCCTGCACCCAGGCGATATTGAAATCATCCCAGGTCTTCAGGTCGCCCGTGCGGTAGTATGCGATGAGCAAGTCGATGGCCTTGCGTTGCTGCTCATTCTCGGCGACCCCGGCGGCCTTTTCCAGCCATTTCACCACCTCGGCCAGCGCAGGGCCGTACATGCCGCCCACATGCCACACCTCTTCCTTGAGCTTGCCGTCGGCGCCGCGCACCAACTTGCTGTTGAGGCCGTAGCTCAAGGGCATGCTGTCGCCCTTGGCCACCTTGGCCTTGTAAAATGCCTCCACCTCCTTGGCGTTGATGTCGTCGCCGTAGAAGTTGACGGCCGAGGCCAGCACCGGGTCCTTGTCTCGGTCCAGGCTCACCTTCTTCGCATCCACGGCGGGGTCGAACAGGATGTCGGCCACCTTGGCTTCGAGCGCGGCGCCGCTTTCGGCCACCAACCGGTCCAGGTACTCACGTGTGAAACCGGGGGTGAACTTCTCCATTCCGTAGTGGTGGTGGATGCCATTGGCGAAGAAGACCTCCTTGGCGTACACCATGAAGGCATCCCAGTCGGCACCCGACCGCTCGCCCTTGTAGTCGGTGATGATCTTTTCCAGGGCCCGGCGCACATGCAGGTTATGGCGGTAGTTCTGGTCCCACATGATGTCGCGCCCGCTCAACCCGGCCATGGTGAGGTAGTAGGCCAGTTTCTTCTGCTGCAGCGTTAGCTGCTCCCAGCCGGGCACCTGATAGCGGATCACCCGCACATCGCTGAACTGGTCCACCTCCCACGGAAAGGTGTCTACGGCCACGGTTCCCGTCGTTTCGGTGCTGTCCGGGGTGCCGCCACCACAGGCCAGCAGAAAGGGGATCGCCAAAGCGGCAAGGAGAAAACGTTGCATGATGATCTATTGTTGGGTGGCGAATATAGCCGCCCCCGACGGCCTCCTCCGGCCGTTCATCACATTCCTTGCGCCGGCCCCGCCGCCCCGCGCAGCCGGTGCAGGGCCGCCAGCTGCCGGTTGTAGCGTTTCAGGTCGGCCGGCAACAGTTCCCGGTGCTGCCAGAGGTCCAGCTTGTCGCCCAGGTCGTGCAGCTTCACGCGCCGCGCAAGGTCGTTGCGCATCACGCGCCCGATGTAAGCCTCATAGTCCTCCTCCTTACTGCGCGTGAGGTGATCCAGTGCGTCCAAGATCCGCGCAGGAAATCCTTTGTCTTCCAGATCGGAGCGGGTCAGATCGGAGCGCTCGAGCACATCGTGCAATGCACCCAGCACCTGCTCCTCCAGGTCGTTGCCCGACATGGCCACCCGCAAAACGTGCAGCATGAAGGGCCTGCCGGTGCGGTCTTTCTGCCCCTTGTGCACCTTCACCGCCAGGCGGACGGCACGTTCCAGCAGGTCCTCGTCCATGGCGACTACTTGTCCAGCGCAATGCGCAGGTCCAAGGTACTGCGGTCCTCCATGATCTTCCTGAAGTCCGTGGCCAAGTTCAATTGTTTGGGCTTGGGCTGCCCGGAGACCATGCCATCGGCCTTGTCCAAATGGGACACGGGCTGCGCGAACTTGAAGCTCATCTTGTACTTCATGCTTTCGAACATGCTGGCCACGTCCAAACTGTCGCCATCCGCGCCCATGTCGCTCCCAAGCATGCGGGCATAGCCGCCTGAGCGACGTACCAAGGTACTGCCCTCCCACCGGAAAAACTCCTGTTCCCCATGGACACTGTCCGGCATCAGCACGTTCAGCGCACGGTTCAGCGCGGCCACATCATCAAAGGCGAAGGTGATGCGGCCCAAGTAGCCGGACTTGTCCTTCTTCAATTTCACCTTCTTGATCCCTGGCAGCTCCTTCAACATGGGCACCTGCTGCTCCATGCCCGCAAGGATGCCAACCTGCTCCCCCGATGCCTTATCCTTCTTGGCCCCGCCCTTCTTCCCGCTGTCGCTGGGCAACGACTCCAGCAGGCTCCCGATCTCGCTCAAGTCCATGACATACTCCATGGTGCCGGACCCATCCTTCTTGAAGGTGTAGTGCTCCTCGATGGTGAGGCAGCCGCTGAACAATAGGATGACAGCCAAGGTGGCGATACGCCGGAGGCCCGGCAGGGCGGCAATGCGAGGGTTCATCGGGTTGGCTTATGGATCAAAGGTACCGTTGGAACGCCCGAGCGGCCCCGATCATTTCAAGCGGTCATCCCGGCCACTTCATCACCCATGGGGCCAACAACAAGGGTAGCACAAGCAGCACCACGCTTCCCAAGCATCCTTTTGTCACCATGCGGCCGATCTTCCGCTCACGGCCGCTGCGCGTCAGCGGGATGCCGATCTTCCGGGAGATGTCGGCTTTCATGCGCGAGATGCCGACAAGCCGCTTCCAGGAGAAACCACCCTTGTTCATGTAGCCCTTTTGGTGAATGCCTGCAAGATAACGGGTACAGAAAGGGGCCGAAACACATTACGCGCCAAGCATCCGCTCCATCTTCACCTCCGCACGTTCGTATCCACTGTGGTCCAGTGGTACCTCCACGAAGCCATGCCAGTGGTAGAGATGCAGCGCAGGATGCAGTTTCCGGCTGGTGTACAGCACGAGCTTCCTTGCCCCTTTCCCTTCCGCGAACGCAATGGCGTGTTCCAGCAAGTGTTTGCCGAGGCCACGGCCCTGTGCCGATGCGGTCACCGCCATCTTGGACAGCTCGAAAGTGCGTTCATCCACCTTGATCAGGGCCACGGTCCCGACCACCTTGCCCTTAAGGTGGATGAAAAAGATGAATCCGCCCCGGTCGATGATCTCGCCTTGGGGATTGCCCAGCACCGCCTCATCCAAGGGTTCCACCACGAAATATTTCCGCAGCCACTCTTCGTTCAGTGTCTTGAAAAGCGGACCATCACCCGGCTGAAAGGACGTGATCTCGACCGTATCATGGGACAAGGATCGATCACGGGAACGCATTCGGATCACAAGGTACGATGATGGAAAGGGGAAGGCCGGAACCGGCCAGAGTCACCCCACCATCCGGTAGTAGGCGGTCTTCAAATACGCACCTTCCGGAAAGCGCACCGGATGATCAATGTCGTGCCCGGTAAAATCCTCCATCCTGTACTTCACGCCAGCCTGCCCGAAGGCCGTGCGATGCACCTGCAGGAACTCATCGGCGGTGATGCGCGAGGAACACGAGGCCAGTACCACTAGGCCGCCCGGCTTCGTGAGGCGCACGCCCAGCAAGGCCAGCTCCGCATACTTGCGCAGGGCACCGGCCATCTCCTTTTCGCTCTTGGCGAACGAAGGCGGATCGATCACCACGATGTCGTAGCGCTTGCCTTGTGCCACGAGGTCCGCCAAGATCCCGAAGGCATCCCCGGCCAGCGTGATGTGCTTCCCCTCGTGCGGGTTCAATGCTGCGTTGCGCCCGGCCAGTTCCAGGGCCTGCCGGCTCACGTCCACGCTCGTGACCTCGGTGGCACCGCCGGCCAAGGCATGCACGGAGAAGCCGCCAGCGTATGAGAACACGTCGAGCACGGCCTTGCCCTTCGCGAGCTGTCCGATGCGGTGCCGGTTGGCGCGGTGATCGAGGAAGAAGCCGGTCTTGTGGCCGAGCAGCACATTGGCCTGAAAACGCACGCCGTATTCCTGGAACCGCACCTCGGGATCAAGCAGCTCACCGTGCAGGATGTCGCCTTCCTTCCGTGGTGTATGCTCCTGCTGCAGGTGTCGGCTGAGGCGCAACACCACGGCATCCACCTCGGCCACGGCCACGACCTGCGGCACGATCAGCTCGAGCCACGGGAACCAGATGGCGGAGTACAACTTCAGCACGGCCACATTGTCGTACACGTCGGCGATGAGGCCGGGAAAGCCATCGTTCTCGCCGAAGAGAAGGCGGTAGGCGGTGGTGGGCCGCTCCTCAGGGTC
>DAOKZW010000001.1:98658-176090 GCA_035325445.1 Flavobacteriales bacterium
CGCTGCGCGAGACCCTGAGGGAGCGCCCTCCGCTGCGCGAGACCCTGAGGGAGCGCCCTCCGCTGCGCGAGACCCTGAGGGAGCGTCACCCGCTGCGCGAGACCCTGAGGGAGCGTCACCCGCTGCGCGAGACCCTGAGGGAGCGTCACCACCTGTCTCGCCCAGGGTCTCCCGAGGAACGAGGGGACCCTGGGTAAGCAATGGCTCCCGCAGATGAAGTGCTGTACGGATACGTTCCTGGAAGAATGCCGCGTCGATCGGTGTCGGACCGCCGTGGTGGATGACCTTGATGCGGACGGGTGAGACGGGGTCGTAAAGACCGATGGCGAAGAGCTTGTTGTCGCTGCGGCCGAAGACCATGGCCAGGTCACCGGCCCTGCCTTCGCGGTTGAGCTTGTCGATGCTCTTTTCAAACACCCACGGGTGGCCTTGCCTCACGGTGCGCTCGGCGATGCGGTGCAGCTTGACGGCCAGATGTTGGGACATGGGGCCAAGGTAGGTGTGGCCCCATGTCTTATGTCCCATGCGTATTGTCCGATGCTATGGCCGTGGTCTTCCCTATCGCCCCCACACCTCGTACATGGGCTCGCCCTTGGAACTCTTCCCGCTGTGGTGCCAAGCGCCATCCTTCATCTCGCCGGCGAATTGCAGCTTGGCCCCTACCCGGCTGTTGTCGCGGGAGAAGAAGACGACCTCCTCGGTGTACTGTCCATCTTGGAAGGTGTAGTGCCCTCCGCCAGTGCCCAGGAAGGCCAGTTTGCCGGGGTCGATGGCGAACCATTGGAACCAGCCGTCCTTCAGCAACTTCAGCGTCTTGCGGGTGCCATCATGCTGGATGGGGTGCAGCTCCCCGTCCTTCATGCGGCCGGTGATGTGCCATGCGCCGTCCAGCGCCTGCGGCCGCGTTTCACGCTTCCACTTTATGCCATCCACGGTGAACGAACCGTCCGCGCCGGCTTGCCAGTGGTAGCTTTTCCTCTGGCCCACCTCATCCGCGTTCGCGCTGTTGAACTCCACGGTCACCTCCATCCGATCACCTGTGAACATGAAAGGCCCTCCTTCCGTGGTGAGAAAGGCGGTGTCCGTGTAGGCGGTTTGACTGGCGTAGCCATCCACGAGGATCCAGGTGTGGTGCACGTCATCCTTGGTGGCGGTGTACACGCCATCGAAGGCGGCGGGTGTTTGGGCTCGTGCCGTGATGCCACCGACCAGGAGTGTGAGGGCGAGAACGGGGTGCTTCCAATTCATGGAAAGAGGTTGTTCGTGGTGGAAGGTAGGGGTTCCTTCTTTGGGTCCACCGATTACACAGATTACACAGATGGACCAGGTGGCATCGGACAATGCAGGGGAGGTTGTGTGCAAAAAGCACCGGCCAACCATGAGTATCTTTGGTAGTTGAAAGACTTGGGAATGGATTCTGCGAGCATCAAGCTGGACCTGATCCAGCGCCTTCAATTGATCTGGGACCCCGAAGCGTTGCGCCGTGTGCAAAAGGCCATTGATGCGGAGATCCCCACGGAGCTGAAGGAAGATCCTTTGACCGATGCTGAATATGCCGAGCTGCATGCCCGGCGTGAAGCCCATCGGCGGGGCGAGGGGAAGTCCTTTACCCGGGAAGAGGCACTACGCTTGGCGCGGGAAGGATATCGGCGATGAGCATAGGATTTTCAGGTATCCCTAACTATCCCTTTCCAATCAATTTGAATGCTTGAAAAGCATCACCTATGTAGTTAAGCACAAAATTGAATGCTCGCTTCCCAGCTTCCCCACTCATACTTTTCACAAACTCCCGTAGAACGACAACCGCTGCTTGAGGCCCAACTTTTCGTGCTCGTGCCACAATCCGGCTAAAGCCTCTTAAGAAGGCATTCTGCGAGCTAGAAGAAAGTCCACCTTTGAGCTTCTCTGAATCTTCCTTAATTCCACGTATGTCACGTTCGTTGCTTTCATCTTTTATATCATCTATTTTTTCAATGATTTCATTCAACAGGCCAATTATGACTTCCTGTTGATCAAATGTGAGCGGAGTATTTGCATCTTCTTCACTAGCAAACCGAACGTAGCTACAAAATTCATTCTCGAACGCATTGATCACAGGATCGTTCACCAGTGATGGCTCATTGTAGTATTGTACGCGCCTAAGCCATTCTGTAATGGATTTCTCCAATCCATTCACACTGACCTGGCCAGTTCTTCCGACATTACTGTTATCTGAGAATGGGTGGGCAGCTATATGTATAAGATGTCCTGGCCTCTCATGCACCTCCTTTATGATCGAAAAGTAGAAAGGAGACATTGGATCAATATCTCTCAGATAAAGCAAACAACCTTCTTTTTCGTCCGGCACGAAGCAATCCGAAAAGTCCTTTAATGCCCTATCCAGGACCTTATTAACCACAACAGATAATTTTTTCTTATTGCTCATTCCGCTATCCTATAAAGCTGAATCACGTCGTGCACTCGTCTTCACTTATTCGACTTCCTGCGGTTACACTCCTTACAGAGCATTTGGCCATTGGTCAATTCAGTCTTGCCGCCTTGCGACCACGGCGTGATATGGTCGGCTTCCATTTCCTCTATCTCGAAGTGTTCCTCGCAGTCAGCACAAATCCCCTTCTGGCGCTCATAGAGGGTCCGCTTTTGACTGTCCGTAAATGCCCGGATGTTCAAGTGCTTCTCATTGCCCGTAAGCACATACTCATACACGCCCTTCTTTTTCGTCACGTCATCATCGGCCATAAGCATGGCTATCTTCTCGTCCAGTGTTGACGGGTCCAGATCATCGCCCTTGTGCACATTGTACAAACTTCCCCAGGCTATGCCCTTCATTTCTTTCCGGTACTTCGGGAAGGTGGCCTTCACCCAGTTGATGACCTGCTGGAAATAGAGCCACAGAGCATTGGCATTCTTGTCATGCTGATGCTTGGCCATGTATCCCTCGATATCGCCATCATTCATCCATGCGATAACGGTCTCCAAATAATCCTGACGGATGGGTGTGCCGTTCATGTACTTGTCCGCAAGCTTGTATGCCGCACATTGGGTCTTGGAGAAATAACGCTTGGCATCAGCTGTCCAAGAACCGGCATACACCGCATTCCGAAGCTCTTGGTCCGTCAGCTTCTCACCTGCGATATTGATGGTACGGAACCAATCCAACTTCTCGCTGTCCGTTCCTTGGCATTGGTACACGGTCAGTTCATAGTTGAGAATGGCATCTTTTTCATCTTGATGCAGGTTGTGGAAAAAGCGGTTGTTGAACGAGAAATCGCCAGCCACATACTGGCAGATGGAGACCGTGCGCTGTTGCCCGTCAATGATCTCAAATCCGTCCTCGGTAACGGCCCAATACATGGTGTTGAGGGGGAAGCCTCGCGTGACTGTATCGATCACCGCTTCACGCTGCTTGTCATTGTACACAAATTCACGTTGGAACGGTGGCCGGATATTCAGCTTACCACCATAACCGACCACACCTGCTTCTTGATTGTCAACATACCCTTCCACCAACGCCCATATCGGGATGTGCTTCAACTCGATGTTCATTCTGACCTGAGCGATTGGGGGTTGCGATTGCGGATGAAAAGGCGTTTGTATACCCGAGCACCATTTATGCAAGCTTGTGCCACTCCGACTTCGGGCCTCCACAACCCAAACGAAAATCCCTGCCCTTCACTTTCGGTTGCACCTATGATTTCAAACTGCTCTGGGTTGTACTTGGTGAGAAAGGTAATCGGAACCCCCATTGCACCATCGTAATCGCAAGGTATGTCCTGCGTTCGAGACACTTCGATAGCATCGTAGTTGTCGTAGCGGGGATAGGCATCTTCATTATCCCGGTAACGTTGCACCAAGATCATTTCCTCGTGGCGCTTGCTATGGTCCAGATTGGTGTACCAGAGCACCCCGGAAACGCGGATCATTCCTTCGCGGTGGTCAGCGTCAGAGGCGGTGTCTTCGTAGTGTGGTGCAACAAAGTGAGCCATGTTCCGCTTGAAACCATATCCAAGCCACAACCTGTTGTCTTTAATAAGCGGGAATACGTTCTTGTAGGTGATGGCATTCTGATGGCCGATGATGATGAAGCCTTTGCCGGAATCCGCCAATTGGGCCACATACTCACTGAACAAGCTGAACGGTGGGTTGGTAACGACAATATCCGCCTCCTTCAGGATATCCATGCATTCTTGGCTTCTGAAATCACCATCCCCTTCCAACGGGACCACACCTATATCATCCGGCGTAGGCAAACTATTGGGTGCGCCTCCGGTGTATTCAAGCTTGATGGCCTCCTCGGAATCATTCTGGCTGAACAAGTCCATCCGTTGGCTCCGGTAGCACGTGGTGATGAGCTTCTTCAGGCCCAGGAATTCAAAATTCTTCGTGAAGTATTCAAAGAACGCGCTGATGTACGGGTCGTCGCAATTGCAGTACACCACCTTGCCCTTGAAGTGATCACGGTAGTGGCGCAGCTCCCGTTCAATATCGACAAGCTGCGTATAGAACTCATCCTTCTTGTTCCGCTTTGCGGCATGAAGGCCGGTGTTCTCGTTGGCCATTTACATTCAAGCGAGTTTCGGGTGAAAGGTAATCGGGTACTTCCGTACCGCCGGATACTGAAAGCCTTGCTGCTGGCCCTAGGCCCCTCACAACGCCAACCTCCCCTGCCTTTCCATGGTCATGCGCAGCTGGCCCACTTCCTTGCGCAGGTCCATCACGCTGCGCGAGAGCTCGTCGCGGGTGAGGTTGGGCTCGGGCAGCTCGTGGCTGATGAAGTGGACGAACTTCCAGACCTCGAGCACCTCGGTGATGGGCACCTCGTAGGGCGGATAGGCCGGGTTGGTGCTGCAGAGCAGGAGGTTGCCGCTGTTCTTGATCTGGTTGTACACCACCTTGAAGACGATGCCGTCCTCCTTGGTGACGATGATGTAGGGCTGGCCGTCGCGGATGGTCTGCCAGTTCTGCACGTACTCGCCGGTGACCCACGAGCCTTCGCCCACGGGCGGCATGCTGTCGCCGCTGATCTGGAAGGTGCGGTACTTGCGGTCGCGGCTGAGGAAGGGCATCTGGAAGGTGGGCAGCACGCTGATGTACTCGGGATCGGCGTAGCCCAGGGCGTAGCCGGCCTTGGCCTTCACGTTGACCATCTCGATGTTCTCACGGTCCTCGCTGTTGACGGTGGTGGCCAGCACGCGCAGGCGCCGCCCGCTGAGGTCCACGTCGCCGCCGCGCTCCAGGATACCCAGCTGGCTTTCGCTCAGCCCGTTAAGGTCATCCTTCAACAGGCGGTCGACGCTGACGCGGAAGTAGTTGCTGATGCGCACCAGCAGGTCCAAAGGTGGCTCGGCGCTGCCGTTCTCATAGCCGCTCCAGCTGGAACGCTTGACGTCGAGACCAATGGCCACTTCTTCCTGTGAGCGGCCGCGGCGGGCGCGCAGAAGCTTGAGGTTGGGGCCGAAGAAGGGATGGCTGGCATTGGCTTTGGACATGGCAATGAAGGTTTGATCGAAACAAAGATATGGCATTTTTTACGACATTCCATTGACGACATTATTGGCATGGTGTTTTTTTGAACCGCAACGACCAAAACACAATGCTGACCCCG
Organism: Flavobacteriales bacterium; assembly: GCA_035325445.1. Taxonomy (GTDB): domain Bacteria; phylum Bacteroidota; class Bacteroidia; order Flavobacteriales_F; family PHOS-HE28; genus PHOS-HE28. Next base: position 104,264 of record DAOKZW010000001.1, read on the forward strand.
GCGGGAGGAACCGCAACGGCACAACGAGCGCAACGCAATCCCCTTCCGACAAGATCACCCGCGGGGGCTACGGCCGTATAGTATGGATGGCCTCCGGACAGCCTTACGGGAAGACGCTGCCGACCATGTCCACGCAGCGTTGCAATTGCTGCAGGTCGAGGCCGGTGGGGTGGCCGGTGGCCTCCAAGTGGCGCACGAACTGTTCCATGGCCAGGTTGCCCACGAGCTCGTCCTCGGCCATGGGGCAGCCGCCGTAGCCCTTCAGCGCACCGTCGAAGCGGCGGCAACCGGCGTTCCAGGCGGCGTCGGTCTTGATGCCCCAGTTGTCCAGCCGGGCGTGCAGGTGGGCGCCGAACTCCACCTGCGGCATGGCGGGGATGAGGTGCTTGAAGATGGAGCCGATGTCCTCCGGATGGGCCACGCCCACGGTATCGCTGAGGGCGATGATGCGCACGCCGAGCTCGTTCACCAGACGGTCGGTCCATTGCATGGCGATCTCGGGGCTCCACGGATCGCCGTAGGGGTTGCCGAAGCCCATGCTGATGTACACCACCATCTCCTTGCCTGCCTTACGCGCCGTTTCAGCGATGTGGGCCGTGCGCTTCCAGCTGCCCTCGATGCTGGTGTTGGTGTTGCGCTGCTGGAAGGTCTCGCTGATACTGAAGGGATAGCCGAGGTAGGTGACGTTGCCGTGCTGCACGGCCTCGTCAGCACCGCGCTCGTTGGCCACGATGACGAGGAGCTTGCTCTGCACGCCATCCATGTCGATGCATTGCAGCACCTCGGCGGTGTCGCGTAGCTGCGGGATGGCCTTGGGGCTGACGAAGCTGCCGATATCGAGGGTGTCGAAGCCGACGCGCAAGAGGGCGTTGAGGTATTCGATCTTGGTATCGGTGGGGATGAACGGGTGGATGCCCTGCATGGCATCGCGGGGGCATTCGATGAGCTTGACGTCGGTCATGTTAACCACGGATGTTTATTGGACTTGTCGGGTGGGTCCGCCTGGCGGCGGATAAGGTTTGAACCACGGATGGACGCGGATACACACAGATGTGTATTGGATTCGCGGCGTGGATCCGCCTGGCGGCGGATTGAATTGAACCACGGATGAACACCGATGGACACGGATGGGCACCGATGTTCATTGGATTGCGGAGAGAATCCGCCTGGCGGCGGATAAGGGTTGAACCACGGATGGACACCGATGAACACGGATGTTCATTGAATTCGCTGGGCGGATCCGCCTGGCGGCGGATTGAATTGAACCACGGATGAACACCGATGGACACGGATGAACACCGATGTTCATTGGATTGCGAAGAGAATCCGCCTGGCGGCGGATAAGGTTTGAACCACGGATGGACACCGATGAACACGGATGACACAGGCTGCCATGAAAGGCATGCTCCCAGTTGGTCTATCAACCAAGAACCGTGTCCAGCGGTGTCCATCGGTGATTTAGAATTGAAGGTCAGAGCACCACGCGCTTCCATTCGAGCTTGGCGCGTTTGAAGTTCAGGATGAGGCCGACGTGCAGATCGGTCAACCTCAAATAGTTCAGCATTTTCCCGAGCTCGTGGTCACCGATGCCATCGATGGTCTTGGTGTCCACGACCACTTTATTAAAAACGATCAAGTCCGGGACGTAGGTCCCAACGGGGACGTCCTTGTACACTACGTCGTAGACCGGTTGTTGTTCGACAGGGATACCGCGCAGGCGTAATTCCACGACCAGCGCATTCTCATACGGCTTCTCCAAAAGCCCATGGCCCAGGGTGTTCAGCACCTCCATGGCCGCCCCGATGATCTCCTTGGTCTCTTCTTCGAGTAAGAGCTCCCTACCCTCCAACTTTGATCCGTCCGGTCCCATTGGCTTTCCCCTTTTTAACCGCGGATGTTCATTGGAACCGTGTGCTGGATCCGCCTGGCGGCGGATGGAAAGCAAACCACGGATGGACACTGATGAACACGGATGCGTATTGGACCTGCTTGTTGGATCCGCCTTGCGGCAGATGGAAAGGTAACCACGGATGAACACCGATGAACACGGATAATATCGGGGTGACGAAAACAGCCAACCACAGACGAGGCATGCATGTACAATCCGTGTGTATCCGTGTCCATCCGTGGTCCTAAACTAAGGCCGCAGCGAAGCGAAGGCCGCATTGACCCGCTTCAACAGCGCCGGCCCTTCGTAAATCAGCCCGGTGAACACCTGCACGAGGTCGGCGCCGGCATCCAGCTTTTCCAAGGCCGCTTCGGCGCTGTCTATACCGCCCACGCCGATGATGACGATGGGCTTCGGCAGACGCTCGCGCAGGTAACGCACCACCTCGGTGCTGCGCCGGCGTACGGGCGGACCGCTAAGGCCACCCGCGCCGATGGCCTCCACCTCGGCCTTGATCATCTTCAAGCCTTCACGCGAAATGGTGGTGTTGGTGGCGATCACGCCCGCGATGCCGCTTTCCCGCACCACGGACACGATGTCGTCCAACTGGCCGTCGGTGAGGTCGGGGGCGATCTTGAGGAGGATGGGTCGATGGGCGGCCTTCCTTGCATCGCGATCACGGAGTTCCTTCAGGATGGCCAGCAAGGGCCCCTTCTCCTGCAGGTCGCGTAGGCCGGGCGTGTTGGGACTGCTCACGTTCACCACGAAGTAGTCCACCACGGAGTGCAACGCCTCGAAGCCTTTCACGTAGTCGTCGATGGCCTGCTCGTTGGGCGTCACCTTGTTCTTGCCGATGTTGCCGCCGACGATGATGCCGGGCCTGCGCTTCCGCAGGCGATCCACCGCCGCCTGCACGCCGCCGTTGTTGAAACCCATGCGGTTGATCAGGGCCTTATCGGCCTTGAGGCGGAAGAGGCGCGGTGGCGGATTGCCGGGCTGGGCCACGGGCGTGAGGGTACCTACCTCCACGAAGCCGAAGCCGATGCGGGCCAAGGCATCCACATGCTTGGCATCCTTGTCCATGCCGGCGGCCAGGCCCACGGGCCCGGGGAACTTCAAGCCCATTACTTCCACGGCGGCCCCTTTGGGCGGGCGCACGCCGCCCACGAGCGCCAGCGCACCGGGCAGGTGCTTGGCCGCCTCAAGCATGGAGAACGTCAGGTGGTGGGCCCGCTCGGGGGGCAGGCTGAAGAGGAACGGGCGAAGAAGTTTGTACATGCACCGGCAAAGGTAGATGGGGCCGTCGCCCGTGGGGCCGGCACGCCTATCAGCCAATCCGCCGGGGCATATATTTAGACTTGCCTAATTCTATTCTTCACCCCACCTTTGCACCATGCTTAGCCGAAGTGAAGAAGACCACATCAAGGCCATCCATTCCCTGGTGCAGGCCAATGCCAAGGCCAACACCAAGGACCTCGCCGAAAAGCTGGGGATCAAGGCCAGCAGCGTGACGGTGATGGTACAGCGGTTGGCGGAAAAGGGCTTGGCGAAGTACGAGCCGTACTACGGGGTGAAGCTCACCGCCAAGGGCAAGGTGGAGGCGCTGAAACTGGTGCGGAAGCACCGTCTGTGGGAGACCTTCCTGGTGGAACATCTGGGCTTCGGCTGGGACGAGGTGCACGAACTGGCCGAGCAGCTGGAACACGTGCGCAGCACCGAACTGACCGACCGGCTGGCGGCATTCCTGGGCGATCCGGCCTTCGACCCGCATGGCGACCCCATCCCCGACCGGCAGGGGCGCCTGCCCGACCGCCGGACCGAAGTGTTGTCGGAATGCGCGCCCGGCGCACAGGTGCGCATGGCCGCCGTGAAGGACGGCAGCGACGAGCTGTACCAGCTATTGGATAGCAAGGGCATCTCCATCGGGCTGTCGTTCACCGTGGCCGCCAGCCAATCGTTCGACGGCAGCATGGAACTGACGGGCAAGGACGGGCAGTGCATATCGCTATCGGCCAAGGTGGCCGGGCACTTGCTGGTGGAATTGGCCCAAACGCAGGAACGCAGGAACTGACGCGATGCACGACACCCGCTCACTCGGCGACGCCCATTCCAGCGTGCCTCTTCCCAAGGCGAAGGGCTTCCGGCGCATCCTGGCCTTCCTGGGCCCGGCCTACCTGGTGAGCGTGGGCTACATGGACCCGGGCAACTGGGCCACCGATATCGCCGGCGGCAGCGCATTCGGCTACAAGCTGATCTGGGTGCTGCTGATGAGCAACCTGATGGCCCTGCTGCTGCAAAGCCTCAGCGCCCGCCTCGGCATCGTGCGCGGGCTCGACCTGGCGCAGGCCAGCCGCCACACCTATCCGCCCCTGGTGAACTTTCCGCTGTACCTGCTGGCCGAGGTGGCCATTGCGGCCATGGACCTGGCCGAGGTGATCGGCATGGCCATCGGCCTGCACCTGCTGGTGGGCCTGCCGCTGATCTGGGGCGTGCTGATCTCCGCCGCAGACACCCTGCTGGTGCTGCTGCTGCTCAACAAGGGCGTGCGCATCATGGAAGCCTTCATCGTGGCGCTGGTCACCCTGATCGGCGCGGCCTTCCTGATCGAAATGTTCATCGTGAAGCCCGACATCGTTGAGGTGGCCACGGGCTTGATCCCCTCGGCGCTCAACGACAAGGCGCTGTACATCGCCATCGGCATCATCGGCGCCACGGTGATGCCGCACAACCTGTACCTGCACAGTTCACTGGTGCAGACGCGCCGATTTGAGCGCAACGAAAAGGGCATGCGCGAGGCCATCCGCTTCAACTTCTTCGATACCGCCATCGCGCTGAACCTTGCCTTCCTGGTGAACGCCGCCATCCTGATCCTCGCCGCAGCCGCATTCCACACGGCCGGCCACTTTGAGGTGGCCGAGATCGACCAGGCGCACGAGCTGCTGGGCGAGCTCTTCGGCGACATGGCGCCGGCGCTCTTCGCCGTGGCGTTGATCGGTGCCGGACAGAGCAGCACCGTCACCGGCACCTTGGCCGGGCAGATCGTGATGGAGGGCTACCTCAACCTGCGCATCCGCCCGTGGCTGCGGCGCCTGATCACCCGCTTGGTGGCCATCGTCCCTGCCGTGGTGGCCATCATCTGGTTCGGCGACGAGTCGTTGGGCGAGCTGCTGGTGTTCAGCCAAGTGGTGCTGAGCCTGCAGCTGGGCTTCGCGGTGATCCCGCTGATCCACTTCACCAGCGACAAGGCACGCATGGGCAACTTGGCGATCAAGCCGGCGGTGCAGGTGCTGGCATGGGCGGTGGCCCTGGTGATCGTGGTGCTGAACGGCAAGCTGGTGGTGGACGAGATCCACGGCTGGCTGGCTGCGGGCGGCCCCTACGTGGGCTGGGTGAAATACCTGGCCATCCCCACGGCGGTGCTGGCGGCGGCGCTGCTGGTGTACATCACGGCGAAGCCGTTCTTTGCGCGGCTGAGGCCCGCCAAGCGGCATATCGATGCCACCACGCCGGAGCTGCGCATCCAGGCGTACGGAGCGCCCAAGCGTGTGGCCGTCACCGTGGAGTTCCGCCCGTTGGACGAGCGCGTGCTGAACACGGCCATTGCCCAAGGCGGCAAGGAGGCCGAATACGTGCTGATCCACATTACCGAGAGCGCCGCCGCACGCTACCTCGGCGCCCTCACCACCGACCGCGAAGCCGTTGACGACGCCAACAACCTGGAGCACTACGCCGAGAAGCTGCGGGTGGCGGGCTACAAGGCGCAAGTCGTGATCGGCCACGGCAGCCCCACCGTGGCCATCCCCCAGCTGGTGAATGACAGCGGGGCCGACCTGCTGGTGATGGGCTCGCACGGGCACCGCGGCCTGAAGGACCTCCTGCTGGGCGCCACCGTGGATGCCGTACGCCACCGGGTGAAGGCGCCGGTGCTGGTGGTGAAGTGAGGCTGCACCGGCGTTTCCTGTTTATCTTGGATCCGGAAACCGGGATATCATGACCATCACGATCAAGGCGGGCATGTCGAAAAGGCAGATCGCCGCTGAATTGAAAAAGCTCAAACCGCCTCGCCGCAGGAAGCGAACGCTTCCCGATATCCGCCAATTCGCCGGCACGTTGAAGCTCAAGGGGGATCCGCTGGAGATCCAAAAGAAGATGCGGGATGAGTGGGATTAGGTACGTGGTGGACACCAACATCGCACTATACCTGCTTCGAGGCGACGAGACCGTGATCAACCTTTTGAGCGATTCGGGCCTACATCTGTCCGTCATTACCCGAATGGAGCTCCTCAGCTTCCCCGGCCTGACAAAAGCCCAGCTTCCTGCCATCAACGCCTTCCTCGATGCTTGGCCCGTTGAGGAGCTGCACTCCTTGGTGGAAGGCGAGGCCATTCGTCTTCGCCGGAAATACAAATTGAAGTTACCGGACAGCATCATCGCCGCAACCGCTTCCCATGTTGGAATTCCTTTGGTGACGGCGGACAGGGACATGCAACGCCTGGTAGACGAGATCGAGGTGGTCCGATACGTCCCATTGGGATCTGGGCGCTAGGACATTGTGTACAGCCCTTGGGCCGTGGCCCTGCTGGTTAAGAAAGCCTTTTCCCTTTTCGGCAGGCGGGCCTGAGCATCTACATTTACCGCCCAAGGTTTTGCGGGCAAAAACATCCGGTCCGCCGAGGCCTTTGCTTCTTCCACGACGAAGACCCGCCCATGAGAGAATACTTGGACTCGATCATGCACCACTTCCAGCTGCCGCTGGAGAACCCGGTGCTGATCTTCGCGCTAATCCTGGCGATCATCCTGCTGTCGCCCATCCTGCTGAAACGCCTGAACATCCCGGGCATCATCGGCCTGATCATCTCCGGCGTGATCATCGGGCCCTTCGGCCTGCACATCCTGGACAAGAGTTCCGCCGTGGACCTCTTCTCCACCATCGGCCTGCTCTACATCATGTTCATCGCCGGCCTGGAACTGGACCTCAACGAGTTCAAGGCCAACCGCAACAAGAGCCTGCTCTTCGGCCTGTTCACCTTCGCTATCCCGCTGGCCGTGGGCTACCCGGTGATGCACTTCCTGCTGGGCTACGACTTCAACGCGAGCTTCCTCACCGCCAGCATGTTCGCCACCCACACCTTGGTGGCCTATCCCATCGTGAGCCGCCTGGGCGTGTCGAAGAACCAGGCGGTGGCCGTCACCGTGGGCGGCACCATCCTCACCGACACGGCCGTGCTGATCATCCTCGCGGTGATCGTGGGCAACAGCCAAGGCACGCTGGACGGCGACTTCTGGATCCGCCTGGCCATCTCCCTGGCCATCTTCCTGGCCATCATGTTCCTGGTGATCCCGCGCATCACCAAATGGTTCTTCAGCACGCTGGAGAACGAGAAGCACAGCCACTACATCTTCGTGCTGTCCGTGGTGTTCTTCGCGGCCTTCCTGGCGGAAATGTCAGGCGTGGAGGCCATCATCGGCGCGTTCGTGGCCGGCTTGGCGCTCAACAAGCTCATCCCCCATTCCTCGGCGCTGATGAACCGCATCGAGTTCATCGGCAACTCGCTCTTCATCCCCTTCTTCCTCATCAGCGTAGGCATGCTCGTGGACGTGAGCGTGCTCACCCACGGCACCTCGGCGCTCATCGTGGCCGGATCGCTGACCGTGGTGGCCATCGCGGGCAAGTGGCTGGCGGCCTGGCTCACGCAGCACGCCTTCGGCTATACCAGGTCGCAGCGTGGCATCATCTTCGGCCTTAGCGGCGCGCACGCCGCAGCCACGCTGGCCGTGATCCTGGTCGGCTACCGCGAAGGGATCCTCGACGACAGCATCCTGAACGGAACGATCGTGCTGATCCTGATCACCTGCATGGTGGCATCCTTCGCCACGGAAAAGGCGGCCAAAGGCATCATTCTGGAAACACCCGACGACGGCAGCGACCTGCTGCCCGCCCCCGGCCAGCTCAGCGAGCACATCCTGGTGCCCAGCCCGGCCACCGCCATGATGGACAAGCTGATCGAGTTCGCCATCTACATCAAGGACAAGCGCTCGCCGCACCCCATCTCGGTGCTTACCGTGGTGAGCAACAACTCGGAGGCCGAGGCCAACATCCTGAAGGCACACAACAAGTTGGAGACCTACGTGAAGCAGGCCGCCGCCTCGGAGACCAAGCTGAAGGTGTTGACCACCATCGACCACAACGTGGCCAGCGGCATCGTGCGCATGTCCCGTGAAGTGATGGCCGACATCATCGTGCTGGGCTGGCCCAGCAAGGCCGGCTTCTTCGACCGCTACCTGAGCGACAAGCTGGAGGTGATCTTGCAGAACGTGGACAAGACCGTGTTCGTGGGCCACTTCGAGAAACCCTTGGTGGAACACAAGCGCATCGTGTGCGCCGTGCCGCCGTTGGCGGAATACGAAAAGGGCTTCGAGGTGTGGCTGGCCAAGGTGGCCCAGCTGGCGCAGGAACTCACCGTGCCGCTGGTGGTGCATTGCAACGCCACCACCGGCAAGGCCGTGATGAAGGGCGTGGAAAGGCTGAAGACCACCGCGCCGCTCTCCATCGTGCCCTTCGAGGATTGGGAGGACTTCCTGATCCTCTCTCGCAGCGTGCGCGAGAACGACGTGTTCATCGTCGTTTCAGCCAGAAAGGGCGCAGCCTCGTATTTCAGCGAACTGGACAAGATACCCCCGAAGCTGGAGAAGTATTTCGCGGCCAACAACCGCATGGTGATCTATCCGCAACAACACAGCGACTACCACGGCATCGAGGACTACTCCGGCATCTCGGCCGAGCCGCTCCACATCGGCATCGACGCCGTGCAAAAGATCGGCAAAACCCTCGGCGGGTTCTTCAAGAAGGACAGCCCCGACACCGCGGAGGAAGAAAACAAGGAACAACCGTGATACACACCGGACAACCACAAGAACTGACGATCCTGCGCCGAAGCGAACCGGGGTTGTACCTCGGCGATGGCCAAGGAAACGAGGTGCTGCTGCCGAACAAGTACGTGCCCGAACACTTCAACTTCGGCGACCGCCTGCACGTGTTCGTGTATCGCGACAGCGAGGACCGGCAGGTGGCCATCACCGGGGAGACCAAATTCAAGCTCGGCGGATTCGCCCCGCTGAAGGTGTCGGCGGTCACCCGCAACGGTGCCTTCGTGGACATCGGCCTGGAGAAGGACCTGCTGGTGCCCTTCGGCGAGCAGGAACGCAAGCTGGAAGAGGGTCGCTGGTACGTGGTGTACATGGGGCTGGATGAAAAGACAGACCGGCTCTACGGCAGCACGCGCATCGAGCGGCACCTGGACAACGCGGAGCTGACCGTGGGGCGCGGCGATGCGGTGGAGCTGCTGGTGTACGGCCGCAGCGATCTGGGCTGGTCGGTGATCGTGAACGGACGCCACCAAGGCCTGGCACATGCCAACGAGGTCTTCAAGCCCATCGCCACGGGCGACCGCATTCCGGGTTTCGTGAAACAGGTACGCCCCGACCACAAGCTGGACATCACCCTCCAAGCCATGGGCTACCGGCACTACAACGATGCCAACGTGGAATTGCTCGCAGCCCGGATCCAACAGCACGGCGGATTCCTGCCGCTGACCGACAAGAGCGCACCGGAGGAGGTCCAGCGCGAACTGGGCATCAGCAAAAAGGCCTTCAAACAAGCATTGGGGTCGCTGTACAAGGCCCGCCAAGTGCGCCTCGACCGGGACGGCATCACCTGGCTGGGCTGAGAAAACACCTTGCGGGCTACCACGGCCAGCTCCCGTTCCCCATCTTCGCACCATGGCAGCCCCGGTGATGCCCGAGATCAAGAACCGCCGTGCGGCGTTCGACTATTTCTTCCTCGAAACCCTCGAGTGCGGCATCGTGCTGGCCGGCAGCGAGGTGAAAAGCCTGCGAGGCGGCCATGCCAGCATCACCGAGGCCTTCTGCGCCTTCATCGGCGATGAGCTCTTCCTGCGCAACATGACCATCCAGCCGTACGACAAGGCCAAGACCTTCGGGCACGAGCCCGTGCGCGACCGCAAGCTGCTGCTGCACCGCAAGGAGCTGAACAAGCTGCAGCGCAAGCTCAAGGACCAAGGCGTGACCATCGTGCCCGTGCGCGCTTTCTTCGCCAGCAACGGCATGGTGAAGGTGGAGATCGCCCTGGCCAAGGGCAAGAAGACCTACGACAAGCGCGAGAGCCTGAAAGCCAAGGACCTGAAGCGCGAAATGGACCGGGGGCGATGAACGGGGCCGCGTGGCACGACGGGGTGGAGGAGGCCGCAGCACACCGGGTACCCGGCAGCCCCGCCCAACGATCGATGCTGCTGGCCCTGCTCCTGGTAGCCGCCGCGCTACGCCTGTGGGACCTGCCCCACATGCCCTACACGCACGACGAGATCAGCGCGCTGGTGCGCATCTTCCCCACCCTCGGCGAAACTGTCCGCACCGGCGTAATCGCCATGGACACCCACCCCCCCGGTGTGCAGGTGTTCGAGTGGGTGTGGACCAAGCTCTTCGGCATGAGCGAGGCCGCCGTGAAGCTGCCCTTCATCCTGCTGTCCATTGCCGCGCTGTTCTTCCTGTACCGCTTCGCCTTCGCCTGGGCCGGGGGCCAGGTGGCCCTGGTGATCACGGCCCTGCTGGCCACGCTGCAATACACCGTGATGTACGGCCAGATCGCCAGGCCATACGCCGTCGGCCTCTTCACCACGGCCCTGATGGCCGACCAGCTCACCCGCTACCTGGGTTCCGGTTCACGCCGCGCCTTGGTCGGTTTTGCCATGGCCGCCGTGCTTTCCGCCTATACGCACCACTTCGCCATGATGCTGGCCGTCTTCATGGCCGCCACCGGCCTCTTCCTCGTGGGGCAGGAACGCATCAAGCCGTACCTGGCCGCGTGCGGCATCGCCATCCTGCTGTACCTGCCCAACGTGCCGATCTTCCTCGGGCAGCTGGGGCAGAAGGGGCTCGATGGCTGGCTGGCAAGGCCCACGGCCCTATGGATACCCGAATACCTGTGGTGGCTGGCCCATTGCACCTGGGCCATGGCGGCGGCATGGATCCTCCTGCTCGCATGCTCCGCGGCCCTGAAGATCAGGCACGGCGGCACCACAACGCCCATCTGGGCCATGGCGCTCCTGTGGGGCCTGGGGCCGCTGCTCGTGGGCTACGGCTACTCCCTGTGGCGCTCGCCCGTGCTCCAGTATTCCATGCTGCTGTTCTCCTTCCCCTACCTGCTGCTGGGCTTGCTGGCCGGACTTCGGCATCTGCCCAGGCGATGGATGGGGGCCTTGCTTTCGCTCATCGTCCTCGTCTCCACGGCCACATTGATCGAGGTGCGCAAGCACTACGAGATCTTTTACCGCTCGCGCTACGAGGCCATCACCAAGGGCATCCTGGAGGCCGCCTCCACCCCCGGGCGGGCGGCGCTGGTGGACACCCCCGACGAAGTGGTCCGGTTCTACCTGCAACACTGGCATGCCGATGCCGGGGCAACACCCTACACCAACCTGCGCGACATGCCCGCGGACCGTGTGGACAGCGTTCTGCGGGCCACCGATGCCTCCTCCGTCTTCCTGGGCTTCACCCCCGGCTCGGAGCCTGAACGGGCGGCGCAGGTGCAGGCCGCATTCCCCTTCTTGCTGGAGCGCCATGACCTGGAGGAGGGGCAAACCTTCCTCTTCGGCGCCAGCCCTGCAGCCGCACGCCGCGACGATCATACCTGGTCCAGCATGGCCACCCCGGAGGCCATACAGGGCAACGGCTGGAACTTGGACCCGGACCTCCCGCTCCATGCCGATACTGCGACCCGCGGCGCGCTGCGGCGGTGGGACCTTACCGGCCGGGAATTCGGCATCGCGCTGGAGATCCCGGTGTACCAGATATCCAGCCACGACAACGATGTGATCGAGGCGAGCATGGACGTGGCCGAGGCACATGGGGGATCGCTCCGACTGGTGGCCGAGCTGAAGGTGGGCAAGGAAAGCCGGTTCTATCGCAGCACAGGCCTTCCCGCCACAAGGACCGCCGGCACCTTGGTCTGCGCCATCCCCTTGGCGGACCTGCCGGGGCACGGGCATGGCCAACAACTGCTGGTGTACGCGTGGAACGAGGGCGGTGGTGTCGCCCGCATCAGCTCCGTGGAGGTGAAGGTGCGTTCGGGCAATCCATGGCTCTACGGCTTCTTCCAGCCGCTGAAGGGCCCGTTGACCTATCCGTAGGCCCGCCCGCTTCAAAGCCACGACCGGTAAAATGGGCATGAAAAAGGGGGCCGATACGCCCCCTCTTTCATTGTGCGGTACAGGATCAGAGCTTGATGGTGATGCCCAGGCCGATGGCCTCCTTGAACTGGGTGCCTTTGCCGGCGTAGAGCAGCTCCGTGTTCTCCCACTTCTTCATGATCTGCGTCTTGTCATCGTAGATCAGCATGGTGCTCAGCGTGGCGGCAAACCAGCTGTTCACCTTGAAGGTGAAGAGTGTTTCCCAGTTCACCACGATGTTCTGCGGATCCTTCAGGTAGTTGCTGAAGAAGTCGGCACGGGTGAGGAAATTGATGTTCTTGGCCAGCTCCCGGGTGTACATCATCTTCACATAACCACCGAACTCGAACAAGCTGTTCTTGCCGTTGGTGAGCTTGTTGCCCAGCGTGTCGTAGGTGGCCGGGTCCACGCCGAAGGCGCCGGCATCGGCCAGCACCTGGTCGTTCACGAACGTGATCTTGGCCGTGGCGGGTGAGATGAACGCGCTGAAATGATCGCTCGGCTTGTAATCCATACCGAGGCCGAGCACCAGGTAGCCGGGTGCCATGAAATCCGAGATGCGGCCGCCTTCGGCATTCTTACCCTCGGTGAATTGTGTCTTGAACTGGGCCAGGGCTGCCAGATACCATGACTTGCCAAGCTCGTAGCCGTACTTGGTGTTCAGTTCGATCCGGTCATCGGTCTTCACGGGGTCCTGCTTCTCCTGCGAGAGCAGGCCGTAGGCCAACGCCACCGAGTTGTCCCACGCATGGCGGTCCTTCTTCCGGTTGGCAAAGCCGTTGAACAGGCCCACGCCGCTCACGGAGCTGAAGCCGCCCGCAGACCAATTGGTCAGGCTCACCTGGCTCATGTTCAGTTGGAACGTGCCGCCCTTGGTCCACAGCTTGCCCGTGGTATCCGCAGCGCTCTTCGCTTGCATGCTGGCTGCATTCACGTCCCGTTCAGCTTTGTTTTCCTGGGCCTGAACAGCGGAGCCGGCCAAGGCCAGCCAAGCGGTGGTCAAGATGATCTTGTTCATACTTTTTTGTCTTGGTTTGGAACGGCCCAAAAGGCCTGGGGTTGGTTGTAATGCCTGATCGATCACGCGGATGCACGCCCACCGTCGGTGCCTACCCTCCTCACTTTCCGTGCTGCTTGTTGCTTGTCCGCCATCGCCCTTGGGGCCGGAAATGTGGGCGTTACTGGATTCGAACCAGTGACCCCTACCCTGTCAAGGTAGTGCTCTGAACCAACTGAGCTAAACGCCCTGCAATTTCCAAAGAAGGGCCGCAAAGGTAATCCTTTGGCGCCATCTTTTTCCCCGCCTTTCCGAACCGGCCGCACAGCCCTAATCATCCCATCAAAAAAAATCCGCTGGCACCACCCAAGGGGCGGACCCACGCCCTGCCCACCGGGGCCCATGCACGCCATGCAGTCCTCTTCCGCCACCGGCAGGATGGCACGGCCGAGCCCCTCCATATACGAGCTTTGCCCCATGCTATCGGTAGGATTGCCGCGCATGGCGCTGGCCATGGTCCTTGCGCTGTTTGGCGCCCAGGCACGGGCCGGGCATGGTGAGCAGCCGAAAAACAGGGGATACGACACCACCTATGTGAAGGATTACTCGCACTTGATCACCGGCCGCCTGTACTTGAGCACCAAATACAACAGGATGCGCCTGGCGGGTATCCGCGAGTCGGAGGTGATCACCTACAGGCCCAACAACAAGTTCAACTTCGGTGTGGGGGCCAGCTACAGGGCGCTCACCCTCAACATCGGGGTGGGCATACCCGGGCTGAACAAGGACCAGGACAAGCGGGGCACCACCCGCTATCTGGATGCCCAGGCCAACATCCACACCAAGCGCTGGGCCACAAACCTGTTCCTGCAGGGCTTCCGAGGCTACTACATCAGCTCGCACGGCAAGGAGGAACTGGGCTGGACACAAGCCACGCTTTATCCCACCCGGCCCGATGTGCGGGAATACAACTTCGGGGTGAGCACGGTGCACATCTTCAACAACGACCGGTTCAGCTACCGGGCCGCATTCAACCAGGATGCCTGGCAGCACGAAAGCCAAGGGTCCTTCCTCGCCGGTGGCTACATCACCTATTTCCGCCTGCGGTCAGACTCCTCGCTGGTGCCGGCCATGCTGGCCTCGTCCTTCGAGCCCGGCCTGCACCTGGTGCGCGGCGGGTTCACCGACCTCGGGCTCAGTGCAGGCTATGCCTATACGCTGGTGCTCGGTGGCCATTTCTTCCTCACCGGCTCGGCGGTGTTGGGCGGTGGCCTCAGCGCCCAGCGGGCCATTACCGTACACCGGGCCGCCGAAGAGGTAAAGACCGTGCTGGGCCTGGGCTGGCACGGCCAAATGCGCGCCGCGGCGGGCTATAACAGTGAACGGTACTTTGCGGGCATCTCCTTCAACCAGGAGAACGTGGGCTACCTCGTGGATGAGCGCGACCGTTTCTATTGGGGCGTGGGCAATATCAGGATAAACGTCGCCAAGCGGTTCGGCCGCTGAACGTCGTCCGCACCACCAAGAGGCGCAACCTGACAGGGCACCCGTCCGTCGGCAGGCCCCTCCTCAGGCCTCCTGCATCTTCCGGGCCGCCTTCTTCCGGTCGTTCTCGTCCAGCAGGATCTTGCGGATGCGCAAGTTCTTGGGCGTCACCTCCAGGTACTCGTCCTCGGCGATGTACTCCATCGCCTCTTCCAGGCTGAACCGTACCGGCGGGGCGATGTTCGTCTTGTCATCGCTGCCGCTTGCCCGCATGTTGGTGAGCTTCTTCACGCGGATCACGTTCACCGCCAACTCCTCGCCCGGCTTGGGGCTCTCGCCGATCACCTGGCCGGCGTACACCTCCTCGCCGGGAGCGATGAAGAACTTGCCCCGGTCCTGCAGCTTGTCGATGGCGTAGGCGATGGCCGTGCCCGTTTCGCCGCTGACGATGCAGCCCGGGCGTGCGGCGGCAATACCGCCCTTGTACGGCTCGTAACCCTTGAAGCGGTGGGCGATGATGGCCTCGCCCTCGGTGGCCGTAAGCAGCGTATTGCGCAGGCCGATGATGCCGCGTGCCGGAATGCTGAACTCCAGGATGCTCCGGTCGCCCTTCTGCTCAATGTTCATGATCTCGCCCTTGCGGCGTGTCACGTGGTCGATCACCCGGCTGCTGAACGGCTCGGGCACCTGCACGGTGAGCAGCTCGATCGGCTCGTGCTTCTGGCCGTCGATCTCCTTGTACAGCACCTGCGGCTGCCCCAGCTGGAACTCGTAGCCTTCGCGGCGCATGGTCTCCACCAGGATGCTCAGGTGCAGGATGCCCCGGCCAAACACCAGGATACGGTCCGGGCTGTCCGTTTCCTGCAGGCGCATGGCCAGGTTCTTTTCGATCTCCTTGAACAACCGGTCGCGCACGTGGCGGCTGGTGACAAACTGGCCTTCGCGGCCGAAGAACGGCGAGTTGTTGATGGTGAACAACATGCTCATGGTGGGCTCATCCACCTTGAACTTGGGCAGGCCCTCGGGGTTCTCCGCGTCGGCCACGGTGTCGCCGATATCAAAACCCTCCAGGCCCATGATCGCCACGATCTCGCCGCAGCCCACCGGTTCCTTCACCTTCACCTTGCCCAAGCCCTCGAACACCATCAACTCCTTCACTTGGCCCTTGTGGCTGGTACCGTCGTTCTTCACCAAGGTGATCTGCTGGCCCGGCTTGATGGTGCCCCGGCTGATGCGCCCCACGGCGATGCGCCCTTGGAAGCTGCTATAATCCAGGCTGGTGATGCGCATCTGCAGGGTGCCCTCCACCTTTTTCGGTGCAGGGATATGCTGTAGGATCATGTCCAGCAGGTAGCTGATGTCCTGCGTGGGCGTCTTCCAATCCGCGCTCATCCATCCGCCCTTGCCGCTCCCATACGCCACCGGGAAATCAAGCTGCTCCTCGGTGGCGCCGAGCTCGAACATGAGGTCGAAGACCGCCTCGTGCACCTCCTCGGGCGTGCAGTTGGGCTTGTCCACCTTGTTGATCACCACCACCGGCTTGAGGCCCATCTCAATGGCCTTGCCCAGCACGAAGCGGGTTTGCGGCATCGGGCCCTCGAAGGCGTCCACCAGCAAGATCACCCCGTCGGCCATGTTGAGCACGCGCTCCACCTCGCCGCCGAAGTCGCTGTGCCCGGGCGTGTCGATCACGTTGATCTTCACACCCTTGTATCGCACGCTGACGTTCTTGCTCAGGATGGTGATGCCCCGCTCCCGCTCCAGGTCGTTGTTGTCCAGCAACAGGTCCGCGTGCTCCTCGTTCTCGCGGAACAACTGGCACTGGTGAAGGATGCGGTCCACCAGCGTGGTCTTTCCGTGGTCAACGTGGGCGATGATGGCGATGTTGCGCAAGTCGGTCATGTAGGTAGGGGCTTGAAAAAAGCGGGCAAAGGTACGGACCTGATATTTGGCGGATCCATTTTTTTCGGGCCAACCACACGGCCTTCCGCTATTTTTCGGCCCCATGGGCAGAATTCTTGCTTTCAGCGCAGCCTTGCTGGTCACCTGCACGGCCTGCAACAACCAAGCATCCCATGCCGATACGCCGCCGCCGGACAGGTCTTGGGAGGGGGAATTGCGCATCCTGCCGAACGACACCTCTTTCAGGCCATGCGGCACGCACAAAACCTACCGGGTAACAGGCCCCGGGCTGGACAGCCTGGCGCGGCGTTACACCTGGCTGCACACCGCACACGGCCAGTGGATCAAAACCTGGTGCAGCGGCCACCTCGCCCCGGGCACAGCGGCTGCCGGCGACAGCCTGCTGGTGGCCACCGCCTACCAGCACATGGATGTGGAGGTGCAATGCCCGCCAGCACCGGTGGACAGCCTGGCGGGAAGCTATCTGGCGGAGGCCGAGGTAACCGGGGGCAAGCACACCGAACAACTGGAATTGTTGCCCGACGGAAGCGCCCTCATCATCACCTCCACCCCTGCACTCTATGCCGAGGTGGACGGGCTGTGGGGCTTGGACAGCGACGGGGTGATCACCTTCCAGGAGATACAGGGGCGCTACTTCCTGCACTACGCCTGGATCGACGGCCACCTGGTGCGCCCATTGCCCAACCGCAATGCCCAGGTAACCTACACCCGCACAGGACAGGCCCAGAGGCTCAGCGGCGCCTTCGGACGCACCGCGTGGTGGCTATCGGAGGTTGCCCACAACACCGGCAACGCGCACCTACAGGCCGAAGACCTCAGGCCGGCCATGCGGCTGGACAGCCTCTTCCCTGATGCGGAGGCAAGGGCCCTCTTGGCGGACCAGGCCCAGGACACCTTGGGCATGTCGCTGCACGATGTGGCCACGCTTTGGCAGACCGCCGAAACCGTGTACGACGTGACCCGCCTGATGCGCATACGCCGAATGTCCCGGGCACGGGAAGCCGCGAACCGGCAAAGCCCTTAGCCGTGCATGGTGGGCGCCTTGCCGTAGCGCGCGATGACCTCCGCCTCGTACGCCAGGAATTCCTTCCAACGCGCATCCACGTCCACCCGGCTACCATACCGCCGGGCAAAGCCGATGAAGGTGGTATAATGGCCCGCCTCGCTGACCATCAGCTCCCGGTAGAATGCGCGCAGTTCGGGATCTTCCACCTGTTCGGTCAGCATCTTGAAGCGCTCGCAGCTGCGCGCCTCGATCATGGCGCTGAACAGCAGCCGGTCCACCAGGCGTTCCTCCCGCGACCCGTCCTTGCGCATGAATTGGGCCAGCTCGTTCACGTAGTGGTCCTTGCGCTCGGGCCCCAGTTTCCAGCCCCGCTTGTGGATCCGCTCCACCACCTGCCCGAAATGCTCGAGCTCCTCCTGCGCCACCCGCGTGAGCTCCTCCACCAGCTCGCCCAGTTCGGGGTACCGCACCACCATGCTGATGGCATTGCTCGCCGCCTTCTGTTCGCACCAGGCATGGTCCGTAAGCAGTTCGGGGAGGTCTTGGCGGACCAATTCCGCCCAACGGGGATCGGTGGGTAGCTGCAGGCCGAGCATCGGTAAAGCAATGAAGATGAAGTGCGCGAAGTTCCACATTCGGCACGTGAACGCGAAACGGACGCCCCCTCCGCCGGAACACCAAAGCAACCCCCATGCATCACGAGCGGACCGTCCGCATTACCTTCGCGCCCGCTCCAAGCGAACGGCCCCGTAGTTCAATTGGATAGAATGACAGATTCCGGTTCTGTTGGTTGGAGGTTCGAATCCTCCCGGGGTCACTGAAAAAAAGGGGGAGGATTCGTCCTCCCCTTTTTTGTTTTTTTCTGACAGGATGAACAGGCCCGATAAGTATCGGGCGGACAGGATGAGCCGGAATGGAGCGGGCTCAACGGTTCACCTGCAAACGGTGGGCTGCAAGCCCTTCGGGAAGGGACATCACAACCGTGTAGAGGCCGTTCCCAAGATTCTCCAAGGACATGGTTCCCGTGCCACCGGGAGAGGCCGCCAACCGTATGTGCCGCACCGTTCTGCCGCTCCCATCCACCAAGCGGACCGGCACTTCACCTTCCACGTGTCCGGGCCATTCCCAATGTACCCTGTCCACCACGGGATTGGGATATAACCGGAAATCCACGGCCCGGACTTCGTGGATCCCCGCTCCTGCGCCGGCGGAGACCGTCCACTCCCACGGCTGCCAATCATTCGCCACAAGGCCATTGGTGGCACAGCAATTCGAGGAATTCGTGGTCAACCGCATGTAGAGGCGCCCACTGTTGCCCATGAAGGACAGGCCCGCGAGATCCTGCAGCTCGGGCAGCTCCGGGTTTCCATAGATCAAGGGGTTCATTTCATCGGGGCCATCATAGATCCTGAGCTGGTCATAGAGCGATGATTCAATGGTCCCTGACAGAAATTGCAGGAAGACCGGGTAGCCACAATCACTTTCCCAATACCAGGCGTGTTCCGCATTGTCCGCGTAGCAATAGGTTCCCGGCATGGGATCGCCGTCACACGACAAGATGATAAGGTCCTGCCCCCGGGCCACCGTGGCCGCAAGGCACAAGCCCAGGAGTACTCCTTTCTTCATCGCGCGTTCGTATTGTTGTTGCCCGGTTGGCGCGCCATTCCTTTCCAAAGATAGGTTAGGCCTGTTGATATCCGGCCTTTCATCATCCCATGCGCATCGACAAGTTCCTATGGTGCGTGCGTCTCTGCAAGACGCGCAGCCTGGCCACCGAAGAGTGCCGGCGCGGCCATGTACGGCTGAACGGACAGGAGGCCAAGGCAAGTGCCGAAGTGAAGCCCGGGGATACCGTGGCCATACGGCAAGCCCCCATCTGGCGTGTCTTCGAAGTGAAAGACCTGCCGCCCAGCCGTGTGGGCGCCAAACAGGTGCCCGGCCTGATCCTGGATAAGACCCCGTGGGAGGATCTGGAAAAGCTGGAGATCGCCAGAAAGGTGCGCACCGCCAGCCGGGGGCCTGGAGCGGGCAGGCCCACCAAGAAGGACCGGCGGGATATGGAGCGGTTTCAGGGTGAAGGGTGAAGGGTGATAGGGTTCGTAGTTCGTGAAGTGTCGGTCATGTCGCCCTGATCTCCAACGAACCACGGACCACGGACTTTTATCTTTCCCCCATGAAGCTGCTCATCCGCATCCTGCTCGCCACCATCGCGGTGCTCATCGCCGACCTGCTGCTGCCCGGCGTGGAGGCCGCCGACCTGAAGACCGGCCTGCTCGTGGCCATTGTGCTCGGTGTGCTCAATGCGGTGGTGCGCCCGCTTCTGCTGCTGCTCACCTTGCCTGTGACCATACTCACGATGGGCCTCTTCGTCCTGGTGATCAACGCCTCCATGGTATTGCTGGCGGCGCGCATCGTGCCCGGTTTCACCGTGGATGGATTCTGGTGGGCCTTGGCCTTCAGCTTGGTGATGTGGGCCGTGCAAGGTTTCCTGCAACGCATCGACAAGGCGGAAGACGTGGGCTAGGACGGCCGCGAGCCCGGTCATTCGCCGGCAGGGCCGTAATTTGCACCTTCTTATTGCCGACCACGGAACATGTCGACGACTACGATCGGAAAAGCCAAGGAAGAGAAGGCCCTTGACAAGGAAGTCCTGCTGAAGGCATGGGAGCTGATGTGCACCGCCAAGGCCATGACGGACACCTACGAGGAGCACTTCAAGTTCACCAGCAAATACGTGCACGCCACCAGCCGCGGGCATGAGGCCATCCAACTGGCCCTGGGCCTGCAGCTGAAGCCGCAGGACTGGGTGGCCCCCTACTACCGCGATGACAGCATCCTGCTGGGCATCGGCATGCGGCCCTACGAGCTGATGCTGCAACTGATGGCCAAGCGCGACGACCCGTTAAGCGGCGGCCGCTCGTACTACAGCCATCCCAGCCTGCGGCGGGACGACATGCCCAAGATCCCGCACCAGAGCAGCGCCACCGGCATGCAGGCCATACCCACCACCGGCGTGGCCATGGGCGTGCAATACAAGGAGATCATGGGCATGGCCCCGGCCGGCACCGAGGCGCCCGTGGTGGTATGCTCCATCGGCGATGCGGCCATGACCGAGGGCGAGGTGGCCGAGGCCCTGCACATGGCCGCGCTGAAGCAACTGCCCATCATCTACCTGGTGCAGGACAACGAATGGGACATCAGCGCCACGGCCCAGGAGATCCGTGCCAACGATGCGGCACACTACGCCCGCGGTTTCAAGGGACTGGAGGTGCGGCAGGTCGACGGCACCGACTTCCCCGCCTGCTACACGCTGCTCCATGAGGTGATCGGCACCGTGCGCGAGGAGCGCCGCCCCTTCCTGGTGCATGCGAAAGTGCCGCTGCTCAACCACCACACCAGCGGCGTGCGCATGGATTTCTACCGCAGCGAGGAAAACCTGGCCGAGCACCGCAAGCGCGACCCGCAGCCCCGCTTCTTCGGGCAGCTGCTGGAAATGGGCATCCAGCGCGACGGGCTGAAGGAACTGGAGCGGAAGGCGATCGAACGGGTGAAGGCGGATTTCGAGGAAGCACGCCAAGCGGAAGACCCGCGACCCGAGGACCTGTACACGCACAAGTTCGCCCCCACCCCGGTAACCGAAGAAAAGGGTACGCGGGCACCCGCCGACAAGGATCCCACCCTGATGGTGGACTGTGCGCTCTTCGCCATCCGTGAGCTCATGCAGGAAGACCCGCGCTGCCTGCTGTACGGGCAGGACGTGGGCGCGCGCCTGGGCGGCGTGTTCCGCGAGGCCGCCACCTTGGGCCGCGACTTCGGCGACCACCGCGTGTTCAACACCCCCATCCAGGAGGCCTTCATCGTGGGCAGCACCGTGGGCATGAGCGCCGCCGGGCTGAAGCCCATCGTGGAGGTGCAGTTCGCCGACTACATCTGGCCCGGCCTGAACCAGCTCTTCACCGAGGTGGCGCGCAGCAATTACCTCAGCAACGGGAAATGGCCGGTAAGCATGGTGCTGCGGGTGCCCACGGGCGCGTATGGCGCCGGCGGGCCCTACCACAGCAGCAGCGTGGAAAGCGTGCTCTGCAACATCAAGGGCATCAAGGTGGCCTACCCCAGCACCGGGGCCGACCTGAAAGGCCTGATGAAGGCGGCCTACCACGACCCGAACCCCGTGGTGATGCTGGAACACAAAGGGCTGTACTGGAGCAAGCTGCCCGGGACCGAGGATGCGCGCAGCATAGAACCTTCCGCGGACTACATCATCCCCTTCGGGAAGGCACGCATGGTGCTACAGGCCGATGCCGCGAAAACGGCCAAAGGCGAGGCTGCCGTGATCGTTACCTACGGCATGGGCGTGTATTGGGCCAAGACCGCGGCCAGGAACTTCCCGGGCCGCATCACCATCATCGACCTGCGCACGCTGGTGCCTTGGGATGAAGAAGCCGTGATGGAGGCTGTGCGCGGCCATGGCCGCTGCTTAGTGGTCACGGAAGAGACCATCTCCAATTCCTTCGCCCAGGCCCTGGCCGGGCAGATCGCCAATGCCTGCTTCGACAAGCTCGATGCGCCGGTCCGCTACATCGGGTCCGCGGACATGCCGGCCATCCCTTTGAACAGCACCTTGGAGGCAGAGATGATTCCGTGCGCTGAGAAGGTGGGAAAGGTGCTGGGGGAGTTGTTGGGGTATTGAGCACAACAGGGAAGAACCGTGGTGTACAGAGCTACGGTCGCCCCAACTGTTTCCGCAGAAATTCCACCTCACCCTCCAGATGCCGGATGCGCGCCCGGAGCTCACGCACCAGTTCGGCATGGTCCAAGGTGCCGGATTCACCCGCCTTCCCATGGAGGACCGCATCTTCATCGAAGCCCAATAGTTCGATCAATGACATGCCGTAAATCCTCGCCACATCGTCCATCAGGTCAACGGTCAATCGCTTCTCCCCGTTCTCCAGTCTTCCATACTCGCGTACATCATGGAAGCCCAGCCGATCCGCCATGTCCTGCTGGGTGAGCTGCTTCAGCCTGCGCACGGCCTTGATCTTCTTGGTGTAGCTATCCCCCGCTCCCATGGCGTGGTCGGCTTAGCGACTATTGTGGCCGGAAAATGTCCTTGGATGGACAAAGATAGGACCTGAGACTTGTTCTGCGGTTTGCGAACCGGTTGCCAATTTCCCGTACACTTTTCGGGATAGGGTTAAACCCACAGGGCAGCCACTATAAGCAAGCCGTGAGCGGATGCCGAAAAGCTCAAAGAGAGCAGGTAAAAAAAACCTCACACAAATGGTAAAGCACCTCTTACTGGCGATTATTCTTGCTTCATTCAACTTAATTAGCAATAGTGCATCCGCAAAGAAGGTCACTGTTGATACCTATGTAACTGCCGATAATGGCTGCAAATTTCATGTCACTGGATGGGTGGATGTTGGAATTTCTTTCAGTGGCATTACCGTGGACCACTACGATATAACCATGGATGGAGATTGTGGCCATTATCATTTTACAGGCATGGTCACCCAGAATGGTGGAGGCATTGTAATTATGGACGCTAAGCTTACCAATCTTGGCACCGGCCAAGATGGGGACATCCGGACTTCCCCGTTCCGCGGTTCCCTCATTTCGATTCTCAGGCAGCTTGAAGCTGAATACCATGAATAAGATGCTCATCATAGGGATGGCCATTCTTATGGTGGCCTGTGGGAAGCAACCGGAAACGGGTGCCATCAATATCAATGGTGAATGGGACATCGTGCAGATCGACCCGCCCTTCCCTCATTTCGAAAAGGATACCCTGGGGTTGGAGGGACTGGCGCTTCTTCTGATTGCGAGCAAGGGTGACAGCCTCCTGCCAGCGAAGATCACGATCGACAAGCGCAACATGGTGTTGAAATCGAACACGCTCAGCCTGGATACGCTGGGCTATTCCATCAGCGGCGAGGACGAGGAAGGCTACAAGCTGGAGACAGCGGACGGCACCTGGTACATGAAGCTCGGGGCAGCGGATGATGCGACGCTTTCCAAGGGAGGAGTGACCTACCGGCTTAGGCGGGCCGGCCAGCAAGAATAGGCGGCTCAATTGCAATCCGGAAGGCCGCACAGGCAGCACAGTACATTGGCCGCCCGTTTGGTCTTCCATGCACGAACACCACCTCACCGTACCGCGTACCGCCCGGTATCACACCTTGGGGAAAGCCGCCCAAGCCCGTGAACTGTGGATCGTCCTTCACGGCTACGGCCAGTTGGCCCGCTTCTTTCTGCGCCACTTCGAAGGCTTGGAAGAGGGCCGCCGGATCGTGGCGCCGGAAGCGCTCTCGCGCTTCTACATCGACCAAGGGCACTCCCGCGTGGGGGCCACTTGGATGACACGGGAAGACCGCGAGGCCGAAATAGCCGACCAGAAATACTACCTGAACACGCTGGCCAGCCACCTTCTGGCCCAATGCCCACCGGGCGCCGCGTTGAACGTGCTGGGTTTTTCCCAAGGGGTGGCCACGGCCTGCCGGTGGGCGATGGCACCCGTGGCCCCGATCCGCCGCCTGGTGCTGTGGGGCGGGTCCATGGCCGCCGAATTGCAGGCCACGGAGCTGGGGGAGCGATGGAAACTGATGGAGGTTGTGGTGGTCCATGGGGAACAGGATGCGCTGGTGCCGGCACAAACAATGGCCCACAGCTCGGCCCGGCTGCACGATGCCGGTGTGCCCCATCGCATCATCCGTTTTGCCGGAGGACATCAGCTGGACCGGCCCACCTTGCAGCAGGCCATGGGCCAAGTGGGCGTCTGACCTGGATGGACCGATCGGCATGCATCCGAATGAGGGGCGTTATCCTGTCCCGCCCATCGCAGGCTTGAACATTTCTTGCCAGCCATGTCCTTTCCGTCCTTGTTCCGGAAGGTACCGATCTTCGATCATCCCGAGGCCCGTATTGCGGCCTGCTTTCCGGTGCCCGGCGCGAATGGCCGTGCCCCCGGCCCGCCATGTGCAGGCAGGGGCCGCCTTCGATGAATGTGACAACCATGCCCAGGCGAAAGCCGAAGACGGCGGCTTCCCGTATTCATCCGCCACAGGCAGCGATGGCAGCACCGGGGTTTGATTAGGGCCCCACCATCACCGTGCAACCGCAGGTTACACGCCGGCCCATACCCACATGGCCGACGCCACATCGCTCCTTCCGGCGTTGCGATCAGCCACCCTACATGCATGGCCGTCAGCCACGGCCCGTACGCTCCCTTCATGGCGGGCCACCGCTCCCCTTCTTGGGGCAGGGCCGACGGTCACGCGGGAATGCCGCCCGTCAAAAAGGCCAAAAGTCGCCCTTTTCATGCCTGTATTCTTGCCTCGATCAGCATCCCATGGACCGTCCCATCGACCCACGCCCCGTACGCCGCAAGCGCCTCATCCGCATTGGAGGCCTGGCTGCCGCCCTCCTGCTGGCCTTGATCTGGAGGGGGCGCTCCCTCTCCTCCCACAACATGCGGGTGGAGGCCGCAAAAATCACCATCTCCACCGTGAGCGAGGGACTTTTCAAGGAGTTCATCCCGGTGACCGGCACGGTACATCCGGTACAAACGGTGTACTTGGATGTGCTCGAGGGCGGCACCGTGAAACAACGTTTTGTGGATGATGGCCACATGGTCATCCAAGGGCAACCCATCATCGAGCTCCACAATCCGCAGTTGCACATGGATGCGATCAACCGCGAGGCGCAACTGCTGGACCAGCAAAACAACCTGCGCAATACGCGGCTGGCCATGGACCAGCAGTCGACCCGTTTGCGCGATGAACTACTGAACCTGGACAAGGACCTCAAACGGCTCGAACGTGACGGGCGCATCGATTCGGGGCTTGTGGGCAAGTCCCTGTTGGCCCGCAACACCTTCCTCAACAACCAGGAGCACCTCATCTACATGCGCGAGAAGCGGAAATTGCTCGCCGCAAACATCTTCCAGGATTCGGTTTTCAGGCAAAGCCAGCAGGGGGCCATTACCGGCGGCCTGGAGCTGATCGCGCAAAACCTTGCATTCCTCCGCGAGAATCTGCAAAGCTTGGTGGTAAAAGCACCTATTTCCGGGCAGTTGAGCGGCCTTAACGCCGAGCTCGGCCAAACCAAGCAACGCGGGGAGCGCATCGCACAGATCGATGTCCTGGACGGATTCAAGGTACGCGCACGCATACCCGAGCATTATGTGAGCCGGATCGCCATCGGCCTGCGCGGCAGCTTCGTGCATGCCGGGGAGGAAGTAGCCATCGAGGTGTACAAGATCTACCCCGAGGTAAGCAACGGCGAGTTCGACGTGGACCTCCGTTTCATGGCCCGTGTGCCGGAGGTGCGCAGGGGCCAAACCTTCCAGGTGCGCCTGCAATTAGGCGAGGCCGAGAATGCCGTGATGTTGCCACGCGGCCCTTTCTTCCAGGACACCGGCGGGATGTGGGCATATATCGTGGATGCCAATGGCACCGCCATCAAACGCGACATCAAACTGGGCCGCCAGAACCCCGACATGTACGAGGTACTGGAAGGGCTGCAGCCAGGCGATCGCGTGGTGACCAGCCGATACAACACGTTCAACAACGCGGATGGGCTGCTGATCGAATAGCGCAACCCGGCCCCGCCTGCCATCCATGGACGGCAGGGCCCACGCACCACACACCGAACCGGGACACACCCATCAAACCCACAACACATGGCACTCCTGCAGACCGTCGATCTCTCCAAGGTATACCGCACCGCGACCGTGGAAACCGCCGCCCTCAACTCGGTGAACCTCCGGGTGGAGGAAGGCGAATTCGTGGCCATCATGGGCCCCAGCGGTTGCGGCAAATCCACGCTGCTCAACATCCTGGGGTTGCTGGACGCACCGGACAGTGGCCGGTACATTATCCAGGGCGAGGATGTGAGCGGCTACAATGAGCGCCGCCGTGCGGAATTGCGCAAGAACACCATCGGTTTCATTTTCCAGAGCTTCAACCTGATCGATGAGCTCACCGTTGCAGAGAACATCGAGCTGCCCCTGATCTATACGCGCATGGCCAAGGCCGACCGCCACAGGCAGGTGCAACAGGCCATGGAACGCATGGGTATCAGCCACCGGGAGCGGCACTTCCCGCAGCAGCTCAGCGGCGGCCAACAGCAACGCGTGGCCATTGCGCGGGCGGTGGTGAACGCCCCGCGCCTGATCCTGGCCGACGAACCCACCGGCAACCTCGACAGCGCCATGGGCGAGGAAGTGATGGAACTGTTGGCGGAACTGGGGCGTGCAGGCACCACCATCATCATCGTCACCCACAGCCTGCGCGATGCGGCCTTTGCCCGCCGCACCATCAACCTGCTCGACGGCCAAGTGGTGGGCGGCGCAGCCGACCAAGCCCGCACCTGACCGCGTTTGGCCATGTGGGCCCACTACTTCACCACCGCTTGGCGCAACCTGCGCAGCGATAAGCTCTTCGCAACCCTGAACATCGCGGGGCTGGCCATCGGCGCCATGGCCTGCATGTTCATTTGGATCTACGTGCAGGACGAGCTGAGCTTCGATGCCCACCACCGCAACACCGATCGCATATTCCGCATCCAGGCCCACTACCAGTTCGGCGATACCAAGGATGACCTCGGGACAACCCCCTTCCCCATCGTGCAGGCCCTGCTGAAGGAATACCCGGAACTGGAGGCCGGCACCTCGCTTTACATGTTGGGCCAGACCACGCTCCAATACAACGGCCAACAGTTCCTCGCGTCATACGGATACAATGCCGACACGAGCATCTTCCGGGTCTTCAACTTCACGTTCATCCATGGCGG
This sequence comes from Flavobacteriales bacterium, assembly GCA_035325445.1. Classification (GTDB taxonomy): domain Bacteria; phylum Bacteroidota; class Bacteroidia; order Flavobacteriales_F; family PHOS-HE28; genus PHOS-HE28. The sequence goes on from DAOKZW010000001.1 coordinate 131,599, forward strand.
GCCCGATGCGCTGGACGACCCGGACAACATCGTGATCATGCAGGAAATGGCCACGCGCATGTTCGGCGGGGAGGACCCCATCGGCAAACTGGTGACACGCGATGGACGCACGCTGAAGGTGGCGGGCGTGATCGACGAAAGGGCCGGCAACACGCACATCCCCTTGGGCGTCTTCATGAGCCGCCTCGGCTTGCCTCCACAGGGGCGGGACCTATTGGACCGGAGCTGGGGGAACAATATCTGCTACAGCTATCTCGTCCTTCCGCAAGGGGCCGAGGCCGAGGACTTCCAGCCGAAGCTGGACGCCTTCGTCGCCAAGTACGTGGTCCCCCGATGGGGCGGCGCACGGTTCAAGGGCAGCATACGATACAGCCTGGAGCCTTTGCGCGCGATACACTTCAACAACGACCTGATCCATGACACGCCCAAGAAAGGGAACAAGGCCTACCTCACCCTTTTGACGCTGGTGGCGGTGCTCGTGCTGGCCATCGCATGCATCAATTATGTGAACATGAGCACGGCCGATGCCACCCGGCGGGCGAAGGAAGTGGCACTGCGCAAGACCTGTGGTGCGCACCAGGGGCAGTTGGTGGGCCAATTCATCGGGGGCAGCGTGTTGATCGCCGCCATCGGGATCGTGGTGGCCTTGGCGATGGTCCATATAGCGCTGCCCGCCTTCAACACCATCACCGGCAAGGCAATCGGCATGGGCCACCTGGTGCAGGGCAAGTTCTTGGCCTTGCTGCTGCTCATCGTGCTCTGCATTGGCGTGGTGGCCGGCAGCTGGCCCGCCTTCCTCCTCTCCCGTTTCACTCCCCGGATGCTGCTTATAGGTGATCTGGGGAACGGCGCGGGCAAACAGCACGTCCGCAAAGCACTATTGGGGGCACAGTTCGCCATCGCGTACTTCATGGCTGCAGGCACCCTCGCCGTATTCACCCAACTACACTGGTTGCGCACCACCAACATGGGGTTCCGCAAGGAGAACCTGTTGAGCATCGCCATGCCCGTACCACCGCCCAACGACACCTTGGCCTGGGACAAGCTGCGACCCGTGAAGGATGAGCTGATGCGCCAAAATTTCGTCACTGCCGCCTCTTTCACCCAAGACCTGCCCGGACAAGGCAACTCGCGCCAAGTACTGAAGGCCAACACGCCCGAGGGGCCCATCGACAAGCCCATGCCCACCATGAGCACCGATGCCGACTTCCCCGCCCTGCTCGGCGTGGAACTGGTGGCCGGGCGCTTCTTCGACCCGGCGATCCCCGGCGACCGCGAAAACGCCGTGATGGTGCATGAAAGTGCCGTGAAGGCATTCGGTTGGACGGACGCCTTGCGCGAAAAACTATATGTCCCCGGGAACGGCACGGACCGCGAACTCGCCGTCATCGGCGTGATCAAGGACTTTCATTACACCAGCTTGCACACCCCGATAGAACCATTGGCCCTGTTCCAAGGCAGTGCCCGGCATGGCGCTCGGCACCTCGTCCTGCGGCTGCAACCCGGCGATGTGGCGGAGCAGCTCGCCACCCTCGGCAAGGAATGGAAGAAGATATTTCCAGGCGCCGAATGGAATGCCGTCTTCCTCACCGATTCCATCGCACAACTATACCAGGCCGAGGACAAACTCTATCGCGTGTTCGCCGCCTTTGCATGGCTCGCCATCGCGCTCACCATGATGGGCTTGTACGGGATGGCCCATTTCACCATCAGGCAGCGCACGCGCGAGATCGGTATCCGCCGCGTGATGGGCGCGCCCGTCCTGGAGATCATCCGCCGGCTCAACGCCGAATACGTGCAGCGGCTCGGCTTGGCGCTCCTTGTGGCCTGCCCCCTGGCCTTTTTCGCCATTGGCCGATGGCTGGAAACATTCGCCTACCACACCTCCATTCCACCCGTGCTATACGCCGCATCGTTGCTGGCGGTCCTGTTGGCCACCGTGCTCACCGTGTCGGCACAGGCTTACCGCGCAGCCGTTGCCGGCCCGATGAAAGCGCTGAGGCACGAATAAAAACCCATGGCCCATGCTCAGGAACCTTCTGCTGACCACCCTCCGCAACCTCCGGAAACACAAGTTCCACTCCATCATCAACCTGCTCGGCCTGGCCACGGGCATGGCATGCTTCGCACTCATCGCCATGTATGTGCAGTACCAACGCGGCTTCGATCGTTTCGTGCCGCACCATGAACGCGTGTACAGGGTGGTGGGCGACCTCGACATGGAAGGCCATGGCGAGCACAGCAGCAGCATGGTCTTCGGGCTCGGGCCCACGCTGCACCACGACCACCCCGAGCTGATCGAGCGCTACTGCCGGTGGTTCGACTTCCAAGACCCCCAGCATACATTGAAAACGAACGACAGCCTGGGCACGGACCGCATGTTCACCGAAAGCGGCCTCTATTTGGTGGACAGCACCGTCTTTGATCTCTTTGGATATCCGCTCATCCATGGCGACCCGCGAACGGCGCTGAGCGAGCCCGGAAGCATCGTGCTGTCGCAAGATTTGGCGAGGAAGTACTTCGGCGACGAAGACCCCATGGGCCGACTGATGAAGTGGGACAACACCATGGATGTGCAGGTAACGGGCATCCTGGGCGAGATCCCGCACGATTCACACATCCGGTTCGAGGGCTTGGTGAGCATGGGCACACTGCTGAAGACCTGGAAACACATTGAGCGCAAAAATTGGGTTTGGAACCCCTGCTGGACCTATGTCCGGCTGCAGGAAGGCGTCGGCAGGGCCGAGGTGGAGCGCGTGTTTCCCGACTTCATCCGGAAATACTACCCTGATTTCGTGCAAGGGCAGCTGAGCCACAAACTGCAACCGCTGGCCGACATCCACCTCACGAGCAAGCTCGATTTTGAGATGCGGCCGAACGGTGATAAAGGCAGCGTGAACATTCTGCTTGCCATCGGCTTCTTCATCCTCGTGCTGGCCGGGGTAAACTTCATGAACCTGGCCACGGCGCGCAGCGCATATCGTGCCCGCGAGGTGGGGGTGCGCAAGGCGGCCGGCGCCACACGCAGCCAACTGATCGCCCAATTCCTGTTGGAGAGCGTGCTGATCAGCCTGTTCGCCGCCATGATCGCCCTTTTACTCATCAGGCTGGCGATGCCCGCATTCAACCTCTTGGCCGCCGAAACCGTCCCCGTATCCCCCGTACTGATCCCCGGTCTATTGGGTATCGCCCTACTACTGGGCTTGTTCAGCGGCATTTACCCCGCCTTCTTCCTCAGCAGTTTCCGGCCTGCCGTGGTATTGAAGGGCAACAGCGGCGGCACGGCCCGGGGGCAGGCCCTGCGCAAGGGCCTGGTCGTGGTGCAGTTCGCCATTGCCTTGGTGCTGATCATCGGAACGGTGTTCGTGAAGCGCCAACACAACCACCTGCGCCACGTGGACCTTGGCTTCTCAAAGGAGCATGTGGTACTGATCCCCGTACGCGCACCCATGGCCAACGTGTACATGGCGGTCTACCCCGAATTGAAGAAGATCAGCGGTGTAAAGGCGGTAAGCTGGAGCAACGACATCCTGGGAAAAAAACACAACACGCACGATTTCAACTGGGGAGATATGGAGCAGGGCAAATGGACCTACGTGCCAGCACTCTATGTAGACCCTGAATTTCAACAAGCCATGGATATCCCGATCCTGGCCGGCCGTTGGTTCAGCCACGACTTCCCCGGCGACGATTCCCTCGGCGTGGTGATCAACGAAACCTTCGCGAGGCAGCTCCATCCCGACGACCCCGCCATGGCCATCGGAAACCGTATGTACACCATGTTCGGCAACGAACGCGTTATCGGCATAACTAAGGATTTCTCGTTCGACCCGCTCTTCAAAGCCGTCCAACCGTTCGTGTTCGACATGTGCAGCAAGGACCATATACCCAGGTGGCTCCGGTACATCTACATCCGCACCGAGGCCGGCGACCCCACGCCCATCATTGAAGCCGCACGCAAGGAATGGAATGCCCGCACCACCAACTTCCCGTTCGAATACCAGTTCCTTGACGACCAGCTCGACGCGCAATATGAGGCACAGGGACGCCTGGCACAACTTGTGGGCATTTTCTCGCTTTTGGCGGTGTTCATTGCCTGCCTCGGCCTGTTTGCGCTGGCATCATGGACCGCGGAAAGGCGTACCCGCGAGATCGGCATCCGAAAGGTGATGGGGGCAAGCATCTTGCGCGTTACTTGGGTGATGATGCGTGATTTCCTTTTGCTGGTGCTGATAGGCACCTTGGTGGCCATGCCACTGGCCTGGTTCGGCGTGGACCGCTGGCTGGAGAACTTCGCCTTCCGCACCGCACTACAGCCCTTGGTTTTCCTCGGCGCAGGAGGGGCGGTGCTGTTCATTGCCGCACTCACCGTGAGCTTCCGGGCGATCCGTGCCGCGCTGACGGACCCGGTGCAGGCGTTGCGTCATGAATGAGCAACGTTCAAAAATGCCATTCGACGCACGCAGTACGGCATGCCACGCCACCTCTTCGCCACTCTTCCCGTCAATGGGGTCAACGGCTCCAATGCGCCGACTGCAAAATGGGAGGTATCTTTGCCGCGCGAAAAACCAAACCCCATGAGAAACCCCTTACACATCATCGGCGGCGTGCTGTTGGCGTTAAGCCTGGGCACCACCGCGGAAGCCCAACGGGCCACCTCGAGTGACCATGCATTGCCTTGGTACCGGACACAAGCACACCCGCATGCCGCCAGCCCCGGCGAGCGCGGCGGGGCCCCGGCCAACGACGAATGCAGCGGGGCCATCCAGTTGACCTTGGTACCCTTGGCCGACTGCGGCACTTCCAGCACCTTTGGTGACAACAGTGCCGCCACCGATAGCGGGCCCATGGACTGCGATTTCAGTGATGACGGATTCCAGGACGTGTGGTACACCTTCAATTCGGGAAGCCACAGCGAAGTGTACATCATGGTGAACATGATGAGCATCGAGGACCTGGTGCTCGAGGTGACAACGGACGGCTGCGACAATCCCACGGTCGTGGACTGCGACGTCACCGAGGCCCTGACGCTTACCGTGGCCCCCAACACCGATTACTGGGTGCGCGTGGCCTCCAATACCGATTACGGCTTCGGCGGCACCTTCTCCATCTGTGCGGCCTATGCAGGCGATGCGCCTGCCAACGACCACTGCAGCGATGTAACGCCGGTGGCCTTGGCCGTGGGTTCGTCCATCACCTTCACCGGCAACAACGTGGGCGCCACCTCTGACGGGGATGCCGAGCCGGGGTCGGTGCTCGACGGCATGGACCCCACCGTGTGGCATGCCTTCACCTTGAGCGAATGTGCAGCGGTCTCCGTGTCCTACTGCGGCACCCCGGGCCCGTTCGAAGAAGTGTGGGTCTTCCTGTCACCCAACTGCCCGGCGGGCGATGACTATATCCTGGCCGCCTCCTACAACTGGACCGATTGTGCGGATGGCAACACCACCCTCTACTACACCGACCTGGCACCCGGCACATACTACCTTCCCGTGCTGTGGGAACTCGACTACGCTTCGGGGCCGTACACGATCGAGGTGAGCGCCACCGAGTGCGACGTCTATTGTGCCGCGAGTGCCGTGGACGCGGGCTTTGAGTCGATCAACCAGGTGGACTTTGCGGGGATCAACAACTCCGTGGACAGTGAGCAAGGGTATATCGCCTTCCTCAACATGACCGCCCAGGTGGCACAAGGGGGCTCCTACCCCATCAGCATTACCGTCGACGATGGATGGTCCTCCGACCAAGTGCTGGTGTGGATCGACTTCAATGGCAACTTCGTGTTCGATGCCAACGAGTTGGTGATGACCTCCAACGGGGAAGGCCCCCAACACACCGGCACGATCGCCGTTCCGGCCGATGCCATGCTCGGCGGAACCCGCATGCGCATCCGCCTGCAGGATACCGACTTCAGCCCCAACAGCACCCCATGCGGCACCAACAGCTACGGCCAGGTCCAAGACTACTCCGTGAACATCGAGGTGGGCACCGGCGTAGCCGGGATGGAGCGCACCTCGATCCAAGTGTACCCCAACCCCGGCAACGGCGATTTCACCGTGTCGATGCCGGAGGCAACGGGCAACGTGAACCTTGAGGTGCTGGACATGACGGGCCGCGTGGTGCATGCCGCCACCGCCATGGCCGACGCGGGCAGCCGCGTGCAAGTGGCCTTGGCAGGCAAAGTGGCGCCGGGCAGCTATGTGCTGCGCGTATCCAACCAGGATGTGCGCACCGAGCAACGCATCGTGATCCAGTAGGCTGTAGGCTTGACAATATCGGCGAAAGGGCCGTCCCGTCGGGGCGGCCCTTTCATTTGCACTGTTCGCTGGTGGAATGCCCTTCAACTCCGGGAGTCCCACAAGCACCTTCAACGTCTTGGAGCCCCGTGCAACACGGCGCTCCGCCACGGATCAAGCTGGGGCATCCGGCAGGCCCGCAAAAAATCGATGGCCTAGAAAATATGCGCGGGCTTCGCCTCCTTCCAGTTGAGCATGTCGTCGATGGTACGCACGCTCACGCTGTGGTAGTTGGGCCGTGCCTTGGCATAGATCTCCACGGCCACCTCGCGCCCCTTTTCCGTCCCCATCAAGGCTTGGTAAAGGGGCACCAGGAACTTCCGGCGGCCCACCGTGGTGAGGAAGTCCTCCAATTTCCCGAAGGCCTTGACATACCCGTTCTTCGCGCATTGTTCCAGCCAGGCCGCCTGGATCTCGGCGTTGCCCGACCGGGAGAATTGGAAGGTCCTGTCCAGGTCGTCCATCCGCTGGTCGATCAGCCCTTGGGGCAGGTGCCGCAGGAAATGCATCCACTGGAATGTGTTCCATCCCTGGGTGGACAGGTCCTTGGCGGCCGTGCCTGCGCCCCAGCGGTCCAATTCCTTGTCCACTTCAGCGAATTTTTCCGAGGAGGGCACAATGACATTCCCCGGCAGGCCGGGCTTGTCGATCCATTCATCCAGGTTCAGGTCCACCTGCTCGGGCTCCAGCAACTGGCTGCGGATGTAAGTCTTGAACGTATCCGTGGTGATGCTCTTGAACGCAAAATGGTCGAAGTAACCGCGCAGGAAGGCATCGAACTTGGCGCGCCCCACCTTGCTTTCGATCAGGCGCAGCAAGGCATAGCCCTTCTCGTACGCGATGTCCGTCATCCCGTCATCCGGGTCGCGGCCCTCCAGGTCCAGGTGCAGCGCGCTGTCCTCCGGATGCTTGCTGGTATCGATCTCCGCCAGCGTTTGCAGCAGGTCCTGATAGCCCAGCACGGTGGTCATATCGTTGTAGTCCTTGCCGTACAGGGCCTCGGTGATCCGATGCTCGAAATACACGGTGAACCCTTCGTTCAGCCAGAAATCATTCCATGTGGCGTTGGTCACCAGGTTACCGCTCCAGCTATGCGCCAGTTCGTGCGCGATCAGGCTGGTGAGCGTGCGGTCGCCAGCGATGATCGTCGGCGTGGCGAAGGTGAGGCAAGGGTTCTCCATGCCCCCGAAGGGGAAGCTCGGCGGCAAGACCACCACATCATAGCGCCCCCAACGGTACGGGCCGTACAGCGCCTCGGCGGCCTCCACCATCTTCTCCATGTCGGCCAGCTCCCACGCCGCCGTGTCCACCATGCCCCGCTCCGCGTACACCCCGGTGCGCTTGCCCGTTGCCTTGAAATGGATATCGCCGACCGCCAAGGCGATCAGATAGGGCGGTATGGCCTTGTCCATGCGGAACCGGTAGGAGCCATCGTTGCTGCGTTCCTGCGGGTTGGTGGCGCTCATGATGGCCATCAGCTCGGGAGGTACGGTCACATGCGCATCATAGGTGATGCGGATGCCCGGGCTGTCCTGGATCGGGATCCACGAACGCGTGAGGATGGCCTCCCCTTGGGTAAACAGGAACGGATGCTTCTTGTCACCGGTCTGCACAGGCGACAGCCATTGCAGGGCCTTGGCATCGGGCCCGGTGGAGTATTTGATGGACACCCTATCGGCGCCCGGGGGCAGCGCCACCCGCAACGCCTGCCCCAGCATGCCTTGTTCCCCCATGGTGAATTGTGCGGCACTGCCGTCGCCCAAGGTCACTTGTTCGATCGTCAGCCCGTAGGTATCGAAGATCACGCTGTCCCCTCCTTGGCGATGGAGGTCGTAGGTGGCGGTCCCGCTGATCTGACGGTGCTCCATATCCACGTGGATATCAAGGCTCAGGTGCGTGGCAGCCGCGTCTTCGGGGCGTGCATAGCTATGTGGGTCCATCACGTATGTACGGGGTTCGCTACCGGCCAACTCTTTTCCCGGCTCCTGCTGGCATGCCGGAAAGAACAGGACAGATGCAATAACGGTGAGTTTTAGAGGCAAGTGCTTCATGCGGGAGAGATGCCAAAGGTAGAAAGCCGGTGCTTGTCGGACGGGAATACAACGCACCCCACATGACTGCCTCCGAGCCCTCAGGCGGTCTGTAAACTGATTCCCCACACAAGGCTGCACGCACCGTCCGGCCACACCTAAGACCCGCCCGTGGATACCCTCCGGCTTTTGCAAACCGTAAAAATGAGCGAGGAGGCCGTTCAGCCCCCTCACTCGCCAGTCGGGGTGACTGACCCCGCAACGTTGCGGAGCGAACCAGCGACCATCCCGCCCCTGGGCGGGATGCGTTACCGGGCGGCGCTCCCAATGAGTTCCTTGATGCGCACCCGACTTTTTCAGCCCTTCACTTCCCGCTCTCGGCGATAGGCAGCAGCCTTGTCGGGGTACGCCTCATCATACACCACCACCCAATCCTTGGCCCGAGCGGTCCAGTGCCCGTGGTTGGGCAAGTGCTTCCGCAATCGCTCTGCCAGCCGCTCGGTCGTGTGGCCGATGTAGTATCGGTCCAAGACCTTGGAGTAGAGGATGTAGAAGGTGGCAGCCATCAAAAAGGGCGAGGAGGCCGAATTGGCCTCCTCGCTTACCAGTCGGGGTGACTGGATTCGAACCAGCGACCACTTGCACCCCATGCAAGTGCGCTACCGGGCTGCGCTACACCCCGAGTTCCCTTGTCCCGCATTTCGCAGCGACCATCCCGCCTCATGGCGGGATGCGCTACCGGGCTGCGCTAAACCCCAAATATGGGCGGCGAAGGTAAGGATGTTCCCCGAACCAAGCACTGGAAAAAACATGCCACCCTCACAAAACCACGGCTGCCAGGAACAGCAGGCCCAATCCCAGCACCGCGATGATGTGCGCGCAGTCGCCCAGGAAGCCGATGCCATAACGAAGTGCGCCCATGACCCAAGGAGGACCCAAAAGTCCCGGCCCGCAATAGGTTCTGCAATACCCAAAGATGGTGATTTTCAAGGCTTGACCCCCTCTTTATGAAAACCGTGGCGCCACGCCAAGAACGGGCCGTCCCGCACAGCCCAACCGGTCAACTCCGAAAAGACCCACATGCATTCCATGACCCGTTTAGGACCGCTTGGGCAGTGGCCAAGGCGGGCAGCGTGTTGACCCCTTGGTACCCGAGGCCCCTCGGCAACCAAGCGGATCAACGCACAACAAGCGGTTGCGAGGTCTGCGATGCGGCGTGGGCATCCCACGATCCATGAACGGCATAGCCCTCTTGACAACGGTTAGGGCCATGGAATTAGCCTGTCTACTTTTGCACCCCGCATGGCGCGCCATTGGCTCATCATTTTTTTCCTTGCAGCTCTCGGCTTCCAAGTCAGGGCCCAAAGCCACTTCTCCATCAGCGGCTATGTCACCGACTCCGCGACCGGCGAAGCCCTCATCGGGGCCAGCGTCTTCATCCAGGAGATCGGCAAAGGGGTACCCACCAACACCTACGGCTACTATTCCGCAAGCCTCCCCCAAGGGCGCTACACCTTGGTGGTGCGCTACATGGGCTATGCCGACCTGATCCGTGCCGTGAACCTGGACCAGGACCGCAAGCTCAACCTGAAGCTCAGCTCCACCGCAGTGGTCATGCAGGCCGTGGAAGTGACCGGCGAGCGGTCCAAAAGCCAAGTGGAAAGCACGGACATGGGCCGCATGGACCTGGACGTGCAGAAGCTGCAGACACTGCCCGCCCTGATGGGCGAGGTGGACATCCTGAAGACGCTGCAATACCTGCCCGGCGTGCAAAGCAACGGCGAGGGCAACAGCGGCTTCTACGTGCGCGGCGGAGGCCCCGACCAGAACCTGATCCTGCTCGACGGCGCCACCGTGTACAACGCCAGCCACCTCTTCGGCTTCTTCAGCGTGTTCAATGCGGATGCCGTGAAGGACATCGAGCTCATCAAGGGCGGCATGCCCGCCCAGTACGGGGGCCGTAGCAGCAGCGTGCTCGACATCACCATGAAGGAAGGCAACAACAAACAGCTGCACGGCCAGGGAGGCATCGGCCTGATCAGCAGCCGCCTTACCCTGGAAGGACCGATCATCAATGAGAAAAGCTCGTTTATCGTCAGCGCCCGCCGAACCTACATCGATGTGCTGGTGAAGCCGTTCGTGAACCCCGAAAGCCGCTTTGCCGGCAGCGGCTATTATTTCTACGACATCAATGCCAAGGCCAACTACCGCCTGAGCGACAAGGACCGCTTCTTCATCAGCGGATACTTCGGCAGGGACGTGTTCAACCTGAACGGCAACCAGCCCGGCAGCCCCAACTTCAAGATCCCCTGGGGCAATGCCACCGTCACGGGCCGGTGGAACCACGTGTTCGGCCCCAAGCTCTTCCTGAATACCACCGCCGTGGCCAGTGATTACAAATTCTCCTTCGGTGGTGGCCAGGACCAGTTCGGCTTCTCCCTGCGCAGCGGCATACGCGACTATGGCCTGAAGGTGGACCTCAACCATTACCCCGACATCCGGCACAACGTGCGCTACGGGGCGCAATACACCTACCACATCTATACGCCCAGCACCGTGGAGGTGAACAGCGGCGACGTGGACTTCAACATCGATACGCCTTCCAAGCTGCGGGCGCATGAGGCGGGGCTCTACGTGCAGGACGACTTCGACATCACCGACCAGCTGCGCCTGAACGCCGGGCTGCGGTTCAGCTGGTTCGCCCACATCGGGCCGTACCGCGAATACATCACCGATGCACAGGGCAACACCACCGGCACGTTCGAGCATGGAAGCGGGAAGTCGATAGCCCAGTACAACGGCCTGGAGCCACGGGCCTCCATGCGCTACACCCTGAACAAGAACAACAGCATCAAGGCCAGTTTCAACCGCAACCTGCAGTACGTACACCTGGCCAGTTTCAGCTCCATCGGCCTGCCCACCGATACCTGGATCCCCAGTGGAAAGAACGTGAAGCCCCAAGAGGCCATACAATATGCCGCAGGCTGGTTCCGTGACCTGAAGCAGCGCACCTATGAGGCCAGCATCGAGGTGTATTACAAGGACATGGCCAACCAGATCGAATTTGCCGAAGGCATGAGCCCGCAGGACGGTGGCAACGCCAACTACGACTTCGGCCTGGTGTACGGCAAGGGCTGGAGCTACGGCGCCGAGCTCTTCATCAAGCGCCGCTACGGCAAGCTCACCGGCTGGGTGGGCTACACCTGGAGCAAGACCGAACGCAAGTTCCCAGACATCAACAACGGGGAAGCCTTCCCCAGCCGCTGGGACCGCCGGCATGACGTGAACCTGGTGGCCGGCTACGAGCTGAACGACCGGTGGACCCTCGGCGGCACCTTCGTGTACAGCACCGGCCAAGCCACCACGCTGCCCGTGCAGCGCTACTTCATCGAGGGGCGACTGGTAAGCCAGTTCACCGCGCGCAATGCGTTCCGCATGGCGGCCTTCCATCGCCTGGACCTCTCGGCCACGCTGAAGAACAAGGCCACACGCACGATAACGGACAAGGGCACCGGCGAAACATCCACCGTGGAACGCAAATACCGCAGCAGCTGGACCTTCAGCATCTACAACGTGTACAACCGATACAACCCCTACTTCATCTACTTCGCGCAGGAGAGCACCACCGGGCTCGAAGGCCTGCAGCTATCCGCCAAGCAGGTCTCGCTATTCGGAATCCTGCCCTCGGTGACGTGGAACTTTGAGTTTTAGAGAAAAGTGAAGGGTGAAGGGTGAAAAGTGAAAAGTGATAAGTGATAAGTGATAAGTGAAAGGATGAAGAAGGGTTGGAGGAAGAACATCACATGGGCAGGAACATGGTTCCCGCTGGCCTTGCTTGCCGTATTCCTTACGGCCTGCGAAAAGGACATTACGGTGGACCTGCCACAGGTGCCCGAACAGCTTGTGGTGGAAGGCACCATTGAGCCGGGCAAGCCCCCGTTCGTGATCCTCACCCGCACGCAACCCTTCTTCTCCCCCACCAACCTCAATGCCTTGACCAACATGTTCGTGGGCGGCGCCACGGTAACGGTGACCACCAACGACGAAACCTGGGTGCTGGACCAGCTGTGCAGCAACCTGCTCGACTCCGCCTCCGTGGTGCTCGCCGCGGAAGCCACCGGGCTCAGCCCGTCCCTGCTGGCCATGGCCGACATCTGCATCTACACCAGCCTCAACCCGGCCCATGTAGGCGTGGCTGGCCGCACCTACCGGCTGGACATCAGCGCGGAAGGAAAGACGTTGACCGCAACCTCCTCCATCCCCCACCCGGTGCCGCTGGATTCCGTCTGGTTCAAACTGGCACAGGTCACGCCCGGGGACGATAGCCTCGGCTTTGCCTGGGCCCGCCTGAGCGACCCCGACACCATGGGCAACGGCTACCGGTGGGCGGCACAGCGCATCAACCGAAGGGCCAATGGGGAGCGCAAGGACCCCTACTACATCTCACCGTTGGGAAGCACCAACAACGACAAGTACTTCAATGGCCTCACCATTGATTTCAGCATGATACGGGGATCGCTCTTCTATGGCGGCAACCTGGAGGACAACAACGCCGAGCGGGGCTTCTTCAAGGCAGGTGATACCATCGCCGTGAAGGCCCTCAGCATCGGGCAGAAGGAGTACGAATTCTACCGGTCGTACGAGGATAACGTGGGTTCCATCGGCGACATCTTCAGCACACCGGCCAACGCGAAAAGCAACATCACCGGCGGCCTGGGCATCTGGGCCGGGCGCGGGGTGTATCTGGACACGATCATCTGCGTGCCCTGAGGCGAGCAGGACGAGGCCGTGACAAAAGTCGCCTTGGCCCCCGTCCGCAAAAGCTACCTTCGCGACCCTGAATGACCATGAGCCAACAACCTGAACTTCACAAGTGCGTGATCATCGGATCGGGGCCCGCAGCATACACGGCCGCCATCTACGCCGCACGTGCCGACCTCAAGCCCGTTTTGATCCAAGGTCCTGTGCCGGGCGGGCAATTGACGCAGACCACGGACGTGGACAACTATCCCGGATACCCGGAAGGACGCACCGGGCCGGAAATGATGGAGGACTTCAAGAAACAGGCCCTCCGTTTCGATACCGACATCCGCAGCGGCTGGGTGACCAAGGTGGACTTCACCGGCCCGATCCACAAGCTTTGGGTGGATGAGACCACGGAGATCCATGCCCGCACCGTGATCATCGCCACCGGCGCCAGCGCCAAGTGGCTCGGCCTGCCCAACGAAACGCGCCTCCGCGACATCGGGGGCGGCGTGTCGGCCTGCGCCGTGTGCGACGGCTTCTTCTACCGCGGCCAGACCGTGGCCATGGTGGGCGCCGGCGACACCGCCGCCGAGGAGGCCACCTACCTCGCCAAGCTGGCCAAGAAGGTGTACATGCTCGTGCGCCGCGATGAGTTCCGCGCCAGCCGCGCCATGGTGCACCGCGTGATGAACACGCCCAACATCGAGGTGCTGTACAACACCGAGGCCCGCGACGTACTGGGCGAGAATACCGTGGAAGGCGTGGTGGTGGAGAACAACAAGACCGGCGAGAAGCGCACGCTGGACGTCACCGGCCTGTTCATCGCCATCGGCCACCAGCCCGCCACGGAGCTGTTCAAGGATTGGCTGGACCGCGATGCCAACGGGTACCTGAAGCACGACCCGGACCGCACCAGCACCAAGATCCCGGGCGTGTTCGTGGCGGGCGACTGCGCCGACCACGTGTACCGCCAGGCGGTCACCAGCGCCGGCACCGGCTGCATGGCCGCATTGGATGCGGAGCGCTGGCTGGCCTCCCAAGGGCTGCACTAAGCCTCCCTCCTACTGCAACCGGTGCCGTTCGTACACCGGCCGCGATACCGTCCAATAGATCAGCAACGCCGCCAGCGCCAGCAGGCCGGTGAGGAGGAACATGTTGGAAAAGCCCACCTGCTTCACCAACCATGCCCCGGCCAGCATGCCCATGCCGATGCCCAGGTCAAAACCCGTGAGGTAGGTGGAGTTGGCCGTGCCGCGCTGCGAGGCCGGCGCCATGGCCACATAGATGGACTGCAAGGCGGGAAACAGGGACCCGAAGCCGAGCCCGATCAGCAACGACGAGAGCAGGAAGGGCATCAGCCCTTGGAACAAGGCGAAGCTGGCAAAGCCCAGCACGATCAGCACCATGGAGGCCACCATGACCACATGCAGGTGCCCACGGTCCACCAAGCGGCCCGACACCACCCGCGACAGGACGATGCCCCCGGCAAGGAACAGGAAGAACACGCCCGGATTGCTGATGCCCAGCTCCATGGCGTACAGCACCGCGAAGGCCACCAGCGTGCCCCAGCCAAAGGCCAGGAACAACTGGTTGAACATCACCGGCAGTGCCTTTACCAGGATGAAGCGGTCCAGCGACAAGGGCATGTCCTTCACGATGGACCGGCGCGTGGGCAGCTTGATCAACGCCGCCGCCGCGATGGAGAGCAGGCCCATGATCAAGGTGGCGGTGATCAGCGCGGGAAAGCCCAGTTCCGTGTACAACCTCACGCCGATAAAGGGTGCCAGTGCCATGGCCACATTCATGTTCACGCCGAAATAGCCAATGCCTTCCGAGCGCCGCGCGGAAGGGATGACATCGATGGCCACCGTATTGGCCGAGACCGTGGACAAGCCCCAGAACAGGCCGTGCACGAAGCGCAGCACAATGAAGAAGGTGACGGTGAACGCGAAATAGTAGCCCGCGAAGGCCAGCACGAACAGCAAGGTGCTCAGCAGCAGCAACGGCTTGCGGGGATACCTGTCCACCAGGTAACCGCTGAACGGCCGGATGGCCAGCAGGGCGAACACATACGATGAAAGCACGATGCCGATACGGGTGGTCTCCACGTGCAGCTCCTCCTGCAGGAAGATGGGGATGGTGGGCACCAGCAAGCTGAAGGCACACGCTACCAGGAAGTAGCTGAGGCTGGCGAAAATGAAATTGCGGTTCCACAACCGTGCTCCATCCGGCATCTGCTTCGTCATGCGTCAAGGCCTCACGGTAAGCACATCATGCACCAGGAACGCCAAGGCCTTGCCGACGATCCGCCCTTGCGACGGCGTGTTGGGCGCGGCCTCCGGCAGGTGCAAGTAGGTCACCGGACGCTCCGTGCCCATGATCTTGCGCAGGTAGTAGCGGGCATCCTCCAGCACCATGCCGGTGGGACTGAATGCCGAGGACGGCATGTGCCGGATCACGTCCATGTCCAGCTCCACGCACAGCGGGCCCTCCCCTTCCTCCAGGTAGGCGGAAAGATCGCGGTGGAACAGCCCCGGATCCATCAGGTATTCCGCGAAGAAGGTGTGATGCACGGCATGGTCGTCCATGAACTGCAGAATGGCCTCGCTGTTGCGCGACCGGTGCAACCCGAACACGGCGTATTGCCGGATGATGCCTTCCACAATGCCATAGCTGAACGAGTTGCCACTGTGGCGCCCCTCCAGCGGGCGGCAGTCGGCGTGCGGGTCCAGGTTGATCACGTCCACCGGCCCGCCTAGCACTTGGCTGGCCGCCCTCATCAACGGATAGGCGTTGTTGTGCCCGCCGCCGATGACGATGGGCACCTTGCCCGCTTCGATGATCGGCTTCACCGTCTCCAACACAAATTCATCCAATTCCTCCACCTGTTCGCGCAGCACGGACTGGTCCAGGTGCTCCACGGAGATGATCGGGTCGATGGTGCCCAGCACGTGCAGGCTGCCCGGCCGGATGAAGCGGTTGGCCTGAAGGTTTAGCAGGTTGGGCAGAAAGGCATCGAAGGCGTTGCGCGCCCCAGCAAAGCCGTTGTTCGCCCGTGGCCCGATATCCTCCCGGATGCCCAGCACCACGTAGCGGCAATCGGGGTCGCGCCAATCCACGGCCAAGGTCTCGCCCAGCTTGGTCTCGTCCTTGCGCTTGGCCACCAAGCTGTCCAAGGCCGCCGACGGAATGCTCCGGAAGGCGAAGTGAAGGGTTTCGGACATGGGGTGCAAAGATCTGCCTTTGAAACATGAAACAGGAAAACTGAAATTTGAAAAAGCTTACCGCAGGCAACGGTTCTGGGCTGCGAGCTGCGGGCCGTGAGCCGCGAGCTTGCGAGCGGCCCTCTCTTTCTCTGCGTCGGAGCCTGCCCTGAGCTTGTCGAAGGGCGGCTCTGCGTGAGGAACTATCAGCAAGCAGCTTGCCACGGGAAACGCTCCTGCGTCCGCTATCCATCTGTGTAATCGGCGTAATCGGTGGATAAAAAAACCGCGAGCCTGCGAGCGACCTACTCCACCTGCCACTCCCCCATCCTCAACCAAAAACGCACCAGCTCCCGTTTGCGCAGCGGTATGTCCCAGTCCCCGTCGTAGAGGATATAGGTAGGCACCAGCTCCCTGCCTTCCAGCACATTGTCCACCCGGATGCTGATGTCGAAGTCCAGCACCAGCGAGGCATGGGCGATGCGGTATTCGCGGGCGATCACGTTCATCGTGCGCTGATCGAACCAAGTGCGCATGCTTTTGATCACCGTGGCGCCATCCTTCACCCGCTTCCCGTCCAGGCTGTCTTTGGCCAACGCACTGAACTCCCAGCAGGTATACCCGTTGCGGAAACTGGTCCCGATGCCGAAGTCGTAGAGCGGCGCCATCTCCGAATCGAACAGGGCCAGCTTGTCGCCGATGAGGGGCACGCTGGCGATCTCCTGCCCCGGATTGAACATGAAGCGCTTCAGCTCTTCCTTGTACTTGGCGATACGTCCGCTGCCACGCCCGCCTTGCTTGTACGTGGCCACCGTGTTATCGGCCGGCCAGCTGCCCTTAGGCCAGAAGAGGTCGTCGTACAACTCGGCCGTCAGGTAGCGCATTTCGCCCTTGCGGTCTCGCAGTTTGCCGGTGGCCGTTTCGCTGTCCACGGGCAGGCTGGCGGTGGGCCCCATGCGCACCAATCGTCCCTTGCGATGCAGGGTCGCCTTCTCCTTCTCCCCCTTGTTGCGCACCGTCAGCGAGCCCTCCATGTTGTGCGCCCAGTAGCGCATGTTCAGGAAAGCATGCAGGAAGGTGGTGTCCTCCTGCACCTGGCGCATGAAGCCTTCCAGGTCCAGGCCCTCGGCTCGGCCGTGGATCACCACCGGCCCCAGCTGGTACACGTTGTCGAGGGAATCCGGCTCCGTTTGAGCCACCGCCGGAACCGTGGCCAACAGGACCGGAAGGGCCGCCACCGTCCAACGTCTCATCAGTGCCGCCGGGTTGGTCCGAGGCTGGAGTACAGCTGGTACTTCTTCTTCACGTACATGAGGAAGTCGTATTGCGAGAGGCCCTTCATCACTTCTTCCGGCACGTTGCAGAAGTCGATGAAATCATCGAAGCTCTCGTCGCTCAGGTTGATGATACCATAGTCCACGTACTGTTCCAGCAACTCGCGCAGCAGCTCGCGCTTGCGGTCCTCGTTCTCCAGGTAGGCCACCTCGCGCCGGCTGCGCTCCCGCTTGCTGAACGCCTGGTACAGGAAGGTGATCGGGCTCTCCAGCGCGTTGATGCCCGTCTCCCGGTAGTCCCGGTCGTTGTAACCAAGCTTCTCGATGTCGTCCTGGATCTGTTTCAGCGTCCGCTTGGGCAGGATGGCCACCGGCTGCAGGTCCACCGTCCACGGGCGCAGGGTGATCTTCAGCTTCAGCAATTCATCATCCGGGAACTCCTCCAGCGGCAGGGTGCGCGTCACGTAGCCGCCCGCCCCGATCAGCAGCGTGTCGTTGCGTTGCGCCCGCACGGTGAAGGTGCCGTCGCTGTTGGCGAACGTCCCACTACGGGTGCGCCGGTTCACGATCATCAGATCGTAAAAGGTGCGCTCCCCATCGCCGCCCCGCACCGTGCCCTTCACGGTCACTTCGTCCTGGGCAAACAGGGTGGAACAGGCTCCCAACAGGGCCAAAAGAAGCAGGATGCGGCGCATGAGGGGCGAAAGTAGCAAGGGGCGTGCCGGGGAAGTGATTCCGGCCGCACCGTCGTGTTTTGACGTGGGGAGGTGGGTAATTGATCGATTTGACCACCAGCCGCCCTGATTGGGTTGCCCTATTTTCACCCCAATATGAGCAGTAAGCCGATCTTCCCTGCGGAGAAGCGTACCGTCAAGGGGAGTTTAGGGAACGGTGAGAACGAGTAAGGCGTTGCGAAAATGACAGAGGTCTGCTTATACGGTTCAAGGGCGCTGGACTGGTTATTGGCTTGGATGGATCCCAAGGAGGTTGTGGGTGCAATCCTAGGTGCGCTACTCGGATTTTGGGCTGCCTATTTCATGTTTCGCATCCAAAGGCGTAGCGATAGAAAGGAAGTCGCACGAAGAGATGCCGTGGAAAAATGGCCACCTACGACTTCGCCCGGGAGCAACTGGCGCAGGCCCAGAAGCGCTGGGTGAAGGAGGAAGGTTCGCTTCGGGAATTTGCCCAACAATACGCTGATGACCCTTTCATTGACCATCCGCATACGATCAGTGTCAACCCGGCGCTGCGCTCCCTTGAGCTTTTGGACCGCAAGGAACTTAGGCTTGCCTTAAATCATCACTGCGGCGAGAAAGCCGGCGCCAGGTTATTCCGGGCCATGGTGGCGATCATGGATTACTACCATGCCCTTCAAGAAGCGGCGTTTCAAAGTCTGCTCGCGGGCAAGAACGCCATTTATCAAGAGAAGCTAAGATTCGATGACCTTTATGCAGACCTAGGCAATACGATCACCACGACCATTCAAAGCCTTCATCATCGATTTGGTAAAAATGTGCCGGCAGCTGATCAGTTGAATAAGATACTTGCCGATTTCTACGGCCAAGGTCACTCGTTTCGTGGAACTGTCGATGATCTCATGAAAGGCCTGGTCCAGCCTTGCCTGAACCTTGTGATGGACCAATCGCTTCCACATTTTTACATCAACGACGTTTTGACCAGCGCCAAGAGGGCACAAAAGTCATATCTCAGAATTCGATATTCGGCGGAAGAGGTGGAAGCCTCTGCCAAAGAATGGGCGGACCAGATGAAGTGGATGCAGCGCTTTGTGCTGAAAGTCTTGGAAATTCTAAGTCGGCCAAAAGGGAAGTAGGACCACATCAAAGGAGCTTTGATCTGTCATGGCCAGAAAACAGCGGATCACCAATGGGATGAGGGCGTTCCTGCCGTTTCTGCAACGGATGGAGCGGCAAGGAAAGGCCTTCTCCGTCGCGGTATTCTTGGCACCTAGAACGTGTCTCTCAATTCGAAACGACCAATTGCCTAACAAACCAACTCAGACATGAAAAGCGCCAGTAAGGAGAAATTGCTTTCCTACTTCCAGAACAACTACCAGTACAATATCCCGTTCTTCCAGCGTGCCTATGTGTGGGGAGAGGAGAATTGGGAATTGCTCCTGGAACATGTAGAGCAGGAGGTTGAGGAGTACAGGAACGGCAAGGACAGCGAGCATTTCATCGGCACCATCATCACCAAACCGATGCCACAGCAAGGTTTCGGGGCACAACCCTTGGAACTGATAGACGGGCAGCAGCGCCTGACCACGGTGGCAATCATGTTGAAGGCCCTTGCCGATACGGCAAAGGGGGATTTCCCCAAGCTCCGCGATGCGCTGTTGTCACTGTTGTCATTCAAGGACACGCAAGACAATGATTACCTGCGGATCAAGCATAGCAAGGTGGACGGGCCCTATTTCGACGCGGTCATGGCAGCCACCGACCCGGACCAGGTCCCCGAGTCTGACAATCAGATCAATGCTGCGTACCACTATTTCACGAGGCGATTCAAAAAGTTGAGCGATAAGGACAGGGATGAGCGCATGAGCATCATCCTGCACAAGCTTCCGGTGATCGCCATGTTCCTCGGTGAAAAGGATGATGAACAGGCAATATTCGACACGATCAATTCTCTTGGGGTGAGGTTGACCACGGCAGAACTCTTGAAGAACTTCATTTTCCGGGATCAAGAGATTCGTCCCTTGTATGAAGAACACTGGTATGCAATCTTCGAGGAGGAAGAGGAGGAGTTGAAGTTCTGGAACACACCCAAGTCATCCGGCCGGATAAAACGAACGAACTTGGAATTGCTGCTCTATGCGGTATTGATCATCGAAACTGGCGGGGAGGTCCGTATTGACAAGCTCTTCGCCAGTTACAAGGAGTGGCTTAAGGGCCAGACCCCGAAGGAGCGGAAAGCATTCCTGAAGCGGCTTCGGGCACATGCTGCAACCTATCGGCAGTTCCCGGGGGAAGAAGAGCTTGCATCCCTCACTTTTCATGATCACGAGCGACGCCTGTTCCATGTGATCGACTTCCTTGAGATTACAACCATTTATCCCCTGCTTCTATTTATCCATATGCAAGTGAAGGACGACGAGGACCGTACCGCCATGCACGTCCTCGTGGAGGGATTCCTGATCAGACGCCTGGTTTGCAAACTGACCGCCAAGAATTACAACAAGCTATTCATTCAGATCATGAATGAGCTGAAGAGTGCCGCGACGGTCAATGCAGCCGCCTTGCGGACAATACTCTGCAACTACACGGAAGACACCAATCGGATACCGGATGACGTGGAATTCAGAAACGCCTTCAAGGATTCGCCCCTCTATAATGCCCATGCCATGGAGGTACTCTTCCTGATTGCCCTGCATAAGCTCAATCCCAGGAAGAGCGACAGAAATACGTTGTCCGCAGCAGGCTTCTCAGTCGAACATATGATGCCCAAGAAGTGGCGGGAACACTGGGATAATGGAAGGATGACCCCTGACGAAGAGTGGGCTCGGGACCGCAAATTGAAGACACTGGGTAACCTCACCTTGGTGAAGCAGCCTTTGAACAGCGCGATGCGTAATGCAAGTTGGCCAAAGAAGAAGAAGGAATTGAAAAAATATTCGTTGCTGAACATTACCACCGACTACTTGGACCTACCAGAGTGGAATGAGGACACCATCGACGCAAGGGCGGCTGACCTGGCCGAAGAAGCAGTGAAGGTGTGGCCGAAGATCTGCTGATGAAGAAGGAAAGAATTGAGCATCAACGGAGAATTTTGGTGCCCGTATAATTGGAGTGACGATTTTTACATCGACCACATGGGCATAGGATTAAACCGGTGAGCGTCTATTCCCCCGATGAGCTTCGGAAAGTGGGGAATGCGCTGATCTACCTGAGCCAGCACACGAAGGATTTCGGCAAGACCAAACTGCTGAAGCTGCTGTATCCGCTGGATGAGTTCAGTGTGAAGCGCCGCGGCTATCCCCTGTTCGGGCTTACATATAAGGTGTGACTCCAAGGCCCGGTGTGTGAGGAGATCTTCATCGACCTGGGTGCTGATTCGTTCCTGCTGGAGGAATACGTTTCGGTAACCTACGACAAGAAGGGCAGCTGCATCATCGTGCCTCAAAAAGCCTTTGATGCCGGAGAGTTCAGCGACCACGACATGGAAGTTATGCATGCCGTGGTGAACAAGTACGGCCATCTGAACAGCAAGGAATTGGCAGACATTACCTGCGCCAAGGGTAGTCTTTGGGGTGCCATGGTAAGGGAGAACGGCTTGTCAGAGAGCTTTGAAAAGGAAGAGCGGAGCACGAGCGGCGTGGCGTTGGACCTTGGGCGCTTGGTGGCTGACGATCCGTTCAAAGCGGAATCTACCAGGACTACCTCGATTTCGTCCACACGCACAAGGTTCTGTCGGGTATGTGAAGGATCTACCCGGCGCCTTCCATTGCTTGGGCAAGGCGTTCAAGAAATTAAGGGGTCCAGGTTGGCTTGGGTCAGGAATCGTCAGGCCATTGTCACGGCCCCGCCCCACCCTGACCCCTATCATCCTTCCTGTCCCCTTCCGCCCTACTTTTGCGCGCCGTATGACATAAATCATAAAAGAAGAACACCTGCAAATGGCGCAAAAACGCGATTCCTGGGCCGAGCCCTACAAGATCAAAATGGTGGAACCCCTGACCATGACCACGCGCGAGCAGCGCGAGAAGGCCTTGGTCGAAGCCGGGTACAACACCTTCCTCCTTCCCTCCGAACTGGTGTACATCGACCTGTTGACGGACAGTGGCACCAGTGCCATGAGCGACCGCCAATGGGCGGGCATGATGCTGGGCGATGAAGCCTATGCCGGCAGCCGCAACTTCTACCACCTGGAGAAGGCCATCCAAAAGCACTACGGATACAAGTACATCGTGCCCACCCACCAGGGCCGGGGCGCGGAGAATATCCTGTCCCAGATCATGATCAAGGACGGGCAGTTCGTGCCGGGCAACATGTACTTCACCACCACCCGCCTGCACCAAGAGCTGGCCGGCGGAAAGTTCGTGGACATCATCGTGGACGAGGCCCACGACCCCGAGAGCCTCTTCCCCTTCAAGGGTAACGTGGACCTGGACAAGCTGCAGAAACTGATCGATGACCACGGTGCGGACAAGATCGCCTATGTGTCCATCGCCACCACGGTGAACATGGCCGGGGGCCAGCCCATCAGCATGGCCAACCTGAAAGCGCTGCGCGAGCTGACCAGCAAGGACGGCATCCGCATCATCCACGACATGACGCGAGTGGCCGAGAACGCCTTCATGATCCAGCAGAACGAGGAAGGCTACGGCAACAAGACCGTGGCGGAGATCGTGAAGGAGATCTGCTCGCTGACCGATGGTGCCACCATGAGCGCCAAGAAGGATGCCCTGGTGAACATCGGCGGCTTCATGGCCACCAACGATTGGGACGTCTTTGAGGAGGCGCGCAACATGGTGGTGGTGTACGAGGGCCTGCACACCTACGGCGGCATGGCCGGGCGCGACATGGAGGCCATGGCCATCGGCATTGAGGAGAGCGTACACGACGACCACATCCGGGCCCGCGTGGGGCAGGTGTTCTACCTGGGCCAGCGCCTGCTGGACATGGGCATGCCCATCGTGAAGCCCGTGGGCACCCACGGCGTGTTCCTGGATGCCAAGGCCTTCCTGCCCCACCTGCCGCAAACGGCCTTCCCGGCACAAACGCTGGCAGCCGAGCTGTACCTGGACAGCGGTGTGCGGGCGATGGAGCGCGGCATCGTGAGCGCCGGCCGCAACAAGGAAACCGGCGACCACTACTACCCCAAACTGGAACTGGTGCGCCTGACCATCCCGCGCCGCGTGTACACGCAGGCCCACATGGACGTGATCGCCGAGAGCGTGCAGCGCGTGTATGAGCACCGCGACAACATCACCGGCCTGAAGATGGTGTACGAGCCGAAGTACCTTCGCTTCTTCCAAGCCCGTTTTGAGAAGCTGCCGAAATGAAGCACCGCACCATCATTGAACCCTTCCGCATCAAGAGCGTGGAGCCCATCGGGCTGAGCACCGAGGCGGAACGCGTGCAACAACTGAAGGAAGCCCACTACAACCCGTTCCTGCTCCGCTCCAGCGACGTGATCATCGACCTGATGACCGACAGCGGCACCGGGGCGATGAGCGCCCACCAGTGGGCCGGCGTGATGGAAGGCGACGAGGCCTACGCAGGCTCGCGCTCGTGGGAGCGCATGGAGCAGACCATCCAGTCGCTCACCGGCATGAAGCACGTGCTGCCCACCCACCAAGGACGCGCGGCCGAGCGGATCATCTACGGCCATCTGGGCGGCGCGGGCAAGGTCTTCATCAGCAACACCCTGTTCGACACCACGCGGGCCAACATCGAGTTCAGCGGCGCCACCGGCATCGACATCCCCATTGCCGAAGGGCAGGACCCGGCCACGGACTATCCCTTCAAGGGGAACATGGACACCGGCCAGCTGAACCTGCTGCTGAAGGAGCACCAAGGCAAGGTGGGCGCGGTGGTGCTCACCGTGACCAACAACAGCGGCGGGGGCCAGCCGGTGAGCATGGCCAACGCCAAGGAGGTGGCCGCCGTGTGCAAGCGCCACGGTGTGCTCTTCCTGCTGGACTGCTGCCGCATCGCGGAGAACAGCTGGTTCGTGAAGCACCGCGAGGAGGGCATGGACAAGCTCTCCTACCGGGACATTGCCCGCCAAATGTTCGAATTGGCCGACGGTGCCGTGATGAGCGCCAAGAAGGACGCGCTGGTGAATATGGGCGGATTCCTCGCCCTGCGCGACCCTGCCTTGGCGGAGGCCTGCACCAACCTGCTGATCATCACCGAGGGCTTTACCACCTACGGTGGCCTCAGCGGCCGTGACATGGAGGCCATCGCCACCGGCCTGCAGGAGGTCTTCGACCCGCACTACCTGAACTACCGGATCCGCAGCACCACCTTCCTGGGCGAAAAGCTCAAGGAAATGGGCGTGCCGCTGATGTGGCCCATCGGTGGCCATGCCGTGTACATCGATGCCAAGGCGCTCTACCCGCACATTCCTCCGCACGAGTATCCCGGACAGGCACTGGTCTGCGAGCTGTACCGCCTGGGCGGCATCCGCACGGTGGAGATCGGCTCGGTGATGTTCGGCACCTACGCCGAGGACGGCAGCCTACGCCCCGCCCGCATGGAGCTGGTCCGCCTGGCCATCCCGCGCCGCGTGTACACGCAAAGCCACATCGAGTACGTGGCCGAGACCTTCGAGGAGATCATGCGGACCAAGGAGCAGGTGCGCGGCTACAAGATCGTGAAGGAACCGCGCTTCCTGCGCCACTTTACCGCGCACTTCGAGGCGCTGTAGGGCAGCGGTCAGTTGGCAGTTGGCAGGAGCAGTTGGCAGGAGGGTTCCTGACAACTGACAACCTGCCACTGACAACTTCCCTACGGCTTCACCATCCGCTCCAAGGCCTTGGGCTTGCGGAGGCGCACTTCCTTGCCCGCCAGCTCGATCAGCCCTTGCTGGCTCAGCGTGGCCAAGGTGCGCACCACGGATTCGTAGGTGGTGCCGCTCATGTTCGCAATATCCTTGCGCGCCAAGGTGTGCGCCAGCTTGCGCGGATCTTCCTTGTCCATGCCGAAGGTATCGCGGCAGAGCAGCAGCACTTTCACCACGCGTTGCGCCACGTCCATGTTCATCATGTCGCGCAGGTGCTGGTCCAGCAGCCGCATTTCTTCCGTGAAGTACAGGAGGAAGTTGTAGCAGAACAGGCTGTTGGCCTTGAGGGTGCTCAGGAACAACCGCATGGGGATCACGTTCACCACGGTGGGCGTTAAGGCGATCGCGCTGGCCGAGTAGATCGGCTCATTGCCTATGCCACGGTGGCCAAGCACTTCGAGGTTGCCGGCCAAGCGGGTAATGCGTTCCTGGCCCTTCCCCAGGTCAGCCACGATCTTCACGCAGCCCCGGTGGACCATGAACATCCGATCGGCCTTTTGCCCCGTGGTGAAGATGGCCTCGCCCTTGTTGAAGGAGACCTGCGTGTTCTTTTCGTAGAGCAACTCCTGCCATTCCGGATAGCAGTATAGCCGGATCAATCGATCCAGGTTGATCAAAGGGTTGGCTTCTCGTTCGTCCATGGGGTGGCGAAAGTATGATGCAGGTCAAGTGGAGGAGTTTTCAATTGGCAGTCCGTCTTCGCCAAGGCTTCGGCGGGACGAAGTGGGCAGTCCGTCTTCGCCAAGGCTTCGGCGGGACGCAGTTGGCAGTCCGCCTTCGCCAAGGCTTCGGCGGGACGAAGTGGGCAGGTAGCAGGCGCAGTGGCAGGGCGCACGAATACTGCGCGCCGAGCACGGCCTCCTTATCAAGTTTCCCGTTCCGGGTTTCCTAGAACGGGCTTGCCAGCGCCGTGTCCGTTACGAACACATCATCCGTGAGCGTATGCAGGAAAGCCACCAGGTCGGCCTTCTGCTCCGGGGTCATGCCGATGGTGATGCCCGTGCCGGGCTTGGTCATGATGGGGTCCAAGCTGGGTGAATGCTTCGCGCCGCCGCTGTAGAAATCCACCACCTCCTCCAAGGTCTGGAAGCGCCCATCATGCATATAGGGCGCGGTGAGCGCGATGTTGCGCAGCGTAGGTGTCTTGAACGCACCCATGTCCATCGGATTGCCCGTCACGGCGTAGCGGCCTACGCCCTTGCCAACGAATATGCTGTCCAACCCGATGTTATGGAAACCGTCGTCCGTCATCAGCGGCATGGAGTGGCAATGGAAGCAGTCGCCCGCCTCGGTGAAAAAAAGCTGGAACCCGCGCCATTCCTCGGGCGAGAGGGCTTCCTCGTTCTTCAGGAAACGGTCGAACTTGCTGTTGGCGGAGGTGAGGCGGCGGAACCACTGGGCCATCGCCTTCTCCACCAAGGGTAGCGTGATCTCGCAGGTGCCGAAGGCCTTGCGGAACAGCTCGGGATATTCCGGATGCTCGCGCAGCACGTTCACGTCCAGCTGGAAGAAATCCTCCACCTCATAGCGCATCACATCCTCCAGCGTAGGGCCGGCGGAACCGTCCCACAGGAAATGCGAGGCCCATGCCAAGTTGCAGTGGGAGAGCACGTTGGTATTGCCAATGGCCGGCACACCCGGATCGGGTACCGTAAAGGCATGCTCCTGGAAATGGCAGCTGGAACACGACCGGCCCGCCAAGGGGCCGCTGGAGGAAAGGATGGGATCGTAGTACAACCGCCGGCCGAGTTCAACGCCTTCCACGGTCAGGGGATTGTCCGCCGGGATCACCGGATCGGGAAAAAAGGCGTGATAATCCAAGTGGAGCGGCGTGCGCGCGGAGGCGCAAGGGTCCTCCTGGGTGAGGGACGGATCTTTCCGGCAGGCCAACAGGGCGGCGACAAAACCCGCAACAAGGAGGATGGCGGCCGCTTGCCGGCTCATGGCTGGTATTCGAAAAGGAAAGCCGTGGTGCAGTTGTCCCGCAATACGGCCATCAGTGAATCACTGCCCATGCTCTGGTTCCCTGCGGCCAGGTCGTACATATATGGATTGCTGAACACCTCGTTCAAGTTGAACTGCAGCGTCAGCGAGCCTTGATCATCCGTGACCACGAACGCTTGGTTGATCACGCAATGGACCAGATTCTGGTTCTTCCCCAAGTGCATGGCGAAGCCCGTGGGCTGTCCTTGGTGCATGAAATGCCCTTCGAACTTCATGAAATGATAGCCGCCGCCCATGGGTATCGGCCATGCCATGTTCACGTTCTCCATGGTGTTCGGCAAGGCGTTGGTCTGGTTGAGCGCCGGGGGCAGACCCAGGTCGATCTCGATGCCGCTATACACGCCGGCCGGCACCGTACCCAAGCTGAACGTGTTGGGCCAGGTGCCATTGATGTACCACGGGCCGGCCAAGGCGTGGTCCGCGGTCGCGTCGGCTCCCTTGAGCACCAATCCGCTCAGGTAGTATTCCAAGCGGGTCACACTGTAGTGGTTCCCAACCTCATTGAAATACCTGATCGTGTCATAGGTCAGCGGCAACGCATCGATGTTATGCGTAACGGCCAAGGTGGTGGCCACCGGGGCCGGTGGTGTCGGCTGGGTTGCAGGGGGATCTGCATCTTCCTTGGAGCACGCGTTCAACATGGTCAACGCGGACAGGCCAAGAACGATGGCCAAACTGGATTCGGGAAGGTGCATGGTCATGTGTTTCTGCTTGACGCAAGTAAAGGTATCCAAGCTCCGTGAATCGCGACATGACATGGCTCATATTCATCTCCCGCCTCCCATTCCCAGCCATGTATTCCCGGCGGGTCGCATCCGGCCCTGCCCGGTGGCGGCATACATTCGGGGGCCCATTGGTCGGTCGGCACGTCATTTGCCATAACCGGGGCCCGGTGGCCATGAAGAAAACCGCAGCACTGCTCCTTGTCGCGCCCATCCTGCTGGCGGCTGCCTTTGGGGCACCTTGGCCGGGAGACCCCTGGAAGGCCCCGCCGGAGGCCGACAAGCTCGTGGACCCGCACACCGACCGGGCCAAGGCCGCGAAGCGGGGTGAGAGGATCTTCAATTCCTTCTGCTGGCCGTGCCACGGCATGGCGGGCCATGGCGATGGCCCATCGGCCGCCACCCTGCAGACCAAGCCCGCCGCTCTTTCGTCCCCTGCGGTGCAAGGCCAGGGCAACGGTGCCTTGGTATGGAAGATCTCCACGGGAAGAGGTGAAATGCCTTCCTATGGATCGGCGCTCACCAACGAGGAACGATGGGCGGTGGCCCATTACCTCCGCACGTTGGCCACCCCCTGACCGCCCTCCCTGCGGGGAAGCCCATCACCGGTACAGCTTCAGGCCGTGACGGCCTCCTCCGGCGCCTTATACACGGCCGGTTGGAAAAGACACTGACCCTTGTATTGTTCGTACATGATTCCTGTCATATCATTGCGGACATTTACATCCTTATTGACGGCGGGGATCCCTGCATGCTACGGCCAGCGCACCGGACCCGCCCGAAAGAGCAACCCGAAGTACCACCAATCCGCATGAAGAATGAGTGACCACAGCATGCTACTATGGATCTTCCTGATCGCGGCGACACTGATCGCCGTGGTCTTCATTATCGTCTACCAGTCATCACTTACGGCCCCCGAGGACGGCTCCGGCCTCAAGGACGCCAAGCGGAAGCGCTTCTTCTTCATCGGCATCCTGGCGTCCGTCCTGGTGATCCTGCTGGCGATGACGCTCCCGAAATCGCCGTACTTCCTGCACAAG
Organism: Flavobacteriales bacterium; assembly: GCA_035325445.1. Taxonomy (GTDB): domain Bacteria; phylum Bacteroidota; class Bacteroidia; order Flavobacteriales_F; family PHOS-HE28; genus PHOS-HE28. The sequence goes on from DAOKZW010000001.1 coordinate 160,441, forward strand.
GACGCCACACCGGCGGCCGTGGTGCATGTGCGCGCCGCCCAATACGACTTCAACCTGTCCTATACGGAAGAGCTTTCCTACGATGACATGGAGCTCCCCGTCGGCCAAGTGGTGGAGTTCCGCGTGCGAAGCAAGGATGTCACGCACGGCTTCGGGGTGTACAACGACAAGTACGAGTTGGTGACGCAAACGCAGGCCATGCCGGGTTACGTGAACGTGCTGCGGTGGGTATTCAATGAACCGGGCACCTACCATGTGCTCTGCTTGGAATACTGCGGCATGAGCCACCACAACATGAGTTCTTCATTCATTGTTAAATGACCCCTTCCATGGAAACGAGATCATTGAAAAAAGTCACGGCCATTTGGGTCATCGCGATCCTGGTCCTCTTCCTGGCATCCATCATCCTGGGCATCCTCATGCGCTTCAACCAGGGTACGGTCCTCAAGATGGGCAACGACACCTTCTATGCCACCCTCACCACGCACGGCGTGACCATGATCGGCATCTGGACCGCGGCCGGCCTGGTGGGCATCAATTACCTGCTCGGGCGCTACGTAAAGACCTCGGCGGGCCTGAGCATCTTCGCCCTCATCCTCACGGTGATCGGCGTGGTGATGCTATGGATGTCCACCTTCGCCGGCAACTTCCACGCGGCGTGGACCTTCCTCTACCCCCTGCCCCTGTTCAAGGCATGGGACAGCTGGGCCACCCCGCTGTTCCTCTACAGCTTGGCGGTATTCGGCGTGGCCTGGCTGGTGTGGTCCGTGGGCATGATGGTGCAAATCCTGAAGAAATACTCCATCACGGAGATCTTCGCGTGGCAGCACCTCAGCGGCAAGGAGCCTGAAAAGAAGACGCCGCCGTTCATCCTGATCTCCTCCGTATCCCTGATCGGCATCATCCTCAGCCTGATCGTCGCGGTGATCCTGCTCGTGCTCTTCTTCGCCGAGATCTATTCCTCGGGCACGTTCACGAACGACTCCCTGCTGATGAAGAACCTCACGTTCTTCTTCGGGCACACCATCGCCAACGAGGCGCTGTACCTGGGGCTGGCACTCGTGTATGAACTGCTGCCGGAAGTGAGCGGCCGCAAGAGGTTCGAGACCACTTGGTATGTGGCCCTCGGCTGGAACATGACCATGATCTTCGTGCTGACCGCCTTCTTCCACCACATGTACATGGACTTTGTGCAGCCCGGCGGGTTCCAGGTCATCGGCCAGCTGGCCTCCTACTTCGCCAGCCTGCCGGCAGCCGGTGTCACCGCCTTCAGCGTAGCCACCCTGGTGTTCCGCAACAGGATCAAGTGGACGCTGACCAACCTGTTCTTCTTCATCGGCATCACGGGCTGGCTGATCGGTGGCGTTGGGGCCGTGATCGATTCCACCATCAGCAACAACATCATCCTGCACAACACACTGTGGGTGCCCGCGCACTTCCACACCTACAACGCCATGGGCAACGTGCTGCTGTGCATGGGCTTCTTCTGGTGGGTGGCGCATGACATCGCCGGCGTGACCGACAGCAACAAGTCGCACAAGCTCACCCTTGCCCTGCTGCTCATCGGAGGCTTCGGCTTCGTGCTCATGTTCTACCTGGGCGGCGCCGGGTCGGTGCCCCGCCGCTATGCGCTGTATCCAGAAGGGCTTTCCGCGGGGGCCACGTATGCGGCTGCCGCCGGTTGGTTCGCCACGGTGTATCTTGTGGGCATGGTGATGGTCTTTTCCACCATCGTCAGCCGATGCACAAAAGCCTTCTCGTCTGCATCCTGACCTTGGGCCTTGCGGCCCCGGTATTTTCCGGTGACGGCGTGTATGAGCTCTCCGAGGAGGAGGGCTTGTACACGCCGGTCGCCGATGTGACCCTCCGCACCTCGGACAGCGAGGTGAAGCTATCGCAACTCTATGCGCGCCAGCCGGTGATGCTGGCCTTGATCTTTACCCGGTGCTCGGGCATCTGCAGCCCTTTCCTGCTCCAACTGAGCGAGAATGTCCGCGCTTTGGACCCCAAGGGCAAGTTCAAGATACTGGTGGTCAGCTTCGATCCGCGCGACAGCAACGCCGACATGGACCGCTATGCACACCTGTTCCAAGTGGACCAAGACGAGCGCTGGATCTTCGCCACCACCGATGGGATCGATGAGCTCACCTCATCGGTCGGTTTCCGCACCACGTGGGACAGCACCCGCCAGCAGTTCGACCACGAGGCCCTGCTGGTGGCCGTGAACGGTAACGGGTACATCACCCGGAAGATGACGGGTATCCGTGACCGCAAGGACATCGCATCCATGCTCAACACCTTGGAGGGCAAGTTCATTCCTTCCTATCCGCTCCCGGGCAGGGAAAGCATGCTGTCCTGCTTCACCTACGATCCGGTGACGGGCGTGCGCAAGCCTTCCTATGGCCTGCTGGTGCTGCTGGTGCCGGGCCTGCTCACCTTCCTGCTGGTGCTTTGGATGGGCTTGGCCAGCCGGAAATGGAGGGCCAAGGAAAGCTGACGCTTCGGCTGCGCTCAGGGTGATGGGAAAGATGCCCGCCTTCGCTGAAACTTGCGCCTCTGCTAAAGCTTCAGCGACACGCGAACGGCGAGGCGAAGAAAGCTAGGTATTGTGCTACAGCGCGTGGCACTCGTGTGCCGGACAACTGCTTCCCTCCGAAACCGACATGGCGGAAGGGGGCCATCAACAGACACCTGGCAACTTATCCCCCCGAACTCCGAACAGCGCACACTTCCCTTTCGCTTCCCCCGCAATGAAGAAAGGCCCCGGTACATTCACCGGGGCCTTCCATAAAGGCCCGCGCATCTATAAGCCGGATCCTGTCCCCGCATGTTGCCATGTGGGGCTCCGTCATCTATCTGGGATCCACCTCGCGATGGGCCTCGATCAGCCTACCCGCCGGGATCGGACGGGCCGCCCTTAGCCGCCTTGCGGAGGCACCCCGGCCTATTTGGCCTTTCAGCCCGTGGGGTTTACCAAGCTGCCCTGCTCACACAAGGCACTGGTGGGCTCTTACTTTGAGCGCCGAAGCGCCTATCCCGCGCGAAGGCGGGCCCACCTTTTCACTTTTACCCGCCGAAGCCTTGGCGAAGGCGGGCCTTGCCAAAGCTTCAGCCTAAGGCCTTGCGGCCTGCAGGCAACCTCCCTTTCTGCGGCACTTTCCGTAGCGCCGCCGTCACCAGCGGCGCCCCTTCCCGTTAGGAAGCACGGTGCCCTTTGCTGCCCGGACTTTCCTCCCCTGCCCCGAAGGGCAGAGGCGACGGAGCGATGCGCGGGATGTCAAGGAACGAAATGACCGCGGGACGATCAGTAGTGCAGGATATCGATCGCCGTGGCCCCATGGCCGTAGCGCCGCGGATCGGCATCATCAAAACGCAGGCCGGTATAGTACTGCAACACCTTGCGCACCTCTTCCCGCAAGACCCCCTCACCAACCCCGTGTATGACAATGACGCGCTTTTTGCGCTCGCGGATGGCCGTGTTCAGCCGCCGCTCAAAAAAATCCAGCTGGAAACGCAGCTTTTCGCCATCGCTCAGCGACCGCTCATCGCCGATGAGCTTGTGCAGGTGCAGGTCCACCTCCATCACCCGGGGGTCCTCTGCCATGGCATGCACCTTGCCGCCGTTCTGCACCGTGGCACCACGTCCCTTTTCCCGCTGCACCCGCTCGGCCAAGCGGTCATCCGATGCGCGCATCCGCGCTTGGTGATCGCTCACCGACCGCGTGGGGTCCACCTCGTTGAGCACCAGTTCACTCACCGGATACACCAGCTCAAAGCCATCATGCGTCCGCACCTTCACACGATCCCTGCCCACGGTGGCCAACACCACCCCTCCCCCCACGTCATTCAGCAGGGAGACGACATCGCCTGGCACCGGTTTCCGTTGTGCGGACATTGTGCAAATTTACGCTGTCATGTCCCGCCTCATCCTCATCCCCCTCCTTCTGGCCTTCTTGGACCTGCACGCCCAAAGCTTTGCGGCACCCGAGCCGTACGGCGGCAAGCAGGCCGTGAACTGGCTGCTGGAACAGGAAATGCACTTTCCCCAGGAAGCCTTGGGTGTCGGCCTGAACGGTGAGGTGACCGTGGCTTTCAAGGTGATGCCGGACGGCTCTGCGAAGAACCTGCGGGTGCAGATACCGCTCGACCCGGCCTGTGATGCGGAAGCGTTGCGGCTGGCCCGCATGATCCGGTGGATACCGGCCTCGGTGGGCGGCACCGCGCTGGAGAAGGACCACTCGATCGCGATCCCCTTCAACGCCAAGCGCTACAAGAAGCAGCAGGCCAAGGCGAAGCGCTGCCCGCCGTTGGGGCAACCACTGCCTGCGGATGACAGCTATGTGCTGTACGAGGACAAACAGGTGGACACCTTGGCCACGCCGCAGATCCCGTACGGCCTCAGGGGCCTGCCCAACTACTTGGCGAGCAACCTGCAATACCCCCCGGAGGCCTTTCGCCTCGACATCCAAGGCAAGGTGACCATCGAATTCGTGGTGGAGGCCACCGGAAGCGTGAGCAACCTGCGCACCCTGAACTTCCTCGGGGGCGGATGCGACGATGAAGCCATGCGCCTGGCCCGCTCCATTTGCTGGAGGCCGGCCGTGAAGGACGGGAAGTTCGTGCGCAGCACCATGCGCCTCGACATCCAGTTCAGGCTCGACCCCTCGCAGCGCTGAAGGCCCATGGCCCATCTTTGCCGCCATGAAAAAGCGCGGCCCTTGGACCACCCTCTCCGAACGGACAGCCTATGAGACCCCGTGGATCAGCGTGTCCCACCACGACGTGCTCGACCCCAGTGGCAGGCAGAGCATATACGGGGTGGTGCACTTCAAGGGCTTGGCCGTTGGGATCATCCCCCTGGACGACGAACTGAACACCTGGATCGTGGGCCAATACCGCTACCCGCTTGAGGCCTACAGCTGGGAAATGCCCGAAGGGGGCGGCGACCGAAGCATTCCGCCCGTGGAGAGCGCCAAGCGCGAGCTGCGCGAGGAAGTGGGCATAGAGGCCGAGCGGTGGACGGAGATCCTCCAGATGGACCTGAGCAACAGCGCCAGCGACGAGCGCGCCGTGATCTTCGTGGCCCGCGGCCTCACCTTCCACGAGCCCGAACCCGACCAGGACGAGCAATTGGAGCAACGCAAGCTGCCCTTCGAGGAGCTCTTTCAAATGGTGCAGCGCGGCGAAGTGCGCGATGCCATGACGGTGGCCGCCGTGCTGAAGGTGAAGCTCATGATCCTGGAGGGCAAGCTGCCCAAATAGAGGCACCCCTTGATCGCGTGGATCAGATCTGGGTCAACGCGGATCCCTTGTGCGCGGCGATGTGATCGGTCTTGTCGCTCTTGATCTCGTATTGCGGATCTTCCGGCGAGGCTTGGTGACGATGCCCCTTGTAATCGAAATCCGCGTGGTGCACCTTGATGATCCGGCCGGTGACAAAGCCCGCCTCGGAATTCCAGCGCACGTGGTCCCCAACCTTGAAGCGATCCGCCATCATCCTGCTTTTTCAATCCCCGAACAACGATCCCCGCCACAAAGTTCCGCCCATGCAGGTCGTTGAGGAACCGGCCATCCGGTCCCGCTGGCCTCCATGCAGGGGAACCATGGCGCATAACCCGGAAAGCAGGACCTTCATCGCTATCGGGCTCGCCCGTTAGAAGTACAGCCAGTGGCCGCGCACCCCCCCGTTGCCTTTGAACTCCACGGTGGGCGCCGGCACCTTCAGTGCATCCAGCATGAAAAGGAAAGTGCGCATGAACTTGCTGCGGGTGGGGATCCGCGAAAACGCGATGTCCGGAGCGAGGTAATACTGCCGGTATGCGCCGGGGTCGCCTTGGGCATGGATCATTCCTTCCGCCCCCATGCCGGCCGATATGTTCAACCAAGGAGGCAGTGACTTCCAGCCAAAGGCGTTCGGATTGGCGCTGAGCCATACCGTGGTGCCGTTGTAGTCCTTCAGCAGGCGTTCGGCAAAGGTGGATCCGAGCACATCGGGCCGTTGGGCCGCATGGTCCGTAAGGTGCGCCGACCATTTCAGCATCACGCGCTGCTCGCCCCAACCCAGTTGTTGGCCGATGAAGAGCGCCGTGCCGGCGGCATTCGCCGCCATGTCCCAGCCACTGAAGCCGTATTCCGATGAAAGCCCGTCCAGGTACTCGATGCCGGTGAGGTAGATCAGCCCCACGGAACCGCCGAGCCACAAGGAGGTACGGTCGCTGAAGCCGGCCCAGCGGAAGGCGGCATGGCCGGCGCGGCCCAGCTGGTATGAGCTGTGTGCGTGGCCCAGTTTGTCCATTTGGAGCCACTCGGCACCGTCATCGAAAAAGTGGAACGAGGAGCGCGGGTGGCCCTGGTACCAAGCTTGGTCCAGCCCTACGAGCGAAACGCCCATGGATGCCGCCGTTCCGCCCGCCACCAACCAAGCACGGCCCTTGTTCGGGCCCTCGCCCCGCAAGGTGTCGGCCTCTTGCGCCCCGGCCCCTGCGGCCATCAGGCACAGCACGGACAAAGCCGCTGCCCGGCAAGCGTTCCGCCCGTGTTTCCAAGGCACCATGGCACCTTGCCTTCAGGGCTTGGCTATGCGCCGATGGTGGTCCGGCATGCCTTCAGGATCTCTTTTGCGCGTTCCATGGTGGAGCCGCCCGCATACAGGCGCAGCACGGGCTCGGTGCCGCTGGCGCGGATCATAAGCCATTCCTCGTCATCGAAGAAGTACTTGTAGCCGTCCAGCGTGTCCACCTTGCGCACTTCATGCTGGCCGAAGCGCTTGTAGCTATCGGCCCCGCAGGCCTTCAGCACCTGTTGCTTCAGCTCCTCGGTGATGTGCAGGTCGTCGCGGTCGTAAGCGAAGGAGCCCACGATGGCGTATACCTCCTCCACGAGTTCCTCCAGGCTCTTGCCGCTCTTGGCCATGAACTCCCAGATGGTGAGGCCCATCCAAATGCCGTCGCGCTCCGGGATGTGGCCCTTGATGGCGATGCCGCCGCTCTCCTCGCCGCCCAGCAGGATGTCCTCGGTGATCATGATCCCCGCGATCCACTTGAAGCCGATCTTGGTCACTTGGTATTCCAATCCATAGTGCTGGCACATCCGCTCCACCTTGGGCGTGGTGCTGGTGGCCACCACCACCTTGCCCTTGTATCCCTTGTACTTCACCAAGTAGTGGATCAGCAGCAGGATGATGTGGTGCGAGTCCACAAACTCGCCCCTGCTGTTGTACAACCCGATCCGGTCGGCATCGCCGTCGGTGGCCAGGCCGCAGTCGAGCTTCTTCTCCTTGATCAGTTCCGAGAAGGGGATCAGGTTGCGGTGGATGGGTTCCGGCGCCTGGCCATGGAAACCGGGGTTGTGGTCGCAGTGGAGCAGCGTCGTCTCAGGCAGGATTTGCGGGACCACCCGCTGGCCCGCGCCGTACATGGCATCGTAGCCCAACTTCAGGCCGCTCTTGCGGATGGCATCCAGGTCGAAGCTCTTGCGCACGTGCTCCAAGTAGGCGCCTTCCAGATCGATGTCCCACAGAAGCCCGGCCGCCTTGGCCTTGGCCAGGTCCACCGCATCCAGGTCTACGCCGTGCTGTTCGGGGATCAGGTCCTCCACCTCCTGCACCTCGGCGGGGATCAGCGGGCCGCCGTGCGGCCCTTTCAGCTTGTAGCCGTTGTAGCTCGGCGGGTTGTGGCTGGCGGTAATGATCACGCCCATGCCCGACTTGGTGCGGAGCGCGCCCAGCGACACCATCGGCGTGCTGACGAAGCCCTTGGCGAGGTGCACCTTGATGCCATGGTGCACCAGCACCTTGGCCACGGCCTCGGCGAACAGATCACCGGCAAAGCGGCAGTCGTGGCCTACCACTACGCTGGTGCCCTGCGGGTATTTGCGCTTCAGCCAAGTGGCCAGGCCCACCGTAACGCGGGCCACGTTGTCCACCGTGAATTCCTGTGCGATGATGGCACGCCAACCGTCGGTGCCGAACTTGATCTTGCTCATGTATTTCGTGAAAAGTCAAAGTGCGAAAGTAGGTCCGGTGATCCGGAAAGGGCGTGGATACGGGCGATCATAGGCCCGGGTTCGCCGCCCCTATCGCATGATGCCCCGCTTGTTCAGCGCCTGCTGATAGCGCCGGGCGTGGACCATGTGCTGCTCGTAGGTGGTGCTGAAGTTGCTGTAGCCGCTCAGGTCCTCCCGGGCGCAGAAATAGAGGTACTTGGTCTCCGCCGGGTGCAGCACGGCATCGATGAAGCGCGGCTCGGGCAGATTGATCGGCCCGGGTGGCAGGCCCTTATGCCTGTATGTGTTATAGGGCGAATCCACCAGCTTGTCGGCATGCAGCACGCGGTTCAGGCTGTCCAGGCCCAAGGCATATTTCAGGGTAGGGTCGGCCTGCAGGGGCATGCCGATCCGCAGGCGGTTGAGGTATACGCTGGCGATCAATGGCGCATCGCTGGCCTTGCCCGTTTCGGCCTGCACAAGGCTGGCCAAGGTGCTCACCTCGCTTTGCGACAGGCCCAAGGCCTTGGCCGAGGCCTGCCGTTCCGCCGTCCAAAAACGCTTGTACTCCTTGGCAAGACGGTCAATCAACTCTTCGGGCGTCACCGTCCACCACACCTCGTAGGTGTTGGGCAGGAAGAGGGCGATGATGGTGGCATCGTTGAACCCCAAGCGCCGAATGGTGGCGGGGTCCATGATGGCTGTCAAGACCTCCAGCGAGTCCGCTTCAATGTTCCGGCTGATGCGCCCGGCCAGCTGCGGCAGGTTGCGGATGTTGTTGAAGGTGATGTTCACCGGGTCCTGCTCCCCCGCCCGGAGCTTGTTCACCAAGTCGTTCATGCTGGTGCCCCGCCGGATCACATAGCGGCCCGGCCGCACCCGCTCTCCGTACTGCTTGCGGTCTGCCACCCAGCGGAAGAGGTCCGTGTCCCGCACGATCCGGTTGGCCTCCAGGCTGTCCACCACCTGCTTCAGATCGGCGCCCTTGGGCACCAGCAACACCCGTTGCTCCTCGATGAATCCCGTGGCACCTCCAAAGATCTCCTTCCATAGCCGCCATGCAAAGGCCCCGCCAGCCACCAGGCCCAGCAGCAGCAATGCCATCAACAGTTTCTTCATCCGGGTATTTCCACGGTACCTTGGAACACCTCCTGCACGGGGCCCTGAAGATAAACGCCGGTGAAGGCCCCATCGTGCCCTTGGGCGCGGACCTGCAGGCGGCCGCCCGGCGCCACCACCCCGCAACTGCCGCTGCACAGGCCATGGTACATGGCGCTCAAGGCCGCCGCCGTCACCCCAGTGCCACAGCTCAAGGTCTCCGCCTCCACTCCGCGCTCATACGTCCGCATTTCCACCCTTCCCTCGTGCCAACGGACGAAATTCACGTTGACCCCGTCCTTGGCGAAACGCTCACCATACCGGTACTTGTGCGCCTCGGGAAGAATGTCCACAACGGCCGGATCCTCCACATGGACCACCAAATGGGGCGACCCCGTATTGATCAGGTCCACGTGATCATTCAGCACCTCCATCCCTCCCACATCGCGCATGGAGATCTCCACTTCACCGTTCACCCAGCGGGCGGTGTGCACCCCGTCGAAGGCGCTGAAACGGGCCGGGGCATCGGTTCCTTCCAGCCTGCTGCGGAAGGCATAGGCGCACCGGCTGCCATTGCCGCAGAAGCTGCGGCTGCCATCGGGGTTGAGGAATTCCATGTGGTAATCCGTGCCCGGCTCCCGTGCCGGCCGCACCAGGATCAATCCGTCGCTACCGATCCCGAACCGCCGTTGGCACAGCCTGCGCGCAAGGTCTTCCAAGCCGGTGGCCCAGGCACCCTGCCGCGCATCGAGCAGGATGAAATCATTGCCGGCACCGTGCCATTTGGAAAAAGGGATGATCGCCATTTCGTCAGCAAATATGGGTCTGGCACGCTCTTCGCCGGGCCTTGCCCCAACAGGCGGATCAGTACGCAAGCGATCAACACTCCTTAACAGCGCCGCCATGAACCCAAGGGGTGAAGCCGCGTTGGTTGAGCGAGATAAAACAAAGGCAGATGAGCAAGGCAAACGGGAATTTAAAGCAGGCATTCGGGTACTTGGGCATGGCCGTGGCCGGGGGATTGCTGGCCTTGGGCCTGCATGACCGGTTCCAGCCCAAGGGCATGGCCCAAACGGTGGGCCCCGCATCCAGCATACCTACCCACTATGTGAGCCAGCCCGTGGACAACACCACGTCGGTTGCCGCGCCCGACTTCATCGCCGCTGCATCCAAGAGCGTGGATGCCGTGGTGCACGTGACCACGGAAGCCACCGTGCAGCAAGCACCCATGTATAATTTCTTCTGGGGCTACCAGCAGCGCCCGCCGCAGCAGGTGCGCGGTGCGGGCAGCGGAGTGATCATCAGCGATGACGGCTATATCGTGACCAACAACCACGTGGTGGAGGGCGCGGACAAGATCCAGGTGCACCTCAACGACAAGCGCAAGTTCGAGGCCACGATGATCGGGCGCGACCCCAGCACCGACATTGCCCTGATCAAGGTGACGGGCGAGCAATTGCCCGTGCTCGCATTCGCCAACAGCGATGACGTGAAGGTGGGGCAATGGGCCTTGGCCGTGGGCAACCCGATGAACCTGACCAGCACCGTCACCGCCGGTATTGTCAGCGCGTTGGCCCGCAACATCAACATCCTGCAGTACGACCCCACCCGCGACGTGTTCCCCATCGAGAGCTTCATACAGACCGATGCCGCCGTGAACCCCGGGAACAGCGGGGGGGCCTTGGTGAACACCAACGGCGACCTGATCGGCATCAACAGCGCCATCGCATCCACCACCGGCAGCTACACCGGCTACTCATTCGCCGTGCCCTCCAACATCGTCAGCAAGGTGACCCACGACCTGATGGAATTCGGCCATGTGCGCCGCGCCTACCTGGGCGTCACCATCAGCGATATCGACCAGGACATGGCCAAGAACCTCGATCTCAAACGGCTCAATGGCGTGTACGTGAAGGACGTGGTCCCCAACGGCGCGGCCAAGAAGGCCGGCATGCAGGGCGGCGATGTGATCGTGAAGGTGGGCACCATACCCGTGAACAATGTGCCCGAGCTGCAAGGGCAGATCAGCAAGTTCAGCCCCGGCGACAAGGTCGCCATCACCTTGCTCCGCAAAGGAAACGAGATGGTGAAGGAGTTGACACTGCTGGACCGGGGCGGCGAGGACGGGAGCGCCCCATCCGCCGAATTGACCATGCCCTCGCTTGGTGCCGACCTCGCACCCGCAACCGCCGATGAACTGGGGGCGTTGCGGATAGAAGGCGGTGTGAAAGTCGTGCGCCTCAGCGGTGGAAAACTCCGGAGCATCGGGATCAAGGAAGGATTCATCATCACCAAGGTCGACCAACAGCAGGTAAAGGCCCCCAAAGACATCGAACGGGCGATCAACAACAAACAGGGTGGCATTCTCATCGAGGGGGTTTATCCCAACGGGAAGAAGGCCTACTACGGGCTCGGAATGTAACTGGCTGCCTATCTGCAACTTATACACCCAAACCCAACCTTCGAGCACCCACCTTGCCCCGTGCAGGAGGCCGCCTTACCTTCGCAGCCTGATTGAACCAAACACCCGTCCGGGGTGTTTCTCCAATGGTTCATCAGGGCCGGAGAGACCAACACTAACCACTAAATACCCCCTGCGCCGTGACAAGCAGAATGCGCCAACTTAAGATCACCAAGTCGATCACCAACCGGGAAAGCCAGTCCTTGGACAAGTACCTGCAGGAGATCGGCAAGGAGGGATTGATCAATGCGGAGATGGAGGTCGAGCTGGCCCGGAAGATCAAGAAGGGCGACAGCGCGGCGCTGGACAAATTGGTGAAGGCCAACCTGCGTTTCGTGGTCTCCGTGGCCAAGCAATACCAGAACCAGGGCCTCAGCCTGCCCGACCTGATCAACGAGGGCAACCTCGGCCTGATCAAGGCGGCGCAGCGCTTCGACGAGACCCGCGGCTTCAAGTTCATCAGCTACGCCGTGTGGTGGATCCGCCAAAGCATCCTGCAGGCCTTGGCCGAGCAGAGCCGGATCGTGCGCCTGCCGCTCAACCAGGTAGGCTCGCTGAACAAGATCAACAAGGCCTTCGCCAAGCTGGAGCAGGAGTATGAGCGACCGCCCAGCGCGGATGAACTGGCCGCCCTGCTGGAGCTGCCCCCGGAAAAGGTGGCCGACACCATGAAGGTAAGCGGACGCCATATCAGCATGGACGCGCCCTTCGTGGAAGGTGAAAGCAATAGCCTGCTGGACGTGCTGCCCAACAACGACAGCATACCGGCGGACCGCACGCTGATCAACGAGAGCCTTTCCAAGGAGATCGACCGCGCGTTGAGCACGCTCACCGAACGTGAGCGCGATGTGGTGAAGCTCTTCTTCGGCATCAACATCAACCACGGCCTTACCCTGGAAGAGATCGGTGCCAAGTTCGACCTCACCCGCGAACGCGTGCGCCAGATCAAGGAAAAGGCCATCCGCCGCCTGCGCCATACCAGCAGGAGCAAGCTCCTGAAGGCCTACTTGGGCTGAGCGGAATGACGTGAAACACATCTCTTTCTTTCATCCCCCACAACATGGAGACCTTGGAAAAAAAGGCCAAGTATGAAGCTGGCCTGAAGGATTATGTGAACCGCGAAAGGGCAGCAGTGGACCTGCTGGGATCCGTGGGCCAACTGATGTTCCAGAACGGCGTGGAGCTCGTGCTGTTCCGGAACCACCTGCTGGACATCAACACCTCGGAGGTGATCAAGCTGTTCGGCTATGCCGATACCGTGGTGGGTAAGCCCATCGATATCGGGCAGGCGGCCGAGCTGGCCAAGGCCATGCTCACCTTGGACCTCGCCCCGAGCAAGATCGACATCGGGCGCCTGACGCATGAGTTCAAGAAGTCGGGAAATACATCGGCCACGGACTTCCTGAAGACCACGCTGAAGGATTTCATCGGCCAGGACAAGCACAAGTTCCAGCCGCAGGATGTGGTGCTGTACGGCTTCGGCCGCATCGGCCGCATCGCCGCCCGCGAACTGATCAAGCAGGCCGGCAAGGGGCAGCAGCTCCGCCTGCGCGCCATCGTGCTGCGCAAGCTGAGCAACGAGGAGATCGTGAAGCGCGCAGCGTTGCTGCGCAACGATAGCGTGCACGGTGCCTTCAAGGGCACCGTGGTGGAAGACGTCGAGAACCAGGCGCTCATCATCAACGGGCAACGCGTGCAGCTCATCGCCGCCGCCAATCCCGAGGATGTGGACTACACCGCCTACGGCATCCACGATGCCTTGGTCATCGACAATACCGGCGTGTTCAAGGACCGCGAAGCCTTGGGCCGCCACCTGAAGTCCAAAGGGGTGAAGCAGGTGCTGCTCACCGCCCCCGGCAAGGAGATCCCCAACATCGTGTACGGGATCAACCACAAGGACCTCGACCTGGACAACGAGCGCATCTTCAGCGCCGCCAGCTGCACCACCAACGCCATCGCCCCCATCTTGAAGGTGATGGAGGACAACCTGGGCATCGAGAAAGGCCACATTGAAACGGTGCACGCGTACACCAACGACCAGAACCTGCTGGACAACTACCACAAGGGCGCCCGCCGTGGCCGCAGCGCGGCCATCAACATGGTGATCACCACCACCGGGGCCGGCAGCGCCGTCAGCAAGGCCATTCCCAGCCTGAAGGACAAGCTCACCGCCAATGCGGTGCGTGTGCCGACACCCAACGGATCGCTGGCCATCATGAGCCTGACCGTGAACAAGGACGTCACCCGCGACGAGATCAATGAGCTCGTGCGGAAAGCCGCCCTCGAAGGTGAACTGGTGAACCAGATCCACTACCAAGTGGACCCTGAGCTGGTGAGCAGCGACATCATCGGCGATACCTGCTGCAGCGTGTTCGACAGCAACGCCACCATCGCCAGCAACGACAAGCGGAACGTGGTGTTGTACACTTGGTACGACAACGAGTTCGGATATACCAAGCAGGTGATCCGCCTGGCGAAGCACATCGCCCGCGTACGCCGCCTGGTGTACTACTGAGCCATCGCATCCAACCTCGAAAAAGGAGGGCCGCCCCGTTCAGGGAGCGGCCCTCCGCTTTTCATTCCGCTTCGTTATTCAACGACCAACCTGCCGATGAAACGGCGGCCATGGCCCACCACCTCCACGATGTATACCCCTTGGGCCATCCGCATTCCGATCTCCACCTCAAGAAGCCCCTCTTGGACGATCGCATGACGCCCGTGCAACAACCTGCCCGACAGATCGCGGACGCCCAGATCGACCGGGCCGTCCATGCCCGGCAGGCCTGTTACGTTGAAATGCACCCGTCCCGCCATGACCGGGTTCGGGTAAAGCCGTATCCCAGTACCATCCACAAGGTCCGGTAGGCCATCGGGCAATTGGCCTTGGCAGCTGCAGTCTTCCGTGATCACATCATTCACCGTGGCCGGGTTGCCATCATCACAGGGGTCGCCGACCCCGAAGACCACCAGGTTGGTCGTGGCCGTGTAGGCCGGGCATTGTGCGGAAGCCGCGATGCTGTATTGAACCGTGTACGGGCCCGCATTGCTCGCTCCCAGGTTGATCGCACCGGTGAGCGCATTCACCGAGAGCCCGGCCGGGGTCGCACTGAACGTTCCTCCCGGTGTTCCCGTCAGCATGGCCGGGAGCAGGTCGCCATTGGTGCAGAAAAACGCATCTCCGTAACTGATGATGGCAAACGGACCTGGATCGATCGTCACGGCCGCCGTGGTGCTGAACGCCGAACATCCGCCCGAGGCCGCGATGCTGTACGTCACCGTGTAGGTGCCCGCAGCGCTGGTGCCCAGGTTGATCGCACCGGTCGTGCTGTTCAGCGACAGGCCCGCAGGGCTCGCGCTGTAGGTGCCACCGGCCGTGCCCGTGCGCGTCACCGTGGCCGTGCCCGAGCCCGCGCAGTACGGGCTGCCGGCGTAGCTGATCGTCGCCGACGGGGAGGTAGAGATCGTCACGGCCGCCGTGGTGCTGAACGCCGAGCATCCGCCCGAGGCGGCGATACTGTACGTCACCGTGTAGGTCCCGGCCGTGCTGGTGCCCAGGTTGATGTTCCCGTTGTTCGGGTTGACCACAAGGCCCGCAGGGCTCGCACTGTAAGTGCCGCCTGCCGTGCCCGTGCGCGTCACCGTGGCCGTGCCCCCGCCCACGCAGTACGGGCTGCCGGTGTAGCTGATCGTCGCCGACGGCGAGGCCGAGATCGTCACGGCCGCCGTGGTGCTGAACGCCGAGCAACCGCCCGAGGCCGCGATGCTGTACGTCACCGTGTAGGTGCCGGCCGTGCTGGCACCCAGGTTGATCGCACCGGTCGTGCTGTTCAGCGACAGGCCCGCAGGGCTCGCGCTGTAGGTGCCACCGGCCGTGCCCGTGCGCGTCACCGTGGCCGTGCCCGAGCCCGCGCAGTACGGGCTGCCGGCGTAGCTGATCGTCGCCGACGGGGAGGTAGAGATCGTCACGGCCGCCGTGGTGCTGAACGCCGAGCATCCGCCAGAGGCCGCGATGCTGTACGTCACCGTGTAGGTGCCCGCAGCGCTGGCGCCCAAGTTGATCGCACCGGTCGTGCTGTTCAGCGACAGGCCCGCAGGGCTCGCGCTGTAG
>DAOKZW010000001.1:176190-232578 GCA_035325445.1 Flavobacteriales bacterium
GCTCGCGCTGTAGGTGCCACCGGCCGTGCCCGTGCGCGTCACCGTGGCCGTGCCCCCGCCCGCGCAGTACGGGCTACCGGCGTAGCTGATCGTCGCTGACGGGGCCGGGGTTACCGTAACCGCGGCATTGCCCGTCACCGATCCGCAGGCATTGGTTACTGTGACCTGATAATTGCCCGATACGGCGCCGGTCACCGATACGGATGGTGCCGATGGTGACGGGCTGAACGTGCCCGGACCGGACCAGCCATACGTGAGTGGCGATGTGCCGCTTGCCGATACACCCAACGACAACGTCCCGTTCGAACAGACCGGGCTATTGTTATTGATGGTGTTGATCACCGGCGGTAGGCAGGCCGGGGTGCCCACGCAAACGCATTCCGCCGTCCACGTGTCGTTCGTGGTAGCGGGGTCGTTGTCATCGCACGGAGTTCCCGGAAGCGCAGGGCCGCCCGGCACGCCCAGGCAATCCATGCCGCATGCGCCCATGGCGACCGGCCCACCAAGCACGTTGCCGGTCACCTCCCAGCCGCCCATCGAGATATAGTACGAGCGGTTCTGTTCCTCGGTGTACGCGTCGTTGCCCAGGGTGAAGATGGTACAGCCCGTTCCGATCACGGGGATCGTCGCCACGGTAAACCAGGTTTCCGGCACCAAGCTGGTATTGCAGCCTCCCGACGCAATGGGGTCCTCCAGCCGGTTCACCCCGAAGCCGTTATAGGTCCTATAGGCCACCCCTCCATTCACCACCACCGGTGATGGGCTGAACGGGCTCCATGCATTGCAAAAGCTGGTGGCCAGCCCCAAGGACTGCGCGGACGCCGCGTCGTAGCGGATCGTCACGGTCAAGGCGCTGAGGATCCCCCCGAAGTTGGCGCTGCTATGGGTCTTCAGTTGGAGCAGGAGCTGATCATCGGCCGCACCCTGCACCATCCTGATATCCACCGAGGATGGGATCACGTCGCTCTGCGCCAGTGTCACTCCCGGCAGGGCCGGCACGAACATGACCGATATCCCCAAGCGCCACATACGGCGCAGGAACCCGTTCGCCATGGAAATCTATTATCTGCTAATTCCGTTTTTCACGCCCTCCAAACGCGGCCGCTCATGGCAATTGCTCGGAAAGGAAAGAGGTGGGAACGCTCCCTCCCACATTGAGCAGGATCGGGTCGCGGTCGTTTCCTGCCCCGGTGTATTTCACCACACCGTCCATGTTGACATCCGTCGAAAGGTAACCTGAAGCGGTCATGGTCGGCACGCTGCCCCCGATACCCAGCAATATGGCATCCCGGTCGTTGCCTCCCCCGGTATACTTCACCTTCCCATCATCATTCACCTCGCCGGACCACAAAACCCTGTACGAGTCCACGACCTTCCGCGCCGCGGTACCCCAGCAGGCCATGGCCGACGTGCGGAAGTCGATGGTGGTCGGCGTTGTTCCAAAGCCGTAGGCCGAGGCCGTCATGGCCCCCAAATGGTTCCGGTGCCGGACCGCCAGATGATAAGATCCGGCCGGCACGCCCATGCCCACCGGGCTCTTGCCGTCCAGGTCCACAATATCCCCATCGCGCTGGACCAACGCCGCGCGTGATGCCAATACATGGACCGGGTTCGCATTGGACCGCAGTTCCAGCCATACCCAATCCACGATGGCGTTGTTGCCGGCAACGGCCTGAACCGCAGGGGTCAAGCGCATTCCGGGCAGGTCGCCCACCTGCACAAAGCCCATGGCCGTATACGGCTCCACGGCCGGGATCAGCCCGTTCGCGCGCAGGTCATCGCGCATCAGGCCCGAGGCCGATACAAACGGCCCGTCCAAGTACGCCTTGGCCGCTACCACCGCACCACGTGTCATCCCTTCTTCCACCGTTACCCACTGATCGGCGGCAAGGCCGTAGTACTTGTCCACCTGGCCCGAGGGCCAGCGGACGATCGCGGAATCCGCCACGGTGGCCGCCCCAAGCCCGAAATGGCAGGTGAAGGAGCAAACAATGCCGTAGCTCTCGCCCGAACGCACTTCCCGGACCTGCGTACCCCATGGCCCGTACAGCGTGACCCGCGCGCCTATCCCATCGGGATTGCTCTCCCCACCCCGCAGGTTGAAGGCCAGGAAATGATTGCTGTTCCCATTGTTCAGATAGAGTTGGTCGTAGCGGGAAGAGCTCGGCGTAACATAGCCTTGCCCATAGCTGGCATAGACATCGATGAACCCGTCGTGGTTCAGGTCGCCCACCGCAAAGGAGTGCAGGTTCATCGCACTCGGCTCCGGCAGCATATTCAGCATCTGCGTGAACGTGCCGTTGCCATTGCCATGGAAGTAGTATTCAGCACTGCCGCCCAAATTGCCGCTGGTGATCAGGTCCAGGTACCCGTCGTTGTCCAAGTCCACCAGCTTCACTTGCAGGAATGCGGCGCTCTTGTCGATTCCGCTGCCCGCGGTGGCTTCGGTGAAATGGCCCGTGCCATCATTGATGTACAACTGCATGCTGCGGCTGTGGTTGGTCACCACCAGGTCCAGGTCACCGTCATTGTCGATATCCCCGAAATCGGCCGACCAGGATTGCTCGTGGTTGTCCAATCCATGGGCGACGGTTTGGTCGGAAAAGTTGTTGTTCCCGTCGTTGATGAACAAGCGGTTCCAGCGGCGCGGGTCGCTGGGGTTGTTCACCCCTTGGCGGCACTTCGCTATGAAGAGGTCCAGGTCACCATCGTTGTCCACGTCAATCCACACACTGCCGTAGTTGCCGCTCATGTCCGAGCTGGGCGTGCTGGAAAAATCGATGTAGTTGTTGTAGGTGAGGCTGCCCGACCCGTTGTTCAGCCAGATCCGCGGGGCCCCCACGTCATTGCAGGCATACACATCCAATGCCCCGTCGTTGTTGATGTCGGCCATGTTCATGCACTGCATGAACATGGTCCCGTTGTTGAGGTTGCTCCAGGAGCCCGAGGAACCCCTACCCATGATCGGCAGGAAATGCACCCCGTCGCTGTTGCCCCCGCTGACGAAATCCTTGTGCCCGTCGCGATTCACATCGCCCACGGCCATGCCCCATTGATCGGCGGAGGAAACCTGCCCCATGGAATAGGAGGTGAAGGTGCCGTTCGGATTCTGATAGTCGATATAAAGCTGTCTGCTCAGATTGAGCAGGATGATATCGTCATAGCCGTCGCCATCCATATCGGCCACCCCGACGCATCCGCCGGAACGGGCCGTGGTGTTGGACAAAATGCTGGTGCTGCGCGTGAAGGTCTGCCCCATGGCCAAGACCGGCGACAGCAATAAAACAGCGAAGAGGATAACGTTGGCTTTCATGTTCCTGTGCTTCTTGAAAGAGCTAAACTACAGGAAAGCACAGCGCTCGTCAATGCCTCGTCGGCAATTTATTGATATTCGACGTTGATTTGATCAAACTCGTCGACATTCGGCACATCTTGCCTAAGGCAGCTGCTGCGTGCGGAAGCTGGTGGGCGTGGCCCCTGTATTCACCAAAATCGGGTCGCGGTCGTTGCCAGTGCCCGTATAGCGCACCGACCCGTCCATGTTGCAATCCTCCTGTAAGTAGCCTTGCACCGTGGCCGTGGGGTTGGCCCCGCCGATCAACATCAGCAGCTGGTCCCGATCATTCTGCGCGCCCGTATAGCTCACCCGGTCGTCCAACCGTGCATTACCCATCCACAACAGGGCAACTCCTCCTTGCACCTTCCGAGCATCCATGCCATACGTGGCGGCTGTGGGCAAGGTCAGGTCCACCGTTGTCGGGGAAGTTCCCAAGGTGACCGCCGCAAGGGTCATGCCACCCAAGTGGTTGCGGTGGCGTACGGCCACATGGTAATTGCCCGGCGCCACATCGAAGGCGACCGACGAGGTGCCGTCCACGTCCACGATATCCCCATCCCGCTGCAACAAGGCCTGGCGGGTGGCAATGATGGTGCCCGGGGAGGCGGATGACCTCAGTTCCAGCCGGACCCAATCCACGATCGCATTACCCCCGGTGACGGTGAAGACCGAAGGTGCCGCACTTTCACCACCCCCGCCGGCCACTTGGGCAAAGCCCAAGTTGGTGTAAGGCTCGGTCGAAGGCAACAGGCTGGCTGCCCGCAGATCGTCCCGCATAAGGCCGGCACCTGCCACATACGGCCCTTCCAGCCATGCCCGCACGTTCAAACGCACCTGGGGTGCCGAAGTGATGACGATCCCGTAGTCTTCCGTTTCGCCGTACCCATAGTTGTAGCACGGGTCGGTGGGGCTCGGCTCCCCGCCCAGGTGATACACCCCCCGGACCCGCATGACGGTGGTACCCGGCGCGGCATTGGCCGGCACGGTGAAACTGATGGTTTGCGCCTGGCCGGCAGCCGAGCTCGTGAACTCGCCCAACTTTTCCCCTGCGGTGAACGTGCCGTTCCCGTCAAAATCGATCCATGCCGCATAATGATCGGGGGAGTAATTGCCGCCCGTAACGGTCAGGCTGTATGTGCCACCGGCCTGCAGCGTGGTGGACATGGCGGTGTAGTTGTTGTAGGAAGGGCCGCCTTGGCTGCCCGAACCGGTATTGTTGATGGCACCCAACATCACCCCGTTGATGAAGTCCCCGTCATTCGTCCCGTACGCCGAGGTCGGGATGCAATACGGCCAACCTGCCCCGATGGTGAAGTTCACGTCCCCCATGTCGTAAAAGATATTTCCGTTCGCCCTCACCATAACCCTGGCCATGGAGGTGGACACCATGGGAGCCGTGACGGTGGCGGAACCGTTGTTGGGCACGCCCGTGGCAAGCACATGCGGCCAGGTGAGCCCGCCATCGACGCTGAGGAGGATGTCAACTTGGGAGCAATTGATCGGGCTCGATGTCGTGCCGGCGACGTTCCACGTCACGGCCTGGGGACTGCCCGGGGCCCAGGTGACCGCCGTGTTCGGCTGGGTAACCACGAACGGACCGGCCGTTCCGCTCACCGTGACCACCACGTTGCTTTGGGCGTTGCACCCGCCGCCAACGGCATTGTCCCGGGCTGTCACCCGGAAATTGTACGTACGGCCCACGCTTGACAGCACCTCCCAGTTGGGGTTGGGATTGGTGCCGGAAGCCACGACGTTCAAGCGCGGGAACCAACGCTGGGGGTCCGTGGTGGGCAACCAGGGCCTGAAGTTGGGCCCATTGGTGCTGGTGGCCGAAGGCGGCTGCGTGCTGGGCTGGGCATCCATCTGTTCCCAGCTGTAGGTGAGGATGTCCCCATCCGGGTCCGAGCCCACCGCCGTGAGCACGAACGGCGTGCTCTTCGGGATGGTGCGGTTGATGCCCGCGCTCACCGTGGGCGGCGAATTGATCAGCCCCACCGTTTGCGGGCACGAGCTGCTGGCCCCGGTGGTGATGTTGGCATGGATCTCCTGGAGGCTGTAGCCACCCAGCATGGCAATGCTGTGGGGTTCCACGTTGGGGCTGCACACCCCGGCGTAGCCCATGATGGTGATGCCGCTGCCCACTTCCACGGACGCCCCGGCCGCCCGGTTGCAGTTGTTGTTCTGCGCGTGGTTGCCCCCGTACTGGTGCCCCATCTCATGCGCCACGTAATCGATGTCGAAGGGATCTCCCACCGGTTGGTCCAGTCCGGTAACACCGCCGGCCTTGTAGTTGGTGCATGGCGAATTGAGGTAGGCCACGCCCCCGCCACCGGTGCTGAAGACATGCCCGATGTCGTAATTCGAGCTGCCGATGACCGAATTGCACTTCGAGATGTTCTCGCTGAGCATGGTGCCCCCATCGTTGTTCGTGTAGCCGTCCGTGGCAGGATTGGTGAACACCAGCTGATCGTTATTCGCCACAAGCACCATGGTGAGCGCCGCATCCCGCTCATAGATGCCGTTCACGCGGTTGAGGGTGGTGGCCATGGCCGCAATGGCCGGTGCCTTGTTGGCACCTGTGGCCCCGAAGAAATTGGCGTACTCCCCCGTGCAGGCCAAGGCCAACCGATAGGTGCGGAACTGGCAATCGCCGGCGCGCTGCTCCCCGGCCTGTTCGATCCAAGTCGCGGACAACGCACGCGCCTCCTCCAAGTCATTCACCTCATCATAGCTACACCCCCAATGCGGACGATCCGCAGGGCGGGACAGGTCACCCTTCCAATAGCTTTGGTGATCGATGCTGTTGCCCAAGGCAACGGGATCGATGAAGGCATCACCTTGGGCCATTCCCATGATCATGCCGTGGAAGCCCGCAGGCGTCAGATCGAACTTCAAACGGACCCGGGGATCATCCACCGCCACGCCGGAATAGGTCTTGATGTAGGGATAGCGGGCGGCCATTTCCGGGTGCATCAACGGCGTTTCAAGGAACCGGAAGGAACGGAAGCGGCCATCGGGCATCGGCAGTTCCAATACCGCTCCGGAAGCGCCCAGGTCCTGCAGGCTTCCTGCCGGGGCTTCGGCCAGGAAGCCGCGCATCGCGGCCGTATCCAACCGGTAACCGATGGCCTTGTCCGGAACGATATGCCTCCCTACACGACCATTCAGCACGCCCTGGCTTGCTTGCCAAAAGGAAGAAGACTGGGAATAGGCATGGGCGAAAAGGAACAGCGCGGGCAGGAGCAACAACCGGGAACGCATGAAAAATGGGGCTTGGGGGGTACAACTGGAGCTTGTGGCAACGCCCGGCCACCGATGGCCGGCCACCAACCGCCGCAAATTAGACCAATGTGACGTACCAGGAAAGTCCCTGCGTTCCTGCCCTCACCATCCGGTGGCCACACCTCCACGCCCATGCCCACATGCGGCGTACCGCACGGATGGCCGCGAAAACATTCCGCGCAATCCCGCCTGCCCCGCGCCCCTTCCCAACAACGATCACAGGATCTCGCGGATGATCCGCTCCACGGATACACCCTCGGCCTCCGCCTTGTAATTGCGCACCAACCGGTGTCGCAAGATCGGCTCCGCCACAGCCTGCACATCCTCAATATCCGGGCTGAAGCGCCCGCGCACCATGGCGTGGCACTTGGCACCGATCACCAGGTACTGGCTGGCCCTTGGGCCCGCCCCCCAGCTCACATGCTCCTGCACCACCTTGGGGGTCCCTTCCTGGCCGGGGCGCGTGCGCGTGGCCAGCTTCACCGCGTACTCCATCACGTTGTCCGGGACCGGTATCCGGCGCACCAGCGCCTGGTAGGCCGTGATCTGCTCTTGCGTCATCACCGGCTGAACCGATGCCTCCACACCGCCCGTGGTGGCCTTCACCACGGCCAGCTCCTCCTGATACGTCGGGTAGTCCACCCAAACATTGAACATGAAGCGGTCCAGCTGGGCCTCGGGCAGCGGGTAAGTACCCTCTTGTTCGATGGGGTTTTGGGTGGCCAGGACGAAAAAGGGCTCCGGCAGCCTATAGGTCTCTCCCGCTGCCGTTACCGCCTTTTCCTGCATGGCCTCCAGCAGGGCAGCCTGGGTCTTCGGCGGGGTCCTGTTGATCTCGTCCGCAAGGATGATGTTGGCGAACAACGGGCCTTTCACGAAACGGAAACGCCGGTCCTGGTCCAGCACTTCCGATCCGATGATGTCGCTGGGCATCAGGTCGGGCGTGAATTGGATCCGGTTGAAGCTCAGGCCAAGCGCACGTCCCACGGTATTCACCAACAGCGTTTTAGCCAAGCCGGGCACGCCCACCAGCAGGCAGTGCCCTTTGCTGAAGATGGCGATCAGTACATCATCCACCACCTTGTCCTGCCCGATGATCACCTTTCCGATCTCGGTCTTCAGCCTCCGGTAGTCCGCTCCGAACTGCTCTACCGCCTGCACATCGTTGTTCGCTCCGCTCATGATGTCCTTGTTTATGCCCGATCAGGGCTTGTCCGAGGGGCCCACCAACCAAGGGTGTTCAAATGCGCACCCTTGATAGGCCTTGATGATACTGACGTAGGTATCGCCCAATTTCCGTTTTACCCAACCATCCACGCTCCGCTGCCTCAGCCGCGCCTCTGCGGCCTGCTGCACCAAGGGATAATCCTGGACCAGGTCCATCCGGTGCGGCTCCGTCCGTTTCAGGAGCCGATAGATACGGTAACCCTTCTTGCCATCCGGGTCTTCAAAGGCCATGGACTGGCTCATCTGGCCCACTTCCAGCTTGTCCAACACAAGGAAGGTCCGCTGGTCCAGGTCGCCGATGGCCCAATGCGTACTGTTGGTATTGGGATCAAGCACGGTGCCGTTGGTCCCCTTGGTGTCTTCGTCCTGGTTTTGGCCGCTGGCCAGTGCCCCGAAATCGAGCTGCCCGTCCCTCACCTGTGCCACCAAGCTGTCCAGCCGGCTGCGTGCCGCCTCCATGTCCGCCGGGGACACTTTGGGCGTCAGCAGGATGTGGCGCGCATTGTACCGATCGCCCTTGCGCTCGATCATTTCCATGATATGGTAGCCATACTTGGTGCTGAACACGGGCGAGACCTGGCCATCCTTCAAGCTCATGGCCATGGCATCGAACTCGGGCACCATCATGCCCGGGGCCACCATGCCCAGTTCCCCGCATTGGGATGCCGAGCCTGGATCTTCACTGTACAAGATGGCAATGGTGCAAAATTCCTTTTCGCCCTTGACAATGGCCTCCCGGTACCCTTCCAACTTCTGTTTCACCCGGCGGTCCTCCGCCTCGGTGGGCGCGGCATAGATGACCACCCTCGCAAATTCCACCCCGGCATTGATGAAGGGCAGGCTGTCTGCTGGAATGGACCGGAAGAACTCCTCCACCTCGCGCGGTGTAACCCGGGCATTGCCGATGATCTTCTGCTGCATTTGCTGGCTCAACAGCTGCTCGGAAACCTGATCTCGGAAGTCGGCCTTGATCTCTGCCACGCTCTTGCCATAGAACTTCTCCAACTTATCGCGCCCGCCGATCTGGGCCTCGAAGTAGCTGATCCGCCGGTCGAGCTCGGCATTCACCTGGGCCTCGTCGGCCACCACGCTGTCGATGCGCGCCTGGTCCAACAACAACTGCTGGTACAGCAGGTCCTCCAGCTCGCCACACGCCACGGAATCCGTGATGGCCGTCCCGCCCTGCCGGATCTGTTCGAGCCGGCCCGCCAAGTCGCTGTACAGAACGATGCGACCGGCCACATTGGCTATGACCCCATCGATGTAGCGGCCCGGCGGGGCGGGTTGCTGGCCCTCCTGTGCCTGCGCCGAATGGGCGGACAGCAGCAGGGACAGGCCCGCGATGGCCACGAAGGCCTTATGGAAAGCGCACATCCTTGTTGGCCACTGCATTGGTATATAGTTCCTCCCGCATGCGCTCCACGAGCTTGAGCTTGCGTTGGTTGATAATGATCGAACGGATCTGCCCCTCCACCAGGTCGATCGGCGAAGTGCTGTCCTTCAGCCGATGATCCTGGAAGCTCACAAAATAGGTACCCGTACTGTCGGTGGCCACCACCTTGGATTGACGCTGAAGCCAATCCGTGGGGTTTTCGGGGCGCAAGGGTACTTGCAGCTGAAGGGTGGAGAACTCCATCCAGTCATCATGGGTATCCATGATGGGCGTGCCCTGCCGCGCCAGCAGCAGCTCCAGCTTATGAAGCTCTTCCCGGTCGTTGCTACGCCACATTTGCTCGACGCGCCGAAGCATTTTGGGGTCGTTATCGCGCAACTTGAACCATCGTGCGCGGACCATATTGTCCTTGAGCTGGAAATTGGCGATGTTTTTGTCGTAGTACTCCTGTATCTCCGATCCGCTCACCACCGTGTCCAGGTTCTGCGAAACCAAGGCCTGTTCATAGGCGAAGGTGAGCAAGGATTCCCGATATGCCTTCATTTGGGCCTCGAGGTTGATCTGCCCTTTGTCCAGGTTTTGCTCGGCCATGTGCAGGATCACCCGATCGCGCGCCCAATTGTCCAGGTACCGTCGCGCAATGGCCGCGCTATCCTCGGGGCTGGCCGTTACCGGCACCACCATCCGAAGGTCGCTCCAATACAGCTTATCGCCGTAGGCCACCGCCACCACCTTGTCCGCCGGGTCATCGGCCTGCGTGCAGGCCACAAGGGGAAGGGCGGCGATGATCGCCGCCCTTCCCCATGGGATCCCAAAGCGGATGGACATGGCCTTCCCTTACTTGATGCTGTACAACACCTCTTGGTTGACGCGCACGGGGTATTTCGCACGCAGGTCCTTGATCCAATCCTTTTCCAGCTGGTCCTGGTACGCGGCGGTCACCAGGCCCCGCGCCTCGTCCAGCGGCTTGGGCGTGGGTTGCACCACCTTTTTCAGGTCGGCGAACACGACCTTGCCGTCCTGTTCACGGTCCGCCGTGAGCCCCGGCAGGGCCACATCCTTCAGCACCGGCTTTTCTTCCTTGGTGAAAAGGCTGCTTTCAATGGTCAAGGCCCGCGGGTCGGCCTTGTTCACCACCGCCAACAGCTCATCTCCCTTCTTGCCTTTCTTCAATAGCCCCCGCGTCTGCTTGGCCACCGCCGCATTGCCGCAGGTGTACACATCGGCCTCATACCGCACCGGGTACATGAAATCATACTTGTGGCCCTCATAGTAGGCATCCAGCCCGGCGGTATCCTTCACCGCCTTGCTCCATACCATTTGATCCGTGAGCTCGAACAGCAGGATGCCGTCCCGGTACTCTTTCATGAGCATCCGGAAGTCCGGATATTTTTCCTCCAAGTGCGCGTCTTCGTAGGCCAGCAGCTGATCATCCACGAAGGCATTGAATTGATCCTTGACATAGGCGCCCATGGGTTGGGCCGTCTCCCGCCGTTGCTTGGCCTGGATGAATTCCAGCAGGTCGGATTGATTGAAGGTCTTGCCATCGATCGAGAACACGGGCTTGTCCAATTTGGCGCTCTTCACCTTGTCGTACACCCAGCCTTTCTGGACATCCCGCACGATCACCGTATCATCCGGCGAGGGAAGGGGAGCTTCGTCCTTCTTGGTGTTGAACATGTTGACAAGCTTGCCGTCCTTGATCTGGCCCGTGATGCTGCGATCGTAGGCCACCCCGTTCCGCATCACCGTGCCATCCTTGGCATTCTTGCGGAGCAGTGTATCCATCACGGCCGTCCCCTTCATGAAGACGGTCGGGTCCAAAGCCTTCTCCACGGGCACCAGGTTCTTCGGGTAGTCCTTGTAGTGGTATTCCGCCCGTAGATTGGAAAGGAACTTCTTCCGGGTGATCTCGGCCCGGCTATCATGGGAGATCTTGGACTTGAGCTCTGCCTTGGCCTCTTCGAAGGACGGCGGGGGCGTGTAGCCCAATCGCTTCACGATGTGCCACCCGTAGGGCGTCTTGAACGGGGTGCTCACATCCTCATCATGCTTCAGGGCAAAGGCCTTGGCCTCGAACTCCGGGATCATTTTCCCGGTGGTGAACGGCGGCAGCTCGCCTCCCTTGCCGCTGGTGGCCGCATCATCGCTGTATTTCAACGCGGCATCGGCGAAGCTCAGCTCGCCGCTCTTGATCCGGTTGTAGGCTTCTTGGATCTTCGCCTCTGCGGCGGCCTTTTTCCCGGACTCGTCCTCCTCCGAGGAGCGGATCATGATGTGCGCCGCCTTCATCTCCCCCTGGGCCGGCCTGCGGTCCGTCACTTTGATGAGGTGGTAGCCGAACTTGGTGCGCACCGGCTGGCTCACCTGCCCCACCGGCGTCCTGTAGGCCGCACTCTCAAAGGGGTATACCATCTGCAGCACGCTGAAGTAGCCCAGGTCGCCGGCGTTGGATTTCACGCTGGGGTCATCGCTTCCACCACTTCCTTGGGCCACCTTCGCAAAATCCTCGCCACCCACGATCCGTGTGCGCAGGGCCATGACCCGCTTCCAGGCCGCGGCCGTGTCCTCCGGGCTGGCATCAGGCGCCACGCTCACCAGGATATGGCTGGCCCGCACCTCTTCGGTCTTCCGCTCGTAGGCCTCCTGCATCAGCTGGTCGTTCAAGCTGCGGTCGATCAGGTACGGGCGGGCCAACTGCTGGCGGTAGCCCGCGAGTTCGTTGGCGAATTTGGCCGCCGTATCCAGCCCGGCGGCCTCCGCCGCACGCACTTTCAATTTGTAGTTGATGAACAGGTCCAGGTATTCATCCAAGGCTCCCTTGGACACCGGGGCATCCTTGTTGTTCTTCTTGTATATCGCCTCGAACTCGCTACGGGTGACCGGCTGGCCGTCCACGGTCATCAGGACAGGGTCCTCATGGGCTGCCTGGGCCATGACGCCTACCACCACCATCCCGAGCACCGCGCTGGACAAGATCCGTTTCATCATCTTCATTGCATTGGAAAGGACGGCAAATGTAACCCGACCCAAGGGTGCAGTCCTGCGTTGGGCTGCACTTTGCCGTTAATAATTCCAAGGCTTCCGGGGCCCCGGAAGCGGCCCTTCGGAACAGCCCGGGAGGCGCTCCGCCCCTACTTCTTGCGGAAGAATACCCGGACCGGCACGCCGGTGAACCCGAAATGTTCGCGCAGTTTGTTTTCGAGATAGCGCGCGTATTCGTCCTTCACATACTGCGGCAGGTTGCAGAAGAAGGCGAAGGCCGGCACCACCCCGGGCAACTGGGTCACGTATTTGATGCGCACCACCTTGTCCTTCATCATGGGCGGTGGACGCCTTTCCACTTCGGGAAGCATCACATCGTTGAGTTGGCGCGTGGGTATCCGTTTGGCCCGATTGGCATGCACCATCATGGCCAGTTCCAGAGCCTTGTGTATGCGCTGTTTCTCGGTGACCGAGGTGAAAACGATGGGAATGTCCGTGAAGGGGGCCAATTTCTTGCGGATCTCCTCCTCGAACGCCTTGGTGGTCATGGTGTCCTTGACGATCAAGTCCCATTTGTTCACCACCACCACCACGCCTTTGCCGGCCTTCTCGATCAGCGAGAAAATGTGCAGGTCCTGATGTTGGATGCCGTCCTGGGCATCGATCAGCAGCATGCACACATCGCTTTCCTCGATGGCCCGCACGCTGCGGAGCACGCTGTAGAATTCTATGTTCTCCTCCACCTTGCGCTTGCGCCTGATGCCGGCGGTGTCGAGCAGGGTGACATCGAAGCCGTACCCGGTGAACCGTGCATTGATGTTGTCGCGGGTGGTGCCGGCCACGTCGGTCACGATGTTGCGTTCGGCCCCCAGCAGGGTGTTCACCAAGGATGATTTGCCCACATTGGGCTTGCCCACGATGGCGATCTTGGGCCGGTCGTCCTCCTCCTTGGCGGAAGGCTTGGTGAAGGATGCCACCACCTTGTCCAACAGGTCGCCGGTGCCATAGCCGCTTTGTGCGCTGAGCGTATGCACCTCCCCCAGGCCCAACCCGTAAAACTCACCGGCCAAGGCTTCCTTGTCGCCGGTATCGACCTTGTTGGCCACCAGGAAAACGGGCTTTCCGGCACGGCGCAGGATTTGTGCAATGGCTTGGTCCATGGCCGTTATGCCGTCCTTTACATCGACCAGGAACAGGATGCTGTCCGCTTCCTCAATGGCCAGCTCGGCCTGTTTGCGGATCTCCGCCTCGAACACATCATCGCTGCCGTGCACGTAGCCCCCGGTATCGATCACTGAAAAATGCAGGCCGTTCCACTCGGCCTGCCCGTAATGCCGGTCCCGCGTGGTGCCCGCCGTAGGGTCGGTGATGGCCACCCGGCTTTCAATGAGCCGGTTGAAGAGGGTGCTCTTGCCCACATTGGGGCGGCCTACAATGGCTACGATGTTTCCCATGTCACGCGTACGGATGCTGTTTTCTCTCTTTCCGCCCCCCGGGATCTTCCCCGTGCTCAATAGCCATAGCGGCGCAGCTTGCGTTCGTCCTCCCGCCAATTTTCATCCACCTTCACTTTCAGGTCCAGGAAGACCTTGTTGGAGATGAACCGTTCGATGGCCTTGCGCGCCTCGGTGCCAAGCTGCCGCAACATGCCTCCTCCCTTGCCAATGATGATGCCCTTCTGGCTGTCGCGCAACACCACCACGTCCGCCTGTATCCGCACCATCTCCGGTGCCTCCACGTAGCTGTTCACCACAACCTGGCAGCTATAGGGGATCTCCTGTTTGTACAGCTTGAGGATCTTTTCCCGGATGATCTCGCCGATGAAGAACCGCATATCGCGGTTGCTCAGTTCATCCTTGGGGAAATATGGGGGGTGCACAGGCAACATGCCCACCAGCTTATCGCGCAGCTCCTTTACATACAGGCCATGCAGGGCCGAAATGGGGAGGATGGCGGCCTCGGGCAGGGCTGCGTGCCAAAGCTCGAATGCCTCATCAAGCTTCTTCTCATCCCCTTGATCCACTTTGTTGATCAACACGACCAGGGGGCCCTTGAAGCGCCTAACCCGGCGCAGGAGTTCACCGGCATTATCGGGCGATTCGCCCAGCTCCACCATGGCCAGCAGCACATCGGCATCCTGCACGGCCTCGTCCACGGCCGCCATCATGCTCTCCTGCAGCTTGTATGCCGGCTCCAGGATGCCCGGAGTGTCCGAGAGGACCAGTTGATGATCTTCCCCGTTGAGGATGCCCAGAATGCGATGCCGGGTGGTTTGCGCCTTGGGATTGACGATCACCAGTTGCTCGCCCAGCAAGGCATTGAGCAGTGTGCTCTTGCCTACGTTAGGCCTGCCGATGATGTTGATATATCCGGCCCGGTGCTCCATGTGGTGTTTCCCCTGCAAAGATCGGCAGGAAGTGCAAAGGCACCCTGCCCTGCGGGATTTCCGCCAAAGTAAAGGGGCCACCCCTTAATGGGATGGCCCCTTCTTGTAGCGGGGGTAGGACTCGAACCTACGGCCTTCGGGTTATGAGCCCGACGAGCTACCATCTGCTCCACCCCGCAATAGGGGCGCAAAGCTAAGCGAATTCCGCCAACATCCCAATTCGGCCGTGTTTTTCGCGCTTATCCCTCACCGTTCAGCCCTTCCAACTGCATGGCAGCAGCCTCCCACTCCTGCATGGTGTCGGCTATCTCCCGGGCCAGCACACCCAGGCGGTCGTAGCCCTTTTGCACGTCCTCCGCCGGCAATCCCGTCTTCATCACCTGGGCCTGCAACGCTTTTTCCTCCTGTTCCAACCGGGCCAATTTCTCCTCCGACCGTTCCACGTTCTTCCTTATCCGGCGCAGCTCCTTCTCCCGGTCCTTTTGCAGGTGGTGCTCCTTCCCCGCCTTTTGTGGCCGCTCCTCCTTCACCCGCGCCGAGCTCTTGCCGATGTCGGCGCCTTGCAAGGCCTTCCGCTTCTCGATCAGCTCCAGGATGTCCATGTGCTGGTCGCGGATGCGATGGTCATCCAACTCCAGCAACCGGTCCGTAAGCCCGGTGAGGAAATCACGGTCGTGGCTGACCAGCAGGAAGGTCCCGTCATAGTTTTTCAAGGCATCCTTGAGCACGTCCTTGCTTTGGATGTCCAAGTGGTGCGTGGGTTCGTCCAGGATCAGGAAGTTCAGGGGCTTGAGCAGCATGCAGCACAGGGCCAGCCTGGCCCGCTCGCCCCCGCTGAGCACCTTCACGCGCTTGTCCACATCCTCGCCGCTGAACATAAAGGCCCCCAACATGGCCCTGACCCGCGGCCTGTTCTCCTCGCTGGCCGCATCCTCGGCCGTTTCCAGCACGGTTTGCTGCGGGGCCATACGCTCGGGCATGTCCTGGGCGTAGTACCCCACGATCACATTGTGCCCCAACCGGATCTCCCCTTCATAGGGCTCCTCCCCCATGATCATGCGCACCAGGGTCGACTTCCCGGTACCGTTGGCCCCCACCAGGGCCAAGTGCTCGCCCTTGGCGATGGTGAGCTCGGCGCCCCGGAAGATCTGCTTGTTGCCGTATGCCTTGGAAACGCCCAGCACCTCGCACACCAATTTTCCGCTGGCCGGCGCCGGGGGAAATTTCACCAGCATTTTGCGCAGGTCCTCGTCCTCCACCTCGATGCGGTCAAGTTTGTCCAGCTTGGTGATGAGGCTTTGCGCAAAGGCCGCCTTGCTCGCCTTGGCCCTGAACTTGTTGATCAACGCCTCCGTTTCCTTGATGTACCGTTGCTGTTCCTTGGCCGCCGCGGATTGTTGTTCACGCTCCACCTTGCGCAGTTCCACGTACTGGCTCCAGGGCACCTTGCGGTCGATAAGCGTGCCGTGCGCCACCTCGACGGTGCGCTTGGTCAGGCGGTCCAGGAAGGTTTTATCGTGGCTAATGAGCACCAAGGCGGCCGGATAGGTCCGCAGCAGGTCCTCCAGCCATTGGATGGCGGGCAGGTCCAAGTGGTTGGTGGGCTCGTCCAACAGCAGCAGGTCGGGCTGCATAAGCAGGATGCGCGCCAGTTCGGCACGCATGCGCCAGCCGCCGCTGAGTTCGCGCATGGGGCGGTGCATATCCTGCTCCACGAAGCCGATCCCCTTCAGCATGCGCTCCACCTTCATGTCGTGGTCCGCCACCCCCAGGGTGTTCAGCCGCTCATGGGCATTGGCCAACATGGTGGCCAGTTCCATGGCCTGTTCGTCCGAAGCCGCCTGTTCCAGCTCGCGGGCGATCCGTTCCACGGCCTCATTCAGCTCCTTGGCTTCGGCAAATGCCTTTTCCGCCACCTCCCAGGGGGTCAGGTGCAGGTCGTGGTCCATCTGCTGGGGCAGGTAGCCGATGGTGAGTTCCTTGGGCTTCCCGATGGTCCCTTTGTCGTAGGGTTGGAATCCGGCGAGGATCTTCAATAGCGTGCTCTTGCCCGCACCATTGCGCCCCACCAGGCCGATGCGGTCATCGCTCCCGATGAAAAGGGAGACATTGTCGAACATCGGGCGTTCGCCGAAGTGTAGGAGAAGATTGCTGACACTGATCATTTTTCGGGCGGCAAAGGTACGGGGATGGTGTTGCCTTTGATGCGGCAAGGCCGGCGGGGTTCTTCGGGATGCCTTGAACGTTGACAGGGCATGTGGAGAATGCAAGAGGCCCCGCTTGCGCAGGGCCTCCCGGTCTTGTTTGCGGCCTGGATCAGAAATTCCACAGGTCGTGCTCGAAATTGAAGAGCGCTTCCTTGATCTCCTCTCCTTCCAACAAGGCATCGATGCCCGACTTGTACATGGAGATGTTGCGGTCGTACACGTTGCTCACCTTGGTGATGGTGCTGTTGAACTGGCGCGTCCAGAAGATATGGTCGAAGGAACGCCGCTCAGCGTCGTTCTCCCGGTTGAACACGTCCCAGTTGACGAGCACATAGCGCAGCTCGGGGAAATAGAGCCAGAACATGGGCGTATAGCCGCGGAACTCCCCGTCTGAGCCGATGTTCTCCTTCAGCGGGCAAAGGCCGATGATGCGGATGTCCATCACCGAGCGCTGGCGGTCGAACACCCAGTCCTCCTTCAGGCGGTACTTGCGGATATCGGCGCTCTTCACCTCCGTATTGGTGATCACCTGTTCCTGTTCGCCGGTGTAGATATTGTCCGTCCACGTGGTATCGGAACGGGTCAACATTTCCTTCACTTCCGTGGGCTGCAGGACCTTGGTGAACTCATCATCGGTACCGATGGGCCCGGGGTCGTACGCCGTAATGGACCCGTCATCCAGGATACCCTGCTTGATCACATCGAACAAGCTCTTCCGGTCATTGATGGGTTCCGTGGGGTAATACAACGGCAGGTTGATCTTCTCGCGCAGATCAATCTCGCGCCAGACCCTGCGTTCCCACATCACATCCGCTTCCCGAATGTAGGGGTAGGGCACCACACGCTGGGTCTTGGTGTGTTCCTTGATGTAGGCCCCGTCAAGCACGGTTTGCGCGTGGCCTACGGTGGCCACGGCCATGCCCGCCACGAGCAGGGCACCGTACAACATGCATTTGAAGGTCCTCATTGGGAATGCGTTTTGTTAATTGCTCCGTCAGTTCACCTTGAAAGAGAGGGCACCCAAGTTCCTCACCGTGCCATCAGGCCCACGTGCCTTGATGTTCTCGATGAAGATCTTTTGGCCGGTCTTCACCTTGGCCAGCATCGCCTTCGCGTCGGCGGTCAGCGCCGGCCCCGTGCACTGCTTCTCGAGGAAGTTGCCTGCGATGGTGGTGGATACGGTGAAGCTTACCACATCGAACTTCAGGTCGAACTCGAAGTTCTCCATCTTGGCCAACACCCCTTGGGCCGCGCTGAGTTCGTTGCTCTTGATATTGTTGTCATTCACGCTCTTGCCCGCGAAGTACGGCGTGGGGTTGGGCACGTTCTTCACGCGGAACTGCACACCGGGCAAGGCTTTCTTGCTGCCGTCGGGGTTTGTCACGCTCACGCTCACCGTGGCATCGGCACCACTTCCGGGTTTCACGATGTAGCCATCGCTGCTTTTGGTGAGTGTACCGTTGCTGATGCTGGGCTGGATGGCGCTCGCGCTGTAGCCGGCCACGCTGATGCTCACCGGGTTGTCCACTCCGCGGTAGAACACGTTCATCTTGGTCGGGCTTACCACCAGGCTGGGTGCGGCCACTTCATACTCCAATTTGAAAGGTTCCACCTGCAGTTCGCCACCCACCGGCTTGAACTTGATGATACCGGTGACGGTCTTGAGGCCGGCGCTGGAGGCCGGTTCCTCCAACAGGGCTTTGGCGCCGTCCATGGGCAGGGTCTTGCCTTCACCGATGATGGATGCCGGCTTGGTGGTGGTATCCACGCGGCCCACGATCACCTCGGGG
This sequence comes from Flavobacteriales bacterium, assembly GCA_035325445.1. Classification (GTDB taxonomy): domain Bacteria; phylum Bacteroidota; class Bacteroidia; order Flavobacteriales_F; family PHOS-HE28; genus PHOS-HE28. The sequence continues at coordinate 194,798 of DAOKZW010000001.1, forward strand.
GCGTTCTGGTCATCATAGGCACCCAGGAAGATGCTGGCCCGGTAGGTGCCGCCCACGGTCACATAGCTGCTTTGCGGCTGGGTGATGGCGGTGAGCTTGTTGAACTTGAAGGTCTTGGCCTCCACGCTGCCCAACATGCGCGTCACCATTTCGTTCTCCATGGTGCGGATGTCCGTCTGGATCTTGGACAGGGTGGTCACCCCTGCCACGATGGGAACGTGGTAGAAGTTCATAGACACCCAGTTGTTCATGGTACCGCTGGCATCACGTTTGTCCGAAAAGTCGAACATGCGGTCGGCGTTGGCCTGCAGCTTGGGGTCGTCGGAAGCGGAACTCTTCACTTTCTCCTTGAACGCCTCCAACATGTCCTGGAGTTCCTTCGCGCTGTTCTTGCCTTCCTTGGGCTTTGCCGGTTCAGAGCCCACGAGCATGTCGGTGATAACGTCGTAGTTGTCGCGCTTCTGCACATAGAACAGGTTGAGCACGGTATCCACGCCATTGTCCTGCCCGAGGACCTTTTCCAAAGGGAGCTGCTCAGTTCCCGCAATGACCAGCCCTTTCAGGGTGTCAATGTGGGAGATAAGCCTTGATGCCAGTTGCTGTACTTCCTGGGCATTCTTCCATGCCGCTCCGTACTTCTCCGGCTTTTCATCCGCCAGGGCCTTGAACTGGCCGTACGTGGCATCCATCTTGTCCTTCAACGCGGACTTGGTATTTTCCATACCGTCGTTCACCGTGATGAAGCTGTCGATGACTTCCTTGGATACGTTCAGCGCCAAGAGCGCGGTCAGCACCAAGTACATCAGGTTGATCATTTTCTGTCTCGGGGACAGATTGCCGCCTGCCATATCGGGATTGGTTCGGTTGGTTGTTGACTAAAACGATCCGATCTTATCCACGAACGGTCATGGCCGCCAGCATATTGCCGTACACGGTGTTCAGCTTGGCCAGGTTGTTGCTCAACTCGGAAATGTTGTCCTTGTAGCGCTTGGTGTCGCTCACGCTTTCGTTGAGGTTGGTGATCATTTCGCTCATGCCCGTGAACATCTGGTTGGCGGCCTCGAGCTTCTCGCGGCTGGTGCGCAGCTGCAGCTCATACATTTCGTTGAGGTCGCTGAGGTTCTTGCTCATGCGGCCCAAGCTTTCCCCGGCGCTCCGGCCGGCCTCCAGGTTTCCGGTCAGGCCCACCAAGCTTTCGCTGGCCTTCTCATAGGTCTCAGTAAGGGCGCTCACCCGGGTGGATGCCCCCTTGAGGCTTTCGGCATATTCGCTGGTGGCCGCGGCGGCCCCGGTGATTTCGCCCATGGCCCGCGCCTGGTCGCTCAGGCTGCGCATGCCTTGCCCCAAGCTTTGTATCAATTCCGGCTCGATCTTGGCGCTTTCCAGCATATCATCGAGCTGCTCGGTAATGGAGCGCTTGTCCTGGGTCTTGAAATCCTCGCCCACGGCCTGGTCGGCTGATGCCAATTCCGGGTACACCAAGCTCCAATCGGGTTCTTCATGGGGTGGCTCGAAAGCCGAGAACGCGAAGATGATGGCCTCGGTCGAGAGACCAATCACCAGGAACACGCCGGCCATGGGCCAGTGCTGGATCTTGAAAAGTGCACCGATGAGCACGATGGACGCGCCCAATCCGTACAGTTTCGCCATGAAGTTCTTCCACCTTTTGCTGCCTGGTTTCATCTTGGTTTCCTTGCTTTAGGGTTATTCGTGGGTTTCCTTGACTTAACTGAAGGGCGAAGCAGGTTCCAATGCCCCGCCCGGTTGTCCGTTGTTATTAAAGGTCTTCGGCCCTGACCGCCTTGCCGCGGCCCAGGTAGGTAAGGGCGCTGCGGAAGCCGATGTAGCACTTGGCCGTATCCTGGTATTCGAATGCGCGCGTGCCTGTTTGCAGGTACAGGCCCACATCCTTGAACGAGCCGCCACGCACCACCTTGCGCTTCATGGACGGCGGGTCGTTGGCCAAGGCGTCGAATGAATACTCGGGGTTCAGGTCGTGATCGAAATCGTACACGCTCTCGTCAAACGCGGTGTTCGTCCACTCGGCCACGTTGCCCGCCATGCAGTACAACCCATAATCGTTGGCCGAGTAGCTGTCGATGGGAACGGTATGGAAGCCGCCATCGTCCGTGTAATTGCCATGCAGCGGCTTGAAGTTGGCCAGGAAGCACCCTTGCCTGTTCCTTACGTAGGGGCCACCCCACGGCCACGGTGCCAAGTCGAGGCCGCCGCGCGCGGCGTATTCCCATTCAGCCTCCGAAGGCAGGCGGAAATGGTTGATGAAGGGCTCGCCGTTCCTCTGCAGCCATGCATTCATCATGTTTTGCGTGCGCCACACATTGAATGCCTTGGCCTGGCTCCAGGTGATACCCACCACCGGATAGTCATCGTAGGCCGGATGCCAGAAATAGTTCTCGGTCATCGGCTCATTGTACGAATAGGTGAAGTCATGCACCCAGCTCAAGGTATCCGGGTAGATGTTGATCACCTCCTTGATGATGAACTTGCTGCGGTCGCTGTGCCCTTGGATGGCGGTCTTTTGGCCCTTGGTATTGGTATACCCCAGGTCGAGGTCGCGCCCGCTCTTGCGGGCAGCCTCCTTGAGGTCGATCCAGTAATACTCGAACATGAGCTTGCGGGTATCGATCTCCTTGCGGCGATAGAACCGCTCACTTTCCGGGTAGAACATATCGGCCAGGGCCTCCCTTTCCTCCTCCCCTTCCCAATTGATGCGGGGTTTCCAATTGATCACCGGCGGATCGATCTCCTCCCCGAACTCGTCCTCGGCCATCACGTGCTCACCGATATCCTCCTCGCCCAAGATCTTCTTGGCGATGGAGTCGATGACGTACTCGACGAACTGGCGGTACTCGTTGTTGCTGATCTCGGTCTGGTCCATATAGAAGGCCTGCACGGAGACCGTTTTGGACTTGGCCACCATGGCGTATGGTGCATCCTGGTCGCTGGGGCCCATGACATAGCTTCCCATGGGGATGTAGTTCATCCCGTATGGATCCACTTGGAACCATGAAGGCCTGTTCTGCGCCCCGATGAGTTGCCCTTGGCCGCCTCTTCCGCAACTCGCCAGCAGGGCAATGCCGCAGAGATAAAGGATGGGACTTTTCTGCATGGTCTTCCTTTGTTTTACCGCTCCTGATCTGTCCTGGTTCCTTGCAGGGTTCCTTGGTTTCCACCCCGGGAGGGGCGTGGTGGACAGATGTGCAACGGTGATCCGGTCCTTTTGTTACGCTTGCTTACAGGAAACGAGGGTGGTGATAGATCTCAAACACCTCGGGCTTCACGATCTTGAAGCAGTAGCTCAGCATCACTTCATGGCTGCCACTGCTGTGGTTTTTCAAGGCCGACGTGGTCACGTCGTAGCTGTATCCGATACGCAGCATGCTGTCGCCCTTGGGGAACTGGTGCTGGTACCCGATCATGGGGGCGATGGCATCCTCGGTGCGGTAGCCCACGCCCGCCCAGAGCATGTTGTCATAGAGGAACAAGGCACCGATGTCGAGTTGGGTGGAGGAGGCGTCGCTCTTGAGCAGCACGCTGGGCTGCAGGACATACTTCTTGTCGCCGCCGATGGCCCAGTCGTAGCCAGCCTGCACATAGTAGTGGCGCTTGTTCTTGATGCTCACGTTCTTCAGTTCGGTTTCGGGCAGTTGGGTGCTCGAGATCCCGATCCAGAGCTCGGGTGATCTGTAGTAGAGGCCCGCTCCGAGGTCGAAGCCCCCATCGCTGCCCCCGTTGGTGGGGATGGCGGCGTCATCGGCAACCGGGTCGATGGCGATCCAGTTCCCGTCGAGCGCCCTGCCGGCGAAGCCCGCATAGACCCCCGCGCTAAGGGTGCTTTGGCTGCCCACCTTCAGGTGGTAGGCGTAGTGCACACGCGCGATGGTGCTCTTCTCCTGGCCGAGCTTGTCGAAGTACACGGAGAGCCCGATACCACTGTTGATCTTGGGCAACGCCCCCTGCAGGTTGACCAAGCCCGTCTTCGGGGCCCCGTCGAAGCCTGTCCACTGCTGGCGCAGCAGGGCCGTGGCACAGATATTGCCGGTGCTTCCTGCAACCGCAGGATTGATCGAGAGCCGGTCGAACATGTATTGGGTGTACTGTGGATCTTGCTGGGCGTAGCCGATGCTTCCCACCATGGCACAGACAACTGCGGTAATAAGCCTCCTCATGCGCTTTTTTCCAAGTTTGACGCGGCTTCCAAGTATTTCGGCCTGGAGCCAAGACCGGATTATTCGCCGCCAAAATAGCAAAAAAGCATACGGCCCGAACTTTTCAACAATTTTCTGCCCGGCCCCCGATCTCCCCAACACTTGGGATCACACCAGCTTTTGGAAGGTGCGCCACCACCGATCGGGCACTTCCTCCCTGCAGGCAGCCATGTAATCGCTGTAGGCGCATGGCACCAAATGGTGCCGCTCGAAGCGGGCCTCGCGTTCGGCCCGGTAGGGCACGTCCATCCACCAGCGGTCGCTCACCATGCTCTTGTAGAACACCAGGTCCTGTTCATGCCCTTTGATCGGGACATGGAAACGGGTGAAGCGCTTGCGGTCCAACCAAGGCAGGTCGTTGGTGCGGCTGCCGAAGCCGTCCAGGAAATACCAGATCATCTGGGCCGCCAGCTGGGCGGTCACCTGGTCCTGGTCGCGCCAAGGATCCATTTCATAGAGGCCGATGGAGGTGACCTTCTCGCTGATGCCTGCATAGCGCATCAGCTGGCAGACCTCTTCGCCATGGAACCCGTTGGGGCCTGGCCGTGTGGTGCCGGGCGCATCGGAGCGCCGCACGCTGGACATATCCACGCTGACCGTATCGGCATTGCGCAGCACCGGCTCAGCCTCGGCCAAGCTGGCCCTGAGCTCGCCCAGCCGATGCGCATCAAAGAAGAGCTTGTCCATCAGCTCGATGCCCGGCTGGTCCACCAAGTAGGTTTGGAAACCCAGGTTGCTGTAGTTGAACAGGTAGTTGGGCTGGCGCAGCACGATGTGGCTGAGGTAGCTGCTCTCGGCCAACCCTTGGCCCGGCTCCCCCAGGTCAAAGCGCGCATCGATGCACGCCAGGTTGGCGGTTCGTTCCAACTTCTCGTAGGCCAGGTATTGGGTGAAGGTATGGCCCTGCCCCCCACCTATGATGACGGGAACGATGTTGGCCCGGATCAGCTCGCTGATGGCCTCCGCCACTGCATGCTTGGTATCTTCCGTCGTTGCGCCGGGATGGATATCGCCCAGGTCGGCGATGCCGAATGAATGGGCGGGCAGGTACAACTTGTACAACTGGGCCCTGACCGCATCGGGCGCATCCACGCAACCGCGTGGCTTGGCATGGCCGGGGTCGTCCAACACGCCCATAATGGCCACCTTCACATGCTCCAGGGAGGGCATGCCGCCCGTGGTGTGGAATACGGTATGATCCCCCAACGTATTGGCCACCCATTCGGGGCGCTCGGTGCCAAAGGCTTGTGAAGGCTTGAAATAGATGCTGGATTCCATGGGCATGGCCCCAAACGGGTGACCGTGGCGAAGGTCGCAAGCTTGCCCCGCCGCGCCCCTGGCCCAGGCCGACAGATGCGCACAGCCGCCTGTTGATCCCCGCTGCACCGGGCCTTCGCGCCCACCCTATTTCTTCCTGGCCGCCTTCTTGGGCGCCGCCCTCTTCTTGGGTGCCGCTTTCTTGGGCGCCGCCTTCTTTCCCGCCCTTTTGCGCTCCGGTGCCTCGGCCAAAAGCTTCAGCGCTTCTTCCAAGGTGATGTCGCCCGGCTCCTTGTCCTTGGGGACGTTGGCATTCTTGTTTCCGTCGGTGATGTATGGCCCGTATCGGCCCGCCAATACCTGCACGCCGCCCTCGAACTCCTTGAGGATGTTGGCCCGCGCGCCCTCCTGCTTGGCCTTGATGAGCTCGATGCCACGCGCCAAGGTGAGGCTCGCGGGGTCTTCGCCCTTGGGGATATTGGCGTATAGCTTGCCGAAGCGCACGAAAGGCCCGAACCGGCCACGGCCGACCTCGAGCAGCCCATCCTCGTAAGCCCCCAGCTCGCGCGTGGCAGTGGCGGCCTTCTTGTTGTCGATCAATTCCATGGCCCGCTCCAGCCCGATGGTAACGGGGTCATCATTGGGGCCCAAGCTGGCAAATACGCTGCCCATTTTGACGTATGGCCCGAACCGGCCGATGCCCGCCACGATCTCTTCCTCGCCGCTACGGCCCACGGTGCGTGGCAGTTTGAAGAGGTCCAAGGCTTGCTCGAAGGTGATGGTGGCAATGCTCTGTTCCTTGCGCAACGAGGCGAACCGGGGCTTCTCCTCGTCGTCGGCACTGCCTATTTGCACCATGGGCCCGAAGCGCCCGATGCGGGCCACCACATCCTTGCCCGTGGCGGGGTCCTGCCCCAGCACGCGGGAGCCGGAAGCCTTGTCGGCCGTTTCCACCACCGTGTCGATCGTGCCATGGAAAGGCTTGTAGAACCGGGCGATCATCTCCCGCCAATTCTCCTGCCCTTGCGCGATGCCATCAAACTCTTCCTCCACTTTGGCGGTGAAGTGGAAATCCACGATGGACGGGAAGTGTTCCACCAAGAAGCCATTGACGACCATGCCGATGTCGGTGGGGAACAGCTTCTGTTTCTCGGCGCCCACATTCTCCATGGCCGTTTTGTCCGCAATGCGGCCATCGGATGCCAGGGTAAGGATCCGGTACGGGCGCTGCACGCCCTCACGGCTCTCCTTCACCACATACCCGCGCTTCTGCACGGTGCTGATGGTGGGCGCGTATGTGGACGGGCGGCCGATGCCGAGCTCCTCCAGCTTCTTCACCAAACTGGCTTCCGTGTACCTCGGGGCGGGGCGGTCGTAGCGTTGGGTGGCCACCATTTCCTGCAAGGCCAACGATTCTCCTTGCCGCATTTCGGGCAGCAGGCCTTCCTGCTCCTCCTCCTCGTCGTCCTTGCCCTCCAGGTACACCTTGAGGAAGCCGTCGAAGGTGATCACCTCCCCTTGCGCCTTCAGGAGGTCGCCGGGCCTGGTGCTGATGGCGATGTCCACCACCGTTTTCTCCAGCTCCGCATCGGCCATTTGGCTGGCGAGGGTGCGCTTCCAGATCAGGTCGTACAGGCGTTCGGCATCGCGGTCGCTTCCTGCATTGCGCACCAGCATGTCGGCCGGGCGGATGGCCTCGTGGGCCTCTTGCGCCCCCTTGCTCTTGGTGTGGTATTGCCGGGTCTTGCTGTAGCGTGCACCATACTGGGTGGTGATGGCCCCGGCGGCGGCCTTCAGCGCGAATTCGCTCAGGTTCACGCTGTCGGTACGCATGTAGGTGATGTGCCCCTGCTCGTACAGCCCTTGTGCGATGCGCATGGTGCGGTCCACCCCGAATCCGAGCTTGCGCGAGGCCTCTTGTTGCAAGGTGCTGGTGGTGAACGGCGGTGCCGGACTGCGCCGGGCCGGCTTCTTCTCCACGGCATGTACGGTGTATCCGGCCCCCACGCATCCCTTGAGGAACCGCATGGCCTCCTCTTCCGTGGCAAAGCGCTGGGGCAGCTCAGCCTTCACCGCTGTTTTACCCTGGGTAAGGAAATGGGCGGTGATGCGGAAGGCGCTTTGTGCCTTGAAGCCGGTGATCTCGCTCTCGCGGTCGACGATGAGGCGCACGGCCACGCTTTGCACCCGGCCCGCGCTCAGGCCGGGCTTCACCTTCCGCCAAAGCACGGGGCTCAGCTCGTAGCCCACCAAGCGGTCCAGCACACGGCGGGCCTGCTGGGCATCCACCAAATGGATGTCGATGCCGCGAGGCTTCTCCATGGCCTCGGTCACCGCCTTCTTGGTGATCTCGTTGAAGGTGACCCTCTTCACTTTGTCCGCAGGCAGGTCCAACGCCTCCTTGAGGTGCCAGCTGATGGCTTCCCCTTCGCGGTCTTCATCAGTGGCCAGCCACACGATGGCCGCCTTGCCCGCCTCCTTCCGGAGCTCGGCCAGCTTGGCCTTCTTGTCATCGGGCACGATGTACTTGGGCTCGAAACCGTGTTCCACGTCCACGCTCAGGTCACGCTCCGGCAGGTCGCGCACATGGCCGAAGCTGCTGCGTACGGTAAATCCCGGACCGAGATACTTTTCAATGGTCTTCGCCTTGGCGGGTGACTCCACGATCACCAGGTCGTTGCCCACTTCTTTCTTGGCCATGCGGAACGGTTTTGAGGGGACAAAGCAAATGCCTTTCCACGGAATGCCCGGCACCTTCAAGTGGGGACGCGGGGCTTCCCCTACGGGGAAGAAAAGAATGCTGCCTTTAGAGGGCCAGCCGAAGGTGCACGGCCTTCCCCGCCCACGGATCGGATGGCACCCCTCGCGCAAATTCCTTGTGCCACCCCGATGAATCCCCCTCCTTAGGCCGGAATGGGCCCGTTGTGTCCTCGACCAGTTCAACTTCCTGTCGAAACGCCTTGGCCGATGCGTGCAATAGGCTGGTGGGTACCACGAAGAACCTCGCTCCCGCGTCATCGGCACTTCGCGCCAACCCTTTGGGCAAGCGTCCGATGCATATCGGACCCCGCTCGGTCATTCTCCTCCCGCCAGGCCGGGATGTGCCAGTTGCTTCCTCAGTCAGTTACCTATGGGTAGCTTCCTTTCGTCGCGCCTTGCCTGACACGAACGATAAGCGCTTGTGCCATCGGCTCGAGGTTCTTCGAGGCACCTTGGTGCCACCCGGCCAGGGCTCTTTGAGCCTCCTCCCCGGAAAAGCCCCGGCGATAAAAATCACTATTTATAGGTATTGTACAATGAAAGCGGCCAAGCTTGCTTCGCACCGTGGACCTGACCCCATGGCCTGCGGCTCGTTGAAGGAGCACTTCGGGTTGCACTATAAAGGCCATTGGGAGGTCTGCCACACCCGGGTGGCGTAGCCTTGGCAACGAACACCCCATTAAGAAGGCCTCTCCGCAAGGAGGGGCCTTCCGTGTTTCCAAGGATGGCTCATGCTTGGGCCATGGGGCTGGGATGCTGCGTTTCCGCCCGAAGCGCTACGTGGCCGGATCCACCAAATTGAAATCACTCCGAAACTGGCCCATGCTTACAGATACACCACATGTACCCTGATCCGCAGGTCCCGTTCCACCTCGAAGCTGGCCTTCCGGAAGTTGGGCCGGTTGCCAAGGCCAATGGTGCTGTAGTTGGAAAAGCCGATGCCTTCCTTGGGCAGGAAGAGCCCCTTGTCGATCTTGCCGTTCCCGTTCTCATCGTGGAGGATGTTCACGGCATACCGGCCGGGTGGCAGGCCGGTGAAGGTGTACGTGGCCTTCCCTCCCACGATCGGTGCCGTGCCCCGTTTGCAGCAGTGCTCGTAATGCTCGTCGGGGATGGTGCCATCGCGATCGTACAAGGCGAATTGCACCCGGCCCTTCGAGTTCCGAAGCTGATCCACTTCCACGGTGAGCGAAACGGTGCGTTCCGGGGGAGTTGGCGGAATGGAAGGTTCCTGGATGTGGGGGGCGCTGAGCGCCATGGCCGCCCATGCGGCCCAGATCGCAACAATGTTCATGCTTCAGGAGGTTCACAGATCGAAGGCCACGGTCACGCTTCCATATTCCAAGGCATTGCCGCCCTTGAAGGGTGCTGTGTGCATTTTCTAGGACAATGAAATGGCCAGTTTCGGCCGCTCATACACCAGCCCCACTTCGGTGAAGGCGCTGATCCGCTCGATCATATCCTTGCCCAGCATGTATCCTTCCTCGGAAGACGTGATGTGATGGATGATGCCGCCCTGCAGTAAGGCGTTGTAGTAGATCACCCGGGCCGTGGGCTGCATCAACAGGTAGAGCTGGTGATCCTTCCGCCCGTTGCCGGCCTCGGGCGGCGCATCATAGGGGCTCCGCACGCGGCCCACTTGCAGCTTGAACCCGGCGCCCATCGCATCATAAAGGGTGCCCACGTAGGCATCCATGACGCCTGACACGATGAGTTTGCCCGACACGTTCACCACCTCGCGCTCCACCTCCAGGTTGTAATTCAAGATGATGTCGTTGGGCACCTGGTTGTGCCAACCCTCAGGCTTGGTGTAGCCAATGGCGCGGTGCACCCATGTCTGCGCCTCGTCCGCCATGCTCAGGGGGCCCGTCACGCCGAGGTTCACCGACGTGGTCAGGATCATCCGCTTTTCGCCGTCCATGGACCGGAGCGAATGGATGGCGAAGAGGGTGCCCGCGTACGGCCTGTCATCGGGCTGCACCTCGGCAATGTCGATCCGCGAAGGGGTGAACATGTGCTGGGCGATGCCCCATCCGTAGAGGTTCGAGTCATCGGCCATCTGCAGCAGCAGGCGCTGGACGAAGTTGCGCTTCTCCCTGCGGTAGAAATATTCCACCCGCACCCCGTTGGTGTAATAGCAGTCCGTGCCGTCGCCCTTGAAGACCAGGTAATCGTTCTCCCAGGTCAGCTTCAGCGAAGGGGCATTCCGCGTTTGCGCACCAACGGCCGACGGCATCAGCGCCAGGATCAATGGGATGACGATGGCCCAGTTCATGGGTTCAGGACGATCGGTTCATGGGATGCGGTCACGGGCTTGCCCCATTTCTCCTTCGCCCGGTCCACGAGGAAATACACCATGGGCACGAGGAACAGGGTGAGCGCCAGCGAGGACAGCAGCCCGCCGATGATCACCCAGGCCAGGCCGTTCTTCCACTCGGCGGCGGTGCCGCTGGCCAAGGCGATGGGCAGCATGCCGATGGCCATGGAGAGCGTGGTCATCAGGATGGGCCGCATGCGCCCCTTGGATGCCTCTATGATCGCCTCCCGGAAGGGCTTGCCGGCCTCCTTCAGCTGGTCGGTGAAGTCCACGATGAGGATGGAGTTCTTGGTGACCAGGCCCATGAGCATGATGAGGCCCAGCAAGGCGAAGAGGCTGAGGTGGCTCATGGACAGGTTGAGCGCGAGGAAGGCGCCGATGGCGGCCACGGGGATGGCGAAGAGCGCCACGAAGGGATAGATGTAGCTGTCGTACAGCGCCACCATGATGAGGTAGATGAGGATGAACGAGATGAGCAGCACGGATCCCAGGGCGCCGAAGCTGTCGTTCTGCCGTTTGATGTCGCTGCCCCAGGCCATCTGCACGCCGGCGGGCAGGGGGTTGGCCCGCACGTAGGCCACCACGTCGTCGGCCACGGAGCCGGACGGACGGCCCAAGGCATCGGCGGTGAGCGTGACGGCCGGCTGGCGGTCCAGGCGCTCCAGCAGCGAGGGGGCGTTGGCCCGCCGGATGTCCGCGAACTGCGATACCTCCACGGGCATGCCCTTGGGGTTGACCACGGTGAGGCGGCGCACGTCGTTGATGTTGCGGCGATCGAAGGCATCGAGGCGGATGTTCACCGGGTATTCGGTGCCGTCCTCGGTGAGCGTGGCGTCGTCGTTGCCGCTGAAGGCCGTGCGCAGGTTCATGCCCACGTAGGCGGTGGACAGGCCGAGCCGCTGCATGCGGTCCTTGTCGGGCACCACCGTCAGCTCGGGGCTTCCCTCCTCCACCGACAAGCGGACGTTGTCGGCGCCGGGGATGGCGGCCACCGCCGCCTGCAGGCTTTGTGCCGAGGCCATCACCTGCTGCAGGTCGCTGCCGCTGAGGGTGATCTCGATGGGCGCGGTGCGCGGAATGAGGCCGAGCCCGGCGATGCCGATGTTGACCCCGGCATGCCGTTCGGCCAACTGTTCGCGGTAGCGGCGCATCACTTGCTCCGTGGACTGCCCCTGGATCTCCTTCTTCGGCTTCAGCTGGATGGTGAACTCGCTCCGGTTGGCCGCTCCCACGCCCAAGCTGCCGATGCCGGTGCTGGGTCCGCCCACGTTGCTGAACAGGGTGGACACCTCGGGCTGCTGCAGGATGAAGTCCTCGATCTGCCGCGACACCCGGTCGTTCTCCTGGATGGACGTGCCCTTGTCGAACTCGAGGGTCATGCGGAACTTGCCTTGGTCGCCGGTGGCGATGAGCTCCTTGCCGATGATGTCCTGTTGCATCATGGCCGCCGTGCCGGCGAAGAGCAGGAGCACGAAGGCAGTGAAGGCGAGCTTGTGCCCCAGCACCCATTGCAGCGCGCCGCCGTACCATTGGATGAAGCGGTCCAGCTGGTGCTCGAACCAGAGCAGGAAGCGGTTGAACAGGGTGGTGGGCCGCAGGTTGTCCTTTTCGCCGATGCGCGAGGCCAGCCACGGGGTGAGCGTGAAGCCCACGAGCAGGCTGGTGAGCACGGTGACCACCACCACCACGGCGAACTGCTTGAGCATGTCGGCCACGAACACCTGCAGGAAGAGGATGGGCACGAACACCACCACGTCCACGAGGGTGATCGATACGGCGGAGAAGCCGATCTCCATGCGGCCCTCCAAGGATGCCCGGCGCTTTTCCTTGCCCATGTCGAGGTGGCGCTGGATGTTCTCCAGCACCACGGTGGCGTCGTCCACCAGCACGCCGATCACCAGCGACATGGCCAGCAGGGTCATCAGGTTGAGCGTGTAGCCCAGCAGCCACATGGCCCCGAAGGCCGTGATCAGCGAAGTGGGGATGGCCACCGCCACGATGAGCGAGTTGCGGAAGCTGCGCAGGAAGAGCAGCATGACCAGCGACACGAGGATGACCGCCAGGATGAGGTCGAAGACCACGGAATTGACGGCGGCGATGGTGTTGTCCGTGCTGTCGTCCGTGACGGTGAACCGCACCCCGTCGGCCGCATTGCGCTCCATGATCTCGGCGAACTTGGCATGCACGGCACGGGACATGTCCACCGCGTTGGCATCGCCCTGCTTCTTGATCAGCAGACCGATACCGTTGGTGCCGTTGAAGCGGCTCACCGAGCTGGTTTCCTTGATGCCATCGTGCACCTGGGCCACGTCGCGCACATACACGGGGCTTCCGGGCACGGGCATGGCCACCTGCACGCCGCCGATGTCGTCCACCGTGGCGAAGCGGCCCACCAGCCGCACCGTGCTGCTTTGCGCCTGCGTCTCCACGCTGCCCGCGGGCAGGTCGATGCCTGCGCGGTTGATGGCTTCCGTCACCTGCAGCAGCGAAAGGCCGTGGAGCTTCAGCTTCTCCCGGTCCACTTTCACATGGAACTCCCGTTCCTCGCCGCCCAGCAGGGTGATCTCGGCCACGCCCTTGATCTGCTGCACCTGCGGCAGGTACTCGTCCTGCATGCGGCGGTAGAATTCAGTCCCGGGCAGCGAGCTGGTGGCGATCACCGACATGACCGGCAGGTCGTTGGGCGACACCTTGCTCATCACCGGGCTCTGGATGTCCTGCGGCAGGTCCTTGCGGATGTTGTCGATGTAGCGCTGCGCATCCTGCATGGTGCGGTCCAGGTCGGTGCCGTACTTCAGGTTGGCGATGACCACCGAGGCGTTGGGCAGCGATTTGGTGACGAGGAAGTCCACGCCCTCCAGGTTGGCGAGCGCGTCCTCGATCTTGCGCGACACCGACGTCTCCACCTCGTTGGGCTCGGCGCCGGGGTACACCGTGCGGATCACCACCACGGGCTGGTTGAAGTCGGGCATGAGCTCGTAGCTGAGGTTCATGAACCCGATGACGCCCACCAGCGCGAAGACGCTGAACAGGACGACGATCAGCGACGGCCTCCGGATCGATATTTCAGTGATGTTCATGGCAAGGGGGGATCATTGCACGGCCACGGGGGTACCGTCGGAGAGGTTGATGAAGCCCTTGGTGACCAGGACGTCGCCCGCCTGCAGGCCCCGCTCCACCACGGAGCGCTCGCCCATGGTGGCGGTCACCTGCACGGGCTGCAGCACCGCCTTGCCGTCGCGCACCAGGTACACCTGCGGGTTGCCACCGCCGACAATGGCCGATGACGGGATGACGATGCCGCCGCCCGCGCTGCGCTGCTCCAGCTGCATCCGCCCGAACATGCCCGCACGGATCTCCAGATCAGGCGTGTTCGCCACCTGCATCTGCACCGGATAGCGGTTGGCGGGGTCCGCCTTGCTGCCCACCAGCGTCACGCGGCCCCGCAGGTCGGCGCTTGGCAGGTTGTCCACCGCGATGCGGTATTCCTCGCCGGTGCGGAAGCGGCCCAGGTCGCTTTCCGCCACCTGCACGGTGAAGCGCAGGCGGCCAATGTCGGTGACCTGCACCAGCGGCATGCCCGGCGCGGCGAAAGCCCCGGCCTCGCTGAACTTGGCGGTGACCACCCCGTCGAAGGGCGCGCGGATGGTGGTCTTGGCGATCTGCTCCAGCAAGGTGGCCTTCTGCACCTCGGCGGCACGCAGGCCCAGGCGCGCCTTCTCCAGCTGCACGCCCTGCACCGCGTCGGCCTCGGCCAGCACGGTGAAGCGGGCCACGTCCGCCTGCAGGCCCTCCACCTGCACCTCCACGCCCTGCAATTGCAGCTGCAACAGGCTCTTGTCCTGCTGCACCAGGGCCTGCCCCTTGCGCACCCGGTCGCCCACCTCCACCAGCACCTCGCCGATCTTCCCCTGCACCTCGGCGCTCACCTTGGTCTCGCGGTCCGGTTCGAACTGGCCGGTGAAGGCCCATGCCTCGGCGGCCTCGCCCGCGCGCACGGTGTCCACCTGCACGGTGATCGCCTGGCCGGGATCGTGGTGGTACACGGTGGAGCGCGCCTCCTGCTTGTTGCGGGCCAAGCGCACCAGCACCAGGCCGGTCAGGAGCAAGGGGATGAGGACGTACAGGAGCACTTTCCTCTTGTTGGTCGCTTGCGTTGCCATGTTGGTTCAGTTGAGGGTGTTGAGGTTGCCGGTGTGCTTGCGCAGGTCGAGGTCGGCCCGCATGAAATCGATGATGGCATCGAGGTACACCTGCTGGGCCTCGCGCAGGGCGTTGTCGGCCAGCAGGACGTCGGTGAGCGAGGCGGTGCCTTGCTGTTGCTGCAGCACGGCCTGCCGGTAGATGGACCCCGCCAGCACCACCTGCGCCGCGCGGTCGTTGATGAAGGCCCGTGCGATCTCGAGCTCGCGGCGGGCGCTTTGCGCCTGCACCCCGTTCTGCTCGCTGAGCAGGGCGTAGCGCAGCTCGTTGTTGCGCAGTTCCAGCTCCTTCTGCCGCGCCTTGCGGTGCACCACCGTGCCGCCGAACAGCGGATAGGACAATTGCAGGCCTCCGAAGCCCACCGGATGGAAGGTGAGGAAGTCGTTCGGTGCCTTGTCGTAGCCGAAACCGTTGGTCCCGTATGATGCGAACAGCCGCAGCGAGGGCAGGTAGCCCGAACGCCGGATGGTGCGCACCTCGGTGTTCAACAGATGGCCTTGCTGCTTCACCAGTTCCAGGTCGGCAATGGTGGCCCCGGCATAGGTCCTCTCCGGATCGAACCGCACCTCGGGATCGATCGCGAAGGGGCGCTCGGCCGGCAGGCCGATGGCCAGCTTCAGTGCGGACAGTACCTGCTGGTATTTGCTGTCCACTTGGGCCCGGCGGGTGGTGAGCTGATCGCGCTGCAGGCGCACCTTGCCCACGTCGGTGCCGGTGGCCATCAATTGGCCGTGCAATAGCTCCATGTTGCGCAGCAGGGCGACGGCATTCACCAGGTTGCTGTCCAAATAGGCGCGCTGGTGATGCAGCACCACGGCGTTGTAGTACAGCCCCGCGACCTCCAGGAAGAGCTCGTCCTGCGTTTTGCGGATCTGCAGGCCGGCCAGCTCCACGCCTTGGCAGGCCATGTCCACGGCGCCGCGCAGCTGCGGGTCGTAGATCGGCAAGGCCAGTTGCAGATTGGCGTTGATGTTGTGCGGCACCCCGAACCGCGCCTCCTTGAACTGGCCCTCGGGGGCCATGGGGTTGAAGGTGGAGAGCGGCATGTACTGCACCGGCAGGTCGGTGAAATACTTGTACTCGGCATTGGCCGTGACCTTGGGCAGGCGGGCGGCCTGGGCCTCCTGCTCGCGCTGCCGCCCGCGCTCCAGGTCATTGCGGCCGATCAGCAGGCCCTTGTTGCGTACCACCGCGGTGTCCAGGCACTGCTTCAGCGTCCATGCCGACTGGGCCTGCACGGCGGGCCACGCCGCGATCAGCAGGGCGGCCATCATGGGTTTGCGAATGTTCACTAACATGGTTGGGCAAATTTTTTTGAGCCTCGGGATCGCGTTGCTTAGCGGCTGTTCCGCCGGATGCCAGCCTGGGGTTTCTTCATTTCCTGCATGGCCATCATCTGGTCCGTCATTTCGTTTCCACCATTTTCAGAATGCCATCCAGCACCGTGCGGCCGTCCTTCACCAGGTTGGAGCGGTGGCCGGACAGCTTCCACTTGAGCACCGCGAGGCGCATGCTGCCGATGATGATGGTGGCCAGCGTGCCCACCCCGATCGTCTTGCCGTACTCGCCGCTCTTCTGCCCGGCCTCCACGTTGCGCCGCACGTGGCCCTGCATCAGGTCCATGATCTCGCCCACCTTGGCGCTGAGCGTCTTGTCGAAGTGGAAGATGTTCTCGGCGAAGATCACGCTGATCACTGAGGGGCGTTCGGCAAAGGCACGCAGCTGCGAATCGAACAGCGCCCGGAGCTCCTCCCCGGCCGAGGCGTAGGTCTGTCCCATCACCTTCCCCAAGCGGGTCTCCATCTCCTCGGCGAAGTAGTGGAGCAGGCCCAGCAGGATGGCATTCTTGCCCTCGAAGTGCCGGTACAGGGCCGGCTCGGAAAGCCCCATGTCGGCGGCCAGGTTCTTGATGGTGAGGTTCTGGATGCCATGCTGATCGATCCGCTTGGTAGCAGCCTCGATGATCTCCACTTGGCGTTCGGTAAAGGCTTCCATGGTTTTCGGTCCGGTCTTGCGGGGCAAAGTTAGTTAGTGTTTACTCACATGTGCAACTAATTTTTCATCCACCCTTTTATGCCGCCGGAAACCCATCGGGGCCGTCTGTGCTTTCTTTGGTCCCATGGGCGCCATCGCCTACTACGTCCTCCTCCCCTTGCTCTACGGCATCGCGCTGCTGCCGTTCCGGGCGCTGTACGTGCTGAGCGACCTGGTGCAGGCGCTGGTGTTCGGACTGCTCGGCTACCGCCTGAAGGTGGTGCGGCAAAACCTGCGCAACAGCTTCCCGGAGAAAAGCGACTCCGAGCTGAAGCGGATCGAGAAGGAGTTCCGCCAGTGGTTCTGCGACCTGATGTTGGAGACCTTGAAGACGCTCACGATCTCCCCGGCACAGGCCGTGAAGCGGGTGAGCGTGGAAGGCGATGAGGTGGTGAAGCGTTACTTCGATGCCGGCCAAAGCGTGATCCTGGTGATGGGGCACTGGGGCAACTGGGAGCTGGGCGGGGCGCGCTTCAGCCAGCTGCCCTACCACCACCTCAACGTGATCTACCACCCGCTGGAGAACAAGCACTTCAACCGGCTGATCGAGCGGATGCGGATGCGGCTGGGCAACGGCCTGTATCCGATGAAGGAAACGTTTCGCCTGATGCTGCGGGACAAAAAGGAGCTTACCGCCACGGCCTTCATCGCCGACCAGACACCCGCCCCGGAGCACGCCTACTGGACCACCTTCCTGAACCAGGACACGCCTGTGTTTTGGGGCACCGAGACGATCGCCCGCAAGCTGGGCTACCCGGTGATCTACCTCGGCATCGACCGGCCCCGGCGCGGGCACTACCACATGCGCTTCGAGCTGTTGGAGGCCGATCCCGGCAACACCCTTGAAGGCGACATCAGCGAGCGGCACACCCGGCGCTTGGAGGAGGACATCCGCTCGCGTCCGGCCATCTGGTTGTGGACGCACCGGCGGTGGAAGCACAAGCGCCCGGGGCATTGAGCCTGCCGGCTGAGCGGCACGGTGCTTCCATAAACGGCACGGCCGTCCACACCCGCCCGATTACCTTCGGCCCCGTTGCAAATCCGATGGCATAGGCATGCTCACCGTGGAGAACATCGTCAAACGCTTCGGCGACCATGTGGCCCTGGACGGGGTGAGCATGGAGGTGCCGAAGGGCAAGATCTTCGGCCTGCTGGGCCCCAACGGCGCGGGCAAGACCACGCTGATCCGCATCATCACGCGCATTACCGGCCCCGACTCCGGCCAAGTGCTGCTGAACGGCAGGCCCATGACGGCCGCCGATGTGGAGCACTTGGGCTACCTGCCCGAGGAGCGCGGCCTGTACAAGAAGATGAAGGTGGGCGAACAGGCCCTCTACCTGGCCCGCCTGAAGGGCATGGACAAGCAGGAGGCCACACAGCAGCTGAAGGAGTGGTTCGAGCGCTGGGAGATCTCCGGCTGGTGGAACAAGAAGGTGGAGGAGCTGAGCAAGGGCATGGCCCAGAAGGTGCAGTTCATCACCACCGTGCTGCACGGGCCCGAGTTCATCATCCTGGATGAGCCCTTCAGCGGCTTCGACCCGATCAACGCGGAGCTGATCCGCTCGGAGATCCTGCGCATGCGCGATGCGGGCGTCACGATCATGCTGAGCACCCACAACATGGGAAGCGTGGAGGAACTCTGCGACCACATCGCCTTGATCGACCGCAACCACGTGGTGCTCCACGGCAGCGTGAAGGACATCCGCAAGCAGTACAGCGACGCCACCTACCGGATCGAATTCACCGGTTCACACGTGGCTTTCGCCAACGCCCTCGCCTTCCACGGCGAACTGCTCGACCACCACGAGGAGGACGGGCGGACCACCGTCCGCGTGAAGCTGCTGCATGGCGCCACCCTGAACCAGGTGCTGGCCGCCACCCTGCCCGCCGTACAGGTCGCCGGCGTGCGCGAAGAGGTGCCGGGCATGCACGAGATATTCATCCGTGCCGTAAGCAAAACAGACCCCTCCAGCGTGGCCGCGGGCACCACCGAATAAGGAAAAGAAGCGCCAACGCCCGACCAACGAACGAAAAGGAACATGGACAAGATCCGATTGATCATCTGGCGTGAGTTCATCACCCGGGTGCGCAAACCCAGCTTCCTCATCATGACCATCCTCGGCCCCCTGCTCATGGTGGGCGGCATCGGCCTGGTGGTCTTCCTCGCATCGCAAGAAAGCGGTATCCAGAACGTGGTGGTGATCGACAAGGCCCACCTGGTGACCAATAAGCTGAAGGAGACCGACGACCTGAAGTTCTTCTACCAGCCCGACGAGATGTCCGACTCGGTGTTCAAGGCCAGCCCTTACAACGCCATGGTGGAGGTGAACCCCTTGGTGCTGGAGAACAACACGATCCAGATCTTTTACAAGAACCTGCCCAGCCTGTCCACGCAGAACCACATCAGCAAGCAGATCGAGGTGGTGCTGGAACGCGAGAAACTCCGCGTGAACAACGTGGATCCCGAGACCTACCGGCGGATCAAGACCGCCCTGAAGGTGCAGCTCTTCGATATCGAGAAACAAGGCAAACGCAGCTACGACCAGATCAAGGCCGGCATCGGCTTCGGCTTCGGCTACCTGATCTTCTTCTTCATCTTCATGTACGGCGCCCAAGTGATGCGCGGCGTGATGGAGGAGAAGACCAACCGCGTGGTGGAGGTGCTGATCAGCTCGGTGAAACCGTTCCAGCTGATGATGGGCAAGATCGTGGGCGTGGCCATGGTGGGCCTCACCCAATTCCTGCTGTGGGTGGTACTTACCGCCATCCTGGGCACCATCGGCCTGGGCATGGCCAAGGATGCCATCAGCGGTTCCGTGGTGAAGGACACGCAGCAAGTAACGACGCAGCTGCAGTCCGAGCTGGGCGGGCAGGGCCTGCGCGTGGCCGCGGACGGCGATGCGGCCGAGGACCTGGGGGTGATGATGGAGATCTGGGATGAACTGCCCGTGGCGGCCATCCTGGCCCTGTTCCTGTTCTACTTCCTGGGCGGATACCTGCTGTACAGCTCGCTCTTCGCCGCCGTGGGTGCCGCAGTGGACGGCGAAACGGACTCCCAGCAGTTCATGCTGCCCATCACCGTGCCGATGATCGTGGCCATCATCATCGCCCAGACCGCCGTGTACAACCCCGATGGGCCCGCCGTGTTCTGGTTCTCCATCATCCCCTTCACCTCGCCCGTGGTGATGATGGTGCGCATCGCCACCGGCAACGCCTTCGCCCACCCCGGCGAGCTCGCCCTCAGCATGGCCCTGCTGGTGGGCATGTTCATCTTCACCACGTGGCTGGCCGGCCGCATCTACCGCACCGGCATCCTCATGTACGGCAAGAAGGTGACCTGGAAGGAACTGGGCAAGTGGCTGTTCTACAAGGGCTGAAGCGGAACCCGCCCCCTGATGCGGGCATGGAACGATGAAACACAAATGGCTCCCCATCGGGATAGGCGCGGCCCTCTGCATCCTTTCCCTGTTCAACTTCACACTGGCCATTGACAGCAAGGGCCATTATTTCGGCAACGGCATCGTTTTCGGGATCGGCGTGAGCATCATGGTCCGCAAGATCCGGCAGTTGACCAACGCCAAGCGAAAAGACGCCTGAACATGCCAAGCGCCGGACGGTTTGCCGACCGCCAATAGCTTTGGCCGCCCCCATGCTCCGCATCTCCTGCATCGCCCTGTTTGCCGCCGTCGGCATGGCCACCCTGGCACAAGCCCCCGACAGCACCCTGCACCCCGTGCAAGTGACCGCCACACGGATCCCCAGCACCCTGCCGCGCATCGGGCGCAGCCTGCAAGTGGTGGACAGCCTGCTGTTGCATGCCCAGGCCAGGCCTGAAGTGAGCGAGGTGCTGCGCATGGCCACCTTGGTGGACGTGCGGCAGCGCGGCCCGTTCGACGTGCAGACCGACCTCGGCATCCGTGGCGGCACCTTCGACCAGGCCCTGGTGCTGGTGGACGGCATCCCATTGAACGACCCACAGACCGGCCACCATGCCATGGACCTCCCGGTTGACCCCGATGCGCTCGAGCGCGTGGAAGTGCTCTACGGCGGCGCCTCGCGCACCTTCGGGCCCGGCGCCTTCAGCGGTGCCATCAACCTGATCACCCGCACACCAAACGACAACCGAGGCGCATTCTCCATCGACGGCGGACAGTACGGCTCCTATCGCGCACGGCTCTCGCAAGACCTGCTGCTGGGCCAGACCGGCATCCGCATCGGCGGACACTACGGCCACAGCGACGGCTACGTGGCCAACAGCGACTTCGACCAATATGGCGGGCAGCTGGACGTGAACCACCGCTACAAGACCATACAAACAAAGGTCCAGGCCGGGCTGGTACGCAAACGCTTCGGCGCCCAAAACTTCTATTCATCAGCCTTCCCCCTCCAACAAGAGGCCACGGGAACCAGCTATGCAAGCGTGGGCGCGGACCACCGGGGCCAACGCTGGAGCTGGCAAACGAAAACCTACTTCCGCCAGCACGACGACCTGTTCGAGCTGTTCCGCGAGGACGATGACCACTACCGCTATGCCGACGGGTACTTCATCCGTGGCGGGAGCGATACCGCCCGCCTGGCCCCCTCGCTCTTCTACACCTTCCACAACAGGCACCGCACCCAAAGCGCAGGCATCATGGCCGGCACTTCCCTGCGGTGGAAGGCGGGAACCACGGCCATCGGGGCGCATGGGCGGCAGGAGCAGTTGTACAGCAATGTGCTGGGCAAACCCTTGGCCGAGCCCATCCGCGTGGCCGGTGCGCGCGAAGTGCTGGACCGGGCCGATGACCGCCAAAACCTGGCGCTGCACGCCGATCACCGCTGGAGCAACGATGCCTGGACCGTGGATGCCGGCGTGCTGTTCAACCTCAACTCCCGCTTCGCTCCCGAATGGGCCCCGGGCGTGGACGTGGTGTACCGCTGGGCGAATGCACAGAGCCTGTTTGCCAGCGTGGGGCGCGCCTTCCGCTTCCCCACCTGGACCGACCTGTACTACAACCGGGGCGGGGCCATCGGCAGCGCCACACTTCAACCCGAGCACGCCGATCAAGCGGAACTGGGCTACCGCATCATGCGCGAACGCTGGACCCTGAAACTGGCCGGATGGCGCCGCCAAGGGCGCGACCTGATCGACTGGGTGCAAATGCCCGGCGAGACCACCACCCACGCCGCCAACCTCACCGAGGTGGACCTCAACGGCATCGAGGCGGAAGCGGACATCCGCACCGGGAAAGGGCGCGGCGGCCTGCTGTACGCCTACCAATGGGCCGACCAAGGCCGCTTCAACTTCGCCTCGCTCTATGTGCTGGACCACCTGACGCACAACGCGGCGCTCTGGTGGAACCAACGCCTGCCCAAAGGCTTCTCCGTGCAGGCCAACCTGGCCTGGAAGCAGCGCTACGGCACGTATGTCCGGTTTTCCGACGGCGCGCTTGCAGCCTATCCGGACCCGCTGCGGCTCGACCTGAAGGCCGAATGGAAGCACCGCACCACCACCTACTTTGCCAGCGCCTACAACCTGCTTGATGCAGCGCAGATCGATCGCGGCAACATTCCGTTGCCGGGCCGCTGGATCAGCGCGGGTATCCGCGTGGAATGGGATGCCGGCAGGAAGAAGGCCCCCGAAAATTGAACCGAAAGGAACATGCGCATCGCCGTGATCGATCTGGGCACCAACACGTTCAAGCTGCTCGTGGCGGAACGGCCCCAAGGTGCCTCAACGGGCTTGAAGGTGCTGCACAGCGAGGAGATCGGCGTCTTCCTCGGCCGGGGAGGCATCGAAAAGGACACCATCTCCGGGGAAGCGGAGGAACGGGGCATGGCCACCTTGCGGACCCTGATGGCGAAGGCCAAGGAACTGGGCGTTGAAAAAATGGGCGGCTTCGGCACCTCGGCGCTGCGCAACGCCCGCAACGGCAAGGACTACACGGAGCGCATCCGGCGTGAATTGGGCCTGGAAGTGGCCATCATACCGGGTGAAGAGGAGGCCGGGCTGATCCTCCAGGGCGTGCGCCAGGCGGTCCCCATCGGCAACAAGCCGGTGCTGGTGATGGACATCGGCGGGGGAAGCACGGAATTCATCCTGGCCACCGACAAGGCATTGATGTGGAAGCACAGCTTCGAGCTGGGCACCACCCGTCTGCTGGAGCGGTTCCCGGACATCAATCCCATGTCCATGGACACGCAGTTGCGCATGGCCCGGCATATCGACGCCCAGTTCGAGCTGTTGTGGTCCGTGGTGGACCGCCACTGGCCGGCCACGCTGGTGGGCTCGGCGGGGTCCTTCGATACCATTGCACGCCTGATCGCACTGGAACGCGGCACCCCCATTGCCGCTGACGCCACCTCATTCACCTTCGATGCCGCCGCGTTCGACCTGGTGAAGGACAAGGTCTTCGCCTTGGACCACCACCAGCGGGCAGCGATGCCCGGCATGCCGGCGCACCGGGTGGACACCATCGTTCCCGCCCTGCTCCTGATCGAGCGCGTGCTCCTGCACGGCATCAACGAACTGAGGTGGAGCCGCTATTCCCTGAAGGAGGGCGCCGCTGTCGGCCTGCTGGCGGAAATGGCAGGATAGCCTGCCCGGCTTCACTCCGCCAGTTTCCCGGTGTCCTTTTTGATCCGCATGAACAGGAGGGTGCCCAACACGCCGGTCGTGAGCGAGGCCAGCAGGATGCCCAGTTTGGCATCGGCACGCATCCACTCTTCCGTGTAGGCGAGTTCACTGATGAACAGCGCCATGGTGAAGCCCAGGCCGGAGATAACGGAGACGGCCACCATGTGCGGCCAGCGCACCCCGGCGCCCAGCGTTCCCCATCCCAGCTTCAGGAAGATCCAGCTCATCAGCAACAAGCCGATCGGTTTGCCCAGCAGCAGGCCCAGCGACACGCCCATGGTGAGCGGGCTGGAGATGGCGCTGATGCTCGTGGGCAGCTCGATGCCGGCATTGGCCAAGGCGAAGAGCGGCAGCACCAGGAAGGAGACCCACGGGTGCAGCCGGTGCTCCAAGCGCTGCAAGGGAGGTTCCACGTTGGCACTGCAACGCTTCATGCGGGTGATGATCAGCACTTGTTCCTCGTTAATGAAGCGCCGGCCCGGAACCAGCGTCTTGTCAAACTCGTTGGCCAAGTGGCGCATCTGGTTCACGAACGAACCGCCGTCCATGCGCACCGTGGCCGGTATGGCCAGCGCGCCGAGCACGCCGGCCACGGTGGCATGTACCCCGGACAACATGAAGGCCGACCACATGCCCAGGATGCCCACCACGGCAAAGGCCGTCATGTTGCGCACGCCCAGCACGTTCATCAGCACCATCACCGCCAGGAAGATGCCTCCCATGACCAGGTTGATGGTGGACAGGTCCGAGGTGTAGAACAAGGCGATCACCGATACGGAAACGATGTCGTCGATCACCGAGACGGCAATGAAGAATGCCTTGACGGCCGGCGGCACGCGCTTGCCCAGCAGGCCCAGGATGACCAGCACGAAGGCCGTGTCCGTTCCCAAGGTGATGCCCCAGCCCCTGGCCGCAGGAAACTCGAACTGGTTGATCGCCAAAAAGATCAAGGCCGGAAAGGCCATGCCCCCGAAACTGGCCGCCAACGGCAGTGCCGCAGCCTTGGGACTGGACAGGTCGCCGGCGATGAAGGACCGTTTCAATTCCAGTGCCACCAGGAAGAAGAAGCCCGCCATCAAGCCGTCGTTAATGACGTGCTTGAGGTTGAGCGACATCGAGAAGTCGTCGTAATGGAACGCCACGGTATGCTCCCAGAAGGCATGGTAGGCCTCCCGCCAAGGTGAGTTTGCCAACACCACCGCCACCGCCGCCGAAACGAACAGGGCCACACCGGCCATGGTCTGGTCCCTGATGAACCGGTCCAAGGGCTTCAGTACCCGATCAATGGGATAGTCGCGGATCATCGGCATTGGCTTCCGCTTGCCTTTGTTGTCATTCTTTTCATTCAGAACTTGCTATGCTTGGCCCCGTACCGGAAATAGACCCACATGCCGATGGCCAGCCAGAGGATCAGGCGCAGCCAAGTATCCCAGGGTAGCGCCAGCATCATCACGCCGCACACGATGATCCCGAGAATGGGCACCAGCGGCACCAGCGGCGTGCGGAAGGCACGCGGCGCATCCGGCATCGTCCGGCGCATCACGATCACGCCCGCGCTCACCAGGATGAAGGCCAGCAGGGTGCCGATGCTGGTCATTTCGCCGACCACCTTGCCCGGCACCAAGGCCGCGAACAGGCCCACGAACACCATGAAGAGCAAATTGCTCTTGAAGGGGGTGCGGTACTTGGGGTGTACATCGGAGAACACCTTGGGCAGCAGCCCGTCGTGGCTCATGCTGTAGAACACCCGGCTCTGGCCCAGCAGCATCACCAAGATCACGGACGAGAAGCCGGCCAGGATGGCGATGATGATGGCCTGTTGCAGCCAGATGTAAGGCGTGTGCGCAATGGCCGTGGCCACCGGCGCCAGCTTGTCGTGCGCCCCGCCGAACTCCGTGTAGGGTGCCAGGCCGGTCATCACATGGCCGAACAGCACGTACAGGATGGTACAGATGATCAATGACCCCAAGATGCCTATGGGCATGTTTCGCTTGGGGTTCTTGGCCTCCTGCGCCGCCGTGCTCACCGCATCGAAGCCGATGTAGGCAAAGAAGATGATGCCCGCGCCCTGCAGCACGCCGCTCCACCCGAACTCGCCGAACTTGCCCGTGTTCTCAGGGATGTAGGGCACCAGGTTTTCCGGGTTGATGTAGGCCCAGCCCAAGGCGATGAAGATGATCACCACGGCCACCTTCAGGATCACGATGATCTCATTCACGATGGCGCTTTGCTGGGTGCCCCGCGCCAGCAACAAGGACATCAATGCCACGATCAGCAGGGCCGGCAAATTGACAATGCCTCCTTCAAAGGGCCCGGCCATCAAGGCATGCGGCACATGCAGGTCGTACATCATCAGCAGCTTGTTCAGGTACTGGCTCCACGAGATGGAGACCATGGCGGCCCCCACTGCATACTCCAGCACCAGGTCCCATCCGATGATCCAGGCCCACAGGCGGCCCATGGTGGCAAAGCTGTAGGTGTAGGCGCTGCCGGCAATGGGGATCATGCTGGCGAACTCCGCATAGCAAAGGCCCGCCAGGCCGCAACCCACAGCGCTGATGATGAACGAGAGGGTAACGGCAGGCCCCGCATGCTCGGCGGCCACCACCCCGGTAAGGGAAAAGAGGCCCGCGCCGATGATGGCGCCGATGCCCAAGGCCACCAGGCTGCCTGCACCCAGCCGGCGGACCAGCGTGCCCGCCCCTTGATCTTCCGCCTCGGCCTGAAGGACGGCCAAGGGTTTTCGCGAATAGTGTCCACTCATGCTCGTTAAGGCTGGGCCGCTAATCTAAAGGAAAGCGACTAGCCTCCACGGGTTTTTTCACGCCCGTGCAGCCAGCCATGGGCAGGGATACTTTCGCGCCCTCCATGTCCAAGGCTGCCAGCCGCCCCTCCCCGTTCGCCGAGCGCACCGTCCTGCCCGTGCTGATCGCCATCAGCGCATCGCACATGCTGAATGACGTGGTGCAATCGCTCATCCCGGCCATCTACCCCATCGTCAAGGAGGAGTTCGCCCTCAACTTCACCCAGGTCGGGCTCATCACTCTCTGCTTCCAGATGACCGCCTCCATCCTGCAACCTTTCGTGGGGCTGTACACGGACAAGCGGCCCCATCCCTACTCCCTGATGGCGGGCATGGTTTTCACCATGCTGGGGATCTTCGCCCTGTGGGGCTCGCACTCCTTCCCGGCCCTGCTGGGTTCGGTGATGCTGGTGGGCATAGGCTCCTCCATCTTCCATCCCGAATCTTCGCGCATCGCCCACGCCGCCTCGGGCGGCAAGCGCGGCCTGGCACAATCCGTGTTCCAGCTGGGCGGCACCTTCGGGTCGGCGCTGGGGCCCCTGCTGGCCGCCCTCATCGTGGTGCCCTATGGCATGAAAAGCATCGGGGCCTTCGCCGTGGTGCCCTTCATCGCCGTGATCGTGCTGTACCGCGTGGGCACCTGGTACAAGCGCACCTCCATCATCCGCGCCCGGCGGCCCCGCAAGGTGGTGGCGGAAGACCACGGCCTATCCGCGAAACTGGTGCGGCGCTCCATCATCATCCTGCTCGTGCTGGTGTTCTCCAAACAGTTCTACGTGGTCAGCATCAGCAGCTACTACACCTTTTTCCTCATCGGCAAGTTCGGGCTCACCGTGCAGCAGGCCCAAATGCACCTGTTCATCTTCCTGATGGCATCGGCCGTCGGCACCTACATCGGCGGCCCCATCGGCGACCGGTACGGCCGCAAGCACGTCATCTGGTTCTCCATCCTCGGATCCGCCCCCTTCACCCTGCTGCTGCCCTACGCCAACCTGATGTGGACCGGCATCCTGGCCGCCTTGGTGGGGCTGATCCTCTCGTCCGCCTTCTCGGCCATCGTGGTGTACGCGCAAGAGCTGGTGCCCGGCAAGGTGGGCATGATCTCGGGCCTCTTCTTCGGCTTCGCCTTCGGCATGGCGGGCATCGGCTCGGCCCTGTTGGGCACCTTGGCCGACCATACCAGCATGGATTTCGTGTTCCAGGTGTGCGCCTTCCTGCCGCTGATCGGCGTGGTGGCCGCCTTGCTGCCGCGTCTGCAACGGGCGCAAGGCACGCCGCAGAAGGCCTGATCCGGAGGCGGCCCTGCTTGGGACGAAACAGCCCCGGCCCCATCTTTGTCCCATGGCCAAGATCTTGATCATCGACGACGAAAAGGCGATACGCCACGCCTTGCGGGACATCCTCGAACATGAAAAGCACAAGGTGGAGGAGGCCGAGGACGGCGCCGCCGGGCTCGACAAGGCCATCAAGGGCGGCTTCGACGTGGTGCTTTGCGACATCAAGATGCCCAAGATGGACGGCATGGAGGTGCTGGAAAAGCTGATGGCCCACGACGATTCCATCCCGGTGGTGATGATCAGCGGGCACGGCACCATCGATACCGCCGTGGAGGCCATCAAGAAAGGGGCCTTCGACTTCATCCAGAAACCGCCCGACCTGAACCGCATCCTGGTGACGCTGCGCAACGCGCTGGACCGCGGGGCCTTGGTGCAGGAGACCAAGACGCTGCGCCAGAAGGTGCAGCGGGGCAAGGCCGATCAACGCATGGTGGGCTCCAGCAAAAAGCTGCAGGACATCCGTGAGATGGTGGAGAAGGTGGCCCCCAGCGACGCCCGCGTGCTCATCACCGGCGGGAACGGGGCCGGCAAGGAAGGGGTGGCCCGCATGCTGCACGAAAAGAGCAACCGCAAGAACGGGCCCTTCATCGAGGTGAATTGCGCCGCCATCCCCGGCGAGCTGATCGAAAGCGAGCTCTTCGGCCACGAAAAGGGCGCCTTCACCAGTGCCGTGGCCCAGCGCAAGGGCAAATTCGAACTGGCCGACGGCGGCACGCTCTTCCTGGACGAGATCGGCGACATGAGCCTGGCCGCCCAAGCCAAGGTGCTGCGCGCCCTGCAGGAAGGCCGGATCACCCGGGTGGGCGGCGACAAGGACATCAAGGTGAACCCCCGTGTGATCGCCGCCACCAACAAGGACCTGCGCAAGGAGATCGCCGAGGGGCGCTTCCGCGAGGACCTTTTCCACCGCCTGAGCGTGATCCCCATCCACGTGCCCGACCTGAAGGACCGCACGGAGGACATCCCCGAGCTGGTGGAGCATTTCATCGGCCAGGTATGCGCCGAGCAGGGCGTGGCACCCAAGAAGATCGGCGACAAGGCCTTGAAGGAGCTGCAAAAACTGCCTTGGACAGGCAACGTGCGCGAGCTGCGCAACGTGGTGGAGCGGCTGGTGATCCTCTGCGGACCGGAGATCACGGACGCCGACGTGAAGCGGTACGCCAGCGTATGACCCGCCTGCGGCAGCTTCTTTCAACCCGCCCGTGTTAACATTCTTTCCGGACCCAAAAGCCTCTTGCAAGGCAACCGGACGCGCCCGGCAGCGTCTTTATGACAGGAACCACCGGTAACCCTGCCAAACCAAGCCGCAATGAACTTCCTGAACCACCTCTACGGAATGCTGTACAACCAATTCGGCGACAGCATGTTCTACATCCTGGGCTTCATGGTAGTACTGTCCGTGGTGGCGCTGTGGCGCCTTTACGACAGGGCCGGCCAGCCCGGGGTCACAGCCATCATCCCCGTGGTCAACATGGTCGTTTTCCTGAAGATCATCGGCCGGCCGGCATGGCACATCGCCCTGTTCTTCATCCCGGTCTACGGCCAGTTGTACCTCATCCCCAAGGTATGGATCGAGCTGTGCCAAAGCTTCGGCAAGCGCACCATGCTGGACTATGTGCTGGTGATCCTGCTCAACGGCCTGTACATCTTCAACCTCGGCATGAGCTACGACACGGCATACGAAGGACCTGCCTACGGAAAGGCCCATGCCTTGGAAGGCCCCTTGAGCCACCGCCCCAGCTTGGCCTAAGGCCCGTTCCCGCTACCGCAACAAGGTCACCGTGCCATGCATGGTGACCTTTTTTTCCGGCTCGTGCACCGCCACGTGCTCCAACACCCAGAAGTAAACCCCGTCTAGGACGGGCTCCCCGCCGGGGGTGCGCCCGTCCCAGCTGAAGGTCGGCTGCCTGCTGCTGAACACCTCCTGCCCCCAGCGGTTGTAAATGGTGATCAGCAGGTCGGACACCCCCTCCATGGCGATGGGCGTGAACAGCTGGTTGCTGCCATCACCGTTCGGGGTGAATACGTTGGGCAGTTCCACCGCATAGCTGCAGTCCAAGGCGCTGATGCGCACGCTGTCCACCACCGAGCACCCACCGTTTGTGATGGTGAGCGTGTACACGCCGGGGCCGTCCACGGTACGCGGGGTGGCCGTTTCACCGTTTTCCCACTGATAATCCATGCCCGCGATCGCTTCCGCGCCCAGCTCCATGGTGCTTCCCATGCAGAGATCCCGGTTCCGCCCAAGGCCCGGGTCCGGCAGTTGTACCAGGCCCACCACGATGGTGTCCGCCCCGTAATTGCATTCGGGATGGGTCCATTGCACGTGGTAGGTGCCGGCGGCGGTAACGGTATAGGTGGCCGCCGTGCTGCCGTCTTGCCACAGGTAGGACGCGCCGTCACGGGTGGCATCCAGCACCAAAGTATCGCCTGGGCACAGGAGCGTATCAGGGCCCAGCACGGCGGTGGCGTTGTCGCATGGCGCCGCCGCGTAGGCCAGCAAGGCCAGGTTGACGATATTGTCCCGTTGCTGGCCCGGGTGCAGCGTTGGCGTATGGGCGTAGCTCAATTGGAAAGACTGGTCGCCATGGGCGATCAGCGTGGATAGTTCCGAAAGGACATCGGCGCCGCTGATGGCCATGTCCGGGTCGTCGTCGCCGATCCCCTCAAAGATGCCGTTGGCGTAGTGGAAGGTGGCACAGGCACCAAAATGGTTGCCCGCAGAGGCGTTGTAGTCGGCGCCGTACAGGTTGCCCAACACCGTTCCGTTCACGGTCACCGTTTCATAATCGGTGAGCCAATCGCGGCAGTAGCCGGCCATGGTGGCGAAGGCCACGGGTTCATCGGTGGACATGGGGTGCGAGGCGGCAAGGGTATAATGCTCCTCCAGTGCCGAATCCTCGCCCAAGTGAAAGATATCGAGGGTGATGGGGGCCATGCCCGGCAGCTCGTACTCCACCACCAGCATGTACTCCTTGAAGGTGGTTTGCCCCCCGGACAGGCTCACCAGGTGGTAGGGCAGCGTCGGGTCCAACTGCCCTGTCAGGTCCACCGTGTGCAGGATGTTGGTGCCATAGAGGGTATTGAAGACCGGCCCTGCCGTGGCGGGCCCCAAGCTGATGGGGATGGTGCCCAACTGAAGGTCCAACGTGGCATCGTCCGCGCTGCCCACGGAAGTGGCGTACAGGATGGCCTTTCGGACCGTGGCGTTCTCGGGCAAGCCCATCCAGATCACCCCGATACCGAATGAGTGGTCGCCGATGGAGAACGTACCGGTGACCACCCCGCCGTTGAAGGTGTCGGTCCAAATGAGCTGCTGGGCGGGCAATGCACGGCCGAGCGCCACCAGCACAGCCATGGCAACCAGGCGGCGCAGGCCCTTTAAACGATGATGCGACATGTAGATGCTGCCAGGAAGGAGAGTTCCCCGACAACTCCGCGAATATACATGTCTGCCTACAAGCCCTTGGCTGACAGGCCGTGCCCCTCACCCCACCAACTCCTTCGCCTTGGCCAAAGCCTTGGGCAAGCCGTCCGGGTTCTTGCCGCCGGCCGTGGCGTAGAACGGCTGTCCACCCGCATCGCTCATGCGGAGGACACGATTGATAGGCTGGTTTATGGGCTGTATGGGTTGAGTGGGGAGGAGGTGGGGGTGGCGTGTAGCTCGTGAAGGACCGCACAGGGAGGCTGCTGATCGGGTCTCCACCGTCTATTTCTTCACCTCCCTAACTTCAAAGACATTGGAATGTGGCGAGCGCCGAACCACTTCCTTTTTCCCACCCAGGATGTCGAAGAAGTCATCACGTGACATGCCAAGTGCCCGCAACCCTTGTTTGACAATCCGCTCCGGAACAGGGTCAATATGGCTCTGGACAACGATGGGCCGGAGCAGGTCGGCACGTGCATAAACATCATGTCCACCCTTGTTGCGTATCAACGCACACCCGGCCAATTCGAGGAATGCCTGATACCGCGCCAACGAGACATTCGAAAGCTTCTGCGCGGCCATAATCGCTACAGTGCCAGCTCCAGCGTGCGGTCGTACTTCTTGAAGTCTCGATTGACCACGTCGCGAACGGCCTCGTTCTCTTGGATCAGGTCCAGGATGTCCGGCGGAACCACGCGCTTCTTCTTCCGGTTCACCATCCACCCCAAATTCTCCAGCTCTTGGAAGATGGTCTTCTTCCGGTGGGTGTAAACCACAAACTCATCCAACATCACTTCGAAGGAATCCTTGGCCTCCTGCTCCGTTTTCCCGTATCCCGTAATGTCCAAAGCCGGAGACATCGCATAGAACAGGCCATCCTCTTCCCAGACAAGTACCGTAACGCCTAATTCGATACGCTCCTTGCCAACCCGATAGCTCGCGGTCACCTGTTTCTTGCTCATTCCTTGCTCTTTACTCTTTTACAGGGTGCGCCAACTACAATGCACCGTGCTACCTCAACGGTTCAAGCTTACACAAAGATACCGACCCGACCGTAGCCTTGTAGACCTGATCCTCCGAAGGACCGAAGGCCTCTTCTCACCCCACCAACTCCTTCGCCTTGGCCAAGGCCTTGGGCAAGCCGTCCGGGTTCTTGCCGCCGGCCGTGGCGTAGAACGGTTGTCCGCCGCCGCCGCCTTTGATCTCGGCCGCCAGTTCCTTGATGAGCTTGGGCGCCGTGAGCCCGCGGGCGATGAGGTCCTGCCCGGCCATCACCGCCAACAGCGCCTTGTCCCCCTCACGTGCCCCCATGACCAGGAGCAGGTCGGGGTTGGCATCCTTCAGGCGGAAGGCCAGGTCGCGCATGCCGTTGGCGTCCAAGTCCACCTCACGGGCCACCACGCGGGCACCGTTCACCTCCACGGCCTGCGTCAGGATGTTCTCCTGCAGACGCGCCACCCGTTCGTGTGCGGCCTTCTCGAGTTCCTTCGCTTGGGCGGCATTCTGCTCCAGCAGATGCTTCACGGCCACCGTGATGTCCTTGGGATGCTTCAGGAGCTCCTGCAGGGCCTCCAAGGTGTCCAGCCGCTCCTGCACGTACCGGTCGGCGGCCTCGCTGGTGATGGCCTCGATGCGCCGGACGCCTGCCGCCAACGCGCTTTCACCCACGATGCGGAAGCCGCCGATCTCGCCCGTGCGCGGCACGTGCGTGCCCCCGCAGAGCTCCACGCTGTCGCCGAACTTGATCACCCGCACCCGGTCGCCGTACTTCTCGCCGAACAGGGCCATGGCCCCCATGCGCTTCGCCTCGGCGATGGGCGTATCGCGGCGCTCGTCCAACGGCAGGTCGGCGCGGACCATGTCACGCACCTCCGCCTCTACGCGGGCCAGCTCTTCTGGCGTGACCTTGGCGAAGTGGGAGATGTCGAAACGCAGGCGATCGGGTGCCACCAGGGAGCCCTTCTGTTCCACATGGGTGCCCAGCACACGGCGCAAGGCATGGTGCAGCAGGTGCGTGGCGCTATGGTTGCGCCGGGTGAGCTTGCGCCGATGTTCGTCCACGCGGGCCGTGAGCGGTGCCGATACGTCGGGGGGCAGTTCCTTGGTGAAGTGCACGATCAGCTGGTTCTCCTTCTTGGTGTCCAGCACGGCCACCTTCCTCCCGTCCTGTTCCAGCCAGCCCTGGTCGCCCACCTGTCCGCCGCCCTCGGCATAGAACGGCGTGCGGTCCAACACGATCTGGAAGCGGTCGCCGGCCTTGTCCTTCACGTGGCGCCAACGCAGGATGCGGGCGCCGGTGGCCAGCTCATCGTAACCCGTGAACACCGTCTCGCCCGCGGCCAGTTCGTTCCAGTCGCCGGTGGTGATGGCGGTGGCCGCGCGGGAGCGGTCCTTCTGCTTCTTCAGTTCGCGCTCGAAGCCCTCCATGTCCACCTCCAAGCCGTGCTCACGGGCCATCAGGCGGGTGAGGTCGATCGGAAAGCCGAAGGTGTCGAACAGCTCGAAGGCCTTGGCGCCGTTGAGCGCGCCATCGCTCTCCGCCACCAGCTGCTCCAGGCGCTTGGTGCCGGTCTCCAGGGTACGCAGGAAGGAGCGCTCCTCTTCGTTGATCACGCTGGTGACGAGTTCCTGCTGCTTGGCCAGCTCGGGGAACTGCGTTCCCATCTGCCGCACCAGCACGGGCACCAGGCCATGGATGAAGGGTTCCTGCAGGCCCAGGAAGCTGTAGCCGTAGCGCACCGCACGGCGCAGGATGCGGCGGATGACATAGCCCGCGCCCGTGTTGCTCGGCAGCTGGCCATCGGCGATGGCGAAGGCAATGGCCCGCAGGTGGTCCGCCACCACGCGCATGGCGATGTCGGCCTTGGGCTCCTTCCCGTAGGTCTTGCCCGACAGCTTCGCGATGTCCTGGATCAGCGGCTGGAAGACGTCGGTGTCGTAGTTGCTCGTTTTGCCCTGCAACACCATGCACAGCCGTTCAAAGCCCATGCCCGTGTCCACATGCTTGGCGGGCAGCGGGTGCAACGACCCGTCGGCCTTGCGCTCGAACTGCATGAACACGTTGTTCCAGATCTCGATCACCTGCGGATTGTCGCGGTTCACCAACTGTCCCCCCGGCATGCGCTTCTTCTCCTCGTCGCTGCGCACGTCCACATGGATCTCCGTGCACGGGCCGCACGGGCCGGTTTCGCCCATCTCCCAGAAATTGTCCTTGCGGCCGAAGGGCAGCACGCGCTCCGCCGGCAGGTAGGCCAGCCAGAGGTCGCGGGTTTCGATGTCGGCCTCCAGCTTGTCCGCCTCGTCGCCGCCGAAGTAGGTGACGTAGATGTTCGCCGGGTCGATCTTGTAGGTATCCACCAGCAGCTCCCATGCCCACTGGATGGCCTCCTTCTTGAAGTAGTCGCCGAAGCTCCAGTTGCCCAGCATCTCAAACATGGTGTGGTGGTAGGTGTCGATGCCCACCTCCTCCAGGTCGTTGTGCTTGCCCGAAACACGCAGGCACTTCTGCGTATCGGCCACGCGCGGATGCGTCACGGCCCGGTTGCCCAGGAAAAGGTCCTTGAACTGGTTCATGCCCGCGTTGGTGAACATGAGCGTGGGGTCGTCCTTGACCACCATGGGTGCGCTGGGCACGATGGTGTGGCCGCGCCGGGCGAAATGGTCGAGGAACTGCTGACGGATCTGCTGGGAAGTCATGGTCTCTGGAAAGGCGCGGCAAATGTAGCCGACGGCCCCACCTCGCACGGGCCCCGTGCATAGGTTCACCCCGGACCTGCGGATCCCACGGCGGACGCCATGCTGAAGGGCCGGAAAGTCTAAAAATGCTTGCGGGGCGAGCTGTTCCTCAAAGCCGTGGGCTAACTTCGCACGTCCCGCATCAGGCCATGGGCGAGCACAAGTACCGCTTCAACCCCGACACGCTCAACTTCGAGCGGATCCGCATCAGCGGCTGGAAGAAGGTGAAGCAGGCCGCACTGGCACTGGCCCCGGGCCTGCTCCTGGGCATCGTGGGCATCTTCCTGGCCTTCCAGTTCATCGACTCGCCCAAGGAGGCCACCCTGCGCCGGGAGAACCAGCAGTTGATGGTGGAGTACGAGCTGATCAACAAGCAGCTTTCGGAAATGGAGGCCGTGCTGGGCGACCTCGAGCGACGCGACGACAACGTGTACCGGGTGATCTTCGAGGCCGACCCCATCCCGTCCACCGTGCGGTTGGCCGGTATCGGCGGGGTGAACCGGTACAAGGACCTGGAGGGCTTCGCCAACAGCGACCTGGTGATCGACACGCGCAAGCGGCTGGACCAAGTGGCCAAACGGATGTACGTGCAGAGCCTCTCCCTCGATGAGGTGGGCAAGCTGGTGCTGCGCAAACAGGACATGCTGGCGAGCATCCCCTCGGTGGAGCCCATCCCACAGGACCAATCGAAAGTGATCTCCGGCTTCGGCGTGCGCATGCACCCCATCTACAAGATCGCCAAGGCGCACATGGGCCTGGATTTCCCGTGCGCCACCGGAACGCCCATCCACGCCACGGGCGATGCCACGGTGGAGTTCGCCGGGTACAACACCAGCGGCTACGGATACCACGTGATCCTGGACCATGGATACGGCTACAAGACCCTGTACGCGCACATGTCGGAGACCAAGGTGCGGCGCGGGCAGAAGGTGAAACGCGGCGACGTGATCGGCCTGGTGGGCACCACCGGCCTGAGCTCGGGGCCCCACCTGCACTACGAGGTGATCAAGGACGGGGTGCACATGGACCCCATCAACTTCCTGTTCAACAGCCTTTCGCCCGAGGAATACGTGAAGATGGTGGAACAAGCCAGCAACGCCGGGCAATCCATGGACTGACCCTTGGGACCATTCCGCCCACCGCGACCTTCCCCGTACTATAGCTGCAGGAAGACCAAGGCATCGCCGCAAAGTCCTCCGCGGAAGACCGTTGCAGAGGGCGCGCGGAGCGCCAATGGCGATCGGGCAACGGCAGCATAAAACCTTCGGCAACTATCTTCGCCGCTATGTCCCTGAAGGAGAAATCCATCGAGCGTATGTACTGGACCATCGGCGAGGTGGCCACGGAATTGGGGGTGAACACCTCGCTGCTGCGCTATTGGGAAAAGGAATTTGGCAGCCTGCGCCCCAAGCGCACCAACAAGGGCGACCGGCTTTATACCCGGAATGACATCCTGCAATTGCGGCGCATCCAGCATCTGGTGAAGGAAAAGGGCTTCACCCTGCAAGGGGCGAAGGCTGAATTGCGCAAGCCGGAAACGGTGGAACCGGCACAACCCGCCATCCCGGCCGTGCCCTTGGATGAGGTACGCGCACGCCTGCTTCACATCCGCGAGCAATTGCTGATGCTGAGGGAGGAGGCGGTGCTCAGTAGTTATTAGTTGGCAGTTGGCAGTAGCAGGTGGCAGTCCGCCTACGCCAAGGCTTCGGCGAGACGCAGGTGGCAGCAGGCAGGCTCCGTCCTGGGAACCGGCAATGAACAACTGGCAACTACTTCATCAAATACCCCGTTACGTAATCGGCGACGCCTTCCTCCAGCGTGTGGAAAGGCTTGTCGTAGCCGATGCCGCGCAGCTTGCCCATTTCGGCCTCAGTGAAATACTGGTACTTGTCGCGGATGTCGATGGGCGTATCGATGAACTCGATCCGTTCCGGCTTGCCCATGGCCTTGAACACGTTGCGCGCCAGGTCGAAGAAG
The DNA here is from genome assembly GCA_035325445.1 of Flavobacteriales bacterium. Lineage (GTDB taxonomy): Bacteria > Bacteroidota > Bacteroidia > Flavobacteriales_F > PHOS-HE28 > PHOS-HE28. The sequence goes on from DAOKZW010000001.1 coordinate 231,493, forward strand.
GTGCGGGCCTTGCCGCTGCCCAGGTTGTAGATGCCGCTGTGCCTGCGTTGCTCCATCAGGAAGATGCACACGTCGCACAGGTCCTTCACGTACACGAAATCGCGTAGCTGCTCCCCGTCCTTGTAATCGGGCCGGTGGCTGCGGAACAGCTTCATGCCGCCCGTGTCGCGGATCTGGTTGAAGGCATGGAACACCACGCTGGCCATGCGCCCCTTGTGGTATTCGTTGGGCCCGTACACGTTGAAGAACTTCAGGCCGGCCCAGAAGAAAGGCTTCTTCTGCTGCTGGAGCGCCCACTTGTCGAACTCGTTCTTGCTCTCCCCGTACGGGTTCAGCGGCTTCAGCCGGAAGGGCAGCATGTCGTCGGTGTCGCCGTAGCCCAGCTCGCCGCCGCCGTAGGTGGCTGCCGAGGAGGCATACACCATCGGGATGGCATACCGGACACAGCGTTCCCAGATGTCCTGGCTCGAACGCACGTTCAGTTCATCGAAGATCGCCTTGTCGAACTCGGTGGTATCGGTGCGTGCACCGAGATGGAAGATGAATTGTATTTGGTTCTCGTTGGCATCGATCCACGCGGAAAACTCCTTGCGTTCCACGCGGTGGCTGAGCTTGATGCCTTCCAGGTTGCGCGCCTTGTCGGCACGGGAGAAGTCATCCACCGCCACGAGGTCCGTGTATCCCCGTTCCTGCAGCTCGGCCAATAAGCGGCTGCCAATGAATCCCGCTGCTCCGGTCACGATGATCATGCCCCAAAAGTATCCGTACCCGTTGAGTCAGAGGCCAACCCGAAGCTGCTTTGCGCTTTTTCCAGGATGGCTGACGGGGGCTAACAGAGAGAAGAAGAGAAGAAGAGAAGAAGAGAAGAAGAAGAAGAAGAGAAGAGAAGAGAAGAAGCAGAGAAGAAGAGAAGAGAAGAAGCAGAGAAGAAGAGAAGAGGACACGAAGCCGGCTACCTGCGGCACGCGCACTGTTCACTGTTACGCCAAAGGCGTACTGTTTACTGACCGAGCCTGAGGAGCTCAACGCCGTGGGGAGTATTATGAAAAGTGTGTCAACAGCCTTTTCATTGATGCTCAATTGCCG
>DAOKZW010000002.1:0-198167 GCA_035325445.1 Flavobacteriales bacterium
CGTCGTTGCACGGCGTGCCCGGCAACGCGCTGCCACCGGCCACTCCATTGCAGTCCGGTGTCGCTGCACCGCTTGCGGTCGCTTGTACGCCGAGCGACAGGTTGTAATACTTGCCGGTGTTCGATGTCTCCAGCTTCACCGCCCTTACCATGTACTGTTTGCCGGCCACAAAAGGGACGGCCGGGCTCATGAAGTTGGGGGTTGTCACCGGTTGTGGCGTTAGGCGGATATTGGCATTGGTGCCTTGTCCCACCTCATAAACGTGATATCCATCCACGGCGCCCAGCGCGGGCGTCCAGGAGAAAGCTGCCTGTCCGTTGTTGTTCGTCACCTGTAGGTCTGACGGCCTTGGCACCATGGTCATCCGCAGGGAAGGATCTCCCATCAGCCCCATGTGCACATTGGAATATGGTTGCCCTTGCCAACCGCCATTTTGTGGTGTGTACAAGGATGTATTGTTCATGGACACCAGGGCGCTGTATCCGATATTGTCCCCCATGCCCATGTGATGGAAGAACCAATTGGGTGCGCCCGCCCACACATTGGTAAGCCCGGATCCGCTGGCAAGCGGGGCCCGGAGGAAGTTGTTGGTGGTATTCCAGTCGCCGAAATAGCTCCCGAAGGACATGTTGAACACGCCCCCGAAATCGATGGCGGCATAGTTCTCCGTGGTTCCCACGTTGTCCGCGCTGGACCAAGTTCCCGCGCCACTCGCGTAGGTCCACAGGTAGCTTTGGCCATTCACCTGCGCGTGGAAGGGCGTGGCATAGGGATAGCAGTTGGTGACATTCTCGGCTCCCACCAAAGCGGGTATGGAACGATAGGCCGATCCTGCGAGCGGGTTGGAGAGCCATTGGAAGTTGTCGAAGATGATCCCGCGCGCCTGGGGTATGAACTGGCGCGTCTTGAAGGCATGCGCCTTGTTCAGGTATCGTCGCGTGAGCTCGGTCTCATTGTATGGGAAAGCGTAGTAGGGCTGGCCCATGTTCCAGAAGTCAACCCGCCCCACTTGGAGCTCAAGGTCCCCTGGAAAGCTGTTCTGGTCCAGCTTGCCGTCGCCGGGCACGTTATGGTTCTGGCTCGATTGCCCCCCGGTGGCGTTCACGGTATTGTCGGTCCAGGTACCGTTCATTTCGCCGTAATACCCGTCGCAAGGCCAAGCCCCCAGGTGGTCGCCATGGCCATCGGGGTTGAGGCGCCCCGAATAAGGCACGGGTACATGGCCGATCACATAGACGGCCTTCACCCGGCCGGGTGCTGCATTGTAATCGGCTTGCACCAAGGCCCTTACGGCCGATGTGGCCATGGAGCGCGGCACGTCGTGGCGGATCACCCCCCAACCATCATCCCGCAGGTCGGTGGCCAATTGGGCCAGTTCAGTGGTCAGCCCGCCCGAAATATCATTGTCCACCAGAAGCACCATGATGCCCCGGTCCTCCACGGGGTCCAGGTTGATCCCGGACGCGATATATCCGGTGGCATTTCCTCCACCGGCCCGGGTCACCTTGTATTCGTAGTACTGCCCGATCGTCACGCCATTATCGGCGTATTGTGTGGCCGAGCCGGCCAAGGAGGCCAAGCTGCCACCCCAGCTCTGGGTGCCTTTCACCTTCCGGTAGATCGTGTATCCCGTGGCCGCTGTGTTGGATGCCCACGAAACCGTGATCCGGGCCGGCGAAGCCTGAACGGTGGCAGCCAATTGCACGGACTCATTGAGCGACGGGGTTTGGCTGAAGGCCCCCAGCGCGATGAACCATGCCAAGCCAATGATCAGAAGATGTTTCATGGTTCCGAAGGGTATGGGCTGCCTGGGCCAAGCCATGGGATGAACCCTTGGTGCTGGTAAGCCCGACGACCTTATACCGCAACCGGGGCCGCAGGGGTTTCCGTACGGGCCGGGAAATACGACGAACAACTGCCATCTCGTGCCGGATGAAGGCTTCCTCCCCACCAACAAGGCCGCTGTCCCATGCTGATCTTCCCTCGGCAGGGCCGGAACTGGGTTAACCGCGCCCGATGGGCCGGGGCGTGGCCGCGCCCCACTTCCAAGGAGGCCCCGCCTCTACTGGCGCACGACCCGCACTCTTGCCTTCGGCACACGGTCGGAACCGCGCAACTCCAGGACGTATACACCTGGCGTTAGGGGCCCCAAGTCAATGACCGGCCGGTATTCGAGCCGAAGAGCCTCGGCCCCGGCAATATCCCTGACGACAACGGTGCGGACGTCCTGGCCCACATGCTCCAGTACCAGAAGGCCGGCGGTGGGGTTCGGATGAATCCGGATAGCTTCATGGATGGAGCCGTGGGGGCCGACCCAAGCGTTCCGGCACGCATCCCCGATGCCGTTACCCAGCGAATCTGCTTGATCAGGATTGAAGATCTCCGGGCAATTGTCGCAGACATCTCCCACCCCATCGCCATCCTGATCGGCCTGATCGAAGTTGGGCACATCGGGGCAATTGTCCTTGCAATCGGGAAGCCCGTCACCGTCGGTATCCACATTGGGAATGATACCTGTATTTCCTCCTGCGCATTCTTCGCAATCGTCGATGAACGCCGTACCGCCGGGCACCCCTGCACAATCGATCAGCAGGCCGGCACATTCGCAGGAAGGCGTCCATTGATCATTCCCGGTATTGGGGTTCCCATCATCGCAAGGTGTACCCGGCAAGGCCGTCCCTCCCGGCACCTCCATGCAATCCATCGGCAGCCCTGCGCAATGGCAGTCATCACCCCAGACATCATTCCCCGTGCTGATATCCCCATCGTCACAGGGTGTGCCGGGCATGGATGGGCCACCAGGGATGCCGGTGCAGTCCAAGGGCAGGCCGGCACACACGCAATCCAGTCCCCATACATCATTCCCGGTATCGGGATCTCCATCATCGCAAGGGGTGCCGGGCCAGGCTTGCCCCAAGGGCACCCCCTCGCAGTCGACCGGCACGCCCACACAGCTGCACTCCGCCGTCCAGTGATCATCCACCGTGTTGGGATCACCGTCATCGCACGGAGTTCCCGGCAAGGCCGTCCCACCTATGGTGCCGGTGCAGTCAATGACCTGGCCCGCACAGTTGCAGAACAGGTCCCAGACATCATTTCCGGTGGTCGGGTCCCCATCATCGCACGGCGTTCCGGGCATGGCGGCACCGCCGATCGTTCCCGTACAATCCGCAGGAGTTCCCAAGCAATCGCATTCCACCGACCAGGTGTCGTTCACCGTAAGTGGGTTGTAATCATCGCATGGCATGCCCGGCAACACATCGCCACCAGGCACTCCCATGCAGTCCACCACCAGGCCGATGCACTCGCAGTCCGCGGTCCATGCATCCTCCATGGTGGCATTGTTGCCATCATTGCAAATGGTTCCCGGAAGCGCCGCCCCCCCGGGGACACCTTCGCAATCCAGCAATTCACCGACACACCCGCAATCCACGGTCCAAGAATCATTGCCCGTATCCGGGTCTCCATCATCGCATGGCGCCCCAGGCATGGCCGGGCCGTTGGGCACGCCGTTGCAATCCAGCACGAAGGGTGTTCCGGCGCATCCACAATCGGCCGTCACCACATCATCCATGGTGTTCGCATTCCCGTCGTCGCACGTATCGCCCACGTTCGCGTTCAGCGCCGGGCAATCCCAGATGGAGGTTCCCACGCAATAGCAGTCCGGCTGGATGATGTCGTTGATCGTGTTGGGATCACCATCATCACACGGAGTGCCGGGCATGGCCGGGCCGTTGGGTACGCTGTTGCAATCCAGCACGAAGGGTGTTCCGGCGCATGCGCAATCGGCCCTCACCACATCATCCATGGTGTTCGCATTCCCGTCGTCGCACGCATCGCCCACGTTCGCGTTCAGCGCCGGGCAATCCCAGATGGAGGTGCCCACACAATAGCAGTCCGGCTGGATGATGTCGTTGATCGTGTTGGGATCACCATCATCACACGGAGTGCCGGGCATGGCCGGGCCGTTGGGTACGCTGTTGCAATCCAGCACGAAGGGTGTTCCGGCGCATGCGCAATCGGCTGTCACCACATCATCCATGGTACCGGCATTCCCGTCATCGCAAGCATCGCCGATATTGGCATACAGGGTTGGGCAATCCCAAATGACGGGTGTGCCCACGCAGTAGCAGTTCGGTTGAATGGTGTCGTTGATGGTATTGGGGTCGCCGTCATCGCAGGGCGCACCGGGCATGGCCGGCCCGTTGGGCACGCTGTTGCAATCGAGCACGAAGGGCGTTCCGGCGCATCCGCAATCCGCAGTGATGACGTCGTCCATCGTGTCCGGATCTCCGTCGTCGCAGGCATCGCCCACGTTGGCGTGCAGTGCCGGACAGTCCCAAATGGAGGTCCCCACGCAATTGCAGTCCGGCTGAATGATGTCGTTGACCGTATTGGGGTCGCCATCATCGCAGGGCGCCCCGGGCATGGCCGGGCCGTTGGGCACACTGTTGCAATCGAGCACGAAGGGCGTTCCGGCGCATGCGCAATCCGCGGTGATGACGTCGTCCATCGTGTCCGGATCTCCGTCATCGCAGACATCACCCACGTTGGCGTGCAGTGCCGGACAGTCCCAAATGGAGGTCCCCACGCAGTAGCAGTCCGGCTGAATGATGTCGTTGATGGTGTTGGGGTCGCCGTCATCACACGGGGTACCGGGCATGGCCGGCCCATTGGGCACGCTGTTGCAATCGAGCACCACCGGCGTGCCCTCGCATTGGCAGTTGGCGTTCAGCACATCATTGACCGTATTGGGATTGCCATCATCACACGGGCTACCGATCACGCCCGGTACGGTGGGACAGTTGTCCAAGGCATCACAGATACCATCCGCGTCGGTGTCCTTAAAGGTTCCCACGCATTGGCAATTGGCGTTGATCCGGTCGTTGACGGTGCATGGATTGCCATCATTGCACGGGGAGCCGATCTGCCCCGGCGTGTACGGGCAGTTGTCCTGTGCATCGCAGATACCGTCCCCATCACTGTCCAGGAAAGTACCCACGCATTGGCAGTTTTCATTCAGGACATCGTTCACGGTACAGGGGTTGCCATCGTTGCAGGGCGAGCCCACTTGGCCGGGCACCCAGGGGCAGTTGTCCCATGCATCGCAAATGCCATCGCCATCTGAGTCCTTGAGCACCCCATGGCACTGGCACGATGCGTCCCATGCATCATTCACGGTGCAGGGGTCGCCGTCATCGCAGGGTGTTCCGGCCAGGGCCGGTCCGCCGGGCACGCCTTGGCAGTCCAGTGCTTGGGCGCCTCCCGTTGCTTGGCCGGATGCGCCGATGCTCAGGTTGTAATAGCTTCCGCTGGCGCTTTGTTCCAGCTTCAGGGCCCTTACCATGTAGCGGATATCCCCCCCTGCCCCGGCCAATGTTTCGGTGAATGTGGTGCCTGTGACCGCCTCCGGCGTCAGGCGTTGCCATGATTGGGTTGCGCTGATGAACCGGTACACATGGTACCCCAACACGTTGTCCGTGCTGGCCGTCCAGCCCAGCGTCACCGTATTGCCGTTCACCACACCCGCCACATTCGAGGGCGGGCCCACCATGGCCATCCGCAGGGTGGGATCCCCCATGAGCGCCAGATGGACCCTGCCGGCACTCGGGTTGGCAGGAGCATAGTGCCCGTTGCCATTGTTCTGGGTCAATTGCGTGGAGTATCCGATGGTTTCCCCCATGGCCATGTGGTGGAAGAACCAATTGGGATATCCCGCCCAGAAGTTGGTGAGGGTGGTTCCGCTCGCCAAGGCCGAGCGGAGGAAATTGTTCTGGCAATCGAAATCACCGAAATAGCTGCCGAAGAGGATGGTGAACACGGCTTTCACGCTGATGGCGGCAAAGTCGCCCGTGGTGCCCACTCCACCGGCCCTGTCCCAATAGCCGCCCCCGCACCCGTAGCTCCACAGGTAGCTCTGCTGGGCCATGGTGCTGAAGTAATCGTTGTCGGTGACGTTCTGGTGCCCCACAAGCGGCGCGAAGCCCCTGTATCCATTGGAGGCGAAGGCATCGGAGTAGCCTTGGAAATTGTCGTCCACCAAGCCCCTGACCGTGGCCGTGAAGGCCCTCACCTTCCAGTTGTGCAGCTTGGTGAGGTAATTGCCCATCAGGCCCGTCTCATTCTGCGAGAACATCGGCAGGTTGTAGAAATCAACCCGCCCAACGGCCAGTTCCACTTCGCTGGGCAACACGCTTTGATCGTACTTGCCGTCGCCCGGCACGTTACGGTTGCGCACATCGGTGGCCCAGGTCGCGTTCACCTGGCTGTCCGTCCAATTGCCATTGACATCGCCATAGAACACATCCGCGCTCCACGCCCCTTGGTGGTCGCCATGGCCGTCCGGGGCGAAATTGCCGGAATAAGGCACCGGCACGTGGCCCAGCAGGAAGACCGCCTTGGTGTTCGCCGGGTCGGCGTTGTATTCGTTCACCACCAGGTTTTTCACCGATGGCACGCTGGCATTGCGGCTCACATCATGCCTCACCACCTTCCAGCCGTCGCCTTCCAGGTCCTGCCTCAGCTGCTCCAACTGTGGTGCCAAGGATTGACTGAAAAAATCGTCCACCAGCAGGATCATTCTTCCCCGGTTTTCCACCATGGGCAGCCGTATGCCTGCATTGATATACGAATAGCCTTGGCCCGTATTCGCCGTGGAGCGCACGATCTTGTATTCGTAGGACACGCCAACGTTGACATTGTCATCCGCCCATGTCACCGCCCCTGCGCCCAGCGAGGCCACCGGGTTCCCCCAGGTGGTCGCGCCTTTCACCTTCCGCCAGATCTGATAGCCCGTAACATTGTTCGTGGTCAGCCAGTTCAAAGTGATGCGCGGTGGCGACACCTGTACCTGCGCCGAAGCCAGAACACTTGCTTCGCGGGCCTGTGCGCGCAATCGGACCGGCAAAAAGCCGGACGCCAGGACCAACAAGATCAGCAAAAGCCTACGGGCCATTCCTCAGGTGAATTTGCAAAAGTAGGCCGCTCCCCTGCCCAAGGCAAAGGCGTTCCCTATTCATATTCCATCCGGGCCGGGCTGTCATCGCCGATTCCAGGTCCACGGCAGGCACACCTCCGCAGATCCACGCCACCGAATGCCCATGCCTTGTCCGCTTGCATACCCCCTATAGGTCCGCTTGAACGGCGCCAGAAACGCTTCATGACAATCGGCAGCGCACGCCTCGACGAATAAGCCTAAATTTACGACGAACGGGAAAACGAGCGAATCCACTGGCCCGATTCAGCCCATGAAGGGGACCAAACCTTTGCCGCCCTTGGCCGTTTAAGTCCACGCCTGATTTTCTGTACAACAAGGACCGATCCCATACATGTCCCACACGAACGAAGCCGCTCCGGCTTCCATTTTCAGCTACTTTGAACAAGGGGCCGCCTTGGCCCCAAACGCCATCGCGCTCATCGGAGAGCACGGTGCATTGACCTATTCGGAATTGAGCGCCCGGGCGGGACGGCTGGCGCACCTGTTGCAAGCCGCCCAGATCGGGCCTGGTGCCAATGTGGGTCTTTGCTTGGACCGGTCCGCAGAACTGGTCATCAGTGTTTTGGGGATCCTGCAGGCCGGCGCGGCCTACGTTCCCTTCGACCCCTCCTATCCGCCGGAGCGGATCGCGGCCATGCTGGAAGATGCCCGCCCGCCTGCCGTGATCACCAGCCGGGCACATGCCCACCTTTTCCGTGATGCCGGTGCGAGCACGCTCCTGATCGAGGACATGGACCTGGGGACCGGCCCTGCCCTGCAAGGCCCCGGCCCCGCGCAGGGCACCGACCTGTTGTACATCCTTTTCACCAGCGGAAGCACCGGCCGGCCCAAAGGCGTGGCCATGCCCCACGCGCCGCTGGTGAACCTGATCCAATGGCAGCTACGCACCTCGGTACTACGGGCCGGCGAGCGCACCTTGCAGTTCGCGCCCATCAGTTTCGACGTCAGCTTCCAAGAGATATTCACCACGTTCGCGCAAGGCGGCACCTTGGTGCTGATCACTGATGAAGACCGGCTCAACAGCACACAGCTGCTGCGCAAGATCATCAGCCAAGGCATCAACCGGATCATCGTGCCTTTTGTGGCCTTGCAATACCTGGCCGAAGCCGTGGAGCGCACCGGCGAAGTGCCTTCATCGCTCAAGGAGGTCTTCACCAGCGGGGAGCAACTGAAGATCACCCCGGCCATCGCCAACCTCTTCAAGCAATTGCCCGGCTGCCGCTTCTGCAACCAGTACGGCCCCACCGAGGGCCACGTGGTGAGCGAGCTCGAGCTCAAGGGCGACCCGGATGCCTGGCCCTCCCTGCCCAACATCGGCACGGCCATCGATAACGTGAAGCTGTACGTGCTCGATGAGCAAATGAAGCCCGTGAAACAGGGTGAGGAAGGCGAGTTGTACCTCGGCGGCGCCTGCGTGGCGAAGGGCTACATCGGACGCGACGACCTGACGGCCGAACGCTTCCTTGCCGACCCGTTCGTGGCCGGTGGCCGCATGTACAAGACCGGCGACCGTGCCGCTGAGCTCCCGAACGGCGAGATCGACTACAAGGGCCGCATCGACGGGCAAGTAAAGGTGCGCGGCTACCGCATCGAACTGGGCGAGGTCGAGGTGGCCATGGAGAAACACCCGCACGTGGAGCAGGCCGTGGCCACGGTACGCGAAGACCGGCCGGGCCTGAAACGACTGGTGGGCTACTACGTCGCCAAGGGCGAACTGGGGACCAATGATCTGCGCAAACACTTGGCCTCCCTCCTGCCGGACTACATGCAGCCTTCGGCCTTCGTGGCGGTGAAGGAACTGCCGCGAACACCCAGCGGCAAGATCGACCGAAAGGCGCTTCCCGCCCCTGACGTAAAGCGGCCCGACCTCGACGTTGCCTTTGCGGCACCCGAGACCAGCACGCAGAAGACCATCTCTCAAGTATGGGCGGACCTGCTCGGCATTGACCGGGTGGGGCTCGACGACAACTTCTTCGACCTGGGCGGCAACTCGCTGCTGAGCATCCAAGCGGTGGCGCAGCTCGAGGGCCATGGCCTGAAACTGCCCATCGTCAAATTGTACCAGCACCCCACCGCCCGGGCGTGTGCCGCCTATCTCGATGGTGACGCCGGCACGGTGTCGCCCGCCGAGCTCGCCGCCAAACGGAAGGCATTGGGCACCGCCAAGGGTGATGTGGCCATCATCGGCATGAGCGGCCGATTCCCCGGCGCCGCCAGCGTGGAGGAGCTGTGGGCCAATTTGCTGGCGAAAAAGAGCAGCATCAGCCAGTGGGCCGCCGACGACATCGACCCGAGCATTCCGGCCGAGCTCCGCAACGACCCCGACTATGTAAAGGCACGCGGGGTGATCACCGATGCCGACAAGTTCGACCACGGCTTCTTCGGCGTGAACCCCAAGGTAGCGGCGCTGATGGACCCCCAACAGCGCGTGTTCCTGGAAACGGCATGGGCCGCCTTGGAGGATGCCGCATACGACCCCGCCCGATTCAACGGGCTCATCGGCGTGTATGCCGGCATGGGCAACAACACCTATTACACGCGGAACGTCATCGGCCATCCCGACCTGATCGAGCAGGTGGGCGATTTCGCAGTGATGACGGCCAACGAGAAGGACTACATCGCCACGCGCCTCGCCTTCGAGTTCGATCTGCGCGGACCGGCCCTGAGCATCCACACTGCGTGCAGCACCTCCCTGGTGGCCATCGCACAGGCCTTCAAGGCGTTGCGCGACGGTGAGTGCGACATGGCCTTGGCCGGCGGCATCGCCATCACCGTGCCCATCAACAGCGGCATCCTGTACAACGAGGGCGGCATGTACAGCCCCGACGGGAGCACGCGCACCTTCGACGCCGAGGGCAAAGGCACCAGCTTCAGTGATGGCACGGGCATCGTGGTGCTCAAGCGCCTGGACGATGCCGTGCGCGACAAGGACCACATTTATGCCGTGGTGAAAGGTGCCGCGTTGAACAACGACGGCAGCGACAAGGCCAGCTTCACCGCACCCAGCGTACGCGGGCAGGCCGAAGTGATCGCCATGGCCCAAGCTGACGCCGGTGTTACACCCGACCAGATCACTTACGTGGAAGCGCACGGCACCGCCACCCCGCTCGGCGATCCCATCGAGGTGGAGGCCCTGACATTGGCATTCGGGGGCAAGCAGGACGGCCACCGCTGCGCCATCGGGTCGGTGAAGAGCAACATAGGCCACCTCACCGCTGCCGCCGGTGCGGTTGGCGTGATCAAGACCGCCATGGCCTTGCAGCGGGAGCAGATCCCCGCCAACATCGGCTTCGACAAGCCGAACCCGTCGATCAACTTCGCTGATTCGCCCTTCCATGTGGTGCAGGACAACCTGGCCTGGCCACGGGTGCCCGGCACACCACGCATGGCGGGCGTATCCTCATTCGGCGTGGGGGGCACCAATGCGCATGTGATCCTCGCCGAACCGCCCGTTACCGCGGCCTCCGGCGCATCACGCAGCAAGCAGCTCTTCCTGCTCAGCGCCAAAAGCAAGGCCAGCCTCGACGCCATGACCGACAACCTCCGCCAATGGATGGAGGACAACGCGGAAACATCATTGGCCGATGCCGCATTCACCTTGCAGGTGGGGCGCCGCCATTTCAAGCACCGCCGCCTGATCGTGGGCGGAAGCCACCAGGAAGTGGCCCGGGCCATCGCCGACAAGGATGCCGCCCTCATGGGCACCCGCGAACTCACCGAAGCAGCTCCCGGCGTGGTCTTCATGTTCCCCGGGCAAGGCTCGCAGTACGTGAACATGGGCCGCGACCTGTGGGAGAGTGAGCCGGTCTTCAAAAAGCATTTCGACAAGTGCATCCACCTCTTCAGCAAAGAGCTGGGCACGGACCTGCGGGCCATCATCTTCCCGAAACCGGGTGAAGAGGAGAAGGCCGCCGAACAACTCAAGCAAACGGTGTACACCCAGGCCGGGCTGTTCACCATGCACTACAGCCTGGCCCAACTGTGGATGGACTGGGGCATCAGGCCGGACGCCCTGATGGGCCACAGCATCGGCGAGTTCGCGGCCGCCTGCCTCGCCGGCATCTTCTCGTTGGAGGATGCCGTGAAGCTGGTGGCCAACCGTGGACGCATGATGCAGGAACTGCCCGGTGGCAGCATGCTCAGCGTGCGCGCCGCAGAGGAGGATGTGGCCAAGCGCCTGCCCGAAGGATGCAGCATCGCCGCCAACAACGGTCCGCAACTCTGCGTGGCCAGCGGCCCACATGAAGCCATCGCCAAGCTGCAGGCCGAGCTGGAGAAGGAAGAGATCACTTGCAAGTTGCTGGTGACCAGCCACGCCTTCCATAGCCCGATGATGGAACCGATGGTGGAACCCTACCGCAAGGTGGTGGAAGGCGTGCAATTGAACGCCCCGCGCATCCCCATCATCAGCACCGTGACGGCCGAATGGCTGAAGGATGACGAGGCCACCTCGCCCACGTATTGGAGCGACCACGTGCGGGCCACCGTGCGTTTTGCCCAAGCCGTGAAGTTCGCATGGCAGGATGCGGACCCCGCCGACACCAAGGTTGTGGCGGGCTCGCGCGTGATGCTTGAAGTGGGACCGCGTACCACGGCAACCACGTTGGCGCGCCAGCAAAGCACCGATCCCAAGAAACAAACGGCCGTGTCCTCGCTTGGGGCCGAGGCCGGCAACGGCGCTGAATTGGCGCAACTGCTGAAGGCCGTCGGGGGATTGTGGCAGTCCGGCATTTCCATCGATTGGGAAAAGTTCCACGGCCAAGAGGAACGCCGCCGGATCAGCATGCCCACCTACGCCTTTGAGCGCATCCGGCACTGGGTGGAGCCCAATGCCCCCCTGATGGTGGACGGGCACCGTACGGCGGCCGCTACCGCGAGCACCACCGCGAACACAGCGATCGTGGATGCCAGCCTCAGCGCCAAGGACCAATTGATCGCACAGATCAAGCACCTGCTCGAAGAAAGCTCTGGCCTGGAGTTGGCCAATGCCAGCAACGAGGACACCTTCCTGGAGATGGGCCTCGATTCCCTCTTCCTGACCCAAGTGGCCACTTCCCTGTCCAAGAAGTTCGGGGTGAAGATCAGCTTCCGGCAGCTCAACGAGGAACTGCCCAACCTGGACAAGCTTGCGGACCACATCCTGCCACATTGGACGGCCGGGGCGGCAAGTGCCCAAGCACCCGCCGCCAAGGGCGTGGCCGGCGAAGGAAGCCAAGCCACGGGCACCAACGCGCTCGAGGATGCGCCCGAACTGAAGAAGGTCTTTGGCGCACAAGCCCGGATCAGCAAGGAGAAGGTGGACGACTTCACGCCCGAGCAGCGCGCCTGGTTCGACGACTTCGTGAAGCGCTACACCGCGAAGACCGCCAAGAGCAAGGCATTCACCCAGCAACATCGGGCGCACATGGCCGACCCGCGGGTGGTCACCGGTTTCAAGCCGCAAACCAAGGAACTGACCTACCAAGTGGTGGTGGACCGCAGCACCGGCTGCTACCTGTGGGATATCGACGGGAACAAATACGTGGACATCCTGAGCGGCTTCGGCAGCTCCATGTTCGGGTACATGCCCGACTTTGTGAAGGAGGCGCTGCACAAGCAAGTGGACCTGAGCGCGGAGATCGGCCCCATGCACCCCTTGGCGGCCGAGGTGAGCGAACTGCTCTGTGAATTGACGGGACAGGAACGCGCGGCGGTGTGCAACACGGGCTCCGAGGCGGTGCTTGGCGCCATGCGCATGGCACGCACCGTAACGGGCCGCAGCCTGATCATCTCCTTCAGCGGCAGCTACCACGGCATCAACGACGAGGTGATCATCCGCGGCAGCAAGAGCAAGAAGAGCTATCCCGGCGCGCCGGGCATCATGCCCGAGGCCGTGCAGAACATGTTGGTGCTGGACTACGGCACGCCCGAGAGCCTGGAGATCATCAAGGAGCGCTGCCATGAGGCCGCCGCCATCCTGGTGGAGCCCGTGCAAAGCCGCCGCATGGAATTCAGGCCCGTGGACTTCCTGCGCGAGTTGCGCCGCATCACCAAGGAACATGGCACCGCGCTGATCTTCGATGAGGTGATCACCGGCTTCCGCACGCACCCCAACGGCGTACAGGCCCTGTTCGGCATCCAGGCCGACATCGGCACCTACGGCAAGGTGATCGGAGGCGGCATGCCCATCGGCGCCATGATCGGCAAGCGCGAATGGATGGATGCCCTCGACGGCGGCCACTGGCAGTTCGGCGACGACAGCGTGCCCGAGGCCGGCGTGACCTATTTCGCAGGCACCTTCGTGCGCCATCCGCTCACCATGGCCGCCATGAAGGCCTCGCTGCAACACATGAAGGACGAGGGCCCGGCCCTGCAGGAGCGGCTGAACACCATGACCGAAGGCATGGTGGCGCGGGCCAACGACCTCTTCGACAAGTACCAGCTCCCCTACCGCTGGGTGAACTTCGGCAGCGCCTTCAAGACCAAATACGACGAGAGCGTAAACTACACGGAGCTCTTCTTCATGTTGATGCGCTACCACGGGGTGCACGTGCTCGACTTCCCGCATTTCATCACCACCGCCCATACGGCGGCAGACATCGAATTCATCATGCAGGCCTTGGAGAAGACCTGCAAGGATCTACGGGCCTCAGGCTTCATGCCGGAGCGCACCTATATGCTGGAAGTGGTGAACAGCACCCTGAACGGCCATGCCCGCAAGCTCAGCGAGCAGGTGATGGAGGCCAACGAGCCGCCGGTACCTGGTGCCCGCCTGGGCCGCACGCCGCAGGGCGAAACCGCCTGGTTCCTGCCCGACCCCGAGCGCAAAGGGAAGTTCCTGATGGTTGAATTGGCTGAGCATTGAGCAAGGAGGATCATGGAGAAATTCATTCAAGAGCCGCGTCTGGTCGCCGTTGATTTCAATCCGTTCGCCGGGCCGGAGATCGCCCGCACCATCCCCACCACCGAGGCGCAACGGGAAGTATTCACGGCCTCCATGATGGGCCACGACGCGAGCTGCGCGTACAACGAAAGCGTATCCCTGGAGCTGTCCGGCGAACTCGACCGCGCGGCGCTGGGATCGGCCCTGCAATCCTTGGTGGACCGGCATGAGGCGCTGCGCGCCACGCTGGACCCAACGGGCATGCGCATGATCATCGCCGGCAAGGCGGAGGTCGCCCTTTCATACAGCGACCTGTCCGCATTGTCCGGGGCGGAACGTGAACAGAAGCTGGATGAGATCGGCCGCACGGACATGACCACGGCCTTCGATCTTCACCAAGGCCCGTTGTTCCGCGTGCACCTCATCCGCACCTCGGCACACACCCACCTGCTGCGTCTCACGGGCCACCATGCCGTGTGCGACGGATGGAGCCTGGGCATCATGATGGCCGAGATCAGCGGGCTGTACAATGCCGCCAAGAGCGGAACGCCCGCCAAACTTCCCGAGGCATCACGCTTCAGTGAGTACAGCTTGGCCACCATCGATTTTGCCAAGAGCCCTGAACACCAAACAGTGGAACGCTATTGGATGGACCTGTACAAAGGGACCATCCCCCGTATGGACCTGCCCACCGACCGTCCGCGGCCGATGGGGAAGACGTACAGCGGCCACCGCTTGGACCTGCCGTTGACGGTGGAACAGGTGAACGCGCTGAAGGGCGTGGCCACCCGCACCGGCGCCAGCTTTGTCACCACGCTGCTCGCCACGTTCGAGGTGCTGCTGTACAGGCTCACCGGCGACACCGACCTGGTGGTGGGCCTGCCCGCCGCCGGCCAGAGCGACTTGGGCATGAAGCATCTGGTGGGACACTGCGTGAACCTGCTCGCCCTGCGCAGCCGGATGAACGAGAACGCCTCCTTCCAATCCTTCCTGAAGGACCGGCGCACCGGCGTGCTCGATGCCTTTGACAACCAGAAGTACACCTTCGGCACCTTGTTGCGGAAACTGAACATCAAGCGCGAGCCGGGGCGGATCCCCTTGGTGCCCATCGTGTTCAACGTGGACATGAACATGGATGACGGCGTGTCCTTCCATGCGCTGGAACACCGCTTCATCAGCAACCCCAGGGCCTACGAGAATTTCGAGCTCTTCCTGAACGCCACGGGGCACGAGGACTCGCTGATCCTGGAGTGGAGCTACAACACGGACCTCTTCGACCAAGCCACGGTGGAGGGCTGGATGCGGCAATTCACGGCCCTGATCGGGCGCATCAGCGCCAACCCCGATGCCGCCATCGTCGACCTGGCGGGCGATGCGGCACCCGTTGCCGAAACAGCCAAGGTTCCCGCGGAATGGCATGGCAAGGAGACGGCCTTCCCCCAAGTGGACATCAGCACCTTGTTCGACCAAGTGGCGGCACAACATGCCGACCGGACGGCGCTGGAACTTTCCGGCAGCACGATGAGCTATGGTGAGCTCCGCGATCGCGTGCACGGCCTCAGCAAGCTCCTGGCCTCCCTTGGCGTGAAGCCCGGCGAACCGGTAGGGTTGTGCGTGGAGCGCGGGTTCGACATGGTGGTGGCCATGTTGGCCACCCTGCGTGCCGGCGGTTGCTTCGTGCCTTTCGACCCCGGCTATCCGGCGGAGCGCTTGGAACTGATGTTGGCCGACACTGACGTACGCGTGATGCTCACGCAGGGCCACCTGGCGAACACACTTCCCGCACATAAGGGCCGCAACATCCTGCTCGAGGATGCGGACATGAGCGGTCAGGGAGGCCCGATGCCGCAGTCCGGCCCCGAGAGCCCGGCCTACATCATGTACACCTCGGGTTCCACCGGAAAGCCCAAGGGCGTGGTGGTGCCGCACCGGGCGATCATCCGTTTGGTGCACGACCAGAACTTCCTGCCCTTCGGGCCCGACCTGGTCTTCCTCCAACTGTCCAACATCTCCTTCGATGCCTCCACCTTGGAGCTGTGGGGCGCACTGCTGAACGGGGCCAAGTTGGTGCTTCAGCCCCAGCAGAAGCCGACGCTGCAGGAGATCGTTCAAACCGTGAAGGACCATGGCGTCACCACCGTCTGGTTCACGGCCGGCCTCTTCAACCTGATGGTGGACGAACACCTGGAAGACCTCAAGGGCCTGAAGCATATTCTCGCCGGCGGCGACGTGCTGAGCGTGGCACACGTGCGCCGGGCCCTGGCGGAGCTTGGGCCGGGCGTTCTCATCAACGGATACGGCCCCACGGAGAACACCACCTTCACGTGCTGCCATGCCATCAACAGCGAGAAGGACCTCACCCCCCGGATACCCATCGGCGCCCCCTTGCACAACACCACGGTGCATATCCTGGACAGCGCGATGAAGCCTGTTGGCGTAGGCGAGGCCGGCGAGTTGTACACCGGCGGTGCGGGCGTGGCCCTGGGCTACTGGCACAACCGGCAGCTTACGGACGAGGTTTTCGTCGATGACCCGTTCAGCAAGCGCGCCGGGGCGAAATTGTACCGCACGGGCGACCTCGTGCGCTGGCTCCCCAACGGGTCCGTGGATTTCATAGGCCGCGCGGACGGCCAGGTGAAGGTGCGCGGGTTCCGCATCGAGCTCGGCGAGATCGAGAATGCGATCAGCGCGATCGCCGGTGTGAAGGACGGCGTGGTCGTGGTGCGTGACGACCTTCCGGGGGAAAAGCAGTTGGTAGCCTATGTGGTCCCCTCCTCCGAAGAACAAAAGGCCCAGGAAGACCTGATCAACGCGGTGCGTGAACACCTGCGGGGATCACTTCCCGGCTACATGGTCCCCACGGCATTCATGCTGCTTCCGGTGCTGCCGCTCAACCCGAACGGCAAGGTGGACCGCAAGGCGCTGCCGGCGCCCGAACTGCGCGACCGCACGATGGAAGTACGGCACGTGGCCCCGCGCAATGCGCGGGAAACGGCCCTTGCGGAGATCTGGGCGGACCTCCTGAAGGTGGACGGCATCGGCGTGCACGACAACTTCTTCGACCTGGGAGGCCATTCCTTGATCGGCATCCAGCTGCTGGCCCGCGTGGACGAGCGGATGGGCAAGAAGTTGCCGTTGAACAGCCTCTTCCAAGCGCCCACCATCGCGCAATTCGCCAAGCTGCTTCAAGACGGAACGAACACCGGGCTTGAGAACTTGGCGCTGTTGCAACCGGAAGGGGACCGCCTGCCATTTGTGCTGGTGCACGGCGATGAGGCCAACCACCACATCATGCGCTACCTGGGCAAGGACCAGCCTTTCTACGCCTTCTTCCACCAGGGCGAGGAAGGGGAGCCCTTTGCGCACAACTCCGTGGAGGAGATTGCCCAGCACTACATGGGCGAGCTGCTTTCGGTGCAACCCGACGGCCCCTACCTGCTTGGCGGCTATTCCTTCGGCGGGCTCGTGGCGTACGAAATGGCGCGCCAATTGACGTTGGCCGGCCACGAGGTGCCGCTCCTCGCCCTTTTCGACACGTATGCGCCGAAGGAACACGTGCAGGTGATGAAGGAGGAGGAGAAGTTGCACGAGCCGCTGAAGCGCACCGTGATGCGCTGGCTGGTGAAACGCGCGCACGCCAAGGGGCGCATCACCTCGCCGAAACTGCGGCACTTCTACATCATCGACTCGTACAACCAAGCGATCGAACGGTACAGGCCCGAGCCTTATGCCGGCCCGGTCACGGTCCTCAAAGCCTCGGAATCCAAAGGTGCGGACGACATGGGATGGCGGAGGCTGGTGAAGGGGCCGTTGGACATCCATGTCCTGCCCGGCAACCACTTCAGCCTGATCAAAGGCGACGAGGTACAGCAACTGGTGCGCGAGCTTTCCGTCGTCATCGACCGGGCGGTAAGCAAGCATGCGGTGGAAGCCGTGTAAGCATGAAGCGCAGCCAGGCGTTGGTGGTCCATTGCGAGGCCCCCGGTTTCACGGAGGCCACCAGTGGGCATGTGCCCGGCAGCCCGCTGTCCGTACCGCTGGTCTGGTTCAGCCCGCTGGACGCCCTCCGCGACCGGCTGGACCGGTACATCACCCTATTGGACATGGAGGAGCGCGCACGTGCCGACCGGTTCCGCTTCGAAAGGGACCGGGAGCGCTATATCCTCGGGCATGGCCTGCTACGTGAGGTCCTGGGGTGGCACCTCGCGCAGCCGGCAGCGCAGCTCGTGATGCCCCGTGAGGAGTTCGGCAAGCCCTTCTTGGAGGGTCACCCCGTGCATTTCAACCTGAGCGATACCAAGGATGCGGTGCTCGTGGCCCTGCATCGCCTTCCTATTGGGGCCGACGTGGAGACCTTGAACCGCCGTACCGACCATGAAGAGGTGGCCGGGCACTACTTCACCCCGCGTGAAGTGGCAAGCATCGCCAAGGCGTCCGATGGCAAGCGGCGCTTCCTGGAGCTATGGACCCGCAAGGAGGCGGTGCTGAAGGCCTGCGGGGTGGGCCTGATGGACGACCTGCACAGCCTGGAGGTGGGTGAAAGGGAAAACCGGATGACCATCTCCCATCCCGAATTCATGCGGCTGGCCGCGCCGGAATACCATGTCCAAACCGCGCTGATCGGGACCGGCCATTTGGCCAGCATCGCTTGCGAAGAGCACTTCGACAGGTGCATCCTGCAAAAGGTGTAGCCTCGGGCCCGGCCTTGCGCGCCCCGGCCACTCAGTCCTCATCACCGTAAAACCGGGGATGGAAGTTGAGCAGGTAGAGCTGCTCACTGGCCCTGGTGATGGCGGTATACAGCCATCGCACATACTCCCGATCGATCATTTCCTCCGTTACGTAGCCTTGATCGACGAACACGCTTCGCCACTGCCCGCCTTGGGCCTTGTGGGCGGTAACCGCGTATGCATACTTCACCTGCAACGCATTCACATAAGGGTCTTGCCGGAAGAGCTTGAAGCGCTCCGCCTTGGTGCGGGCCACGATGCCGGCCAACACATCCTGCGATAACTGGCGCATGCGCGGACCGGGCAATGCGGGCCCTTCCGTGGCCAGCACATCCAGGATCACCTTCACCTCCAGTTCCCGTTCATCACGCCCGTCCCACCAGGCCACGGTGAGGTCCGCGAAACGAAGTCCGTGCCGCTCCTCGGTCCGGTGCACGCGAAGCACGTTCACCTGCTCGCCATTGGCGATCAGGTTGAAGCTTCCGCCCCCCGGCCCGCTCTCCCGGGCCGCCCAGTAGTAGTTGTTCTTCACCACCATGAGCCGGTCGTTGGCCTCCAGCTCCTCCTCGAAACCATGTATGCGTGCACGTACCTGCTGGCTGTATTGGTATGCGCGTTTGTTGCTACGGCAGATCAGGCACACCTCTTCATCGCCATGCCTGGCATAAGCCTCCTCCAAGGCATCCTGCAGGTCGTGGCCATCCACACGCACCACATCGGGATGATCCGTGCTGAACCGGGGGATGGCCCTTTCCGTGGGCGCATCATCCCCCGCCCCGGCCCCGTGCATGTCAGCCAACAGGTCCCGCAAGGCCGTGGCGTTGGCCAAGATGCCCGATTCACCCGCCTGGCGCACCACGTCCGTGAGCTCCACGCTGCCGGCCAGCAGGCCGTACTCACCCAGGTCCTTCACCTCCAAGGCCGGGCTGTGTTCGCTGCCCACGGGCGGCAACTGCGCCGGATCACCGATCAACAGCAGCTTATTGCCGGGGGAGGCGAACACGTGCTCAAACAGGTCGGCCAGCAGGTCGCGCTCATACATGCCCTCTCCGCCCCTGCCGATCATGCTGGCTTCGTCCACCACGAAAAGGGCCTCACGATCCCGGTTGGGGGCCAGCGCCAGGCCGCTGAAGTCCCCGTCCTCACCGGTCCTGTATATCCTGCGATGGATGGTGCTTGCCGGTGCGCCGGCGTAGGCGCCCAGCACCTTGGCGGCCCTGCCGGTAGGGGCCAGCAGCACCACCGGGCGGCGGAGGTCGGCCAGCACCTTCACCAAAGCGCCCACCAAGGTGGTTTTGCCCGTGCCTGCGTAGCCCTTCAGCACCAGCGTTGCCCGGAGCTTCGGGGTGTCCACCAAGCGTTCCAAGGCTGCCATGGCCCTGTGCTGGCCCGGGGTGGGTTGATGGCCCAAACGGGCAAGCAAGCGATCGGCCAAGGCTGGCATGGGCGGTGAAGTTCGGCAGCGCAGCCGGAATGCGAATGCCGCGCTCCCGCCATTCGCCTTCTCCATGCTTCCTTTGTGGTCCACGGGCAACGGCCCGGCCGCCATGCATACCGATACTTTTCACCCGAGCTACGACCCTGCCCAGGAACACGCTTGGCACCTCAGCTTCTGGCTCTCGCCGGGGCTGCAGGCATGGAGCGTGCACGAACGGTCGTCCGGAAGGCTCGTGGGGCTGGCCTCGGGGCCAAACGAAGACCTGCCCTTGCCGGGGCGGCTTCCCGTGAGGCCTTCGAGCGTGTCCTTCACCGCCATGCCCGAGGTGAGCGCCTTGGTGCCCGAGAGCGCCATGGAGCCCGGCAGCGGCCTGCAACACCTGAAATTGGTGCACGGCAAGGTGCCCACAGGCCTGCTACGGGATGAACCAGTGGACACTTTGGGGGCGCACTGCATCTACCTGCATGACGAGCAGGCCGAGCTGAACCTGCTGAAACGCTTTCCCGGGGCCCGCTCCCTGCCTTTGCAAGGCACCCTGATCAGCCATGCCTTGGGCCGCTCGGCCTCCGCGCCGGTGGCCGTGGTACACCGCGCGCCCAACCGGGTAGACCTGGTGGTCGCCGATCACGGCAGGCTTCTGCTGAGCAACACCTTCTTCGCCACCACCCCGGAAGATGTGCTGTACTACACGCTGTTTGCCGTGGAGCAGTGCGGCCTGGCGCCGGGGGATATACAGCTTCGCACGGGCGGCACCCATCTCACCGCGGCCGACGAGCATCTGCTTGCCGACTATTTCACCTCCGGCCCGGTGCCCACCACCGGCAAGGCCGACCCCGTGCTATCGCTGTTGGCCTTGCCTGATGCACATCGTTGGACCGGGTTGATCGAACAATTCCCATGCGCATCGTAGCCGGCCGCTTCAAGGGCAAACGCATCCATCCGCCGAAGGAGATCGCGGCACGCCCCACCACGGACTTCGCCAAGGAGGCCCTCTTCAACATCCTTCAGCACTCCATTGCGCTGGAAGGCATCCGCGTGCTCGACCTGTTTGCGGGCGCCGGGGGCATCTCGCTCGAATTCCTCAGCCGCTGTGCGGAGGAGGTGATCAGCGTGGAACAGGACCGCACGTTGTTCGCACACCTGCAGCGTACCGGGCGCGAGCTGGGCATCGACAACTGGCACTTGGTGAAGGCGGATGCCTTCGCCTACCTGAACACCGACCGCAGCCGGTACGATGTGATCTTCGCAGACCCCCCGTTCCATTTGCCCGAAACGGCCAGTTTGCCGGCACGGGTCCGCGATGCAGGCCTGCTCGCCCCTGACGGCCTGCTGATCGTGGAGCATTACAAGGAACTGGACCTCAGCAACGATCCGTGGTTCGATGTTTGCCGGAAGTACAGCAACATCCATTTCAGCTTCTTCACCCCGAAAAGTGAACAACCATGAGCACCGGCAAGCAGATCGCCGTTTTTCCCGGGTCCTTCGACCCGGTGACCATCGGGCATGTCAGCATCGTGCAGCGCGCACTCCCCTTGTTCGACAAGGTGGTGGTGGCCATGGGCGAGAACATCACCAAACGCTACATGTTCCCCACGGAACAGCGCCTGCGGTGGCTGAAGGAGACATTCGCCGCGGAGCCCAAGGTGGAGGTGATCGCCTTCCAAGGGCTGACGGCCGACCTGTGCCAGGAACTCGGCGCGCGGTACATCGTGCGCGGCCTGCGCAACAGCACCGACCATGGGACGGAGCGGAGCATCGCACTGATGAACCATGCCCTGCGCGGCGTGGAGACCATCTTCCTGCCGGCCCTGCCGGAGCATGCGCATATCAGCAGCACCATCGTGCGCGAGCTGCTCGCCAATAAGGCCGACGTTTCCGCGTTCGTTCCTTCTGCGGTACGCCCCTGATGAAGAAGATCCTGGCCGGTCTCTCCGTGCTCCTCTGCCTGGCGGCGGAAGCGGGCGGCGTGCACCTGCTTGTGGACGCCCCGGCCTATGCCGGCCAGCAGGTTACGCTGTACCGCTACATGGACCTGTTCACCCGCCGCCTGGAGCCCTTGGCCAAGGGCATGATGGATGCCCAAGGACAGATCCGCCTGGATGCGGAGGTGGAGGGCACGCAAAAGGCCCTGCTGCTGGTGGGTGGTGCGGGCGCGGACCTGTGGCTGCGCGCCGGCAACTACCATGTGCAACTGTCACCCCCGGCACCGGGGCAGCCGCGTTCGTTGGGCAAGGCCGCCCAGGCCGACCTGCTCTTCATCGACCTGGACCCGCTTGATGTGAATGCCTTGGTCGGCGACCTGAACGAACGGCTGGACGCCTTCCTGGCCGAGGGCCTCGCCACCGACCGGAGCGCTGCGATGGGCGCCATCGGGCAGGCCCGCAGCGGCGGAGAGGCCATAGCCCCCGACACCACCGGCGCCGCCCGTAGCCTGTACATCGCACCCACTTGGGAAGGCAGCCGCGTGGACACCTTCGGGCAGAAGCTTGAGCGATTCTACGCCGGTGTGCAAGACCCTTGGTTCAAGGCGGATGTGGAATACGGGCTGGCGGGCCTGCGCCTGGGGCCCAAGGCCAATAATCGCGCCCTGTACAACCGCTACCTGAACGGGAGGCCGGTGCTGTACGACGTGCCGGAATACATCCGGTTCTTTTCCACCTTCTTCGCCGACCACCTCCGGCGTTTCCCCTTCCGCAGCCATGCGGATGCCCTGCTGCGCCAAGTCAAGGAAGGCGCCACCGACAGCCTGAAGGCATTGCTGGCCACCAACGATTTCCTGGTGGACGACCGCCTGAACGAGCTGGTGCTGATCACGAACCTGTACGCCGAACACGCCCATGCCCTGCTGGACCGCAACGGCATCCTGCGGGTGCTCGGCGAGGTGCGCGACCGGTCGGCATACCCGGAACACCGCCGGATAGCGGGCAACATGATCTGGGACCTCACCGCCATGGGCAAGGGCTCCGCGCTGCCGGACGGCGCCCTTCTGGACCAGGCGGGCCGCACCTTGGCACTGGACAGCCTGCTGCAAGGCCCCACCTGCCTGCTCGTGGCCCGGCCGGGCAATCCGTATAGCGACCAGGAGCTTGTGGCCATGAACCAACTGGCACGGGACTATGCAGGGGTGGTCCGCTTCCTGTACGTGATCCTGGGGCACACGCCGGCCGAGCTGGCCGCTTGGCGGAAGAGCGCCCCCCCTGCGGGCGGCGTGTGGGCCGTTCCCGCCGATCAGCGTGCGCTGCTGGACCAATGGCGCATCAGCCAGGCACCGATGGTATTGCTGCTGGAGGGCCGCACCTTGAGCGCCTCCCCCGGCCCGCTGCCCAGCCAAGGGCTTGTATCGGAGCTGCACCGGACAAGGGTGGCCGCCGAGCGCGAACAGAAGCTCAACCGCGAGCGTGGCGTGCCTGCCCCCAAGCGCTAAGCACGCGGCGGACCGACGGGTAAGTATCCCGCCACATGGCCTCCACGCCTGCCGCATCCAGCCACTGCACCGCATCGATATCCTCTTCGGCCTGGGGCACGAGCGCTTCCGCGGCATGGCCCCGCATGAGGTACCACCGGGTCCGTTTCAGGTGTTGCTCCCCTTGGCGGGCGTAGGTATGCCACGTATCACACAGGTGCCGCACCACCTCCAGCTGCCGCAGGCCGCACTCCTCCTGCACCTCGCGCACGGCGGCAACATCCAGGGCCTCCCCGGCCTCCACTTTTCCCTTGGGAAGGTCCCACCGGCCCAGCCGATGGATGGCCAGCAGCCGGCCCGCCTCATCCTCCACGGCGCCACCGGCGGCCTCCACCGCCCGGAAGCCGTCCTGGAACCACTGCCACAGCTCATCCACCGGCCGGCCGAAGACATGGATGCCCCGCAGCTCCTGCTGCTTGGCCAGTGTCTCCTTGGCCAAGCGCATCTCCTCCGGGCTTTCCACCCGCAAATACAGCCAGTTGCCCGGTATCTCCCGTAAATTGGGCTCCTCCCCGATGGTGAAGCTCCTGCCGTCGGTATGGACTTCGTATTTTTGCCGCATGGATCCCCGCCTCGAACCGGCATTGAAGATCGCCGAATTCCTTCTGCGAATAAAGGCCGTGAGGCTTGAACCTCAAAACCCGTTCACCTGGGCCAGCGGTTGGAAGAGCCCGATCTATTGCGACAACCGCAAGACGCTGAGCCATCCGGTGATGCGCACGTTCATCCGCCAGCAGTTCGTGGAAGCCATCCAGGACAAGTTCGGCAAGCCGGACATGATCGCGGGCGTGGCCACGGGCGGCATCGCACATGGTGCCTTGGTGGCCCAGGAACTGGGGCTTCCCTTCATCTATGTGCGCAGCTCGGCCAAGGGCCACGGCCTGAAGAACATGGTGGAGGGCGACCTTTCACAGGGCCGGAGCGTGGTGGTGGTGGAGGACCTGGTGAGCACCGGGAAGAGCAGCCTGCAGGCCGTGGCCGCGCTGCGCGAGGAGCAGTGCGAAGTAAAAGGCATGGTGAGCATATTCACATACGGGCTGAAGGATGCCACGGAAGCCTTTGCCAAGGAGCGCGTGCGCCTCTATGCATTGACGAACTACAACATCCTGCTGAAGCAGGCCATTGCCGACAACTACATCACCGAAAAGGACCTGCAGTCCTTGAACAGTTGGCGCGAAAACCCCGCCGAATGGGGCGGCACGGCCGCGGCCACTGCCAGCGGCGCAACAGCATAAGAGCCGCCACCACAGCCCCAAGGCCAACACATGACGAGCATCCAAAGCAAGAGCGTCCGCATCAACCGGACGGCGGAAGAGTTGTACCATTTCCTGCAGGACATGCACAACTTCGAGCAACTGCTGCCGCAAAACCACATCAGCGATTGGAAGTGCGACGGCCAGTCCTGTTCCTTCAAGGTGCAAGGCGCGGCCACCATCGGCCTGGCCTTGGATGGCGGCACGCCGAACTCCCTGGTGAAGATGAAGAGCACGGACCGCGCACCCTTTCCCTTCACCCTGGACGTGCACCTGGAGGAAAAGGACGGGGTGACGGAAGCACACCAACTCTTCCAGGGGGACATCAACCCCTTCCTGCGGATGATGGTGGAGAAGCCGTTGAAGAACCTCTTCGACCACATCGCCGACAAGATGGTGGCCCTGCACGGGTGAGGCCCGTGCCTGCCCAGGCCGCCCAACTTCCAAAAAGTGCAACGAACCGGACATCCGCCCCGCGGGTGCTCCAATTTCGTGGGCACGCTCGCGCCATGGCAACAAAAAAAGGCAACAACAACGCGCAGGATGCGCCGCACCAAGTAACCCAGGCCTCCTGGCGCAAGGCCCTGCGCCTGTTCCGTTACCTGCGGCCACACTGGGGCATCTTTGCGGCAGGCATGTTCTGCCTGCTGGTCACCAGCCTGCTCAGCCTGGCCTTCCCCATCCTGCTGGGCAAGTTGGTCAACGCCGAGGCCTCCGTTGGTGGCGGCTTTTGGTCGGCGCCCCTCACAGACCTCACCAACATCGACTCGGTGGCGAAGCTTCTGGTACTGGTCTTCGCCTTCCAGGCCGCCTTCGGCTTTGCACGCATCTACTTCTTCGGGCTGGTCTCGGAGAATGCCTTGGCCAACCTGCGGCAGGACACGTACGCCCATCTGGTGCGCATGCCCATGCTCTTCTTCGCGCAGCACCGGGTGGGCGAGCTCAACAGCCGCATCAGCGCGGACGTGGCACTGCTGCAGGAAGGCATGACCACCTCGCTGGCGGAAATGCTGCGGCAGGTGCTCACCATCACCATCGGCATCAGCCTGCTCACCATGGTGAGCGTGCAACTGACGCTGACGATGCTCGCCACCCTGCCCGTGGTGGCGCTGGTGGCCGTGTTCTTCGGCCGCTGGATCCGCAAGCTCAGCAAGCAGGTGCAGGACCGGATAGCGGATACCAACGTGATCGTGGACGAGACGCTGCAAGGGATCCAGAACGTGAAGGCCTTCAGCAACGAAGGCTTTGAGGTGGCCCGCTACCGCAGCAGCGTGCTCAAGGCCCGCGACCTGGCGCTGAAGGGTGTGCGCTGGCGGGGCGCCTTCGTCTCGTTCATCATCTTCTGCATGTTCGGCGTCATCGTGTTCATCATTTGGCGCGCCGTGCACCTGATGGCCGAGGGCGTACTGAACATGGGCGACATCACCTCCTTCCTCGCGCTGTCCATCATGATCGGTGCCTCCATCGCCAGCGTGCCCGAACTGGTGACCACCATGCTGAAGGCCGTGGGCGCCACCGAGCGCCTGATGGACCTGCAGGAAGGCGAGACCGAACCGCTGTCATTGGAGGAGGCGGGCGCTCCCCTGCCCGTGCAGGGCGACATCCGCTTCGAACACGTCTCCTTCCACTATGCCACCCGGGCCGACCATCCCGTTCTGCACGACGTCACCTTCCACGCACGGCCCGGTGAGCGCGTGGCCCTGGTGGGGCCCAGCGGTGCGGGCAAGAGCACCATCGCCTCGCTGGTGCTGCGCTTCTACGACCCCGTGGGCGGGCAGATCCTCATTGACGGGAAGGATGCGCAGGGCTACGACCTCAGCGCCCTGCGCGGGCGCATGAGCATCGTGCCGCAGGAGGTGCTGCTCTTCGGCGGCACCATCCGGGAGAACATTGCATACGGAAAACCAGGTGCATCCGCCGCCGATATCGAAGCCGCCGCGCGAAAGGCCAACGCCCACGACTTCATCACCGTCTTCCCCGCAGGGTACGACACCGTGGTGGGCGAACGGGGCGTGCAGCTCAGCGGTGGCCAACGGCAGCGGATCGCCATCGCACGCGCGGTGCTGAAGGACCCGGCCATCCTGATCCTGGACGAGGCCACCAGCGCCTTGGACACCGCCAGCGAGCGCGTGGTGCAGGAGGCACTGGACAAACTGATGGAGGGGCGCACCAGCATCGTGATCGCCCACCGCCTCAGCACGGTGCGCCGCGCAAACCGCATCCTGGTGCTGGACCAAGGGCGCGTGCTGGAAAGCGGCACCCATGATGAGCTGATCGCCGATACCCAAGGACTGTACTACTCGCTGAGCCGGATGCAGTTGGCCGGGGCCTGAACAGGGGTTTTCGTGTTCCGCGGATACCCATCCCGAACTACCTTGCTCCCATGCAGCGGTACACTTTCCTCTTCCTTGCGGCCTTGCTCCTCCCCCACCTGGCCCATGGGCAGTCCGACCTGCCACCAGCGGCACCGGGGGTGGACCTGTACCTGTATGGCACGATCAAGAGCTATGAAACCCGGGACTCGCTGCCGGGTGCATCCGTCCGCCTGCTGGAGCAGCCTGCCGGGCAGGAGCTGTTGCACCTGGTGGCGAACGAGCGTGGGCGATATGAACTGGAGCTGAACCGGAGCGGCCTGTTCCGCCTGGCATTCAGCGATGAGGGCCGGGTGGCCAAAATGGTGGAGATCGACCTCCGTGACGTCCCCGATTCCCTTTGGGCCGGGGGTGTGGCCATGAACATTGAGATGACCCTGTTCGAGACCCTCCCCGGGGTGGACTACTCCATCCTGGCTGAGCCCATGGGCAGGGCCCGTTACAACGCCGAGCTGGACAACATCGCCTGGGACCTGGAGTACACGGAAGGGATACGCCAACAGCTCAAGGCCCTCCAGGAAGCCCACAGCCGGTGACCCGCATACCGGTGCGGTAGAGGTTCACCCGGGGATGCGCCGCCGGTCCTGCCTGCCCAGGGATGAAAGGGTATCGGCGCGCCGCTCACTGCACCACCAAGGTACACGCAGCCAAGGGCAGGCCATCACGCACGGCCCGCACGAGGTAAGTGCCGGGCCGGACACCATTGAGGTCGAGCACGGTCCAAGCATCCGACGCGGGTGTTGAGGATACCAATTGCCCCATGGCATTGAACAGGTCAAGGCGGATGCCGGCCCCGGCGGAATTCAATTCCACCGTAACCCTGTCCATGGCGGGGTTGGGATACAGTTGCACCGCCGTGGGCACCTCACCGCCCACGCCAACCGTGCCGCAGGCCAGGATCATCATGTTGTCCATGGCCAACAGGCGTGCATCCAGCCATTGTTCCATATAGTCCAGTTGTGCGGGATCATGGTGGTAGCCGGACCAGGCCATTTCCTCCCGCTCATACACCCCCGACGCGGCCAATTCTGCATGCCGGTCCTGGAACCGCTGGAGGATGCCGGCCGTGGAGAGTTCGTTCTGCCGCAGCTGCCACCACCGATCGCAAACGGCCCACCGGAATGAATTGCCTTCAGGCCCGTCGAGCCACCGATCGTACAACCCATTGCTAAGGACCCACTGCGACCCATCATCCGGCGACCCGTCCCAATTGATGCCCAGGATGCCATCCAGGTCCCAAGGGACGTAGAAGAATGGCTCATGCTCCTTGTAGCGGGCCACATAGAGGTTCTTCCCCGTATTGTCCGCCGCTTTCAGGGCATTCATGAAGATGTAGTAGTCGACGGCATTCCCGCGGTGGAAGCGCTGGTCCACTTGGGCATGGAAATCAGCCACGGACGCTTCCGCAACGAAGTGGGCAAATTCCGATAGCGTTTCCCAATCGGGCACATCATCCGGGTAAATGGCCTTGAAGCCTGCCCAGGTGGGCTGACCCGCCACGTATGGCGGGGGCACCACATCAAAGGTGGTGACGCCGCTCCAAGACTCCCCCTTGTACACCAGCCCGCGATATTGGCTTGTCGTCTTCTTCACCTTCAGCTGCTTGCGATCCACCCGTTCGCCCACGGCGTAAAGGCCGCGGTAGGTGCCATTGACGGCCAGTTCCACAAAGGCATGCCGCACGCCGCCCATCGCCTCCGGCTCCAGGAATGCGTAGTAGGGCTGGTGGATGTCCATCCACAGTTCCTGCCCGATCACCGAGCGCAGGCGCAACGGCTCAATGGAAAAGGCCTGCAGGTTCCAATCATCATCGGAACGCATGCCCAGCAACGCCACATCCCGGGTGACGGTCTGGTCGCTGTCCTCCCTGAACTCGATGCGGTAGGGCTTCTTGGGAAGGGTTTGCGCGTAGGCGCCGCGGTATTCTATGCCGATGCTGTACTGGTCGATCACTTGACCGGGTGACCAGAGGCTGAACCGGCCGGGCACCTTGGGCTCGTCCACAATGGTCTGCTCCGTGGTGATCTGCACCAGCGGCAGGTTGGTGAAATAGACGGCCACCCCATTTCCGGCGGTATCCACGGCCTCATACCGCTGGCCCGTTGCAATGGCCGGCACCGGCGCATCGAATTGGAAAAAAGCACCTGCCCTTACGCCCTCCTTCATCCCTGGCCATTGGGCCTGCACCTCATCACCGGTCATGGCCACCACCACCAGGCCGAGGCCGGGATCATGGATGTACCGCCCGGTGGCAACGGCCACCGTATCGCCTGCGGCAACCATGCCGGGCAGGCCGGCCCATACCGCCAGCAACAACGCCCCCTGCATGCCGATCCTTCCCGGCATCAGCCGGCCATACCATTGGTTGCTCATAGTTCCACGTCCACCACTTTCTTGGTCTCAAAGAACGGCTCTTGGAAGAAGTCGCGGAGCTCTACCACCCGCACGGGCCTTCGCAAGGGCCTCAACTCATCGATGAGGTCCCCGCCCTTCAGGTAGAGCAACCGCCCCCGGCCCTTGTGTACCAGGTGCTTGGTGGCTTGGATGAACTCGGGCAGGGTGGTGACCGCCCGGCTGACGATGAAGTCGTACTTCGCCTTGTGGTCCTGGCTCCGCACCTGTTCCGCGCTGGCGTTCGCCAGGCCAAGCCCATCGATCACGCCCTGCACGGCGGCGATCTTCTTTCCGATGCCATCGATGCAGTGGAAGCTGCTTTCCGGGAACATGATCGCCAGGGGGACACCCGGAAATCCACCACCGGTGCCCACATCGATGATGCGCGACCCCGGGGCGAAGCGGTGCACCTTGGCGATGCCCAACGAATGCAGGATGTGCCGCTCGTACAAGTATTCGAAATCCTTCCGGGAAACGAGGTTCACGCGTTCGTTCCACTGCGCATAGAGGCCTCCCAGGCGCGCAAACCGTGCCCGCTGCCCGTCGGTCAGCTCGGGGAAATAATGGGGGACCAGGCCAGCGCCCTGCATATCGCGTTACGTTCTTCCCGGCCTCGTGCGCCGATGGGTGCCGCGCCTCAAATGGTATCCTTGCGGGTATCCAGCAGGTTCTCGAGGAACTCGCGGGCACGGAACAACTGCGCCTTCACCGTGCCCAAGGGCAGGTCCAGTTCATCGGCGATCTCCTCGTAGCTGTACTCCTTGTAGTAGCGCAACTCCACCAAGGTGCGGTAGCGCGGCTTGAGCTTCTCCACCACTTCCCGCATCACCTCGCTCTTCTGCTCCTTGATCACCACCTCCACCGGGTCAAGCCCGTGGCCCTTGAGCTCGATGTGCATCTCATCGCCGTCCTGCGTGCCGATGGGATTGTCGATGCTCAGCATCTTCTTCTTCTTCTCCTTGCGGATCCAGTCGATGCAGTTGTTGGACGCGATCTTGAACAGCCACGTGCTGAACGCATAGTTGGGCGTGTACTGGTGCAGCCGATTGAAGGCCTTTCCGAAGGCCTCGATGGTGAGGTCATCCGCGTCGTCCTTGTTATTGATCATCTTCAACAACATGAAGTAGATCGAATCGCGGTAGCGTGACATCAGTTCGGCATAGGCCTTCTGGTCCTTCGCTTCCACGGCGCGGCGCACGAGCTCCAGGTCGTACACGGCCTTGTCCGAGAGGTTCGGGCTTACTTCCATCGTTGGGGTTTGATGATGAGGGTACTGATGTAAATGCAGGGATCCAAAAGTAGGAACAGCCATTCCAAGGGCAGCGCGAGCCAGATGATGCCGCGCGCACCCAGCCTACGCATGGCCATCATGCCGATGGGCATGAAGACCAGGAGTTCCACGGCCAGGCCGATCAGTGCCATCTGGTAATGGCCGTTCAGGGCGAGGTACAGCACGGTGGCCCAGAGCATGAGCCTGGCGGTGGGCAACAGGGTGAGCAGCAGTTGGTGGCCGAAGCGGTAGAAGCGCGCCGTGGTGTAGTGGCGCCGTTTGCGCCGCAGCCAGGTGGCCATGTCGGGCGTGGCCCGGGTGACCATGTACGCCGCGCCGTCAGCGATGGCCGCAGTATTCTTGGCCCGCGCCACCTCGTTGATGAACAGGTCATCGTCGCCGCTCATCAATTGGCGTTGCTGCCGGCCGCCCTTGGCGCTGAAGAACAGGTCGCTCGTGAAGGCCATGTTGCGCCCAACCCCCATGTACGGGAAGCCCGCCTGTGCGAAGCTGATGTACTGCACCGCCTTGGTGAACCCGTCGTAGCGCTCCAGCAGGTTGGTCAGGCCCGGGCGTTGTTCGTACGGGCTATGCCCGATAACGATCTGGCGGCCGTCCTTGAACCCTGCTGCCATGCGGCTGATCCAATCGCGGCTGGTGGGCTCGCAATCCGCATCGGCCACCAGCACATGCGGGTATTTCGCGCTGCGCACCCCCACCCCGAGGGCGATCTTCTTGCCATAGCTGAACTTCTCGTCGGCCTGTATGTTCACCGGTTTCAGGCGTGGGTAGTTCGGCTTCATCCACTGCAACACCTCCCAGCTGTCGTCGTCGCTCCGGTCGTTCACCACCACCAGCTCAAACTCGTGGTGGTCCTGTTCCATCAGGACCGGGATCAAGCGCTGGAGCGCGATGCTTTCGTTCCGGGCGCAGATCACCACGCTCACCGGCAGTTCCCGGTCGGGTTGCACCTCCTGCTTCCTGAACGCCAGGCGGCTGAAGATGACCAAATGAAAAAAGGCCAGGACCAGCAAGGCCGCGACCATCAGATAAAATACGTACGTGGCGATCAAATCAGGGCGCACCCGGGGTGCGATATGGTACGGTGCGAAGCTATCCGGGCCGCGCCGGGGCGGAAAGGGGCCGGCGGTCCAGTTATGAACAACGGCAAAGTGGATGCGGAGGCCCCGTTCATCGCGATCTTCGCGCCCCAATGGAATTCAAGTTATTGACCACCGACCCCCGCAGCAAGGCCCGGGCCGGCGAACTGCATACCGGGCACGGCGTGGTGCCCACGCCCATCTTCATGCCCGTGGGCACCCTCGGCGGCGTGAAGGCCGTGCACATGCGCGAACTGCGCGAAGACGTGAAGGCCTCCATCATACTGGGCAACACCTACCACCTGTACCTGCGGCCGGGCACCGAGGTGATCGAACATGCGGGGGGGCTCCACAAATTCAACGGCTGGGATGGCCCCATCCTCACCGACAGCGGGGGATTCCAGGTCCATTCCCTCAGCGAAATGCGCAAGATCACCGAGGAGGGCGTGCGGTTCAGCAGCCATATCGACGGCAGCAAGCACCTCTTCACACCCGAGGGCGTGATGGACATCCAACGCACCATCGGGGCCGATATCATGATGGCCTTCGATGAATGCACCCCGTGGCCCTGCGACCTGAAGTACGCCACCGACAGCATGCACCTCACCCACCGCTGGCTGGACCGCTGCATGGACCGCTTCAACGGCACAGAGCCCAAGTATGGCTACGAACAGGCCCTGTTCCCCATCGTGCAGGGAAGCACCTTCCCCGAATTGCGCAAGGCCAGCGCCGAGTACGTGGCCCGCAAGGAGGCCTACGGCAACGCCATCGGCGGGCTGAGCGTGGGGGAGCCCGAGGAAGAGATGTACGCCATGGCCGAGCTGTGCTGCGACATCCTGCCCAAGGAACGGCCCCGATACCTGATGGGCGTGGGCACACCGTGGAACCTGCTGGAGAACATGGCCCTGGGCGTGGACATGTTCGACTGCGTGATGCCCACACGCAACGGACGCAACGGCATGCTCTTCACCCGCGAGGGCGTGGTGCAGATCAAGAACAAAGCGTGGGCGGACGACCATTCCCCGCTGGACCCGAACGGCACCAGCTTCGTGGACAGCGCGTACACCAAGGCCTTCGTGCGGCACCTCTTCGTCACCAACGAACTGCTGGGCCTGCAGATCGCCAGCCTGCACAACTTGGCCTTCTACGTGGCGCTGATGACCGAGGCACGGGCGAAGATCCTCGACGGGACGTTCTCCGATTGGAAAGCGATGATGCTGCCCAAGCTGAAGAACCGGATCACTGGATAAAGTAGCTTCGGGCCGCGAGCTTCGAGCCCACACCATCGGCCATGTTCAAAACCCTCGACCGCTACATCATCCGCCAGTTCCTGGGGACCTTCTTCCTCATCCTGGTGCTGATCATGAGCATCGCGGTGGTGTTCGACATCAGCGAGAAGACGGAGGACTTCACCAAGGCGTCGGCCACCTTTTCGGAGATCGTGTTCGACTACTACGTGAACTTCATCCTCTACTACAGCAACCTCTTCAGCGGCCTGCTGATCTTTATCGCGGTGCTGCTGTTCACCAGCCGCATGGCGGGGCGCAGCGAGGTGATCGCCGCCCTCAGCAACGGGGTCAGCTTCCCGCGCTTCGTCAGGCCTTTCTTCGTCACCGCCACCATCCTCACCGCGCTGTCCCTGTACGTGAACGTCTTCCTGCTCCCCCACGCCAACCGCACCCGGGTCGCCTTTGAGAAGGCGCATATCTGGAGCACCTACAAGCTGGAAGAGAACAATGTGCTGCGTGAAATAGCACCGGGCGAGATCGTCTACTTCGAGGCCGTGGACGTGCCCAAGCTCACCGGCTACCGTTTCAGCCTGGAGAAATGGCAGGACGGCCAACTCCGCAAGAAACTCTTGAGCGACCGCGCCGTGTATGACACGCTCACGGGTATCTGGACGGTGTACGACTACATGGTGCGGGAGATACCGGAAGACCCGGGACCGATGGGCCTGGACCGGCCCACGGGGGCGGTGGTGGGCGGCGATGGCCACCGGGAACGGGCCGTCGCCGAACGGATCCAACGCGGCGCGGTGCTGGACACGGTGATCCCGCTAAAAATGTCGGACCTGGGGCAACGGCTGGACAACGCCGCGGCCATGGACCGCAAGGAGATCGCTGAGTTCATTGCCAAGGAACGGGCGCGGGGCGGCAGCAAGATGGCGCACTATGAGGTGGAGCAGAAGCAGCGCACCTCCTATCCGTTCGCCACGTACGTCTTCACGCTGATGGGCGTGGGCATCGCCAGCCGCAAGGTGCGCGGCGGCACCGGCGTACACCTGGTGCTGGGCGTGCTGCTCACCCTCCTGTATGTCTTCGCCATGAAGATGACCACCGTGGCGGCCACCAACTCCGCCTTCAACACCACCTTGGCCGTGTGGCTGCCCAACATCGTGTTCGGCATCATCGGCCTGTGGATTTACTGGAAGGCCCCGAAGTAGGACCGCCTACCAAGCGAATTTCGCGCCCAAGGCGCGCAGATCGGCCTCTATGCCGCCGGTACGCACCGGCTGAATGCCGGCCAGGCGCGCATCACGGCCCACCGCCAAGCTCTGCAGTTCCAGGTGTTGGTCCACGAACAGCAGCTCCATGTCCGGGTACGGGCCGCGCAGCGCCTCCACCAGTTCCACCACGGAGTGGTCCTCCTCCACCAGGTCGAAGGTGCCCACCAGCTGGTTGGGCGGCAGCAATGCCGCCAAGGTGGCCACCACGGCATCCACATGGATGAAGGGCCGCCGCTGGTTGCCCGTGCCGCGGACGGTGATCCTCCCTTGGAAGTGGGCCTGGAAGGCAAAGCGGTTGATCACCGCATCGAAGCGCATGCAACGCCCGTAGCCATGCACGTTGCCGGAACGCAGGATGCACACCGGTTGGTTGTCGCCCAGGCGCTCCATGTGCGCCTCACCCCGTAACTTGGCGTGGCCGTATGCCGATCGCGGCGACGGCTTCTCCGCCGAAAGCGCCGAGCCCGTGGCCTGTCCGTACACCGAGGCGCTGCTCAGGTACACCACCCGCGCCTCGGGGGCCACCTCCTCGATGGCATACACCACCTCGGCCGTGCCCCAGTGGTTCACCTGTTCAAACTGGCTGTGGCCCGCCTCGGAAAACGGCGTGGTGACCTTCGCCGCCAGATGGTAGATCATGTCGGCGCCGGCCAATTCCTGCAGCAGGCGCCGCGAATCCAGCACATCGCCCTGCACCAGGCGCACCTTGGCGGTGCCGAGCCGGGGGCCCATGAAGACGCCGAAATGCCCGCGCTCCAACGAGTCGTAGACCACCAGCTCGTCCACGCGCGGATCGTTCGCCAGCACGGCGCACAGCTCGGCCCCAATGTATCCGGCTCCTCCGGTCACCACCACTTTCATTGCTTCCCTTTGTTATCGACCACCAGGTCCGTGTTTAACCCGCACTCCGTCTTCTTCAGCCCGTACCAGCGGCTGGTGCGTTCATCATAGCCCTCCATGGCCTTCCGCGTGTACGGCATGTCGCCGATGCTCAGGTAACCCTCGGCCTCCAATGGGTGGGGCGGCAGGTTGTGTTCCTTGATGTAGGCGTGGATCATGCGCGCATTCCAATCCAACATGGGGTGGTAGCGCAGGCATCCGTGCGCAGCGGGCTGCTCCACGCCCATCGCCCGGCGAGCGTCGCTCTGGTCGGCCCGCACACCGTTGATCCACACATCATATTCCGCCAGCACCAGCTCCATGGGCTGCACCTTGTTCAGGTACGAATCGCGGTCGGGGTCCCAGCTGTACATCAGCTCGCCATGGGCATTGAGCTGCTGGCTCTTGGACACCAAGGGCCGAAGCTGCACGAATTTCAGGCCCAGCAGCTTCTTCAGCGTATCGCGGAAGCGCAACGTCTCGGGGAACAGGTACCCGGTGTTCACGTAGTACACGGGGATCGTCGGATCGATCCGCATCAACATGTGCAACATGGGCACGCTGTGGCCTTGGAAGCTGGTGGACGCGAAGATCTT
This sequence comes from Flavobacteriales bacterium, assembly GCA_035325445.1. Lineage (GTDB taxonomy): Bacteria > Bacteroidota > Bacteroidia > Flavobacteriales_F > PHOS-HE28 > PHOS-HE28. Next base: position 35,861 of record DAOKZW010000002.1, read on the forward strand.
CTTGCCCTCGGCCTGGAAGGCGTGCACCCGGTCCCGGAATTGCTCGAAGGTGGGCATGGGCGCAAAGGTGGCGATGGAATGGGGAATGGGGAATGGGGAATGGGGAATGGTGAAGAGGTGAAGAGGTGAAGAGGTGAAGAGGTGAAGAGGTGAAGAAGTGAAGAAGTGAAGAGGTGGATGATGACGAGTGCATGGTTCGCACCACGTTGGGAAAAGGTGATGGGCCTAATTGCTGAGCCGGAAGGAAATCGCGCGGCTTACGACCTTTGTACCATGCTCGCCGATCGTTTGCTGAAGGAGGTTTTTGGATTTGACATCGCCAAGGCTGGTTTGCCGAAGCGCATCGGGGTCCTGGACCCGTTCAATGGCGAAAACGCGGAGCAGGTGCGCCATAACGTGGAGCTCTTCCACCGCCGCTACTACGCCGACGACAAGCCTCGCATGCTGATGCTGGGCATCAATCCGGGCCGCTTCGGCGCCGGAAGCACCGGCATCTGCTTCACGGACACCAAGCGCTGCGTGGCCGACCTGGGCATTCCCGTTGAGGGCATCCAGACGCACGAGCCCAGCAGCGATTTCTTCTACCGCATGGTGCGGGCCGCCGGCGGGCCGGAAGCCTTCTACGGCCAAGTGTACGTGCAATCGCTCTGCCCGCTCGGGTTCACACGGAAAGGACCCAAGGGCACCTGGGTGAACCTGAACTACTACGACGACCCCGCGCTCCAAAAGGCCATAACCCCGCTCATGGTGGACTGGATCCATGCCCTGATCGGCACCGGCATGCACACCACCGTGGCCTGCTGCATCGGCACCGGGAAGAACTATACGTTCATGAAGAAGCTCAACGACCAGCACGGCTTCTTCGAGCGGATCATCCCCTTGGAGCATCCCCGCTTCGTGATGCAGTACCGATACAAAAGGCTGGAGGAGTACATCGACAAGTACCTCGCCGCCCTGCTGGAAGTTCAATAAGACGCAAGAGCGATCGTAACCTTTCGGCGGCCCGTGCGACTATCTTGTTGAATGCCCGCCATGCAGCCTGATCCACGCACTGCCTTCATGCAGGCCTACGCGCCGTGCCATGAACCCTTTGCACGCTACTGCGCGGCCCTGGCCTTCGGGCGCATGGAGGTGGAAGACCTGATGCAGGACGTGCTGCTCAGCGCCTTCCGGCAATTCGACCGGATCCAACGCAAGGACCAATTGCTGCACTACCTGATCCGCGCCGCGCGAAACCGTGCCGCCAGTGAATGGCGCTTGGCCTCACGAACGGAAGCGATGCGGGAAAAGCAACTGGGCCACATCCGCGACAAGGGCACGCCCGCCGAGGTACTGGTGGACGTGGGCCTGCTGTATGCCGAACTGGACAGGCTGCCCGCCAAGCAGCGCGAGGCATTGGTCCTCTTCGAGGTGTCCGGCCTCAGCATGGAGGAGATCGCCGACATACAGGGCGTGAAGGCCAATGCCATCAAGACCCGGGTGAGCCGGGCGCGCACGGCGCTGCGGGCCAGGCTTGAAGGACGGGCCCGGCCCAACGCCGCCAAATTGTTGAACACCATGGCCAGCCTGATGCTATGAAACAGCCCACGCCCGACCATACCCTGCTGGCGCCGCTGCGCAGCCTGCCCCTGCCCGTGGAACTGGGACAGGTGGAACGCATGGTGGCCGTCTTCCCCGCCGCCACCGGGCTTGCCGCATGGCTGGCACGTATTCGCACCAACTTCAATTCCATCCTGATCATGACCATTTCCGTCGCCACCATCCTGACCGCCGCCCTCCTGCTCACGGGTGGTCCTTCGCCACAACCCATCGCCGCAGTGGCAGTCCCGGCCACGGCCGACACGGCCCAAGTGGTACAGCCCGCATCCACGACCGAAGTGGAGGCGGAACAGGGAACGGCCATTCCCCCGATCGACCTTCCAGCACCCCAAGCCGCACCCACGGATACCACCTTGGCAAACGAAGGCCACGGGTTGGAACCGACCGTGGATGCAAGGACCAGCGTACCCGTCCGACCATTGGTCCAAGCGCCGGAGCCGCATGCCATGGGCACCGACGGAGTATCGAAGGCAAAACACGAAGGGGCGGCCCGCACCTTCCCGATCACCGGCTTCACCCAACTGGCCATCGGCTCAGCCCCCCACGCGAACCCCGACGGCGTGAGGAAACGGGGCAAGGAGAAAACCACCATCAATCCGAAAGGAAGTCCCACGCTGCTGGTGCAGGTGGAGGAAGGCCCCTTCTCTGTTTCGGCTGCAGGTGATGAACTTCTAGTGGATCTGGTACAGGCCAGCGTGGTGAAGGGCAAAGCCTACCTGTACTGGGATGTGAATGCAAACTTCCCAAAAGGATCGCTGCGCGATACCGTACGCATAAGGGTGGTCCTGCCCCGGCTGGAATCGGTGGCCGTTCTTGGCCAGCAACAGGTCCTCATCAGCGAGCTGCACGGCTCCAAGGAGCTGGATCTGTCCGTGGTCGGCTCCGGCGGGATCACGCTGGCCCGGGCCTTAGCCTTGGAAAAGCTGCAAGCCCTCCAATCAGGTTCGGGCACCATAGACTGCCAGGGGGTGGGTGTGCGGGGTGAATTGGGCCTATCGCAGGTTGGCAGCGGCCGTATCTGGGTATCGGGCAACGCCGGTTCGTTGGCAATCACCCAAAGCGGGTCGGGGTCGGTGGTGGGCCAAGGCCTGGTAGTGGGGCAGGAAGCGAGCCTGGCCCAGGTGGGCAGCGGCAACATCACCCTCACCGGCACCGCCGGGAAACTGAGCGCAACCCAGTCAGGCACCGGAAAGATCACCTGCGAAGGGAGCGCCCCATGGGGGCCCGTGGAGCTGAGCCAGCTTGGCAGCGGACGCACCACGCTGAAGGGTGACGCAGCCACCCTTTCCATCACGCTCAGCGGCTCCGGTACCGTGGACGCCTCCGCGTTGGCCGTGCCCTCGGCCGAAGTGTCCCTCCTCGGCAGCGGGAGCGTGAAGGTGGAAAAGGCCGAAAGGGTGAGCTCCACCGTGATGGGCAGCGGCACCGTCCACACGCGCGACGGTTTGCAGCGGAAGGCACGCTGACCCGGCACCGCCACCTGCGGCAAGAACAGTACGCCACGCCCGCTGTTCCTTTGGGGAAATGAGGAAAGGCGGCCAGCATCCCGGACACCACGGAACGGCGGGGAACACATCTCCGGATCTCGTATCGGGCCCCGGCGTTATTTTGGGCGATTGTATCGGATGCACATCCCAACCCCGTCCCCGATGAAGACCCTGCTTACCCTCATCACGGTTCTGCTGGCCGCGCCGTTGGCCCTCGCCCAGAACACTCTGGCCATTTCAAACGTGTATGCCCTGTATGGCAACGACACCCTGCGGGGGGACAACACCCTGCTGCAACTTGATGCCGAAGGGGCGCCAGGCAACGCCTACATCATGGCGGGCGGGAAGGTGGCCGTAAGGCTGGATGCCAAGCTCAGCCCCGCCCCGCACACCGCGCCCGCCGGGACCGAAAGCACACGGATGCTCAGCATGGACATCACCATGAAGGCCGATCGTGAAAAGCAGACCAAGCACGTGGACATTGGTCTGACCCCGAACAGCAATACCGCCGTCATGGTGACGGAACCATTCACCTTCAGCGGCGGAAGCGGTACACAGCCCGTCATCCTGTCCTTCAATATCGCCTTGGAATGAATCCCCATCCCACACGTCTTTTCGACTTCCTGGACCGGCAGCTGGTGGAATACCCGCAGGAGGTCTGCATCGCCACCAAACAAAATGGCCAATGGCTTAACTACACCACGGCCGATGTGATCGAGGACGCGGAGAAGCTCGCCATGGGTCTGATGGGCCTGGGGATCAAGCCCGGCGACCGCGTGGCCTTGGCCAGCGGCAACCGCAACGAATGGTGCATCGTGGACCAGGCCCTGCTGCGCATGGGTGCCATCAGCGTGCCCATCTACCCCACCAGCAGCGTGGAGGACTACGCCTTCATCCTCAACCATGCCGAGGTGAAGGTCTTCTTCGCCAGCAACCAGGAGTTGTACGACAAGGCCGAGGCCGCCGCCCAAAGCGTGCCCAGCCTCAAGCACATTTACACCTTCGACCTGCTGGACGGCCTGCCCCACTGGAAAATGCTGCTGGCCAAGGATGACAGCCAACGCGCCAAGCTGGAGGAGTACAAGGCGAACGTGAAAAGCGACGACCTCGCCACCATCATTTACACCAGCGGCACCACGGGCAAGCCCAAGGGCGTAATGCTCACCCACCGCAATGTGCTGAGCAATGCCGAGGCCAGCGCCGAGCGGCTCCCGGTGGACATCGGCGTGCGGTGCGTCAGCTTCCTGCCCCTGTGCCACATCTACGAGCGCATGCTCATGTACCTCTACCAGCGCACGGGCATGAACATCCACTTCATCGAAACGCTGGACGACCTGGGGTCCAAGATCAAGGAAGTGCGCCCGCACGTGTTCACCGCCGTGCCACGCCTGCTGGAGAAGATCTACGAATCCATCCTCAACAAGGGACAGGCGCTCACCGGCATCAAGCGCTCACTGTTCCTGCTTTCGCTGAAGGTGGGCGAGGAATACGACGTACACGGCAAGGGCGCCTGGTACAAGCTCAAGCTCGGCCTCATGCGCAAGCTCGTCTTCAGCAAATGGCGCGAGGCACTGGGCAACGAAGTGCTGTGCGTGGCCAGCGGCAGCGCGGCGCTCAACCCCCGCCTGGCGCGTATCTTCAATGCCGCCGGCATACCCGTGATGGAGGGCTACGGCCTCACCGAAACATCGCCCGTGATCAGCGTGAACGACGCCCGCAACGACGGCCTCCGCTTCGGCAGCGTGGGAAGGCCCATCAGCAACGTGGAAGTGAAGATCGCCAACGACGGCGAGATCATCGTGCGCGGGCCCAACATCATGGTGGGCTACTACAAGGAGCCCGAGAAGACCGCCGAGGTGCTCGAGGCCGACGGATGGTTCCATACCGGCGATATCGGCAAGCTCGATGGCGAAGGATTCCTCTACATCACGGACCGCAAGAAGGAGATCTTCAAGACCAGCGGCGGCAAGTACGTGGCGCCGCAAGTGATCGAGAACCACCTGCGCGCCTCGCGCTTCATCGAGCAGGCCATGGTGATCGGCGAGAACCGCAAGTTCCCCGCCGCCCTCATCGTGCCCAGCTTCGCCTTCCTGAAGGACTATTGCGACCTCAAGGGCATCCCCTTCACCAGCCGGGAAGAGGTGGTCAAGGACCCGCGCATCATAGACCGTATCAAGGAAGAGGTGGACGCGGTAAACAAAAACCTGGGCCATTGGGAACAGGTGAAGAAATTTGCGCTCCTTCCGATCGACTGGAGCATCGACGGCGGCGAATTCACCCCCAGCCTGAAACTGCGCCGAAAGCCCATCCTGGCCAAATACAACGATGCCGTGGAAGGCATCTACGCCGGCACCTGACCCCATCCATTCCAACGACAACATCCCATGCAAATCCCTTCCATCCGCCACCTGGCCATCCTTTTGGCCTCAACCGCCATGCTCACCTGGGGCTGCAAGAAGGAGCCCGGCGAAGGCGGCAAGGCCGAGATCCGCGGTGTGGTGCTGCGACAAGATGTGAACGCCGTGGGCAACCCCATCGGCGACCCCTACCCTTTCCAGGAAACACGGGTATACATCGTGTACGGCGACCACGACTTCCACGATGACGACGTGCGCACCGGGCCTGACGGCAACTACGTGTTCCGCTGGCTCCGCAAGGGTGATTACACCGTATACACCTTCAGCGAATGCAACTGCCCGGGAAAGACCGAGGTGGTGTCGCGCACGGTGACCGTTGACGGCCGCAAGGACGTGATCACCGTGCCCACCATCACCGTGAAGAACTTCTGAGGAACATGCGGTCTGCAATGGCCATACTGCTATGCCTGGGCCTTGCCGCACAGGCGGCGGCCCAAGGTGAAGGCCCTGCCCAGGCACAGCAGGACGCACAATTGTGGTTCAGTTTGGCCGGTGAGATCAAGCCGTTCAGGAAAAAGGAAGGCGACCAGGCGCAACCGCGGTTTTTCCGCAACCTGCGCACCACCGGAGAGCTCGGCTGGAAGCTCAATGAAAATGGGAGCAACCTCTCGCAGTTCAACATCGATGCCGGTGCGCGCTATGCCGTCACCGGCTTCATGCGGCTGGGCGCACAGTACCGGTACAGCATGCGCGACCGGTACACCAGCGACCGCCAACGCGTGGACGGCCGGCTCTACCTGAAGTACAAGCACGAACGCCTGAAGGCCGACTACCGCCTCGTGTACGAGCACTCCTTCAGGGAACCCCGGAAGTTGCGAACTTTGCTCCGCAACCGCATTGCCATCGGGTACAACATCCCCAAGTGGAAGTACGACCCGTTCATCAGTGTGGAGTCGTTCACCGCCCTGCACTACACGGGCAATCGACTGGTGGGCATGCGCTACGACCTGGGCACCGACATCAACCTGAACAAGAACAAGACCAGAACGCTCGAAGTGGCCCTGCGCCACGACCGCGAGGTGAACACCAGCAAGCCCACCAACTCGTGGATCCTCGTACTGGCCCTTGAAAACGCATTCAAACGAAAGTGAAGAACGCCCCTTACCTACGAGCCGGCATTTTCGCCGCCATCTTCGGCATCGCCGTCACCATCGGCTATTTCGTGCTCAAGCCTTCCGATGAGCTGCCCATCTACCACCCGTCCCATCTGGACCCGCGCCTGGTGGACCCTTCGGTGCTGGGCAACAAGGATGAATTCCACATCAAGCCTTTCCGCCTGATCGACCAGAACGGCGACAGCCTCTTCCTGCCCGATGTGCAGGGCAAGGTGCTGCTCACCGATTTCTTCTTCACCACCTGTGGGAGCATCTGCCCCAAAATGACCAAGCAGATGGTGCGCGTGCAAGCTGAATTTGCCGATGACGACCGCGTGCTCCTCCTCTCCCACTCCGTAACGCCGGGCGCCGACTCGGTGCCGGTGCTGAAGGCCTATGCGGAGGAAAACGGCGTGGACCACCGCCGCTGGCGCCTGCTCACCGGCGACCGCAAACACATCTACGACCTGGCGCGCACCAGCTATTTCGCCGTGCTGGACCAAGGCGATGGAGGACCCGATGATTTCGTACACACGGAAAACTTCGTCCTCGTTGACCCCGAAGGCCGCCTGCGCGGCTTCTATGACGGCACCAAGGCCAAGGAAGTGGACCAGGCCATCAAGGACATCCGCAAGCTGCTGAAGGAGATGAAGCGCTGACGGCGCTACCTCCCCCTTGCCGGCGGCAGCTCCTCCTCCTTCGGGCCGTAATACAGTTTCCCGTCCTTCAGCCGCGCCGCGGCGGTGTACGGGTGCTCCTCCTCCTTGCCCAGGCCCATGATGTGATGCACCAGCCAGCCATCGGCCTTCAGCCGGTCGCTGATCATGGAACGATGGCAGCGCCACCACAGCACCTCGCTGCACATGATGGCCGTGCGCCGTGCATCCGCCAGCTGCTTTAGTTCCGCCAAGCCCTCCTCAAAGGCCGGATCGTTCATCATGTAGTCGGCATAGCCGCGAAAGGCCGGATGCCGCCACACCGTGTTCACGGAATCCTTCGCCTCGCGCCGCCTGCCGCCCAGCGACCGCAAATGGACGTACCCGATGCCCGCCCCGTCCAGCTCCCCCGGCAGCACCTCCTTGTTGAACTGCGGCTCGCGCCGCGACCCCGGATAGCTCCGCACGTCCACGAGCTGGGCGATATCAAAAGCCCGCAACCACGCCGCGAATTCCGCGAAGGGATGGGTGGAGTGGCCGATTGTCCAGAGCTCGTGGGGCATGGTGCGAAGGTCGGGATTGGTTGGCAGGTGGCAGGTGGCAGTCCGCCTTCGCCCTTCGGGCTATGGCGGGACGAAGTTGGCAGGTGGCAGAGGGCAGGTGCAGTTGGCAGGTGCAGAGGGCAGGTGCAGTTGGCAGGTGGCAGAGGGCAGTTGCAGTTGGCAGGGTAGCGGAGTGCCCTAACAACTAACAACTGACAACTGACAACCAGGAAATGGCCCCATACCTTCGCGACCCGCATGAACTGCCTTTCCGTGGAGCGCATCAGCAAGCGCTATGGCCCCCGCCTGCTTTTCGAGAACATCTCCTTCGGGCTGGAGAAAGGCCAGAAAACGGCCATCGTGGCGCGCAACGGCACCGGCAAGAGCACGCTGCTGAAGTGCATCGCCGGGGTGGAGAAGCCGGACGAGGGCATCATCACCTTCAACAAGGGCCTGCGCGTGGGCTACCTGGACCAGAACGTGGAGATGACCGCCACGCACTCGCTGGTGGACGAGATGCTGGACCGCGACGACCCGGTGTCGAACGCCATCCGCACCTACGAGCACTTGTCGGCCAAGGGAAGCCAAGGACCCGAACTGGAGGCCGCCATTGCGCGCATCACCGAGCTGGGCGCATGGGACCACGAGGCCCGCATCAAGCGGCTGCTGTTCCAGTTCGGCCTGCGCGACCTGGAGCAGCCCGTGAACACCCTCAGCGGCGGCCAGCAGAAGCGGGTGGCCATGGCCAAGGTGCTCATCGACATGCCCGACGTGCTGATCCTGGACGAGCCCACCAACCACCTCGACCTGCACATGATCGAGCAGCTCGAGGAGGAACTGTCGGCACCGAACGTCACGCTCCTGCTGGTCACCCACGACCGCTGGTTCCTGGACAACGTGTGCGACGAGATCATCGAGATGGAGTTCGGCTCCTTCACGCGATTCAAGGGCAACTACAGCTACTACGTGGAAAAGAAGGCCCTGCTGGAGGAAGTGCGCGATGCCACCCAGCAGCACCTGCGCGGACTGGCCCGCAAGGAATTGGAGTGGGTGCGAAAGATGCCCCGCGCACGCGGCACCAAAAGCAAAAGCCGCCTGCAGGCCTACGACACGCTGAAGGACCTCGCCGGCCGCAGCTACGACCAGGAGCAGGTGAGCCTCGACATCAAAACCACCCGCCTGGGCGGCAAGGTGATCGAGACGCGCAACCTTACCAAGAGCTTCGGCGACAAGAAGATCGTGGAGCACTTCAACTACTCCATCAAGGCCGGCGACCGCATCGGCGTGGTGGGGCCCAACGGCATCGGCAAGAGCACCTTCATCGACCTGCTCACACGCAAAACAGAGCCCGACGCCGGCAAGGTCACCATCGGCGATACCGTGGTGCTCGGCATCTTCGGACAGCAGGGCCTGCAACTGAAGGATGACAAGCGCATCATCGAGGTGGTGCGCGACATCGCCGAGGCCATACCACTCAGCAAGGGACGCACCCTCACCGCCGCGCAGCTTTTGGAGCGCTTCCTCTTCGACAAGGAACAGCAATACCAGTACGTGAGCACCCTCAGCGGTGGCGAGAAGCGCCGCCTCTACCTGTGCACCGTGCTGATGAAAAACCCCAACGTGCTGGTGCTGGACGAGCCCACCAACGACCTCGACATCGCCACGCTCAACGCACTGGAGGACTTCCTCACGGACCTCGACATCTGCCTGCTCATCGTCAGCCACGACCGCTTCTTCATGGACAAGCTCTGCACCAAGCTGCTGGTGTTCGAGGGCGACGGCGTGATCAAGGAATGGGTACACACCTACACCGAGCTGCGCGAGTGGCAGAAGGAGCAGGAACGTGCGGCGAAAGAGGCGCGGGAGAAGGAGGCCAGGAAGGAGAAGGAAGTCAAGAAGGGCGCGCCGTCGGGCAAGCTCACCTACGCCGAACGCATAGAGCTGCGCAAGATCGACCAGCAGCTGCCCAAGCTGGAGCAAAAGAAAACCGAGCTGCTCGCCGAGATGGCCGAAAAGGCCGCCGACCACCACGCCGTGATGGAACTCTCGATCCAGCTGGAGAAGACGACTTCGGAGCTGGAGCGATTGGGGGATCGATGGCTGGAGCTGAGCGAGAAGGGAGAGTGAAGGGATGTTCCCTGCCCACCGTTAGGTAGGCTCCATTCACCGTATCGGTTGGTCGGCCCTGGAACTATGGGCTCCTCCCCTATGCGTTTCATTGTTCCCACTCCCCCAAATGCGCCCGCATCAGGCTCTTGAAGAGCTTGCCATGGTTCGGGACGCGCAGGTGTAGCAGTTCATGCACGATCACATAGTCCTGGAACTTGAGGGGTTTATGCAGGAGTTCGCTATTGAAATTCAAGTGGCCTTTCGTGGAGCAGCTGGCCCACTTGTGGCGCATAGGGCGGATGCCCAGCCACACCACCTCCACACCGATCTTCTCCGACCAGTCACGGACGCGTTGCTTGAAGGCGGCCTTGGCGTCCATCAGATGCGGTCTGCTTTCTCCAGCAACGTGAATAACTCATCCACCAGCCGCGCCACCAGTATTTCGTCGTCCACCTGGCCGTAAATGGCGAAGGTGACCTTGGAGCGCAGCTCGCGCAGTTCTTTCTCACTGGTCTTCCAGTGCGGGAAGGCCACGAAGGCGTCCTTGATCTTGCGGCTCACCGTCTCGCTTTCGGGCACCTGGGCATCCAGCAGGGTGCGGTACACGAAGTAGGTAAGCCCATCGAAGCCCTTCTCGGCCTGCTCCCGTTTGCGGTCCTCATTTTGTTGCACGAGGCGTAGCAGATCATCCAGCGCCTCTTTCGTATCGGACTGGCGGCTTTCGAAGCTCTCCTGCACCGCCTTGGCGCGTTCGGCCATGGCGATCAGGAAGGGGTCGTCGCTTTCGGACTCGGCCTTCTTCTCGATGCTCTTGACCAAGTTGATCACCTTGGTACCGTCACCCGCATTCTTCTGCTTGATCAGCTCGATGGTGCGCTCGTTGATCTCCACCAGCTCCAGCGGCGCGTTCACGTTGTAGGTGCCCACGTGTTCCTGCACCAGGCTGTTCGTCTTGCGCTGGAACTCCCGGTCCACCTCCACACGCTTGGTGTAGGCCTTGCGCACCACGTCGTAGATGGCGCTCAGCGTGGCATAGGGCTCGATGTAGGGGCGCAGGAAGGCATCGGGGCTGATGATCTCATACAGCATCTCCACTTCCTTGTACGCCTTGAAGAACTCCTTGCGGCGTTCCGGGTCGCGGAAGTGCTCGATCAGCGTGTCCACGTCGCGGTCGTCGAAGCGGCCGCCCACCAGCGCCAGGTAGGCGGGTACCTTCTGCTCCATCTTGTTCTTGAACAGACCCTTCAGCAGGGCGATGTCCTTCACGATGGCATTGACCTCGTCACTATCAAAGGCCAGCGCTTTCTCCAACTTGTCGAAGATGCCCACGAAGTCCAGCACGAAGCCGTGGGGCTTCACCATCTCGGCCTGCTCGTTCTCATACGGACGGTTCACCCGGGCGATGGCCTGCAGCAGTGTGTGGTCGCGCATGGGCTTGTCCAGGTACATGGCGTAAAGCAGCGGCGCATCGTAGCCGGTGAGCAGCTTCTCGGTGACGATGAGGATCTTGGGCTGCTGGTCCAGTTTGGTGAAGGCCTTGCGGATCTGCCGCTCCTTCTTCTCGTCCAGGTGGAATTCCTTCAGCGCGGCGCTGTCGTTGTTGTTGCCGGTGTACACTACGGCGCTGTACTCGGGCGGCAGGTACTTGTCCAGCGCGTGCTTGTACAGGGCGCAGGCCTCGCGGTCCACGCCTACGAGGAAGGCCTTGTAGCCGAGCGGCTCCACGTTCTCGGTGTAGTGCTTCGCCACGAACTCGGCCACCTTGGGGATGCGCTCCCTGCCCTTCAGGAAGTTCTTCAGGTTCACGGCGCGGTCCAGCACCTTGTTCAGGTGCTCGATGTCCGCCAGGCCCTCGGCCTCGGCCAGCGAGAGGAACTCCTTGTCCAGCGTTTCGTGCGGCACCAGCAGCTCGTTCGGCGCCAGGTTGTAGTACAGCGGCAATGTGGTGCCGTCGCTGATGCTGTCGGCGATGCTGTACTTGTGCAGGTAGCCTTTGTCGTCCTCCCCGCCGAAGGTCTTGAAGGTGCCACGTCCGTAGGCGGTCTTGTCGATGGGTGTGCCGGTGAAGCCGATGTAACTCGCGTTCGGCAATCCGGCCATGAGGAAGTTGCCCAGGTCGCCGCCGGTGGTGCGGTGCGCCTCGTCGATCAGCACGTAGATGTTCTTCCGCGTGTTGATGTTTGCCGGCATGTCGCGGAACTTGTGCACCATGCACACGATGATGCCGCGGTAGTCGTCCTTCAGCAGCTTGTTCAGCCGGGCGATGCTCTCGGCGTGCTCGATGTTGCCCAGGCCCAGCGCCGCGAGGTTCTTCAGCATCTGGTCCTCCAGCTCGTTGCGGTCGATCATCAGCAGCACCGTGGGCTTGTCCGCCTCGGGGGCCTTGAAGAGCAGCTCGGCGGCCTTGATCATGGTGAAGGTCTTGCCGCTGCCCTGCGTGTGCCACACCAGCCCGCGCCGCCGTTGCGGGTCCAGCGCGCGGTGCACCACGCGCTCCACGGCCGTGGTCTGGTGCTGGCGCAGGATGTACTTGTTCAGCTCCTCATCCTTCTCGGCGAAGACAATGAAGTCCTTCAGCAGGGCCAGCACCTGGGGGATGGCGCAGAAGCTTTTCACCTTGGCCTCCAGTCGGCCGGGGGTGTAGGATGGCGGACCTCCTGGTCCGCCCGAGATCCCGGTGCTATGCGGCGGACCGGGAGGTCCGCCTTCCGTCAATGCGTCCTTCTCGTAGAGCAGGTACTCACCCTCCTTCAGCCCGCTCTTCACCGGATTGTTGCGGATGTAATCACACACCTGCTCAAAGTGGTCCTCGTTGCGGATCAGCCGGTCCCAGTACTCGTCCATCCAAAGCGAACCGGTCTTACCCAGGCGCTTATTCACTTCACGTGCGCTGAAGCCCTTCCATGACTTCACGATCTCACCGATCGTGTGGCCGTTCAGCGGGCGGAACAGCACATGCACGTGGTTCGGCATCACCACGTAGCTCACGACTTCATAGCGGTCGCCGTCGAAGTGAAGGATCGCATCACCAACAATGCGGGCCAACTCCGGCTTCCGGAAGGGGCACGAGCCTTTGCCGGCGTCCAGCCACTTGTCCATGCGGCGGCTGAAGCGGTCGAAATGCTCCAGTTCGATGGCTTCGGTCCACGGTTCGGGGTGTTCGCGCAACCACGCATCGCGCTCGGCTTTCCATTCATCCAAAACTTCACGTGGAAGAGAGTCGCCCATGCGCCACGTCACGGAGCAGTACACGCCGGGTTGGTGCCAATGCGGTACACGGTGCTCTTTCGGGTTGACGGAGGAGTACGGGTCGAAGAAGGGGCTTTCCGGGATGGCGGACATTCCTGGGACGGCGGACATTCCTGTCCGCCCAGTGCTCCGTGGCGGACTGGAAAGTCCGCCTTCCTCCCCCCGTAGGATTTTCCACTCGAAGATGTTGCGGTACACCGTATTCCAGGTCACCCCGTACTTGAAGCCGATGGCATCGGTGGCGGTGAAGAGCTGCTGGGGCACCATTACCTCGGGCGTTTCGCGGTGGTAGCGCCGGATCTGGTCGATGCCCAGGGCGATGCCCTCGTCCTTGGTGGCGTTCTTGCACTCCACCACCAGCACGGGGATGCCGTTGATGAGGAAGACCACATCCTGCCGCGTGCTGTGGTGGCCGTTGTGCGTTACCCACTCCTCGGTGACCTCGTAGATATTCCTGTCGGATGGCGGACTTTCTTGTCCGCCCGAGACTCCGGCCACACCCGTGCTCACGCGCGGACTGGAAAGTCCGCGTTCCAAGACCGCACCGTAATCGATGAGCACCAGGTCGCGCTCGCGGTCCTCTTCGTGGTCGAAGAACTTGCCTTGGTTGCGCAGGTACTGGAGGAACTCGCGGTTGCCGTAGATGTCCGTGTGCAGGTGGCGCAAGCGGCCCGGCAGGGCACCGGGAGCCTCGGTGTAGCGCGGGTTGAAGCGCCGCACCTGCGCATCCAGCACCTCTTCGAAATAGAGGCTGGCACCCCTGGCCCGTTCACTGCCCGTAGCGGCGGCGTTGAAACCCCGGCGCCGCTCGGCGGTTTCGCGCGGCACCACGGCCCAGCCCACCTCCTTGGCGTAGGCCAGGATGCGCGCTTGAACGGTCTTGTGTTCGCCGGGGGTGGGCATGGTTTATACTGTCGGCCAATCTTCAGGTACCAGCTTAAGACCACCGCGCCAACGTTCGCGTATAGTGTCCTGGTACCAATTCTCCTGGAACTCGGCGTGCTCCGTCATGATAACTTGAAGCCCCGGTGCCACTTCCTGAACAAGGTCATAGATCAGCTTGAACATCCTTTTCAAGTCCTCCCTATCATCGCCTTTTAGCTCAACCACGTTGTCTCTTGAAACATCTGGTGGGAAGTACACCTGTGAAGGCTGGTCCAGAAAAAGGAAATGAGGAACAGGACGACGTTGCATTGTAAACCACTTGTGAAGGGCAAGGTGGCCTATTAAATGATAACCTACCCAGTTCTCACCACTGCCCATCTTGTCCATTGTAATCGCTCCATTGGAAGTTGCCGCAAACACCGTGAGTTTGTTCACATTTAGGCGTAAGGGATACTTTGAATGTTCGAGCTCCAACCTCTTCGCCCAGATGGACATGTCTTCCGCCAGGATGGAGACGATTGATTCAAGCCGCTCCTTGATGTCCTCGTCCGACAACTTCTCCTCAAACTCTGCAACTTCAAGCTGCAGGAGCTTCGATTGTCTTTCCAGGTCTAGTGTATTGGGTAAGTCGGGCAAACTTTCCAAGTACAGACTGATGCGACCAAGGATCAGAGCCCGGAGCGATACATCGTCGCGTAATTGCTTGAGCTTCTCATCAGCCTGAACAACCGCGGCCATCGACTCTCGATTCTTACGCAAACTCTCATTCAAGCCGCTAATCTTCGATTGAGTCTCTGCGATAGACTTCTCTACCTGAGGTAGGTTACGTTGTACTCTATTCAGTTGGTCAGCCACCTTAGAAATGGAGTCAGTGATGCTCGTGGCGATGGGCAGGTTAGACGTATCCGCCAAACCTTGCTCACACAACGGACAGACGTGCGCTTCACCCTGGCTCAATAACCCTATGCTCACCAGCCTTGCCTTCTGTTCCTTAGCCTCTGAAGTGAATCCTACTTCAGCATCCGCAATTGATTGAATCGCCGAAAGTTGTGCTTGGAGGTGGCCTCGCTCCGCCAAGAGTCTCTCGCGTTCAGATGCTAGCTTCTCGTACTCGCCGGCATCCGTGCCCTTGGCGTCTAGCACCGACACACTGGCCTGGCTTGCTTTATGCAGATGTGCAACGAGTTCGTTCCAGTCAGAAGTATCCGGGGCTTGGCTCAAGCCAGCCTCCCGAGCTTGCGCTAGCAGCGAAGCGGCTTTGCCGATTCCTTCGCCGCGAATTGACCGTAGCTCGTTCAGCTTCCTCTCAATCGAGCGGAGTTCACCCTTTAACATTCGAAGCCGCTCTTGATTTGCGACATAATCATCGCTCACTGCGCCTAAAAAGAAGGGCAGTGTATCCTTGAGGGCTTGTGCCTTGAAGGAGTCGTTCGCCTTGTAGAAGAGCTGCTCCGGTTGATTGATCACATACTGTGGTTGAAAACACAGCATTAAAGCGTGGCGCACGGTAGCGGCAACAGGCAATCGTGTGTGGCCCGCATCAGGAACGTGAATATTCTCCTTTACACCAGTCCATCCTGTCACTATTGAGATTAGGCCCTCCTTGTTTGTATTCGAGATTAGGTCTTCGAACGCCGGGATAGCGATCTCTCGGCCAATTGCAACGTAACACTCCTCCGAGTAGTCTCCGTCCACCCGCGGCGCTTTGCGGGCAATGAAGGCTTCCCCGTCATCTAGCTTGAGCCGCAAACCGAACCATGAAACGGCGGAGCGAATAATACCATAAGGCACCTTGCATTTGCCACTACCCATGCAGAAGTCAACAATTGATATCAGTGCTGACTTGCCAGTCTTTGAGGCGCCCGTTATGACGTTTACCTCGCCAGGAGTGAATGGGAGCTTACGAACTCGTCCATCATGCGAGTAAAGCACCAAGTCGTGTATTTGAATGCTCATGGTCTCATCCCCAGAAGGGCATATGTTGTTTCTACTGCACCGGCTCGCATGAGCCACCGACCAAGGAACTCCGCCTTCTTCATACACTCAGCCACCTCATCGGACATATCGCCACTGGCTCGATTGAACACCACCCTATACTTCGCGTTGGGCACAATCACCTCACCTTCGATTTGAAATAGACCACTGTTCGATCCGTAGAGGAGCGCTTCCTTCGCGTAAGGAACCAGCTGCAGAGTTCTGAAGGGCAATCCTGCAACCAGCAATGGGTTGCTCTCTACCCAGGTCGGTATGGATGATCTTACGTTGGTTGGAAGCGACTCTCGCGTCTTCTGATGCAAGATTAGTGGGAGCAAGAGAAAGGCCTCCAAGTAGTGCAATGCGGTACGTTTTCCCTTAGGATTCTTAAGCGCATCCGTCGCCGCATGCCAGATGATGAAGGCACAGAACCCAGGGTTGAGCAGGAACCGCTCTTCATGAGGCCGTTGATTCCAAGGCTGCAACGGCATAGTCAGCTAAGGATTGAAGCCAAGCGGTCCTTGAACTCTGGATGCCAACCGATCCTCATGTCGTTCGCCAAAATGTGCAATGAGCCACGGGTAATGAACCCATCATGCACGCCGGGTCTTATCCGAGAGTTTTGATTGCCCTGTTCCGCCCATGCCAGCAGATCGCTAGCCGCACGCTTCTTCACTTCTTCAGTGGCGCCTGTACCCAGGGTGTCCTCCATCTGGTGGAATACAGCCTCCCATTCCTCAATCAAGGCCCGCTCATATACGGTAAGGTCGGCTACAAAGAGCAGGTCTTGGCGCAGCCACCTTGAACGCTGTTCAAAGGCTCTGAAATAGTCACGTATTGCTGCACGCAAACGCTTTGAATGAGAAGTTGCAAGTTCAACTTGCTTAACAAAGGGCAAGCTCTTGTGCGCCTCCGCGGTATCCGTATCAAGTTCAAAGTTCAGCAGGTCATCAGCAACAGGCAATGAGTCCTGGCGGAATCGATCGCGAACTTCAGTCACCTGCGCTTCAATTTCCTCGGACAGTATTCTACTACTTAACGAAGTGTCCAAGAGTTGCTGGATAACACGCCTAAACCACCAGCCTTCCAGATACTCAACGAACGTTTCACGATTGTTCTTCCCTGCAGCATAGTGCACTTCTGCCGCAAGAAGAGAATTGACGCCTTCGATGTCAGGCGCTTGGTCAATGACAAGTACTCGCTCAAGTAGCTCACGGCACTGGCTTGGTTTCCATGCCTTATAGGCGGCGTATGCGCTCTCGTTCGTCGCGCTCTCCGAAGTTTGAGCCACGGCCAAAAGTCCCTTCATCGCGCCCTCAACATCTCTGTCTTTCGTTTTCAGCTTTCCTGCAATAGAAGCGGCCTGTGCTGTCTCAGAGGTCACGAGGAAGAGCATCGTGTCCTTAGCTAGCTTTCCAGCATTAGTTAGCTCAATCCAAATACGCAGCGTTTTCCAAAGATCACTGGAGCTGTTCATAAGATTTCCCTTACGGTTCAAATGATGCTTGGTCTGTAGCAGATCCGTTGGCGTGCCAAGCTTCTCGAAAGCAACGTCATCGAGTGTCTCCACTGAGACACTGAATATTTCGCTGTTCTTCAACCGCTGAAGGCTCCACAACAGTGCACACCGAACCTGGTATAGGTAGCCCAATGCAGATTCTGCGGCTGAGAATTGCGCTGTTGTATCGGTCATGCTCGTACTGATGTGTAGTACGTGACTTCTTTAGGAACCCTCACCTTCCCCGTCATCAGCTCATGAAGCAGGGTGCGGAAGAGGTCTTGGAGTGACGTGAGTTTCGTTCGGTGGTGTTCGCCCTTGCGTTCAATCGCAAGCAAAGCATCTGTGATGCCATTCTGCACATCAAGCCCAGGAAGTGGTAGTGGCATACTCCTCACATCGGCCACATTGAGATGGGCTACCGTGAGGCCACTGGCGATCGACTTCATGTGCTTGCTCAGTACCGGACTGTAGAAGCTGTAGACGAGGAACTCTGGACTAAGCCTAGATCGGTCTGTGCGTATCAGCATGGTTCGTTGCCCCAAGCTGAGTCGCATGCCTTCCGGAATGACGCATGCTTCACCTACCGGAGCCTCGCGACTGAACAGAACATCACCTGGTTCGGGCACGGCGCGCCGAACACGATCACGATACTGCTCCTCGCTCGTGAAGAAGGCTGGTTCCGGCACGAAACGACCATCGCGGATGTTGAAGTTCCGGGCGACGCGTACCCCAGTGGTCAGGAACTTCGGCGTGGTATGCGGGCAATCGATGACCAGTTCACACACTGACTGCAAAGGCACCACCTCCCAACTCTCCGGCACCAACCCGATCTCGGTCTCCTTCTGGGCTTCGCCGCGCAGCCCTTCGGTGAAGAGCTTTTGCATCAGGGCCTGCTTCAGCTCGGTGGTGGTGCGGATCAGGCGCTCCTGCTGTTCGATGGCCGATTGCACCGTGCTGAGCACTTGGGCGATGCGCTGCTGTTCGGCAAGCGGTGGCAGTGGGAGTTCAGACCCGAACACGTCGGATTCACGCACCGCCGGATATCCTGCGCCACGTTCCAATCCTGCCATACGTGCTATGAAGCCATCCGTAAGGAGGAATGAGTAGAGGTACCGGGGATCAACCTTGCTCCGGTCGCTCCGAAGCACGCAATAGCCTGTGCTAGCGATCTGGCCATCCAGCTTCTCCGGTACTAGCGCCACACGCCTAAGCGTAGGACGGACAGTTGCGAAGAGCACATCGTCCCGGCGTATCTCTTTCCGCGCACGGCTCGGCGCATCTTTCCCTACTAGAGAAGCTGACTCTGTGATCTTGAACGATTCATTGGATACGCTGGAAACATCCACATACGCGAAGCGCTCATGAGGTGCTTTGCGCGGGTCCCGTTGCTTCGCCTTGAGCACTAGGTTCCCGATGCGCTCGCGGCGCCAACCTTGGGGCAAGTCGTATGGAAGTTCATCCTCCATCATGCCAACTGCTTCAAGATCTTCTTCAGCGCCGCATCCGTTTCCCGCGCCTCGGCCTCAATGGCCTCCAGTTCCTGCACCAGCTCGGGGATGGGCCGGTAGCTGGTGGCCTCGCCGGTGTGGATGTAGCGGCTGGGCGAGAGGTTGTAGTCGCTCAGTTCGGCCAGTGGCACAATGCGGCTGAGCTTCTCCTCCTCCTTCCACCCGAGCATCACGTCCGCAATGCGGTCAATGTGCTCGGGCGCCAGGAAGTTCTTGGGCTTGCCCTTCTCGAAGAGCTGGCCGGCGTTCACCAGCAGCACCTTGCCCTGGCGGGCTGCCGGCTTGGCCCTGCGCAGGAAGAGCACGATGCCCGGCGCGGTGGTGTTGTAGAAGAGGTTGTCCGGCAGGTAGAGCACGCTCTCCACCAGGTCGTTATCCACGAACCACTTGCGTACCTCGCGCTCCTTGCTGTGGCCATCGTTGCCGCTGCCGCGGCTGGCGGCGCCGGTATCCAGCACCACGGCGGCGCGGCCGGTCGGCTTCAGGCTAGAGAAGATGTGCTGCGCCCAGCCCCAGTCCGCACTGGCCTTTCCGGGGAAGCCCGCGCCGGTGGGGAAGCGGTCCAGCTCGTCGTTGGCGTAATCGGCCTCGGTGAACCAATCCTGGTTCCACATGGGGTTGGCCACCACGCGGTCGAAGGTCTTCAGCCGCCCACGCTCGCGGAACTTGGGGTTCTTGAAGGTGTCGCCGATCTCGATCTGGCCCTGCATGTCATGGATGATCATGTTCATGTTGGCCATGGCCCAGGTCTCGGCGATGTATTCCTGGCCGTAGAGGCGGAGGGGCGCGTACTTCGGCATGGCAGGCATTCCTGGGCCGGCGGACATTCCTGGGCCGGCGGACATTCCTGGGTCGGCGGACATTCCTGTCCGCCCGGTACCGTGTGGCGGACTGAAAAGTCCGCCTACCGAATATGTGGTGCCGCCATCCTTCATGCGCGCCTCCAATGCGATCTCGCATTTGATCAGCAGGCCGCCGCTGCCGCAGCAGGGGTCGTACACCTCCATGCCGGGCTCGCATTCCAGCACGCGGGCCATCACCTCGCCCACTTCGCCGGGGGTGTAGAACTCGCCCGCGCTCTGCCCGCCGCCCTCGGCGAACTTGCGGATGAGGTACTCGTAGCTCTTGCCGATGATGTCGGCCTCCACATCGTTGAGGCCAAGGCGCTTGGTGCTGATGGCCTCGATGAGGTTGCTGAGGCGGTCGTCGGCCAGGTCGCGCTGGCCGTGGGTAGTGGCGTTGAAGTCCACGCGGTCGATGATGCCCTGCAGCAGCGGGTTGGCCTTGGCCACTTCGCGCAGGTGGGTGGTGAGCTGCTCGCCGATCTTGTCGCTGAGGGTGCGGACCACGCTCCACACGGGCTGCTCGGGGTCGGCGGGTTCCAGCGGCAGGTAGAAGCGCACGAGCTTCCTATCGGCTTTTACCAGCCGGAAGGCCTTGGCGCGGGATCCCACCTCGGCGGCGATGCGGTCCAGCTCATCATCGAACACGTCGCACAGCCGCTTGGTGAAGATGAGCGGCAGGATGTAGTCCTTGTATTTGGGGGCATCCTTGGCGCCCCGGATGGAGCAGGCGGCATCCCAGATCCAGGTCTCGAGGGATTTGTCGGGGGTGGGCTTGGCAGCCTTCTTCGGGCGGCCGGTCTTGGTTTTTTCGGCGGGGTCGGGGTCGGTCTTCGCGGACCGGGAGGTCCGCGGGCTCGGTTTGTGGGCGACTTCCTTATCCCCGTCCTGCGCGGACCGGGAGGTCCGCGGACCGGAGGCTTCCTTTTCCGCGGTCTGCGAGGACCGCGGACCGAGTTTGATGCTGCCGCCTCGCCCGCGCCCGAGGGCGATGGCGCCTTCGGCGAGGAGCTCGGCTTTTAAGCTTTCGTAGGTGGGCTCGTCCACATCCAGCAGCTCGCGGGCCTTTCCATTACCCAAGCTGGGCGTTTCAGCCAGTAGGGCGAGCAGGGCTTCCTTGCGGTTGGTATTCTCTTCGGTCATTCAGCCGATGAAAATAGGGGAATCGGGGTAAACGTGCGGAGTTCGGAGGCAGTTGGCAGCGGGCAATCGTCGGGGCCCGCAAACCACAAACCAACCTTCTCGCCGAACACAACTGACAGCCCTGCCTGATCAAAGATCGCTTCGGCCGCAAGGCCGGCCTCGCGATGACGTGCCGCAGGCGCGAGGGAGTGCCGCCCTACGAACTACGCCCTACGAACTACGAACTCCGAACCCCGAACTAAAAACCTACTCCTCCTCCAACGGCCTCGCATTCGTGTACACCCGCCAGCGTTCCAGCACGGCTTGCATGTCGGCGGGGAGCGGGCTTTCGAATTTCATGCGCTTGCCCGTGGCCGGGTGGTCGATCTCCAATAGGTACGCGTGCAGGGCCTGCCGGGGCAGCAGCTCGAAGCAGTTCTCCACGAAGCGCTTGTATTTGGTGAAGACCGTGCCCTTGAGCACGCGGTCGCCGCCGTAGTGGGCATCGTTGAAAAGCGGATGGCTGATGTGCCTCATGTGCGCCCGGATCTGGTGGGTGCGGCCGGTCTCCAGCTTGCACTCCACCAAGGTGACGTAGGTGAAGCGCTCCAGCACTTTCCAGTGGGTGATGGCGGGTTTCCCCTGTTCGGGGTCCTGGGGCACGGCCATCACGGTGCGGTCCTTGGGCGAGCGGTCCAGGTTGCCCTCAATGGTGCCCGCATCCTCCTCAAAGTCACCCCAGACCAGGGCCTGGTAGCGGCGGTCGTTGCTGCGCACGTAGAATTGATGCGCCAAGTGGGCGAGCGCATCGTCGGTCTTGCCGATCACCATCACGCCACTGGTATCCTTGTCCAGGCGGTGCACCAGTCCGGGGCGCGGCACGGGCTGGTTGGGCGCGGACGGCAGCTTGCCGAAGTGGTAGAGCAGGGCGTTGACGAGCGTGCCCGTCCAGTTGCCATGGCCGGGGTGCACCACAAGCCCGGGCTGCTTGTTGATCACCAGGATCTGGTCGTCCTCGTACAGCACTTCCAGCGGGATGTCCTCCGGAATGAGCTCTACTTCGCGCACGGGCTGGGGCAGCACCACGGTGACCACGTCGCGGGGCTTCACCTTGTAGCTGGGCTTCTCGGGCTTGTCGTTGACGAGCACGTTGCTGTTGCGGATGGCTGCGGCCACGCGTGTGCGCGAGGCACCGGCCATGCGCTCCGCCAGGAATTTGTCCAGGCGCATGAGTCCTTGGCCGGGGTCGGCCACGATGCGGTGGTGCTCGTAGAGTTCCTCGCCGGCCTCAGAAACCTCGTCCACCGGTTGTTCGTTCTTGTTGCTCATCACCGCTGCACGACCAGGCGCACCTGGCCGATGGTTTCACCGGCACGGCCCGTGGCACGTGCGATGTACAGGCCGGGCGCCACGTCCGACACGGACAGTGCTCCTTCCACGGAAGCCCATTGCTTCACCACGCGGCCCATGGGGTCGATCAGCTCCATGCGTGCCGAGGCCGGAAGGCCCGTTCCCACGCGGAAGGCATCGCCCGCAGGGTTGGGGTACACCATGAACCCGGTGGAGGCTTCCTGTTCGTCCACGCCCGCAAAGGGGTCCACGGCGGCCACCATCACGGGGCGGATCATCCAGGAGGCCTGCTGCCCGGACACCGACCAGTTCTGGCCGACCCTGTAGTACATCTTGTCCTGGTTGTTCCGATTCTTGTCCATGCCCAGGTTCATCTGCACGGCGTTGGTCTGCACCCAGCCCACGTAGAAGGTGCCATCCACGGGCACCACGCTGTCCAGCTCATACTCCACGAAGTGGTCGGGGCCCCACATCCTGTACTCGGGTTTGCTGAAGGAGACGTTCTGGTGGATGATCACCTCGGGTGTGAGGCTCTTCCAGATGGTGATGATGAAGGACCCGTTGGGCGGATAGTTCACCGGCGGCGGGTTGTAGGTGAAGATGGGCGCGAAGTACATCCGCAGCGCCCGCAGCGAATCGCTGCCCTGGGTATCGAAGCGATAGGCCTGCGCGGCCCCGGCGGCGTTCAGGCTGTAACCGGCCTCGGCGCTGCCATCGTCGTAGCTGTAGTAGTTGCTGATCTCCTGCACGTAGCGCATGGTGTCGTTGTAGGCGCATACGTCGGGCGTGGCGTTGGTCCAGAAGGTGGTGGTGAGGAAGGCGGCGTCCGCGCACCCTGATACATCGTACACCAGCGGGTTGGCCCCGCTGTTGACCGGGTGCACGCTGTTGAAGTCAGAGAAGGCGTTGTTGCTGATGTTGTTGCCGTAGCCGCCGCGCGTGGCCGTCCAGCCGCAATCCGAGGATACCTCGTAGCCCCAGGTGATGAACTTGTCCACCAGGTCGTTGTTGCGCTGTTCCAAATTCACCTCGGCCGCCATGTACCCGGCGGGCGATTGGATGAACTTGTTGAAGGGCACCGACGTGTAGCTCTGCAGCAGGCCGGCCTGCTGGTATAGGAAGGCCACATCCTGCAGCACGGTATCGGTATAGGTGCGGTTGCGGTCGAGGCGCACATAATCGACGTGCCATTGGTCCACCATGCCCCCGAGGGTGGCATCGTTGCGGAAGCGCATGCGGAAGTTGTTCTTCAGGAACCGCTCTTCCGCGATGGGCACCATCACTTGGCGGAATACGTCGGGCGCGGCCGTGCCGGGGCTTGCCCACACTTGGTACCACTTCTGCTCCTGCGGGGCGAAGAGGTCCAGATACAGGCTGTCCTCGGCATGGGCCAGGTCGTCGCCGCTGAGGCCGATGGGCTCGCAGAAGAAGCTGAGGTAGATGCTGTCGCCGGCCGGATAGGCCAGGTTGATGGGCACCGAGGTGAGCTTGTCGGCCGGGCCGTTCACATTGGGGTTCAGCGGGTCGTAGGGCCACCCGGTGCGGTCCATGCCGTCCAGCGTGGCCACGCCGATGGTGGGCGGGTTGACCGGGAAGCTGTTGTTCACGTAGGCATCATCGTCCTCCCACAGGATCCACGGGCGCGTGGAGTTGTCCGGGTTGATGTACAGGCGCGGATCGGGATCCACGGTATAGACCAGCAGGGAGTCCTGCAGCAGGTTGGGCTCCAGCGCCAAGGTGTCGGTGGAGGTGGTGCCCACGGTGTCGATCAGCGTGTAGGGCGGCCACACATACATGCTCTGCTCGGTGGGCGGGTACACGTTCAGGTCGCGCATGATGGCCACGATGGCGGGGTTGGGCAGCACCTGGATGATCAGGGTGTCATCCTCCACTTGGAAGATGTAGTGGTAGGTGGTATCGGCCAGGTAGGCCATGTCCGGCGTGCTCACGCCCCCCACCTCGATCCGGTAGATGGTCTCCGAGTAGTGCACGTCCGCATCGCCGTGCTGCGCGTTGCGGTGGCGCGTGCGGTCCACGGAAAAGTCGTCGACCACGGGCAGTGTCTGCGGCGCGTTGTTGTACAGGAACACCTCGTTCGGCCCGCCCGCCTTGTGCATGGCCGGCGGATTGTCCGGGCGGGGCACCACGCCCAGCGGGGTAACGATCTCCTGGGCAAAAAGCGCCGGGGCCGACAAGGCCATGGCCAGCCCCAACAACTTCCGGTAGCTATGCGTTCCCTTCATGCTCCTTTTCTGCTTCAAGGCTCTTCGGGCGTTTGCTCCAAGGTAAGCCATACATCGACCATACCTCCCGGGCTTATCCAATCCTCGGGGCCGGCCGCCGGAAACTGGCGCACCACCGTGGCCAACGCCGTGTCGCACCCGTTATTGCCGCAACCCTTCACCTCCACCACCAGGCCCAGCTTCAGCGAAGAAAGGGCCAGCACTTCCTTCATTTCCTGGAAACCCATGCCGCGCAGGTCGGGCACGGGGATCTGCTCCCCCTTCTGGCCTTGGCCCAGCACCAAGGTGATGGCCTCCCCCTTGCGGATGCGGCCATCCGGCGGGATGGGCTGCCCCTTGTACAGTTGGGCCACCACGCAATCGAAGCAGGGGTCGGGACGGTACTCCACCTTTTCCACCTTCAGGCCCAAGATCTCCATCACGCTCATGGCCTGTCGTTTGCTCAGGCTCACCAGGTCGGGCATGTTCAGCATCTTGGGTTGGCTGGCGTTCATCACCAGGTACACCGTGCGCTCGGGCTTCACGTACTTGCCCGCCCGGGGGTCCTGCTCCACCACGGCCCCCTTGGCCGCCTCATCGCTGTACACCGAATCAACCACCTCCGGCTTCAGGCCCAAGGCTTCCAAGGCCTGCGTGGCCTCCTCGAAGGACATGGCCTTCACATCGGGCACCTGCACCTGTTGGTTGTGCCGCGTGTAGGTACCCAACCACGCCCAGGCCCCCAGCACCACCAAGGCGGCGGTCAGCAGGGGCGCGAGGAAAAGAAGAAAGCGCTTACCGGATGTCATCCATAGTGCTGCGCGCCGAGCGGCGCACGTTGCAGCGAGGCGCGAATATAGTTCCGCCCTTCGGCTCCGCTTCGCACCAACCCGGGGATCAACAGTGCGCCGTTGGCACTTCGGACAGGAGGGCCGCCCGCGTGCCTTCGCACCGGGCCAATTTTGGGCACAAGCCCTTGCCCATGCCCCTGCCCTTCATTGCCGTCATGCGCGGCGGATATACCGGTGAGTCCGTCATCAGCATGCAGAGCGCCGACAACATGATGGCCGCCATCGATACCGGCCGGTATGATGCGGTGTTCGTGACCGTGGAACGCGGCGCCTGGACCTGCCTCCGCACCGATGGCACCCCGCTGCCTTTTGACCGCGGCAACTTCACCGCCGACCGCGGCCACGGGCATGAACGGTTCGCGGCCGCGCTGATCGCCGTGCACGGCACCCCCGGCGAGGACGGCAAGCTGCAGGGCTACCTGGACATGCTGGGCGTGCCCTACCAGACCGGCGGCGTGCTCAACATGGCGCTCACCATGAGCAAGTACAGCACCGTGAGCCTGCTGCGCCAGATGGGCTTCGCCGTGGCACCCTCCTTGCGCCTGTACAAGGGCATGCCCGATGCGGCCGGCCGGGTGGCCCGCGAGATCGGCTTCCCCTGCTTCGTGAAGCCCGATACCAGCGGCAGCAGCCTGGGCATGAGCAAAGTGAAGACCGCCGACGAACTGCCCGCCGCCCTGGAAAAGGCCTTCGCCGAGGATGCCATCATCATGTGCGAGAAGGCCGTCACCGGCCGCGAGCTCACCTGCGGCGTGCTGCGGCTGAACGGCCAAGTGCAGGCCCTGCCCGTGTGTGAGATCCGTACCAGCCGCGAGTTCTTCGACTACGAGGCGAAATATCATGCCGCCGACACGCAAGAGCTAGTTCCGGCTCCCATCCCGGACGAGATCGCGGAGATCGTCCAGCGCCGCTCCGAAACCATCTACACCGCCATGGACTGCGACGGCATGGTGCGCATCGATAATTTCTGGCTTGAAGGACAAGGCGACGGCAAGCAGGTGGTCACCATCGAGATCAACACCGTGCCGGGCTTCACCGCCGCCAGCATATACCCCCGCATGCTCAAGGCGGCGGGCATCACGGTCGGGCAGGTGGTGAACGGGCTGCTGGTGGGGCTACTGAAGTAAGCTCCTCGCTCCTATCCCCGCTCGGCGAGGAAGCGCGCCAGTTTCCACACGGCGTGGCTCCGGTGGCTGATGGCATTCTTCGTCTCCGCGGGCAGCTCCCCGAAGGTGAATTCACTGGACTCCGGCATGAACACCGGATCGTAGCCGAAGCCGTTGGTGCCCCGCGCCTCCAAAGCGATGCGGCCTTGCACCTCGCCCTCGAACAGGTGCTCCCCTTCTCCATCCACCAAAGCGATCACCGTGCGGAAGCGCGCCCTGCGGTCAGCCACGCCCTCCAACTCGCGCAGCAGCTTGGCCACGTTGGCCTTGTCATCCTTTTCCGGCCCCGCATAGAAAGCGGTGTCCACGCCCGGTGCGCCGCCCAAGGCCTCCACCTCCAGACCGGAGTCATCGGCAATGGCGGGAAGACCGCTTTCCTGAAACCCCAACCGCGCCTTCTGCAAGGCGTTCTCAGCGAAGGTCCGCCCGGTCTCGGGCAGGTCCTTCGGCAAGTTGAAGTCGGCCAAGGTGGCCAGCTCGATGCCGGGCGGCAACAGCTCGCGGATCTCTTTCACCTTGCCGGGGTTGCCGGAGCAGAGGAGGTAGCGCATGGGGGTTGGATCAGGCTCGCGAAGGAACGACAAGGGGCGGATCCGCGCCAACCCGCAGGGCCTTGGGACAGGGCTACATGAGAATTAGGCATCTTTGCGCCCCTGCCCCACCCCATGGGAAAAACGATCCTGATCACCGGAGGCGCCGGCTTTGTCGGTTCCAGCTTGGCGCTGCACCTGAAGGGCAGGGCCCCGCAGGACCGGGTGATCGCCTTGGACAACCTGAAGCGGCGCGGGAGCGAGCTGAACCTGCCCCGGCTGAAGGCCGCTGGCGTGGAGTACGTGCATGGCGACGTGCGCAACCCGGGCGACATCGTCGGCCTTCCGGCCTTCGACGTGCTGCTGGAATGCTCGGCGGAACCCTCTGTGCTGGCCGGGTACGGCGGCGACACGCGCTACGTGGTGGACACCAACCTGGTGGGCACGGTGAACTGCCTGGAGGCCGCCGCAAGGCATAAGGCCGCCATCGTTTTCCTGAGCACCAGCAGGGTCTATCCCATCGACCCCATCAACCGCCTGTGCGTGGAGGGGGAGAACGGGTTCGCCATTGATGAAGGCCAGGGCGTGCCGGGTGCCTCCGCGAAGGGCATCGCGGAACAGTTCCCGCTCGGCGGGGTGCGTTCGCTGTACGGCGCCACCAAGCTGGCCAGCGAGCTGCTGATCGCGGAATACGCGGCCATGCACGGCTTGCCGGCGGTGATCAACCGCTGCGGCGTGATCGCGGGCCCTTGGCAGATGGGCAAGACCGACCAAGGCTTCGCCCTGCTGTGGATCGCACGCCACCACTGGGGACTGCCCCTGAGCTACATCGGCTTCGGCGGCCGCGGGTCGCAGGTGCGCGACATGCTGCACGTGGACGACCTCTGCGACCTCATCAACCTCCAGCTCGAAGGGATGGACCGCGTGAAAGGCATGACCTTCAACGTGGGGGGCGGGCCCGCCAACAGCCTTTCCCTGCGCGGATTCACCGAATTGGCTGCCGCCACCACCGGCCGGAAGATCAACGTGGGCAGCGACCCCAACGACCGGCCCGGCGACCTGAAACTTTATATCACGGACAACGCCTTGATCACCGCCACCACCGGCTGGGCCCCGCAGCGGGACCTGCCTACCCTCTTCGCCGATGCGCACCGATGGCTGACCGAACACGAGGACGAACTCCGACCCATCCTGACCTGAACCCATGCATACTGTGATCATCACCGGCGCCGGTGGCCTGATCGGCGGCACGGCCGCCCGTTACTATTGCGAACACGCCGACCGTGTCATCGGCATCGACAATGACATGCGCAGCGTCTTCTTCGGCCAAGAGGCCAGCACACGCTGGAACGTGGACCAGGTACGCCAGGCCCATCCCAACTACATCCACAAGGACGTGGACATACGCGACCGCACCGCCGTGGAGCGCATCTTCAAGGAATACGGCACCGACATCGACCTGATCGTCCACACCGCCGCACAGCCCAGCCACGACAAGGCCGCACAGATCCCCTTCCTCGATTTCGAGGTCAACGCCATGGGCACCCTCAACATGCTGGAGATGACCCGCCAGCACGCGCCCGATGCCGTGTTCATCTTCACCAGCACCAACAAGGTGTACGGCGATACGCCCAACACCCTGCCCTTGGTGGAGCTGGAAACCCGCTGGGAAGTGGACCAGGCGCACCCCTACTTCGAGCACGGCATCGATGAGCACATGAGCATCGACCACTCCAAGCACAGCCTCTTCGGCGCCTCCAAGGTGGCCGCCGACGTGATGGTGCAGGAGTATGGACGCTATTTCGGCATGAAGACCGGCATCTTCCGTGGCGGGTGCCTCACCGGGCCCAAGCACAGCGGCACCCAGCTGCACGGCTTCCTCTCCTACCTGATGAAGTGCGCCGTGGACAAGCGGCCGTACACCATCTTTGGCTACAAGGGCAAGCAGGTGCGCGACAACATCCACAGCGACGACCTGGTGGCCATGTTCGAGGCCTTCCGGAAAGAACCCAAGGTGGCCGCCGTGTACAACGCAGGCGGGGGACGCTTCGCCAACTGCTCCATGCTCGAGGCCATCGCCCTGTGCGAGAAGATCTCCGGCAACAAGATGGATATTACCTACAGTGAACAGAACCGCATCGGCGACCACATCTGGTACGTGAGCGACCTCTCCAAGTTCAAGGCCGACTACCCCGACTGGCAGCCCCGCCATGGCATCGAGGACACCTTGGCGCAGATCCACGAGGAGTTTACCAAGAGGCAACACTGAGGCTGCGGACGCCACTTCGGGCACAACCGTATTTTTACCCGCTGACCGCGGCCTCCAAGCCGGGCCCAAGCGATCGGGCCGCAACAAGGCCGTGCATCCACCAAGCTCCATGAAGATCGCCATCCTCGAAACCGTGCACTTCCAGTATGGGCTGGCCCAGTCCGAGGTGTTCGGCGCCGCGGAAAAAACATTCTTCATCACCGAGGAGCTGCACCGGCGCATGCACGACTACGACCCCGCGCTGTGCGATGGCGAGTTCATCATCATCGACGACCTGGCCAGCGCCGCCCGGCAGATCATCGACAAATGCAACGGCGAAGGCATCGACATCCTGCTGATCAGCCCGATCTTCAAGGAATTCGAAAGCCTGTACCGGATCGTGAAGGAGACCACCTGCACCAAGGTGATCACCATCCACAACCTCAATTACTGGCTCAAGTCCTTCTTCCGGACACCGAAGTATTACCGGGAGCGGAAACTGAAACAGGCCATCGTGGAGGCCTGCGACTTCATCGCCGTGGAGGATTTCCTGTACCACCACGTCCGGACCCGGAATCCGAGGCTCTTCAACCGGTACAAGTTCATCTACATCCCCTTCACGCTGTTCCATCCGCGCACACCCGGCCGTAACGTGAAGGACGACCCCACGCGGTTCAAGGTGGTCATCCCCGGCCAGATCAACCCGGCGCGCAGGCGCTACGAGGAGGTGGTCGAGGTGATCCATCACTTCGCCTGGGCCAAGGCGCCCATCACCTTCTCGCTGCCGGGCAGGCCCGTGGGCGACTATGGCAAGTGGGTAACGGACGAGCTGGACAAGGCCAACCGGGAGCATCCCGGCATTGCCTATGCCTTCCCGGCGGAAGGCACCGTGACCACCGAAATGTTCCTGCGCGAAATGGAAACCTCCGACCTGGTGCTCTCGGCCAGCAGCGAGGTATTCCGCGACCTGGGCACCAAGGAGATCTACGGGAAGACCAAGGCCCCGGGCGCCATCTACGACATGATGACCTTCCAGCTGCCCGGCCTGCTGCCGGCGCACCTGGGCGTGCCGCGCAACCTCGAGGGCTCGGCCTTCACCTACGCCTCCGCCCAAGAGCTCACCAGGCTCCTGGAAAAGGCGATGCGCGACCGCGACACCTACATGCAGTGGAAGCGCAAGGCCGAAAGCAACGCCTACAACTACACCGCGGAGGCCGTGCGGAAACAGTTGCCATTCTTTGCACCGGCGCCCGTCGCCGCCCAATGAACCGATGCTGAGGGTATTCTTCGGACAGCACAAATGCGCATCCAAGTGGGTCACGCTACTGATCGAGCGGATGTGCAACGAAATGGGATGGAAATGCGCGATAGCCTACCGCGCGCATGTGGATGGGCACGGAGGCTTGCGCCCCTTCATCGAAAAGCAGCTACCGGACTTCCTGGTCATCCCCGAGTCCGACATCTCCCTGGTGGGCGAGATACCCGTTCCATTCAAGGGCTTCCATGTGATCCGCGACCCGCGGGACCTGGTCGTTTCGGGCTACTTCTCGCATCTGAAGGTGCACGACCTGACCACCAACCCCGAGCAGGGCGTGACCGCCGAACACCGCAGGCAGCTGGAGGAGCTGCCCAAGGAGCAGGGCATCGACCTGGAGATCGCCACCATCGCCCGCATACCCTTGGAGCACCTCTACGAATGGAACTACCGCAACCCGGACATCCTGGAGGTCAAGTTCGAACAACTGACGGCCGACCCCTATAAGGAGATGATGGCCATCCTCACCTTCCTGGACATGGAAGGGCCCGCCAACC
The DNA here is from genome assembly GCA_035325445.1 of Flavobacteriales bacterium. Taxonomy (GTDB): domain Bacteria; phylum Bacteroidota; class Bacteroidia; order Flavobacteriales_F; family PHOS-HE28; genus PHOS-HE28. The sequence goes on from DAOKZW010000002.1 coordinate 67,025, forward strand.
GCCTCGCCTTCGCCCTGCGGTGCTACATCAACCGCCTGCTCAAGCGGGCCAAGATCAGGGGGCCCCGGGCGGACCGGTATTCCGGGAGCCAATTGCGCAAGACACTCCGCGACCTCTCATTCGAGAACCTGAAACGGGGCAAGCCGTGGTGGCTCAACCAGAAGGGCGCGCACTACCGGAAAGGCAAGGCCGGCGACTGGCGGCACCATCTGACGAACCGCCAGGAACGCGAGATCGACCGGATCTTCCCCGGCATCCTCGAAAAACTGGGCTACCACGGCCAGGCTGCGGGCCACCCCACCGTTTCCCCCTAAGCCAGGCAACACGTGGACAACCCCGGCCAAACACGGCACAAGGTCTTCTTCGAGAACCTCGACGGGCTCCGCTTCCTGTGCTTCATCGCCGTCTTCCTCTACCACAGCTTCCACACCGACCTTGTCCATATCAGCGATACGGCCGCGTACCGCTTCATCAAGACGGGCATCTTCGGCAACGGCAATATCGGGGTCAACTTCTTCTTCGTGCTCAGCGGATTCCTCATCACCTACCTGCTGATCGAGGAGAAGAAGGTCACGGGACAGGTCCATGTCCGCTTCTTCTGGGTGCGCCGGATCCTCCGCATCTGGCCCCTGTACTACCTCTGCGTGGCCTTCGGGTTCCTCGCCTTTCCCCTGCTGAAGACCGCCTTCGGCCAGGTGCCCGACGAGACCGCGGACCCGTGGTACTACGTCACCTTCATCGGCAACTTCGACCACATCCGCAAGGGCGTGCCCGACGCCTCCAACCTCGCCGTGCTGTGGAGCGTGGCCGTGGAGGAGCAGTTCTACCTGGTGTGGCCCGTGGTGCTGGCGTTCGTCCCCGTGCGGCGTTATTGGGCGGTATTCCTCGCCATCATCGCAGGTTCCCTGTGGTACAGGGCCTGCAACACCTCCTACCTGGAGCACGAGATGCACACCCTTTCCTGCATCGGCGACATGGCCGTGGGCGCCATGGGCAGCTGGCTGGTACAGCAACGCCCTGCCGTGCTCCACCGCCTGGAAAGGCTGGGCAAAGGCAGCATCGCCCTCATCTACGCCGCCTTCCTCGCCATCTTCTTCTTCCGCAAGGAACTGCTCCACTGGTCCCTGGCCATCACCGTGGCGGAGCGCGTGATCATTGCGGTGGTGATCGTGCTGATCATCCTCGAGCAGAACTACGCAAGGAACTCCTTCATCAAAATGGCACGCTTTAAGTGGATGGGCTACCTGGGCCGCATCTCGTACGGCCTGTATTGCCTCCACTTCATCGGCATCCTCATCGCCCTGCGCATCACCGCATGGCTGGGGCTCAACCAAACGCTCGCCCAGGTGGCCGTGTTGGAGACCGGGCTGGCATTGGGCGTCACCATCGCCCTGGCCCACTTCAGCTACCAGTATTACGAGAAGCCTTTCCTGCGGCTGAAGGACAGGTTTGCCTTCATCACGAAATGAACCGGCGTGAACACGGGGCCGGGTGCCCCCGGCGGTCCTATACTTGGCCCCACGGTGGTGACCGGACCATCACGGCCCCGCCACACGGACGAGCGGCATGAAGCTGAAGGGACTGAACATACTGCTGATCTCCAACGAGCCTTGGGGTGATGTGTGGTACTCCAAGCACAACTACGCCCACGAGCTCTCCAAGCACAACCATGTCACCTTCGTGGGGCCCTCCCCCGCATGGCGGCCGCGGTTCCTGCTCGGATGCAACGTGTCCGAGGAAAGCGTTGCGGAAGGGCTGACGGTGCTGCACTACAACAACGTGCTGCCCGCCAAGCCGGGCTACAGCTACCACCGCAACAACGCGTTGGTCTCAGCGGCCATCCGCCGGCACCTGCAAAAACGGGGCAGGCCCACCGACCTCTTCATCAGCTTCGACCCCGCCCGCCTGTACGACCCGCAGGCGCTGGGGGCCAAGACCTCCCTCTTCATCGCGGTGGACAAATACTTCTTCTCCCTGCCGGGTGAACGCCACCTGTATTCCAAAGTGGACGGCATCGTCACCATCAGCCGCACCTTCAACGACCTCTACCTCCCTTTCCGCAAGCCCATCCTCACCATCGGGCACGGCATCTCCTCGGACGAGTTCTCCGCCACACCGGCGGAAACCGTGCATGAAGGATTCGGGCTATACATCGGCGGGATAGACAAGCGCGTGGACCTGGGCCTGGTGGAGCATCTGGTGACGTCCTTTCCGGAGGTGCCGTTCGTCTTCATAGGCCGTTTCGCCCTGCAAGGCGATCCCCGCGCCGAAGCCCTGTTCATGCAAGGCCGCCATAAAAACCTCCACCACTTGGGGGTAAAACCCTTCAAGGAGTTGAAACGCTGGATCGCCGCCTCCCGTTTCTGCCTGGCGCCGATGGACATTACCCATCCGGGGAACGACATCTCGCACCACAAGGTGTTCCAGTACCTCGCCTTCGGCAAGCCCATCTTCTCCACGGTCTTCAGCGAGTATGCCGGCATCGCCGACCTCCTGTACATGGACAACGACCCGCAGGCGCTGGCGGCCAAACTCGCACGCTTCCTTCAGGCTTCGGAAGACCCGGGACTGCTGGCGGCGCGGATAGCCCACATGAAAGGACAGACCTACGAGGGCATCCTGCAACGACTGGAGGCATTCCTGGAGCAGGAAGTGCGGCCCGGCAAGGAACGGGCCTGAGCACGCCCCCTCGCCTGCTGCCGGTAGGGCCGCCGGGGATAACTTGGCCCCGCTCCTTGGGAAACGCCCCCACCCGGCACCAAGGAACCTTTATCGATGCACGTACTCCACACCTTCTCCAACTGCTCCAGCGTCCCGTACATGAGCTGGTTCGCGAAGCGGGCACACGAACAAGGCTCGCCCCGCTACTCCTTCATTCTGATGCACCATGAGCGGCCGCGGATGATCGACGAGATGGAGGCCTATGGATTCAAATGCATCTGGATCAAGTACAGCGACCAGCACCGCAAGCTGGGCATCCTGAAGGCCCTGCCCTTGTTGTGGTGGCACATCCTGCGGCTTCGGCCCGACGTGGTGCACAGCCACCTTTTCGATGATTCATTGCCCGCCATGATAGCCGCCTGGGCCGCCCGGGTGAAGGTGCGCGCCGTGACCAAGCAGTGGACCGGCATCCACTGGCTGCAGGCCCCTCAATGGGTGTGGACCGACAAGCTGATCAACCGCTTGGGAACCCACCTGATCGCCGTGTCGGGCGAGTGCGGCAGGTTCATGGTGGAACAGGAAGGTGCGCGGCCCGAAAAGATCCACCTCGTGCACCATGGCATCGACCCCGGGGACGAGACCCGCGTGGATGCCGGCACCGTGGACCAACTGCGCCGCCGTTTCCGGACGGAAGGGCGCTTCCCCGTGATCGGCACCGTGGCCCGCATGATCGAATGGAAGGGGCACCGCCCCATCGTGGATGCCGCACAGGCCGTGGTGCAACGGCACCCCCAAGCCCTGTTCCTGTTCTGCGGCAAGGGCGAGCTGGAGCAGGACGTGCGCAATTACGTGGAGGAGAAAGGGCTGACCGGCCACATCCTGTTCACCGGCCCGATACCGAGGCCCGACATGCCTTCCTTCTACAGCCTGCTGGACATCTACCTGCACGCCGCGCAACTGGAGCCCTTCGGCTTCGTGTACCCCGAGGCGATGATGAACGCCATACCCGTGGTGACCACCCCCACCGGGGCCGCCGGCGATGCCATCCAGGACGGGGAGAGCGGGATACTCGTGGAGCGCAACGGGCCGGCCATCGCGGCCGGCATCGAGCGGGCGCTGCAGGCCGACCGGAAAGCCATGGGGCAGGCCGGCAAGGAGGCCGCCCTGCTCATGTTCCGCTTTGACAACATGTGGAACGGCACCATGGAGGTGTACCGCAAGGCGCTTGGCAACGACCGATGACAACGCCCGCGGTCTCCATCGTGATACCGGCCTACAATGCCGAACGCTGGCTGCCGGAGGCCATCGCCAGCATATTGGCCCAAACACGCACGGACTGGGAATTGATCGTCGTGAATGACGGCTCCACCGACGGCACCTCGGCACTGGCAATGGGCTACCACGACCCGCGCATCACCGTGATCGACCAGCCCAATGCCGGGGTGAGCGCGGCCCGCAACGCCGGCATCGCCGCCGCCAAGGGCGACCACATCGCCTTCCTCGATGCCGACGACGCCATGCGCCCGGACAACCTGGAGGCCAAGCTCAAGCTGCTGCAGGAAAGCGGCGTGGACTGGGTGTATGCCGACATCGCCTTGTGCGACGAACACCTGAGGCCCACCGGTGCCACGCTGGTGGGAACGGATGGCGACGTGGTGCGCATCACCCTGCTGAACGACCGGCCGGCCGTGCCCATCTCGTGCAGCAATGTGGTGGCCAAGCGGCAATGCTTCCTGTCCGGCGTGACGTTCGACACGGAGCTGTCCAACTCCGCGGACCAGGACTTCACGCTGCAACTGGCATCGCGCTTCAGCTACCGCCACCTGCCCGGGGCCCTCAGCCTGTACCGGGTGCTGCCCGGAAGCATGAGCAAGAACGTCGAACGTTACCAGGCGGACCATCTCCGGTTTTTCCGCAAGGCGCGCCGCCAAGGCTTCCTGGACGACCCCGCGTTCCGCCGCACCTGCATGGCCAACGTGTATTGGGCCATCGGCGGCACCTGGTGGATCACGGCCAAGAAGCCCTTCAAGGCCCTGCCCTTCTTCGTCCGGGCATTCCTTCTGTCGCCGCGGGTGGTCATCAGGCCCGTGCTGAAACGCCTGCGGCCTGCCCCGGATGACCGCCAAGGCCGCAGGCCCGCCGCCTGAACGTACACTTGCAGCCGTGAGCTTGAAACGAGGCATATTCTACACCTTCCTCACGCAGGGCCCCACCTTGGTGCTCTACTTCGTGGCCAGCACCCTGATGACGCGCATCCTGGGCGATGAGGGGCGTGGCGCCTTCGCCCTGCTGCAAAACCAAGTGACCCTCGTGGCCATGGTCCTCGGCTTCGGCATGTCCATGGGCACCACCTACTTCACCGCCCGCGACCAAGGCGACCCCACCCGCATGGTGCGTGTGTGCACCAGCCTGCTCCTGGTGAACATGGTGGTGGTACCCCTGTTCTTCCTGCTGGTGTTCACCGTGCCCGCCCTCCGCAAGGTCTTCCTGCCGGAACAGGCCGTGCACTGGGGGTATTGGCTCTACCTGCTGCTCAACGTGCTGTTCAGCCAGACCAGCTCCTTCATCGGCAGCATCATGCTCGGGCTGAAGAAATTCAAGATCATCAACCGCATGAGCATCTTCACCGCGGCCGGCGGGGCCGTGGGCTTCACCACGTTGTACCTCTTCCGCGATACGCTGCACCCCGGGGCCGTGCTGCCGTCCGTACTGGCCATCACCTTGGGCTACACGGCGCTCACCGCCATCACATGGGCCACCATCTATGCCCGCGTGGTGGGCATCATGCCCAAGCCCACCTGGTCGTGGGCCGTGCTGCGGCCGGTGCTCGCCTTTGTGCTCATCGGCTACACGGGCAACCTCATCAACCTGATCAACTACCGCTTCGACGTGTGGGTGGTGGGCAGCTACGCAGGCACCGCCCAGCTCGGCCTTTATGCGGTGGCCGTGGGCATCGGACAGCTTTTCCTGTACATCCCCGAACCCTTCGCCAATGTGATACAGCCCTACTTGTACGGCGAAATGAGCAGCCAACTGCTCTCCAAGTTCAAGTTCATCATGCGGCTCAATTTCACCACCGTGATGTTGTTGGCGCTGATGGCCGGGTTGTTCGCCCCATGGTTCATGCCCATGCTGTTCGGCGAGGTCTTCCAAGGCTCGGTGACCGCCCTCTGGTGGCTGCTGCCCGGCATCGCCCTGGTGGCCTGCTCCAAGTTGCTCGGCCCGCTGATCGTCCAAGGAGGATATATCCGTTTCAACCTGTATGCCGTGGCGGCCTCGGCGGTGGTAACGGTTGTGCTTGATTTCATCCTGGTACCTTCCTTCGGTATCCAAGGGGCCGCCTTGGCCAGCTCCTTGGCCTACCTCACCAATGTGACCATCCAATGTTTGGTGGTACGGTTCAAATTGGGCATCCCGATCTGGGACATGTTCCTTCTGCGGCCCTCCGACATCGGCCGCGTGCGCCAACTGATCACCGATCGCTTGCGGCCCGGCCCTTCGGCGTAAAGCCGCTTTGATCTTCGGCGAGCGCCTCGCGCAGCACCTCCACCATCAGCCCGGTATCGCGGAAGGCCATGGCGGCATCCACGCAACGCTGCCGCAATGCGGCCGCACCGCTGCCCGACACCTCGTCCAGCAAGGCACGGAAGGCCCCCGCCTCCACCTGCATCAGGTCCGGCAACACCAAGCCCACCTGCCGGTCGCGGGCGATGCGCCAGTCGTCGGAAATGCCGGCCGGAACGATGATGGGCAGCCCCGCCGCCCAGTAAAGCGCGCTCTTCACCGGCGTGCGGAAGGCCTGCGACGGCGTGGGCGGAACGGCGATCACCCCGATGTCGGAGGCGGACAGGTAGTCCGTCAGTTCCGCCGGGGGCACGGGGTCCAGCACGGTGCATCGCCCCGCCAGGCCGGCCTTGTCGATGCCTTCCTTGATCAGCCCACCGTGTTCGGGGAAGGTGACGACCAAGTGATGGACCCGCTCATCCATGCCGCAGGTGGTCTCCATGAAGCGCACGTAATCCGCCTCGCTGTAGTACAGGCCGTTGAACTTGCCGGCGTAGGCCAGCACCACCCGGCCATCCAGCCCGAGCGCAGAGCGCAACGCCAGGCGCCGATCCTCCCGGCGCGCATTGGCGGGCACGTCCACCGTCACGCCCTGATGCACCACCCGGGCCGCCGATCCGCTCTGGGCCACCAGATCAACGGCTGCTTGCGTGGGCGCCACCACCACATCGGCATTGCGCACCTGCCGCCGCTCAAACCAGGCGGAGACCTTGTACTTCATGGAATCCTTGCGCCATACGCCCAGCTCCGCCATGTAGCGGCTGTGCGGCTCGAAGCTCACCAGCACGAACCAATGGAAGCCCAGCGTGCGCAAGGCGCTGGCATAGGCACCCGCCATGGGCAGGAAGCCGACCACCTTCCTCCGCTTGGCGCCGCGCGCGAACCACCAGCCCTTCAGGCATACCGTGGCCATGTTGCGCATGCGCTGCAGGAATTGGTGGCCATGGATGTCGTACTTCATCGGGTGCCAGCGGATGCCGCAGGCCTCCATCTCCGCCAGCAGGGCCGGGGGAGCGGCGATGGCTCCCGGCTCTTCCGTGAAGAACAACATCGGCCGGCCAGGCTCCTCCCGTTGCAGCCGCACGGCATAGTTGAGCATCAGCGTGGACACCAACGGGTCGTTGATGCCATGGCCGCACACCACCACGATGCATTCCCTATCCATCAAATGCGGGCCTTATGGTTTGAACATGCCCCGGCCGTGTCCGCGCCGACCTTGCCGCCTGCACGGTCGGCAACTCGCCCCTGATGTAGTCCTTCAGCGAGAATCGCCGGCCGGAACTCTTGCAGCGCAAGCGCTCCCGGTTCAGGTAGTCCACGATGTAGTACGCGCTCACCAGCAAGGGGACCAGCGGGATCTTGAAGCGGACCAAGGCCCCGAAGTTGGGGGTGGTGAGGCCGATGATGATGCCGAAGACGACCGTGAACGAGACCATCATCATCACCATCGGGTTGCCCCGTATGCAGCGCAGGAAGAACCAGACCCGGGTGCGCCACAGCATCAACAGGGCCATGGCCAGCAGCCACGTATTTTCCAAGGCGCTCAGCACCATCACCACGTTGCGCGACTCCCAGAGGTAGGGCCTGAACAGGGCCGCGTTCAGGGCGGCCGGGAACCGCTTCACGGTGCCTCCAAAGGTTCCGTCCAGATCGCCCACATTGAAATAGTTGCTCCCGTACTCCTCCGAACGCTGCATGTCGCGCTGGATGTTCATGGTCGTTTCCATGGCCTCGTCCAGGCTGAACTTCCCCAACTGATCGCCCATATTGGCCAGCACCGCATAAATGCCGCTGCCCATGATCAGCAGGGCCATGGGCAGGACCATCACCCGGAAGAGCACGTTCTTCAGCTTGGCCACCCGGTAGTACATCAACCAGAGCACGGTAACGGGCATGAGCACCATGAAGATGTACGGCTTGACCGCCAGCAGGAAGAACGCCGCCACCACCAGCCCCGTCACATTGAAGGGAAGCCGGTGCTTCTTGAAGAACACGTTGTCGAAGCAGTGTATCCACCAACAGGTGGCGGCGATGGTCAAGGTATCCTTCATGATGCCGGAACCCCAGAACACCACCGACGGCATGTACAGGAAGGCGATGGCGAACTTGTCCATCAGCGACGGGTAGTAGCGCACGAACGTCTGATAGCAGCGCCAGATGCCGATGTAACAGATGCTGGCCAGGAGCAGGGCGGTCAGCACGTAACTACGGAACGCCAGCAATACCAACGGGCTGATGAACCGGATGACCATGAACGTGCGCGAATCGTAGTACACATAGTCCAACGGCTTCACCGTCACCAAGCTGAACAGGCTGATATGGGCCTGATCATTGGGGCCGAAAAGGACGCTCAGGAACGCCAGCGGGTCGGCCGCGGCCAAATGGGACATGGCCACGGCCGAATAGAAATAGGAAATGGTATCGCCGCCTTGGTAGTAGTAGAAATAGATCAGGCTGAAGAACAAGGCACCGAACGCCTTGATGAAAAGCCCCCTGAGGAAATGCTTGTACTCGGGTTCGTTCTTGATGCGGATGTTCTTCTGACGGCCGAAGTACAAGTACAACACCATCATATACACCGCGCCCATCAACCATTCCCATGGTTCAATGCCCACCTCCCCGAAGTAGAACACAAAGATCAACGGCATGAACGCCAAATGTCGGGCTTCGGCCCCATACGCCCGCTTTCAGGTGAAGAGCCACCACCCGGGGGCCTGCGGAACACGGCTTTCTGGCTTTCTTTGCCTCCATGGTGGTAGGCTCCGGTTTGGTGGCACGGGCGTTCGCGTCATTCCGGGATGATCCCCGGGTAATGATCTTCGCCTCCGGCGTATCCAATTCAACCACGGCCGCACCGGCCGATTATAGGCGCGAGCACCTGTTGCTGAAGGAACGCGCCGCCGAAGCGGCACATCTGGTCTATTTCAGCACCTGCAGCCTCTCCGACCCCACCTTGAAAGGGTCCGCATACATCCGCCACAAGCAGGCCATGGAGGAAATGGTGGCCGGCATGGGCCGCCCCTACACCATCTTCAGGCTGCCCAACCTCATCGGCCATACCCCCAACCCGCACACCCTGTGCAACTACCTCCGCGACCATATCATGGCCGGTGAGCCCATCAGCCTGCAAACAAAGGCGTGCCGCTACCTGATGGATGTGGATGCCGTGTCCGAGGCGTGCAGCCACATGATCCGCCGTGGCGCCTTCACCGGCCAAACGATCAACATCTGCTTCGACCCGCCGGCCCCCTTGCCCGGGCTGCTCCGCGAAATGGAGCGGGTATTGGGGCGGCAGGCCGCCGTGCGCGAGGAGGACCGGGGCTCGTGCTACGCGGTTGACAACACCCCGTTCAAACAGTATTGGACCGCGGTGATGGGGCGCCCATGGCCGGGTGCGGACCAGTGGAAGCAGGTGGTGGCCAAATACTACCGCGCCCCGCCTTCCGCCACGTGATCCGCCCGCATAGGCCTGCACCGAACAACTACATTTGGCCGAAGCCGACATCCAAGCCCGGACGACCACCAGCCGCCCTCCCCGCTCCATGCCCACCACCCTATCGCGCCCCTGCCCCCTGTGCGGATCCCCGGAACGGACGAACATGCCGATACCCAAGGACCAGTACTTGGCGCGGTGCCGGGCCTGCGGCATGGTGTATGTCGGACATGAGCCAAGCGTGCAGGAGCTGACCGAGTACTACGCCCCGTATCCCGTGGTGGAGAATATCTCCCCGGTGACCCTGGTGCGCTACGACGAGCTTCTCGATCGCTTCAGCGCCTACAAAAAGGCCGGCAAGATCCTGGACGTAGGGTGCGGCGGCGGATCCTTCCTCGAACGCGCCATGGCCAAGGGTTGGCAAGCCTGCGGAACCGAGTTCGGCGCCGGGCCCATCGCCGCTTGCCGGGCCAAGGGGATCCAGGTGCTGGAGGGCCCGTTGCGGCCCGAGGACCATCCGGCCGAGGGCTACGACGTGATCTGTGCCTTCGAGGTGGTGGAACACCTGACGCACCCGGGGCCCGAGATCGACAAGATGCTGAAACTGCTGAGGCCCGGCGGGCTGCTGTACATCACCGTGCCCAACTTCAACTGCCTCGCCCGGCGGGTGGACCAGGCGCATTGGAACGTGATCAACTACCCCGAGCACCTGAACCATTTCACCCCGCGCACCCTGCACCGCCTGCTGGCCGGCAAGGGGCTGCGGAGGTCCTGGCTCACCACCACCGGGTTCAGCCTGGAGCGCTGGATGGCCAAGGGCAAGAACAACAAGGCCACCAAGGTTGAGGCCCATCAGGCGCAGGACCAGTTCCGGGAGAAGATCGAATCACGCCTCCACCTGAGGCTCGCCAAGGGCACGATCAACTTCTTCCTGGACCTGTTCGGCCTCGGGGATTCCCTGAAGGCCGCGTACATCAAGCCCTCCGCATGAGCACACCCGCGATGGACCCGGGCACCAAGGATGCCGCACGGCAAGCACGCGGCACGCTGGTGATCTCCCTGGATTTCGAATTGATGTGGGGCATGCGCGACAAGCGTGACCTGTCAGGCTACATGGACAACTTCCTGGGGGTGCGCGAGGCGTTGCCCCTGATGTTGGATGCGTTCGATGAGCACGGCGTGAAGGCCACCTTCGCCACCGTGGGGCTGCTGTTCTTCGGCGACAAGGACGCGATGATGGCCGGCCTGCCTTCCGTGCGCCCCTCGTACACCAACACCAGGCTTTCACCCTACACCGCCCACTTCGGGCATGTGGGGCCCAACGAGGAGGCGGACCCGTACCACTTCGGCGCATCACTCATCCGCCTGATCCAGCAGCATCCGGCGCACGAGGTGGCGTGCCACACATTCTCCCACTACTACTGCCTGGAAAGCGGGCAGACCGAAGAAGAGTTCGAGGCCGACCTGGAGGCTGCGCACAAGGCCGCCAAGGCCATGGGCGTGGAGCTGAAAAGCCTGGTCTTCCCCCGCAACCAGTTCAACCCGCGCTACCTGGCCATCTGCCACAAGCAGGGCATCCGCGCCTTCCGCGGCAACGAGTCCAACTGGCTGCACGAGGCCCGCAGCGGCGAGCAGGAAAGCCTACTGCGACGGGGCTTCCGCCTGCTCGACACGTGGCTCGACCTCACCGGGCCCAACTGCCATGCCATGCCCCGTGCCATCGCCGGCATGCCCGTGGACATCCCCGCGAGCCGCTTCCTCAGGCCTTGGAGCCCGCGCTTCAGCCTGCTGGAAGGCCTGCGCATCAAGCGGATCACCAAGGCCATGGACCACGCCGCCCGTACCGGTACCATCTTCCACCTCTGGTGGCACCCGCACAATTTCGGGGCGCATACCGGGCGCAATATGGCCTTTCTGCGCCAGGTGCTCGGCCATTTCAAGCGCTTGCAGCAGGAATACGGCATGCAGAGCCTGACCATGGCCGAGGTGGCCAAAAAAGCCAAAGCCGATGGCCGATGAACCCATCGTGCTGGTGGCCCGCGAGGGCGAAAGCACCAACATCCTGTACCATGCCTTGGCGGCCCGCTTCCCTGTCCGGGTCATCTTCGAGGAGCCGCCATCCAAATGGAAGCTGCTGCGCTGGCGGGCCGGTCGCGTGGGCTGGCCCAAGGTGCTGGGGCAGCTCCTCTTCCAATTCCTGGTGGCGGCGCCCCAGCTGCGCCGATCGGCCACCCGGCGTGCCGCAATCGTGGCAGAGGCGGGCTGCTCCACCGCGCCGCCCCCCCCGGGGCTGACGACCCGCACCCCTTCCGTGAACAGCCATGATTGCCACCAGCAGGTCCGGGCCATGGGACCCAAGGCCGTGGTGATCAACGGCACGCGCATCCTCACCAAGGCCACCTTGGCGGCCCTGCAGGTCCCCGTGCTGAACACCCATGCCGGCATCACCCCCAAATACCGGGGCGTACACGGCGCCTATTGGGCCTTGGTGAACCGGGACCCGGAGCACTGCGGGGTGACGGTGCACCTGGTGGATGAGGGCGTGGACACCGGCGGCATCCTCCATCAGGCACGGATCAATCCCGGCCCTCAGGACAATTTCTCCACCTACCCCACTTTGCAGATGGTGGCCGGCAGCCGGCTGCTTGACCAAGCCGTGCAGGAAGTGATAGCCGGAACGGCGAAAGAGATCCAAGGCCCTGCGGGTAGCACGCGCTGGTACCACCCCACCTTGTGGCAGTACTGCCGGAACCGGCGGGCAACGGGTGTGCGCTGATCCCCACCGAGAAAATCAATACAGGCGGATGCGCCGATAGCTCTTGCCGTCCACGCCGCTGAGCCCCTCCACTTCGACCGAAGGCCCGAAGGAGCGCCCCACCTTGCGCAGCATGGTCTTCACCGGCAACGGCACGTACTTGCGCACCAGGTGGCGCAGCTGGCTCTCGCCTTGTCGCGCCGAACCGGACTTGATCGACTCCACCACCGACCAGGCATCCACATAGTCGCTCTGCTGCGGCACGTGGAAGCCTTCCGTTTGGCGCACCTTGCGCGCCAAGATGCACAGCATCACCGCCGTGGAGCTCACCAAGGTGCCCCTGTAGCCCACCGTGCGGGGGTCGCTGATCTCCAGCCAATCCTTGTCGGTGTGCAGCAACATGGTGCGCACCTCAAAGCCGTTCGCCTCCGAGAAGATGCGGAAGTACAGCTCGGGGCTGAACTGGTAGAAGCCGTGGCCCATCTGGTTGTCGGCCGGTGTAATGGCCACGTAGTGACCACCGGTCGCCAGCATGTCCATGCAGCTGCGGATGGCATTGGGGAAATGGAACACGTGCTCGATGGTGCCGCCGTCCAGGATGCAATCGAAACGGCCGTGCAACTCCTGCGGCACCGGGTTGTTGAGGTCATGGACGATGGTGGCCTCCTCGTAGTCCGAGGCATCCATGCTGTCCACCTGCTTCGCGCCGAAGCCCTTGAGGAAGGGTTCGCAATAGCCGGTCTCCTTCTTCCAAGACCCTTCGGGGCGGAAAGACACCCCGAAGCGGGCCGCCATGGCCGTGGCCTCTTCCGGGGAAATGAACATTTGCTGCCGCCCCAAGGTCAGCGTTCGCTCCCAGCTGATGTCGTACCGCTTTTGAAGGTGGAAGAGAAATTCGCACGACTTGCTCGTCAATCCCATGGAGCCGTTGGTTTTGCAAGCGGCGAATATAGAATAGCCCTCCCCCCTCACCCATGGTGGTAGCCGCTGCCCTTGAGGATGCTCAACGCGCGGTAGAGCTGCTCGGCCACCAGCACCCGCACCAGTTGGTGGGGAAACACCATGGCCGACAGGGACAGCACCAGGTCGGCGCGCTTGCGCACCTCGTCCGTCATGCCGTACGCGCCGCCGATGACCAAAGCGATGTCGCGGACGCCTTGGTCGCGCCAGTCGCCCAGCTGCTGCGCGAAGGCCGGGCTGCTGAGCTGGCGGCCCCGCTCGTCCAGCACCACCAGCCGTTCGCCCGGCCGCACGGCTGACAAAATGCGTGTGCTCTCCGTCTGCTGCTGCCAGGCCGGATCGCCGCGGCCCGCATCGGGCAGCACCGTCACTTCCAGCGGCGCCATACGCCGGATGCGCAAGAGGTAATGCTCCAGCCCATCGGACACATGCCCTCGCTCCGTGCGCCCCACCAAGATCAGCCTCAAACGCATCTTGTTTCCCGTGATGTTGACAACTCCATCAGGCCCATCCGCCAAATGTGGCCCGTTCTTTGCAAAATTGCATGACCATGCGACACTTATTCCTCATACGGACCGCCTTGGCACTGGCCCTCCTGCTGGCCTTTCCCGCACTGCACGCGCAGAAGGACGTGAAAGACCAGGTGGTGACCGCCATCAACCAAGGGAACGCGGCCGCCCTGTCCAAGTACATGGTGGCCAACGTGGACATGTCCCTGCCCAACGCCAGCGACTACTACAGCAAGGCCCAGGCCGAACAGATCCTGCGCAAATTCTTCGACGAGCACCAGCCCAAGTCGTTGAACATCGCCCACGAAGGCACCAACCGCTCCGGCGACTGTTACTACATTGGCGACCTGGCCACCGGCAAAGGCGATTTCCGGGTGACCTTCTTCCTGAAAAAGGGGAGCGACGGATACCAGGTGAAACAACTGCGCATAGAAACAGGAAAGAGCGAACGGTGATGCTGCCAGAAGGAACGGAGGAGATCATCGCCAGGGCCTTTGCGGAAGATGTGGGCGATGGCGACCATACCTCGTTGTCCACCATTCCCGCCGAGGCCCGGGGCGGTGCCCATCTTTTGGTGAAGGCCGAAGGGGTGCTGGCCGGGATGGAAATGGCCGAGGCCATTTGCCGACGGATGGACGGGGGCCTGAACCTGAGGCCCCTGCTAATGGATGGCGCCCAGGTCCATCCGGGCGACGTGGCCTTCACGGTGAACGGGCCCACGCGCAGCATCCTGCTCGTGGAGCGCGTGCTGCTCAACTTCATGCAGCGCATGAGCGGCATCGCCACGCTCACCCGGGCCTTCGTGCAGGCCGTGGAAGGCACCAAGTGCCGCGTGCTCGACACGCGGAAGACCGTGCCCGGCCTGCGCCAGATCGAGAAGTGGGCCGTGCGCATCGGCGGGGGCACCAACCACCGCATGGGGCTCTACGACATGATGATGATCAAGGACAACCACGCGGACTTCGCCGGGGGTATACCCCAAGCCATCCGCAGGGCCAAGGCCTACCAGGCCGACCGCGCCATGAACATCCCCATCGAAGTGGAAACGCGCAACATGCGAGAGGTGGAGGAAGCACTGACCGAAGGCGGCATACAGCGCATCATGCTGGACAACTTCACCCCCGAACAACTCAAAGAGGCCGTGGCCTTCATCCACGGGCGCGTGGAAACCGAGGCCAGCGGGGGCATCACCCTGGAAACCGCGCGCTCCTTCGCAGAAACCGGGGTGGACTTCATCTCCGTGGGGGCCATCACCCATTCCGCCGTGTGCCTTGACCTCAGCCTGAAAGCCATGGGTTGATGGCCGGAAAACTGGTCCGAAAAACCCTCTATTCGCGCCCCGTCCGCAGGACCATCGCCGTGCTGCAGGGCATTGTCCTGCCCGGCTTCGGCGGGTTCAGCGTGTACCACATCGGGCGCTTCTTCTTCCAGGCCCTCTTCCAAGGAAACCTGGCCAACCGCGCCGCAGCCATCGCATTCCGCCTCTTCATGGCCTTCTTCCCCGCGCTGCTCGTGCTGCTCACTCTCATCCCGTTCATCCCCATACCCGACTTCCAGGAGAAGCTCCTCGGCACCTTCCGGACCATGCTGCCGCTGGAGGTGTACCACTTCGTGGAAGGCATGCTGCACGACCTGGTGCTGCGCAAGCATAGCGCACTGCTCAGCGTCAGCTTCGTGTTCGGCCTGTTCCTGGCCAGCAACAGCGTGAACGCCATCCTGCAAGGATTCCGCCACAGCACCTTCGTCACCGTGTGGTACCGCCCCTGGAAGGAAAGGTTGATCAGCCTGCTGCTCATGCTGCTCCTCACCGTGCTTTCCGTGGTGGCCGTCGCCGTGGTCACCATCAGCGCATGGGGCAGGTCCCTGCTGCATGAAGGATCCGACCATTTCCACTTCATCGAGGGCTTAGGCTTCACCATCATCAGCTGGGCAACCTCGGTGATGCTCGTGCTGGTGGCCGTATCGCTGCTGTACCATGCCGGGGCACCCGGAAAGAAACGATTCCAGCTGGTAACGCCGGGGGCGGTGCTCGCCATCATCCTCATCTACCTGCTCAGCAGGGCCTTGGCCTACGTGTTCACCAATGTCACCGACTACAACGCCCTCTACGGGTCCATCGGCGTCATCATCGCCGTGCAGCTCTGGCTCTACCTCAACATGCTGGTGCTGCTCATCGGCTACGAGCTGAACACCAGCATCGACAAGGCCCGCCGCGAACACAGCCGGGAGCTGAAACCCGCCACGGAATAATCCTCTTGCGGGAGGGCCGGCCCATGATCCCGCAGGAAGGATAATTTGCACCCCGTCCGGCCGAAGGAACCCCAAAGGACCTTCGCCAAGCATACCATGAGGCTTACCACGCTCACCTTCCTCCTACCCCTCCTGACGATCGCCGGCACGGTTCCGGCCCAGAGTTACGACCCGCTCCATCCGCCCAACACCTTCCGCAACGCGGACAACCCGTACTACTGGAAGAACAACCCTCCCCACCCGGGCTATTGGCAGCAGGACGTGTACTACCGCATGAACGCGAGCCTCGACGAGGTGAACGACCTGGTGCGCGGCACCGTGGACCTCACCTACTGGAACAACTCGCCCGACACCCTGCATCAGGCCTTCTTCCACCTGTATGCCAACGCCGCACAGCCCGGCAGCTACCGGGAAAATCTGTACGGCCCCCGCGGGAGCCGCGCAGGCAAACAACGGGGCACCGAGGTGCACGGCATGAAGATGGACGACCTGGAGGCCACCATGGAGGTGGACAACACCATCATGCGGGTGGACCTCCCCAAGCCGCTGCCCCCGGGCGGAAAGACCACCTTCCACTACTCCTTCACCACCTACTGGGGCGGCATGGGCCGCATGAAGCTGTACAGCCAATGGGGCCACAAGCACTTCGACGGCACCCAGTGGTACCCGCGCATCAGCGTGTACGACCGCAAGTTCGGCTGGGACACCCAGCAGCATATGGGCCATGAGTTCTATGGCGACTTCGGCGCCTTCGACGTGGTGCTGGACATGCCCAACGACATGGTGGTGGAGGCCACCGGCTGGCTGCAGAACCCAGATGAGGTGTTGCCGCCGGAATTGCGCAGGAAGCTCGACATCGCCAACTTCAAGGACAAGCCTTGGGAGGAGGCCCCCTCGGTGATCACCCCCTACCAACGCGGCGTGCGCAAGATCTGGCGCTACCATGCCGAGAACGTGCACGACTTCGCCTTCACCGCCGACCCCACCTACCGCATCGGCGAGGCCGAATGGAATGGCGTGAAATGCATCGCCCTGGCCTCCGAGCCCCACGCCAGCCGGTGGCAGAACGCCGCCGAATACACCGCCCAATGCGTGGCCGCACTGAGCAGCATCGCCGGGCCCTATGCCTGGCCCAAGATGGTGGCCGCCGATGCCCGCGATGGCATGGAATACCCCATGCTCACCCTGGACAGCAGCTGGGAGCCCGACTACCGCAGCCTGCTGATGCACGAAGTAGGCCACAGCTGGTTCTTCGGCATGGTGGGCAACAACGAGACCTACCGGGCCATGCTCGATGAAGGATTCACCCAGTTCATCGAGGTGCTGGGCATGGAGATGGTCGATGGCGACACCTTGGTGGCCGAGCCGCCCGCCAGCGCCTACGCCCGCCGGTGGACCACCCCCCAGCTGGCCCGCGACAGGCTGGCCTTCAACAGCTACATGCACGCCGCCGTGCGCAACGAGCTGCCGCCCGTGAACGTGCACAGCGACGAATACTCGAAGCTGCCCACCGGCTACCGCATGGTGTACTACAAGACCGCTGCCATGCTCTTCAACCTGCAGTACGTGCTCGGCGAGCCACTCATGGCCAGTGCCCTCCAGCACTACTTCAACCAGTGGAAGTTCAAGCACCCCTACATCGAGGACATGCGCCAAAGCTTCACCGACCACACCAAGGCGGACCTCAACTGGTTCTTCGACCAATGGATCGAAACCGACAAGCGGCTGGACTATGCCGTGAAGGGCGTGAAGAACCGGCGCGCCGATTCCGGGCAGAAGATCCACTTCAGGCGGATAGGCGAAATGCAGATGCCCATCGACTTCACCGTGATCGCCAACGACGGCCGCAAGTACGACTTCCACATCCCCAACAACTGGTTCATCAAGCAATCCAACGCCGTGGTGCTGCCACGCTGGATCGGCTTCGATGAGCTGCGCCGCGACTATTGGGCCGAGGTGAACATCCCCTCGGGCATCGCCGACGTGCGCATCGACACCACCGGCCGCCTGGGCGACGCCAACCCGCTCAACAACAGTTTGAGGCTGCCCGTCACCAGCACCTTCGACAGCCATATCCACAACACGCCCGACCGCCGCAACTACGAAACCTTCGTCCGGCCCGACCTGTGGTATAACGGGTTCGACGGCATGAAGGTGGGCGTACACCTCAACGGCTCCTTCTTCCGCTACAAGCACAAGGTCTGGTTCACCGCATGGCTCAACTCGGGCCTGGGGCAAAACCTGCCCGGCGGCCAAGTGCTCACCAACTATCAGCCCATCAGCTTCAATTTCCGCTACGAGAACGGCACCGGGCGCCTGGTGCGCGGCTCGCGCGTGCACGTGGCGGCGCGCCTGCTGGACGGCCTGGAGCAATACGAGGGCGGTTTCACCTGGGACGTGCCCTTTACCAAGACCACGCTGTACACCAACGCCAAGTTCATGCTCCGGCGCGACAACACCGCCCTCACCTACCTCATCCAGCCGGAGCAGTGGGCGGTAAACGCCCTGAACAGCACTTGGAACACGGGGGTGCGCCACAACTACCGCTACCGCAAGGGCGAAGGCGACCTGGGGCTCGAGGCGCGATCGGCGGGGATCGGCGCGGCGGCACCCTTCGCCCAAGTGGCCGCCACGGCCACCAACAACACCCGCATCGGCAAACTGGGCCTGCGCACCCGCGCCATGGCCCAGTTCGGCACCGGCCAAACGCCGATGGAGAGCCAGCTCTATCTCGCCGGCGCTTCGCCCGAGGAGATGATGGACAGCAAATACGTGCGCAGCATCGGCTTCGTGCCCTTTGACTGGATGGGCTACGGTGCCGCCGTGAACCACTTCCAACACGGCGGAGGGCTCGGCCTGCGCGGCTATGCCGGCTACCTCGCCCCCGACCTGATCGACGGCGACAACCTGATCTACACCTACGCCGGCAACACCGGCGCAGCCCTCAACGGTGAGCTCGACCTCGACGGGCTGGTGCGTTTCAAGCCGCGCAAGCTCGCCGAGTACCTCAAGCTCGACGTGTACCTCTTCGGCGATGTGGGCACCATGGGCTACCGCACCTATACCGACCATGGCACCCCGCAGATCAAGCTCGCCCTGCCACGCGCCGATGCCGGCCTCGGTGCCGCCCTCACCCTCCGCAAGTTCGGGCCGCTTTCCGGCATCAAGCCGCTCACCATCCGCTTCGACATGCCGCTGGTGCTGTCCGCCCTGCCGGCCGGGGAAACGGAGCATTTCGCCTTCCGCTACGTGGTGGGCATAGGCCGCAGCTTCTAAGTACCGCCCGCACCCATGAAGTTCGCCACCCTGCTGACCGCCTTCCTCCTTGCCACGGCCACCTTCGGCCAGGACATAGCGGGCCGATGGATCACCGTGGACGACAACACCGGCAAGCAACGCTCCGTGGTGGAGATCACCGTGGCGCAGGGCGTGGCCACCGGGCGCATCGTGCACATCTTCGACAAGAGCAAGCAGGACAAGACCTGTACCGCCTGCACCGGCGACCGGAAGGACCAACGCGTGCTCGGCATGGAGATCATCCGCGGCATGAAACCGGGCGGGAACGAATGGAAGGGCGGCACCATCCTGGATCCCGACAACGGAAAGGTATACGACTGCAAGATGTGGACGGAAGGCGGCAAGCTGAAGGTCCGCGGATACATCGCCTTCTTCTTCCGCACGCAAACGTGGCTGCCTGAGGGCCGGTAGGCCGATTACATTTACCCGCCATGGCAGGATCCAATACGGAAGACATTTTCAAGATACGCCGCCCCGGCAGGCGCTATCGCAAAACGCTCGACTTCCTCCGGAAAAGCATCGGCCAGCACGAGCGGATCCTGGACCTGGGGGTACGCAATCCCTTCTCCGTGATCATGGAGCAGGCCGGCTTCCAAGTGGCCAACACGCAAGGCGAGGACCTGGACCTGCACCCCGACATCGGCAGCCGGTACCAGTTCACCTGCATCACCTCCTTCGAGGTGTTCGAGCACCTGCTGGCACCCTACAACCTGCTCTCACAGGTGCAGCCCCCGCCGGGCGGAAAGATCACCTTGGTGGCATCCGTGCCCCTGAAGGTGTGGTTCGCCAAGGCCTATTGGAACAAGAACGACCCGTGGGACCGCCACTACCACGAGTTTGAGCCGCGCCAATTCGATTGGTTGCTGGACAAGGCCGGGTGGCGGATCGTGAAAAGCGAAACATGGACATCGCCCGCGCGCATCACGGCAGGCATCAGGCCTTTCCTGCGCTTTTTTTGGCCGAGTTACTACCTTGTGCATGCCGAAAAGGTGGACACCTTCCAGCGGTGACCCACTTCGGCATGCAGCATGGATGCCCTTGCCCTCGTTGGCGAAGTGACCACTCTCGCGGACCGCATGGTCTCCGGGCAGGAAGGGTTTGGCATCGTTAAGAACACGCGCATCCCATTTCCGGGCCGGCCGGGCCTGGCCGTCATCATCTTGCTCGTGGCCTTGGCGTCCATGGCCGGAAACAGCCATGCGCAAACCTTCCATAAGACGCTCGGAACGCCCACCGCGAATGAATACGGCCAATGTGTGCAGGCATCGCCCGACGGCAACTTCTTCGTGGGCGGGTCCAAGGGCGACAGTGCCCTCATCATGAAGGTGGGGCCCATGGGCAATGTGCTGTGGTCGATGTGCACCAGGCCCATACCGGTTTACAAGAACGTGATCTTCCATCTCGAGCCCGCGCCCGACGGGAATATGATCGCCACGGGAAACGGCCAGGAATCACCGGCCTTGGGCTACGGCCATACGTTCATCCTCAAATTCGACCTGGACGGCAACGTGCTTTGGGCAACCCGTCCGCCGGTGGACCGCGCGATCTGGACACACCGGACCTTGCCCGTTTCCGGCTCGGAATACATGCTGCTCTCCGAGGTCTACGACATGGGAAGCCCCACCTTCCCCGACCTGTTCACCGCAAGGCTCGATGCCACCACGGGCGCGCTGATTGCACACAGCCCCTTGCTGGACTATATCCCCACCAACTCATACATCGACGATATACGGTGTGCCACCAAGGGTTTGGGGGGCAACGTGTACATCGGCGGGAGGATCTACCTCAATGGTTCGGCCCCTACCGGGATGCGGCCCTTCATCACCAAGTTCGACCCCACCGGCACCCATTTGTGGAGCAAGTATCTCATGTTCCCCAACACGGCAAGCGCACGGGTGTACGGCAGCGACATCGCCTTCACCGGCGACTCCCTGATCCTCTCCTATTTCGGCGACCTCAACGGGGCCTCCACCAACTACAGCGTGGGGCTGATGCGCGCCGATACCATGGGCAACGTGGCATGGACCAAGGATTACAAGATCCAGGGATACACCGCGGCGATGTCCTTCGCCGTGATGCAACTGCCATACGGCTATGCCCTCTCGGGCTATGCCACGAGCGGCAACAACAGGGACCTCTTCGTCATTGCCACGGACCACGCGGGGCAGGTGCTATGGGCCAGAAAGTTCGGGACCCCGACAACGGTGGAGGACCTGTACCAGCCCTTCACACCGAATGCCATGGCCGTGGGCAGCGACATCCTCCTCACCGGCACCAGGCAGTCCGGAGGCAACTCGGACATCCTTCTGGCCCGCATGGACCAGAACGGTAATATCGACTGCCTCACCAATGCCCCGCTCACCATACAGACCACCACGGTGGCACCCTTCTCGGCAGTCTTAAATCCCCAACCGGTACCGGACCAGATCACGATGAGCGCGATCCCGGCGCCCGTGTCCGTGCCGCTGATACAGGACTTGTGCCCCGCCATCGGCCTTGATCTGGGATCCGGCGGCCTGTTGTGCGACACCATCACGCTGGATGCCACCACACCCAATGCCTCCTACACATGGTCCACGGGGAGCCACGACCCGTCCATCGAAGCCGATGCCCCCGGCACCTACTGGGTGGAGGTGACGGTGGAATGCTGCGTGTACACGGATACCGTGGTCTTCCAACCCGGCCCGCCGCCGTCCGCCGCCTTCACCGTTCCCGGCACCACCTGCGACCCGCTCATCGCCCCTACCAACACATCCACCGGAGCCACCGCCTATCTATGGGACTTCGGCGACGGGACCACAGCGACCGGCGAGCAACCCGCACACGAATACGCCGCCCCTGGCGTGTACACCATCTCGCTCACCGCAACCAGCGCCTGCGGCAGCGACGATGCCACCATGGACGTGGAGATTATCGCCATGACGGGCACCTTGGGGATCACCGGGCCCGATACGCTCTGTGAAGGCGCCAGCGGGACGTACAGCGCAGTGCTCACCGGCACCACGCCCGCAAGCGTCCTGTGGTCCACGGGGGAAACGACCTACGATATCCAGGTCAGCCCGGACGGCCCCCTGCTGCTCCAGGTGGATGTGGAGGATGCCAACGGCTGCCTTTACAGCGCCGAATTGCCGCTGGAAGTGTCCCCATCACCCTCGGCCGCGTTCCAGTTCAATGCCTTGCGCTGCGACACGCTCATCACGTTCCAGGACCAATCCACCCATGCCACCACGTGGCATTGGGACTTGGGCAATGGGCAAGCCAGCACCTTGGCGTCGCCCACCGGGCTGTTCCCGGGCACGGGTACCTACAGCGTGCAGTTGGTGGCCGGCAACGCCTGTGGCACGGATACCGTGGTGCAGGAACTCGTCTTGGGGCCGGAGGGCGCCCTCAGCCTGCTCGGGCCGGATACCCTCTGCAGCGGGGAGACCGGAACCTTCACGGCCCAGTTGCAAGGGGCGGCGATGGCCTCCGTGGAATGGACTCCCGTAACGGGCGATCAATCCGTTATCCAGGCTACCTTCAACAGCAATACGCTCCTGGGCGTCACGGTCACGGATGACCAGCATTGCCGGTACACCGCCATGTTGCCCATCGCTGTGATCCCCGCGCCCGATGCCGGGTTCACCGTGCTGGCCACCCCCTGTGACAGTCTGGTGTCGTTCACCAACACATCAAGCAACGCCGAAGGCTTCCTCTGGGAACTCGGCAATGGGGCCACCAGCGAGGCATGGGCACCCACCATCATCATTCCCGAGGGCGATACGGTACTGGTCACCCTGATCGCTTTCAATGCGTGCGGCGTGGACACGGCCCGGCGCCAGGCTTGGAGCGATCCCGGGCCGGTGCTTCAACTGCTGGCCCCTGGAAGGATCTGCTCCGGCGACCCTTTCCCCCTCACCCTATCCTACCCCAGCCATCTGGCTGACATCTTGTGGTCCACGGGCGATACCATCATGAGCATCAACGTCGTGCCCGTGGAGGGGCAAACGATCACCGTGACCGCTGCCAGCGATGAGGGATGCCTGCTCTCGGCCTCCTACACCGTGCATTTCAGCGGCGACGGCGGAAGCTCGCCCGTGTACATCCCGAACGTATTCACGCCCAACAACGACGGGATCAACGAGGTGTTCATGCCGGTGATCGAGGAAGGCTTCCTACGCCTGATGATCTTCAACCGCTGGGGCGGGCTGATCTACGAGACCACGCAGCCCGACATGGGATGGCGCGGTGACCATGGGGGCAGGCCCGTGCCTGACGGCACGTACGTGTACATCCTGAACTGGTTCGATGTCTGCGGCAACCAGGAGCGGGAAACCATCGGCCATGTCACGCTGCTGCGCTGAGGCCCCTGCAACGGGGCCTAACGGCCCGCCCGGGCATCCTTGATGCCGCGCAACAACTTCCGCGCCTGTGCCCCCAGTTCCGGGGTGATGCCCAGCACTTGGGCCAACGGCCAATAGATGGCTGCCAGCAAGGCCGACCGCCAAGCCATGTCAACGATGGGGGGACCGGCGTGCGGCACGAAGAGGAAGGCCGCGGCCGCCACAACGATCACCAACGCGGCACGCAGGGTGGTGGCATCGAACGGCCAAAGGCCGTACCTGCTGCGCAGGAAGGCGACGCGCCAGCCCACCACCACGAGGATCGACACCAGCGAGCTCCAGGCCACGCCCACCAGGCCCCACCACAGCAGGAACAGGTAGTTGAGCACCACGTTCAACACCAACAGCACGACACCGGTCAGCGCATCGAACCAGTAACTCCGCGACGTGCTCACCAGGCCCGCGCTGAGCCCGGTGGAGATATTGACCACATTGGCGATGGCCAAGATCAGCATCACCGGGATGCCGATGGCGTATGCCGGGTCCAGGAAGGAGAACAGGGCCTCGGCATTGATCCACAAGGCCAGCAGGATGAAAGCCGAGGTGATGAGCTGGATGCCCGCCGTACGGTGGTACAGCATCTGCAGTTTGTCCATGTCGCGTTGCTTCCAGGCCTCCGCCATCAGCGGGATCACCGGCTGCACCAAGGCCCGCGCCGGCACCATGATCACACTGGCCATGAACATGGCCACCGCGTAGTAGGCCACGTATGACAGGCCGTTCGGCAACATGGCCCCCACCATCACCTGGTCGATGTTGCCCACGGCGATGGCCGCCAGGCCGCTACCGAGGGTGAACACGCCGTAACGCATCATGCTGCGCCGCATGCGGCCCCCGACACGCATCCGCGAAAGGCCCAGGTACAGCTCATCGGCCCGCCACAGGTCGTAGAGTACCACCAAGGTGGTGAGGACGAAAGTGGCGATGTACAGCAGCAGGAAGACCAGGTAGCCCATGTCCACCATCGCGTACACCACGATCAGCACCGTTTGCAGCAGGCGCAACAGGAACTCCCGGCTGAAAATGGGCGCTATACTTCGGCCCACCGAGCGGCTGAAGCCGCGCAACACCAGCAGGTACACCTCGGCGAACAACAGCGGTATGACCAGCAGGCCGAAGCGGGCGTACAGGCCGCTCCCATCATTCACCCACGCGGTGAAGCGACCGTGGAAGAGGACCAGCAGCAGGGCCGCCACCAGCGCGCCGGCCGTGGCCACCAGCAGGATGAAACCGAAAAGCCCCCGGTGCCCGTCCGCCTTGTTGCGGAAATACGGGAAGTAACGCATCAGGGTGTTCTCGCCGCCCAGGTGTGCCACCTGTGCCACCACCACCGATATGCTCACCAGCAAGCGGGTGAGGCCGAACTCGTCCGGCGTGAGCAGCTTGGGGTACAGCAGCACCATGTTCACGAAGCCCAGGCCCATGCCCGCCATGGTGAGCAAGGTGTTCCAACTGGCCTGCCGCGCTACGATGCCCATGGGCTACAAGGTATTCAGCACGTCCACCATTTGGGCGCAGGTGGCCGCCCGCGACCAGCGCGGGTCGGACGGCGTGCGGCCCGCGGCGAACAGGGCCTTCAGGTCCTGCCTCCTTTCCATCAGCCCGGGCCGGTCCACCACCGCATGGGGTGCCCGGTCCAGCACGCGGGCCACATCGCCCGCCAGCGGCCCCACGCCCAGCACGGGCCGGCCGGTACCGAGGTATTCGAACAGCTTGCCCGGCAGGATGCCCATCAGGTTGGGCGTGTCATTCACCAGCAGCAGCAGCACCCGCGCACGTTGCATGTGGCGCATCGCCTCAGCATGCGGCACGCGGCCCACACGCTCCAGGTTCGCGCCCAGCCCGGCGGCCTCCACGCTCTCCGCTATCGTATGGTCCACCGGGCCCACGAAGCGCAGCCTGAATTTCGCCGCGAACGCGGGATCCTCATCGCAGAGCCGCTTCAGTGCCGCCCACAGCTCGGGCGCGTTGCGCGTGGGCGACAACGAGCCGATATGCACCAAGCTGTAGTCCTCGTCAACCGGCTCCGCCGCAGGTGGAAGGTCGTCGGGATCATAACCGTTGGTGATCACGGCAACGTCCTTTGCCCCCAGCTTTTGCAGGTCCTGCGCCCAATGCCAGCTCACCGTCACCACCCGGTCCGCCCCGCGCAGCACCTCCCCTTCCAGCCGCTTGTGCCTGGCATCGGCCCAACGGGCGAGCTTGAGCTGCGCGTAGAAATCAATGTCCGTCCACGGATCGCGGAAATCGGCGACCCACTTCACGCCCAGCGCACGCTTCAGCCCCAGCGCGATCAGGTGCATGCTGTGCGGCGGCCCCGTGCTCACCACGGCATCCACCGGGTTCTCCCTCAGCCAGTCCTTCAGGAACTTCACCGAAGGCCGCACCCACCACACCCGCGCATCGGGGATGAAGAAGTTGCTGCGCACCCATAGCGCCAGGTCCTCCTTCCAGCCGCCTTGCTTCTTCTCGCTCAGGAACCCCACTTGCACCTTCTCCTTCGTGCTGCGGCCGGTGAAACGCTTGTACAGGTTGAACGGCTCGGTGATGGGCCGCTTGATCACCTCGATGTCTGCGCGCACGTCCTTCAGCAGCCCCGGGTCATCGGCCACCACTTCCGGGTTTTCCGGCGTGTAGATGATCGGCTGCCAGCCGTGCTCCGGCAGCAGCTTGCTCAGCTTCAACCACCGGTACACCCCGGCCCCGCCGTTGGGCGGCCAATAGTAGGTGATGATGAGCACGCGCTTCATGGGGGCGGTCGGTGGCCCGTGCCTATTCCTCCGGCCGTCCGGCGAGGTCCTTACGCACCTCCATGCCCACGGCCAGCAGCACCAAGAGCAACAACACGTACGAGCCGATGGCGGCAATGCGCCCGCCCGTGTGGTACGGTTTACTCTTCACGTAGAAGCGTATCGTGTGCTCCCCTGCGGGCACCTTCATGGCGCGCAACACGTAGTCCGCACGCACGTACGGCGCTGGCTGCCCGTCGATCTCGGCCATCCAATCTGGTCCGTACCAGATCTCGCTGAACACCACCACGCCGCCGTTGGCGCTCTTCACCCGGTAAGTGAGCTCGTTGGTACGATACTGCTCCAAGGTCACCCGTGCCGTGGGGTCGGCGTTGGCCGCGCCGGCCACCTCGTTGTACCAGCGCGCATCCACGAGGGCGGTGCGCCTCGGATCAATGGTGCCCAGCGCCGTGACCTCCTCGTTCGCGTCCTTGACCTCGCGCACCTCGTCCACGAACCAGGCGGACCCCAGCGCGTGCGGGTTCAGCAGCGGGGCGCGATCGTCGGCATAGATCAGGTACTTCGTGTTGAGCATGTTCAGCACCGGTTGCCGCGCCAGCACGCTGTCTATGCTCTGCTGCGTGGCCCCTTGCCCGAAGGCGCCGATCACCCGGTTCAGCTCGGGCGACAACTGGAAGTCGATCAGCTCCTGGTAGCGCTTGAGCTTGGCGCCGTGGTAGCCGCCCACGCTGCGGTGGAAGTAGCTTACCCGTGCATCGTTGAAGGGGTTGCGCAGGGTGAGCACCCGGAAATCCGTGGTGCGGCGCAGACTGCCGAAGCGCTCGTACACCTCGTCGTCCTTGCTCACCAGCCGCTGGCTGCCCTTCAGGCTTGCCTTGCGCTCTTTCAGCCGCGCCAAGGCCTGCTCCAGGTCCGCATCGGTGGCCGCGTTGCCCTCCCCTTGCAGGATGGCCAGGTCCGCCGGCAGCGGCTTGTAGGGCCGCGCCTGCCCGTCCTCCCAGCTGATGTACTGGCCCTTGTCGTTCTTGTCATTGTTCACCCAGCGCCGGTCCACCGTCCACAGGTCGGCCAGCACCAGCACGCCGATGGCACCGAAGGCCACCGCAGCACCGATGCGTCGGCGGCCGTATGCGAACACCACGCCGGCCCCGAGCAGCACCAGCACCAGGCTGCGCCAGGCATCGGCGCTGGCCACGCCCGTGCGCAGGGCCTTCAGGTTGTCGATGTAGCGCTGCGTGCCCGCGCCGTCGGCCGCCATCTGCGCGTTCAGCTGGGTCATCTCCTTGTCGCTGAAGAAGCTCAGCAGCCCCGCCGGCGCCGCCGCCAGCACCAGCAGCACCACCGCCAGGGCGCCCGCCGTCACCAGGAAGCGTTTCTCCGTCAACTTGTCCCATGCGCCACCCTCGGTGAGGCGTTGCAGGTACAGCACGGCCAGCACGGGCACCGCCAGCTCCACGATCACCAGGATGATCGTGACCGCCCGGAACTTGTTGTAGCCCGGCACATGGTCCAGGAAGAAGTCCGTCAGCGGCATGAAGTTGTGGCCCCAGCTCAGCAGCAGCGTGAGCACGAAGGCCGCAAAGAGCGCATAGCCCAGCGTGTCCTTCCACAGGAACAGTCCCGCCAGCAGGTAGGCCAGCAGCACCAAGCCCACCAGCACCGGGCTGCCCAGCTGGGCCATCAGCAACACCACGGGCACCACCGCCAGCATCCACCAGCGGGCGCGCGTCTCCGCGCCCGTCAGCAACAGCAGCATCAGCAGCAACACCACCGCGCCCACGTAAACCGGGCCGCTGGTGAAATCCTGGTCGCCCCAGTAGTTGTTCACGTAGCCGCCGCCCTGGTACACGTCCAGCACCGCCTTCCGGAAACCGGGGTCGGCGATGTTCGACAGGTCCTCCTGTGTTTGGATGAGCGAGCCCGAGGCGCCGCCCTTGATGTTGGGCACCAGCAGCGACAGGCTTTCCTCCTTGCCGTAGCTCCAGTGCGTCACGTAGTCGCGGTCCAGCCCGGTGGTCTTGTTCGCCACATCGGGCTCCCCTTGCGGGTTGATGGTGAGCTCACTCTTGCCGCGCGTGGTGTACTGGCCGTATTCCCACGTGCTCCACAGCAGGCCCAGGTTGCACAGCAGCGCAACGGCGATGCCCGCCACGCCCAGCGCCGCCCGCCCCGCAAAGTCGGGCAGTTGCCGCTCGCGCACCGCGCGCCACAGCTCGGCCAAGCCGAACAGCACCAGCACCAGCGCCAGGTAATAGGTCACCTGCAGGTGGTTGGCATGCACCTGCAAGGCCAGGAAGAGCGCGAACAGCGCCGCCCCCAGGTACTTGCGGCCGCGCAGCAGCACATACAGCCCGCCCAGCACCATGGGCATGTAGCCAATGGCGGTGGCCTTGCTGTTGTGCCCCGCCTCGATGATGATGAGGAAGTACGACGAGAACGCGTACGCCGCCGCGCCCACAAGCGCCAGCCATGGGTTCACCCGCAGGCACAGCAGCAGGATGAACATGCCCATCAGGTACAGGAACACGAACGAGGCCGGCCGCGGCAGGAAACCGTGCAGCACCGAGTCGGCCAAGTTCAACGCGTTGGCGGGCCACACCACGCCGATCTGGTAGGCCGGCATGCCGCTGAACATGCTGCCCGTCCACAGCGGCTCATCGCCGTTGTACGCCTCGCGGTGTTCCTCCATCTCCTGCGCCATGCCCTTGTACTGGGTGATGTCGTGCTGCTTCAGCCGCATCCCTTCCAGCACCGGGCTGAAATAGCCCAGCGACAACACGAAAAAGGTGGCCACGGCGGCCACCACGGGCAGCAACTTCTTCCAGCTCGCAGGCTTCATCAACGTTCGGTTTGGTCCTTGATCTCTTCAAAATCGGCATCCTCCGCCAGCATGTCCGGCCGCGCATTCCGCGGGTCGTCCACCCGCTCAATGCGGATGTCGCCCTTGGGCCGCTCCGGCCCCATGGTCCAGCGCCCGGCCCCCGCCCCGCCCTGCGCCTCCCCGCGCAGGCGCATCCACAGGCGCAGCACCTGCCAGATAACCAGCAGGATGAGGATGGTGCGCAGCGTGCCGTTGGCGGATAGCAGGTACATCGCCGCGAATGTAGAGGCCCACGCCCGAAAGCCCTTGCCGTTGGTTTCTTTTGGGCGTGTCCCCGCCCGCCGCGCCTGCGGCAGGCCGCCGCTGCTGTCCTTCACGCAACACCTCCTCGCCGTACCTTTGTCCTCTTTCCCACAGGCCACAAAGGCCGTCCCCTTTCACACTTCAGCCCATGTCCTCCTTCGAATCGCTCGGCATCCGGGCAGAAATCCTTCGTGCACTGGCCGACCTCGGCTTCGAAAAGCCCACGCCCGTGCAGGAACGGACCATACCGCTCCTGCTGACGCAAGGGGGCGACATGGTGGCGCTGGCCCATACCGGCACCGGCAAGACCGCCGCCTTCGGCATCCCCCTGCTGGAACGCATCAGCCCGCAAGCGCCGGCCGTGCAAGCCCTCGTGCTCGCACCTACACGGGAGCTATGCGTGCAGATCAGCAACGACATCCGCCAGTTCGCAGCCCACCTCGAGGGCGTGAAGGTGGTGCCCGTGTACGGCGGCGCCAGCATCCGCGAGCAGATCCGAGGCATCAAGTACGGGGCCAACGTGGTGGTGGCCACCCCCGGCCGCCTCATCGACCTGCTCGAGCGGAGGGCCATCAGCCTGGAGGACGTGCAGACCGTGGTGCTCGACGAGGCCGATGAGATGCTCAACATGGGCTTCCAGGAAGACATCGACCTCATCCTGGGCCAAACGCCCGCCGATAAATCCACCTGGCTCTTCAGCGCCACCATGGGGCCCGAGGTGCGCCGCATCGCCAAGCAGTACATGCACCAGGCGCAAGAGGTCAGCGTGGGAGGCGGCAACAAGGCCGGCGAGGGCATCACACACCAGTACACCGTGGTGGTGCCCCGCGACAGGTACCTTGCCCTCAAACGCTTCGTGGATACGGACCCGGCCATGTTCGCCATCGTGTTCTGCCGCACCAAGCAGGACACCCAGGAACTGGCCGAGAGCCTCGTGCGCGACGGATACCACGCCGACGCCATCCACGGCGACCTCAGCCAGCAGCAACGCGACCGCGTGATGGCACGCTACCGGAACCGGAGCCTGCAGCTCCTCATCGCCACCGACGTGGCCGCCAGGGGCATCGATGTCAGCGACGTCAGCCACGTGATCCACTTCGACCTGCCCGGCGAGATCGAGAGCTACACCCACCGCAGCGGGCGCACCGGACGCGCCGGCAAGACCGGCATATCACTCTCCATCATCGGCATGCGCGACCTGCACAAGGTGCGCACCCTGGAGCAGAAGCTCAAGGTGCACTTCGCCTACGTGAAGGTGCCCGATGGCAGCGAGATCCTCGAGCGGCAGCTGCTCGCATTCGTGGGCAAGATCAAGGAAGCGCCCGTGGATGAAGAGGCCATCGCACCCTTGGCCGAGGCCGTCCGCCTCGACCTCGAAGGGATCGACCGCGAAGAACTGATCAGAAGGGTGATCGCCCTCGAATTCAACCGGTCGCTCAAGCACTACAAGGAAGCCCGCGACCTGAACGTGGACCTGGCCGTGAAGGACCGCCGCACCAAGGCCCGCGGCCAACATGCCGAAAGGGGGCAGGAACACGGCGGCATGGAGCATGCACCCACCGGACCCATGCGCTCCATGTTCATCAACCTGGGCACCAAGGATGGCTTCGACAAGGGCAAGATGCTCGGGTACCTCTGCGGCATCACCGGGCTGGACGGGCAGCACTTCGGCCGCATCCTCCTGAAGGACTCATACAGCTTCGTGGATATTGCCGGCGGAAGCTTCGACGAGGCCATCGCCCAGTTCCGCGCCGCCAACTACAAGGGACGCAAGGTCCGCGTGGACGAGGGTGGC
This sequence comes from Flavobacteriales bacterium, assembly GCA_035325445.1. Classification (GTDB taxonomy): domain Bacteria; phylum Bacteroidota; class Bacteroidia; order Flavobacteriales_F; family PHOS-HE28; genus PHOS-HE28. The sequence goes on from DAOKZW010000002.1 coordinate 98,505, forward strand.
GGGGCCACCGGCGCGCGCGCCTTCAAGCAGGTGAAGAAGCAGTTCAACAAGACGCGCTACCAGTAGCCCATGGCACGTCAACCGTGCATGGGCCTCAGCGCCCTCCTGCTCACCCTGATGCTCGCCGCCTGCGGCAGCGCACCGGAGCAACAGGTGCTTGCCCAGGTGCCCGGGCAAGCGGCCAAGGAACTGGCCGTGGCGCACTTTGCCGAGGGCTGCTTCTGGTGCGCCGAGGAGATCTTCGAGCAGGTGCGCGGCGTGCATGAGGTGATCAGCGGATACAGCGGCGGCCAGGAGCCCAACCCCTCCTACGAGCAGGTGAGCAGCGGTCTCACCGGCCACGCCGAGGCCGTGGAAGTGTACTACGACCCCGCCGTAGTCGACTTTGCCACCTTGGTACGCATCTTCTTCGCCAGCCAAGACCCCACCACGCCCAGCCGCCAAGGCCCCGACGTGGGGCCCCAGTACCGGTCCATCGCCTTCTTCGACACACCGGAGCAGGAAGCCATCATCCGCACGCACATCCGTGAGCTTGAGGCCTCCGGGAAATATGACCGGCCCATCGTGGTGGAGGTGCAGCCCTTCAGCAAGTTCTGGCCCGCCGAGGAACATCACCAGGATTTCGCCGGCCGCAACCCGGGCAATCCCTACATCCGGCGCGTCTCAGCCCCCCGCCTCGAACGCTTCAAGGAGGTCATGCCCGAGGTGTTGAAGTGAGCCCCTTGCGCAGGTCTCCTTTAGCGGGATGCAATCAGCACGCTACCACCGATCCGGCAGTGCACCATAAATGCGCCAGCGGATGGACGGGGTGGACGCTGTGCACAGCGTCCACCCCGTCCACCAGAATGTGCGCCTACCTGCTCAAATACATGCTCCTCTCCCGGTACACCTGCCTAAAGAACGGATCCCGCAGATCCTTGATGAAGTAGATCGCCTCGCCCGTACTCTTCATCTCAGGCCCCAGGCTCTTGTCCACGTTCGGGAACTTGTCGAAGCTGAACACCGGGACCTTGATCGCATAGCCATCCAGCCGCGGCTTGAACTGGAAGTCCTTCAGCTTGGCGCCGAGCATCACCTTGGTGGCCCAGTTGACGTAGGGCTCGCCGTAGGCCTTGGCAATGAAGGGCACGGTGCGGCTGGCGCGGGGGTTGGCCTCGATCACGTACACCACCTCGTTCTTGATGGCGAACTGGATGTTCACCAAGCCCACGGTCTTCAGGGCGAGCGCGATCTTGTGGGTGTGCTCGCGGATCTGCTGGATCACCTTCTCGCTGAGGTCGAAGGGCGGGAGCACGGCGTTGCTGTCGCCGCTGTGGATGCCGGCGGGCTCGATGTGCTCCATGATGCCGATGATGCGCACCATCTCGCCATCGCAGATGCTGTCGCTCTCCGCTTCGATGGCGCCGTCGAGGAAATGGTCGATGAGGATCTTGTTGTCGGGCATCAGGCGCAGGATGTCCAGCACCTGGTCCACAAGCTCCTCCTCGTTGATCACGATCTTCATCTTCTGGCCGCCGAGCACGTAGCTGGGGCGCACCAGCAGCGGGAAGCCCAGCTCGCGACTGAGCTTCACGGCTTCTTCGGCGTTGTTCACCGCACCGAACTTGGGGTACGGAATGTCGAGGTCGCGCAGGAGCGATGAGAAGCGCTCGCGGTCCTCGGCCATGTCCAGCGCGGCGTAGCTGGTGCCGATGATCTTGATGCCGTACTTCTCCAGCTTTTCCGCCAGCTTCAGCGCGGTCTGCCCGCCCAGCTGCACGATGACGCCCTCGGGCTGCTCGTGCAGGATGATGTCGTAGATGTGCTCCCAGAAGACGGGCTCGAAGTGTAGGCTACCACGAAGGATACCGCTCCGGCGGCATCGATCCGCCGTACGGCGGATCGCCCCTTCGGGCGCGTGGCTCTCGCCCGCCCATACTTCGTTGCTTCCTCGGTCAGCTACCTATGGGTAGCCTCCCTTCGTCGCGCCTCGTCTGGCCGAACGATAGCCACGCGTGCCATCCGTTCGGGATCCTTCGAGGCAGCCTAGCTTGTCGGCCGTGTCGAAGTCGGTGCTCACCGTCTCCGGGTTGCAGTTGATCATGATGGTCTCGTAGCCGAGCTCCTTGGCCGCAAGCACGCCATGCACGCAGCAGTAGTCGAACTCGATGCCCTGCCCGATGCGGTTGGGGCCACTGCCCAGCACGATGATCTTTTTGCGGTCGCTGCGCGCGCTCTCGTTCTCCTCCTCGAAGGTGCGGGGGTAGTAGGGCGTGCGGGCGGGGAACTCGCCGGCGCAGGTGTCCACCAGCTTGTACACGCGCTTGATGCCGAGCACCGTGCGCTTCGCATGCACCTCGCTTTCGAGGCAGCGCAGCAGGTGGGCGATCTGGCGGTCGGCGTAGCCCTTCTGCTTGGCCTCGAAGAGCAGGTCGCGCGGGATGGTGTCCAGCGTGTGCTTCTCCACCTCGCGCTCGGTGAGGATCATGTCCTCGATCTGCTTCAGGAACCAGATGTCGATGCGCGTGATCTCGTGGATCTTGGCGAAGGGGATTCCGAGCTTGATGGCGTCGTACACATGGAAGAGGCGGCTCCAACTGGGGTTGGCGGCCCACAGCGAAGAGGTGACCATGGTTGTTTGTTGGGCGTGCCCCTCTCCTCACGCACAAAGCCCGCCCACGGGTCGCGTGCTCCGCTATGGCCGTCTTGTCAGGGCCAGCAGCCACGGCGCTGCGGGGTCACTCCTTCCTCGTGCCTCCTCGCTGCACGTGGTTGCATGGCCCTTCCTGCACCGGGCCGCCGCTGCGCCCGCTCACGCGGCACCCTGCCATGCCCGTGCATATTTCCCCGGACATGTGCAAGTGTACAAAATACGTGGGTGCAGATCTGCGCGATTGTTTTTTAGGTTTACCCATGTGCATTCGGCGACTTCGCTCCATACTCGCGTGAAGGGCATGGACATCGACCAACTCACCAAAAATGAACACGATGAACTGCGTAACCCTCCTTCGGAAAGCGACATTGGCCGCAGCTCTTCCTTGCTTCCTGGCCTCTGTCGAAGGCACCAACCATTGTAATGCCCAGGGCGGGCCTGGGCTTGCTGAACTGACCACGACCGGGCTGGCCAACGGGATATACGTGGCAGAGTTGCGCATGGATGGTCAGCGATTGGAGCAGGCCAAGGTGACGGTGCTGCGTTGAGCATGCGCCCGGTCTTGGTGGCTGCGATGTTGCTTATTGAAGCCCTGGCGTACGGCCAGGGCTTCAATAAGCGCTACGATGCCTTCGATTGGAATACCGATCAGACCGGTTTCGGGATTGAAGTGAATAATCAAGGCTATTTGACCATTTCCGTGAGCGGTGATTACGACAGCATCGCTCCGGGTTCATGGTTTTATCACGCCTCGGTCCTGCTCACTCGGATCGATACGGAAGGAAACAAGTCATGGGAAAAGCGTGTCTGGCGCCCACTCCATGGCGCCTTCGCGGGCTGGGCCAACTGTTGCGATACCATACCGGGTGGCGGTTATGTCGTGGGTGGATCCAGTGAGGATACTCTGGGACGAGACGAGGTCTATCTGATGCGCTTCAACGCGGAAGGCGACACATTGTGGACCCGTGTGTTCGGTGGCCTTACGCCGAGCCATTACATCATCGGCCGCCAAGTGAAACGCACACCTGATGGCGGCTTCCTGATCGTGGGCGATACCGGCTTCAACATCATCGTGAACGGCATGGACGGCTTCGCCATCAAGACCGACAGCCTCGGCAACGAGCAATGGCGGCGCTACTACACTTGGCCACCGCCTCGCACGGAAGGGTTGATCTCCTGTGATGTCGGCCCGGCCAACACCTACTACCTGGCAGGTTCCACCTTCCCCAATGACGACAATGGCGAGTATTGGGTGATGCGTGTGGACACTGCGGGTAGTGTGCTTTGGGAGGCCATCTGGGGCGGGCCGTTCTCCGAGGGCGCCACCCAGCTCATCACGGCCTCGGATGGGCATGCCTTCGTGTTCAGCGCACGCGGGTATGCACTTGCTGCGGCCGCACTACGCCCATACATCGCCAAGATCGACAGCACCGATGGCTCGATCATCTGGGAACAGGAATACGGTCCGGCCGCATACAGTACCACGCTCTTCGCTGGCAAGGAAACCCAGGACGGCGACCTGATCGCCTGCGGGGTCACTTATGCCAACAGCGACATGAACAACGTGCAGCAGGGCCTGCTGCTGCGCACCACCAACGAAGGCGACAGTCTCTGGATGTTCAGCTACTTCTACCAGGACAGCGTGATCGACAACGGTCAGGGCCGTTTCTACGATGTGCTGCCCACCTCTGATGGCGGCTTCATCGCGGCAGGTGCTGCGTACAATCCCGTGGGCGGCCCATACCCACCGGGCTACTCGCAGGACACCTGGGTGGTGAAGGTGGACGGGAACGGGTGCATTGTCCCTGGATGTAACAACGTGGGCATTACGGAACAGGCCACCAACTTGCTGGATGCCTTCGCGATCTTTCCCAATCCGGCACGAGGGCAGGCCACGGTGCAACTGACCCTGCCGCCCAGCGTGGCGCACCTGCCCTTGGAGTTGAGCTTGGTGGGCATGGATGGACGCTTGGTGTATCGGCAACGCATCACGGGCAATAGTGAGCATCAACTCACGTTGCATGGTATGAGCGCAGGGGGGTACTACATCCACATTGCTTCCGAAGGAAAGTGGCTGACGGGAGGAAAATTGGTGGTGGAGTGAGAATCCCTATGAGTTTGAATGTCATATCCAACACGTTGAACGAACCCACCCGCATTCCGAATGATTCGCTCCTTCTTCACATTTCTGATCGCTTTTCAGTTGATTACCAGCACGTATGCGGAGGGTGATCATGATTGCGTGATCTTCTTTCGCATAGGCGTGGTCAATGCGGACGGCAGCTATAGCCATATACAGGATTGCGACATCCTTGGCCCTTATCAACTAACGGTGGGGTTGGCACCGGGCGAACAGGTCCGTATCACTCGTTTTGGTCCGGGGAATGATGCTTGTCCCGGAGTTGGATTGCAGCGGCGGGTCCATGCCGGGCCGGAATATGCAACGATCGACGATCCGATAGTGGATACGTTGTCCATCGGCTTATACTTCAGCACGGAGATCGGAGAAAGCGGTTCATACCACCTGATCGGGATCCCGCTCAACCCAAGCAATGCATGGCCTGTTTTCACGACATCCCTCCAACTCATCATTAACCAGTCGCTTTCGACCAGTATGAATGATACCTCTTTTGAAGGGCTTCAGCTTTGGCCGAGCATGCACGGGCTTGTGATCAATGAATCGTCGGCCGGGGAGTTGTATATATCGGACATGGCCGGTCAACTCGTGAAACGCATACAGATACAGCCATCATCCGGGCAGCAGGTCGTATTCCTGTCGGGTATATCCGCTGGTGCGTATGTCGCCATGCTGCTCACCGATCAAGGCGTCCTGCGGCGGCGCTTCCTGTGGCCGTAGCGTAGGCGGACTGAACACCGGCACCTTGATCCCGTAGCCGTTCATCGGCTGAGGTACATCGACCGCTCCCCATACACCTGCCTCTGCCACGCCTGCTTCAAATGCAAGCAGGCTCGCAGTGACAGAACGGATCCGAGCTTGTTCATCGACTGAGGTACATTGATCGTTCACCATAGACTTGGCGGAAGAAGGGGTCCTTCAGGTCCTTGATGAAGTGGATGGCTTCGCCGGTGCTCTTCATCTCGGGGCCGAGGCTCTTGTCCACGTTGGGGAATTTCTCGAAGCTGAACACGGGCGTCTTGATGGCATAGCCGTCCAGCTGCGGCTTGAACTGGAACTCCTTGAGCTTGTGGCCGAGCATCACCTTGGTGGCCCAGTTCACGTAGGGCTCGCCGTAGGCCTTGGCGATGAAGGGCACGGTGCGGCTGGCGCGCGGGTTGGCCTCGATCACGTACACCACTTCGTCCTTGATGGCGAACTGGATGTTCACCAGGCCAACGGTCTTCAGCGCGAGGGCGATCTTGTGCGTGTGCTCGCGCATCTGCTGGATCACCTTGTCCGGCAGGTCGAAGGGCGGCAGTACGGCGTTGCTGTCGCCGCTATGGATGCCGGCCGGCTCGATGTGCTCCATCATGCCGATGATGCGCACCATCTCGCCGTCGCAAATCGAATCCGACTCCGCCTCGATGGCGCCGTCCAGGAAGTGGTCGATGAGGATCTTGTTGTCGGGCATCAGGCGCAGGATGTCCAGCACCTGGTCCACGAGCTCCTCTTCGTTGATCACGATCTTCATTTTCTGGCCGCCGAGCACGTAGCTGGGCCGCACCAGCAGCGGGAAGCCGAGCTCGCGGCTCAGCTTCACGGCCTCCTCGGCGTTGTTCACCGCGCCGAACTTCGGGTACGGGATGCCCAGGTCGCGGAGCAGGGAGCTGAAGCGCTCGCGGTCCTCGGCCATGTCCAGCGCCTCGTAGCTGGTGCCGATGATGGGGATGCCGTAGCGGTTCAGTTTCTCGGCAAGCTTCAGCGCGGTCTGCCCGCCGAGCTGCACGATGACGCCCTCGGGCTTTTCGTGCAGGATGATGTCGTAGATGTGCTCCCAGAACACGGGCTCGAAGTAGAGCTTGTCCGCCGTGTCGAAGTCGGTGCTCACCGTTTCCGGGTTGCAGTTGATCATGATGGTCTCGTAGCCCAGCTCCTTGGCCGCGAGCACGCCGTGCACGCAGCAGTAGTCGAACTCAATGCCCTGACCGATGCGGTTGGGGCCGCTGCCCAGCACGATGATCTTCTTCTTGTCCGAGCGCACGCTTTCGTTCTCCTCCTCGAAGGTGCTGTAGTAGTACGGCGTCTTCGCGGGGAATTCACCGGCGCAGGTGTCCACCAGCTTGTACACGCGCTTGATGCCGAGCTCCTGCCGCTTTTTGTACACCTGGCTTTCCAGGCAGCGCAGCAGGTGTGCCACCTGCCGGTCGGCGTAGCCCTTCTGCTTGGCCTCCAGCAGCAGGTCGTGCGGGATGGTGTCCAGCGTGTACTTCTCCACTTCCTTCTCGGTGAGGATCATGTCCTCGATCTGCTTCAGGAACCAGATGTCGATGCGCGTGATCTCGTGGATCTTGGCGAAGGGGATGCCGAGCTTGATCGCATCGTACACGTGGAAGAGGCGGCTCCAGCCGGGGTTGGCCAGGCTTTCCAGCAGCACCACGGGGTCCTTGGTCTCCTTGCCGTCGGCGCCCAGTCCGTTGCGCTTGATCTCCAAGCTCTGGCAAGCCTTCTGCAGCGCCTCTTGAAAACTGCGGCCGATGCCCATGGTCTCGCCGACGCTCTTCATCTGCACGCCCAGCCTGCGATCCGCGCCCTCGAACTTGTCAAAATTCCAGCGCGGCACTTTCACGATCACGTAATCGAGCGTGGGTTCGAAGAAGGCGCTGGTGCCGGTGATGGGGTTCTCCAGTTCATCCAGGCGGTAGCCGATGGCGAGCTTGCTGGCGATCTTGGCGATGGGGTAGCCGGTGGCCTTGCTGGCCAAGGCGCTGCTGCGGCTCACCCGCGGGTTGATCTCGATGGCGTAGATATCCTCCTGCTCGTCGGGGCTGACGGCGAACTGCACGTTGCATCCGCCGGCGAAGTCGCCGATGGCGCGCATCATCTTGATGGCGAGCGTCCGCATCTTCTGGTAGGTGCGGTCGCTCAGGGTCATCGCCGGCGCCACGGTGATGCTGTCGCCCGTGTGGATGCCCATGGGATCGAAGTTCTCGATGCTGCAAATGATGGCCACGTTGTCATCCTTGTCGCGCAGCAGCTCCAGCTCGAATTCCTTCCAACCCAGCAGGGCCTTGTCGATCATCACTTCGTGGATGGGGCTTACCTCCAGGCCGTGCTTGAGCAGCTTGTCGAACTCGGCGGGGTCCTTCACGAAGGCCGCGCCCGCGCCGCCCAAGGTGTAGCTGGCGCGGATCACCAGCGGGAACCCGAATTCCTGCGCCACCTTCTTGCCCTCCAAAAAGCTGGTGACGGTCTTGCTGGGCGCCATGGGCACGCCGATGCTTTCCATGAGTTTGCGGAAGCGCTCACGGTCCTCGGTGACGTCGATGGCCTCGGTGTCCACCCCGATCATGCGCACACCGTGCTGCTGCCAGATGCCGAGCTTTTCGCACTCAATGGCCAGGTTGAGCGCGGTTTGCCCGCCCATGGTGGGCAGCACGGCGTCGATCTTGTGCTTGTCCAGGATCTCCTCGATGCTTTCCGGCGTCAGCGGCAACAGGTACACGTTGTCCGCCGTCACCGGGTCGGTCATGATGGTGGCCGGGTTGCTGTTGATCAGCGTGACCTCGATGCCCTCGTTGCGCAGGGAGCGGCTGGCCTGGCTGCCGCTGTAATCGAACTCGCAGGCCTGGCCGATAACGATGGGGCCGCTGCCGATGAGCAGGACCGACTTGATGCTGTTGTCTTTTGGCATTCCGGGTGATATCCGGCCCGCCCGTGCCCCGAAACGCCGGGACGTTGGCGGACCCGGGCCGCGAAGGTATCCCGCCACGCGGCTGCCCGGTCCGCAATGTGGATAAGGAGGGACGATCGTGAACAACTGTGCCCGACCACTGGCAGGATATTTGATGCCCCGGCCAACTTGGCGACGGCCACGTCCGTCAATACCTCATTACTTTACCGCCCCAAACAAGACCAACCCATGAGAACCGTTCTGTTGTCCCTCGCCTTGGCCATCGGTGTTTCCGCCTCAGCCCAATCCACCGACCACCAAAAGACCGGCGCCGAAAAGGCCAAGCACCTCACCGAGCACATGACCAAGGAGCTGGGCCTGGACGCCACCCAGCAGGAGAAGGTGGCCTCGATCAACCTTGCCTACGCCCGGGAAATGGAGACGGTGAAGGCGCTACCGGTGGAAGCGGACCGCGATGGGCGCAGCCAGGAGTTGAAGCACCGCCGCGACAAGGCCTACCAGTCCGTGCTCTCCGAGGAGCAGTACACCAAGCTGGTGGCCCTGAACAAGGAGCGCAAGGCCAAGAAGGAAGGCCAAGAAGCTAACGAGGAGCAATAAGCCTCTCCGCGACCACGCTTTCGAAGAGGCCGTCCTATTGGGGCGGCCTCTTTTTTCCGCCCACGCGCCGTTTTCACCTCCCCCGGGATTGAAGACAAAATGACCGCGGAGGGCTAAGCACCTTCTATCCGTGGATATCCGTGTGTCCCGATACACCCCGCCCCGATAAATATCGGGGTTCACCGGGGCGGGGCGTGGTTTGGGCAACGAACACCGGCTGCGCCCCCGCCGGGGTCGTGGTTCGCGGCGGGCATTCACCGTGCTACATGCTGCGACCCCGTTGGGGTCGTAGAGCTATTGAGGGCTTGCTTTCCAATAGCTGCGACCCCGTCGGGGTCAAGTGCTTTTCCCGACCTCGACCCCGTTGAGGTCGGGGATGCCACGGGCAGGCCAAGGGCACGAGGATTTTCAACGACACCATTCATCCGTGTGTATCCGTGTGTATCCGTGGTTGAAATTCATGAAACCCCGGCTGCGACCCGAATGTGCCCGCCCCGGCGCGCCGGTTCCGCGCAACGCCAAAAAGCCGACCTTTGCGCCCTATTCCATAGCCATGCCTATCATCTCCGACAAGGGCCGTTCGATGCCCTCCTCTCCCATCCGCAAACTGGTACCCTACGCCGAAGCCGCCAAGAAGCGCGGACTGCAGGTGCTCCACCTCAACATCGGACAGCCCGACATCCATTCGCCGAAAGAGGCCTTGGACGCCGTGCGCAACAACACCCTCACGGTGGTGGAATACAGCCACAGCGCGGGCGACGAGCACTACCGGAAAGGCCTGGCCGCATACTATCAAAAACACAACATCCCCGTCACCCACGAGGACATCATCATCACCAACGGCGGGTCCGAGGCCCTGCTCTTCGGCATGATGGCCTGCTTCAACCCGGGCGACGAGATCATCATCCCCGAGCCGTTCTACACCAACTACAACGCCTTCGCCATCCAGGCCGGCATCACGGTGGTGCCCGTGCCCAGCACCATCCACCAAGGGTTCGCCCTGCCGCCCGTGGCCGAATTCGAGAAGCGCATCACCCCGCGCACCAAGGGCATCCTCATCTGCAACCCCGGCAACCCCACCGGCGTGCTTTACGGCCGCGAGGAGCTGGAGACCCTGCGCGACATCGTGAAGAAGCACGACCTCTTCCTGTTCAGCGACGAGGTGTACCGCGAGTTCTGCTACGACGGCGCCCGCCACATCAGCTCCATGGAGCTGGAGGGCATCGAACAGAACGTGGTGCTCATCGACAGCGTGAGCAAGCGGTACAGCATGTGCGGCGCACGTATCGGTGCCTTTATCACCCGCAACAAGGAGCTGCTGGCCACCGCCATGAAGTTCGCCCAAGCACGCCTGAGCCCGCCCACCTTCGGGCAGATCGCCTCCGAAGGGGCCCTGGAGGCACCGCAGTCCTATTTCGACGAGGTGAACCAGGAGTACCGCCAGCGGCGCGACATCCTGGTGGACGGGCTGAACACCATACCCGGCGTGACCTGCCCCAAGCCCAAGGGGGCCTTCTACTGCGTGGCCGAGCTGCCCATCGATGATGCCGATGCCTTCTGCGTATGGCTGCTCGAGAATTTCGAGCACCAAGGCCACACCGTGATGATGGCCCCCGCTTCCGGGTTCTACGCCCAGCCCGGGCCCGGAAAGAAGCAGGTGCGCCTGGCCTACGTGCTGGAGCAGGACAAGCTCCGCATGGCCGTGGAGTGCCTGCGCGAGGCCCTGGTGCAATATGCCCGCACACCGGCCATGGCGCAGGCCAGCGGTGCCGTGCAGGCGTAGCCCGGAAGCCCAAAGCCCTCCCGCACCGGCCGGACCGTTGATCTTTTGTCCGGCAACCTGAGCGATGCATTTGCGTCATCTCATGGCTGCTTTCTATCTTGCAGCGGACTGATAACCCCGTCAGTTGCTCCTACATCCTGCCCCATGACCCCTCGCTACCCTGGGCGCCTGAACAGGCTTCGTGCCGCGCTGGCCTTTTTCGTCGTATCCCTCGGATGGGGCACCGCACAGGTGCATGCCACCACCTGCGCAGGAGCCATCACCATCAACCCCGCCAGCCTGCCCATCAACAACCAGGCCGTGGTCTGCGGGGCGGGCAATGACATGAACGCAGGGAATGTCACCACCTGCGGGGGTGTGACCAATTCCTATCTCGGCGGCCAAGAGGCCCTGTACACGTTCACCCCCACCACCACAAGCTCCTACCAGATCCTCTACCAAGGACAGAGCTGGGGCGCCATCATGGTGTACTCGGGGTGCCCCACCAGCGGAACCTGCATCGGTGGATCAAGCAGCTCCGGAACCTCGGTGGCCCTTACGGTCCCGATGAACGCAGGCACCCAGTACTACATCATTTTCGACACTTGGCCTTCGCCGAACAGCCCCTGCCCCGGCACCTTCAGCATAGCGCCACCGCCGCCGCCCCCCGCCAACGACAATCCCTGCAATGCCACCGTGGTCACCCCCAACCCCACGCCCGCCTGCACCAACCAGACGGCGGGCACGCTGATCAATGCAACGCCTTCCGGATTGCCCGCCGCACCTTGCTTCGGAACCCCCGACAACGATGTGTGGTACCGCTTCACCGCCACCAACACCACGCATTACATCAACCTCAACAACGTCACTGGCAACCAGACGGACATGTACCATGCCGTGTACAGCGGCACCTGCGGAAGCCTGACCAACATCTCCTGCAGCGACCCCAACAGCAGTACGGTGAGCGGGCTCGTCGTGGGACAGACGTACTGGATCCGTGTATACACCTACTTCAGTAGTACGTCTTCGGACATTACCAACTTCAACATCTGTGTCTCAACCCCCGGCCCGCCGCCGGCCAACGACAACCCCTGCAACGCGCAGGTGGTGACACCCAACACGGCACTGGCGTGCACCAACCAAACCCCGGGAACAACAGGCGGCGCCACACCCTCCGGCGTGCCCACCACCCCCTGCTACGGAACCCCCGACAACGATGTGTGGTACCGCTTCACCGCCACCAGCAACATACACTTCATCAACCTCAACAACATCAACGGAACCACTACCGACATGTACATCGCCGTGTACAGCGGCACGTGCAGCAACCTCACCAACATCGCCTGCAGCGACCCCGAAAGCCTGACCCTCAATGGCCTCGTCATAGGCCAGACCTATTGGATCCGCATCTACACCTACTTCACAAGCGGGGCCAACGATGTCACCAACTTCGACCTGTGCATCACCACGCAGGCCCCCATGCCCATCCTGCACTGCGGCCAAGTATCATACGACCCCGGAGGGGCCGCCGGCAATTACCCGAACGGAAGCAACTTCACCCAAACGATCTGCCCCACCAACAGCGGCGATGCCGTAACGCTCACCTTCACCATGTTCAACACGGAAGGCACCTTCGATGTGTTGACCATCTACGACGGGCCCAGCACCAGCTCCCCCATGCTGGGATCATACAGCGGATCCACCATTCCCGGCCCCATCACGGCGAGCGACCCATCAGGGTGCCTCACCCTCCGCTTCACGTCGGATGCCAGCGTCAACTATGCCGGATGGGCCGCCAACATCACCTGCAGCCCATGGGTGCCACCGCCCCCCACATGCGGAACCGTGGTGTATGACCCCGGAGGGGCCGCCGGCAACTACCCGAACAACAGCAACATCACCCAGACCTTCTGCCCGGACAACCCCGGGGATGTGGTCACGCTGATCTTCACCTCCTTCCAGACCGAGAGCTACTTCGACGTGCTGACCATCTACGACGGGCCCAACACCGCCGCACCCACCCTCGGAAGCTATAGCGGAACCGACATGCCGCCCGTCATCACATCCAGCCACCCCAGCGGTTGCATCACCATACGGTTCACCTCCGACGGAAGCGTCAATTACTCCGGCTGGAGCGCCTTGGTCAATTGCCAGCCCTTGCCGGCCGGGGCGTGCGTATATGCCCTGATCATGACCGACAGCGGCAACAACGGATGGGGGTCTTCCGCCGTGCGTGTGCGCATCAACGGCGGGCCATGGACCAGCTACACCGTCACCGGAAGCTCCAACGTCATCCTCCTCGGGGTGAACCTCGGGGACCTGATCGAGGCTGAATACATCGCCACCGGCCCCAACCAGAACCAGAACCGGTACACCATCGGCAAGCTGGGGCAGTTCCCCTACTTCACTTCCGACCAGCCGCCCGCAGCGGGCATCACCTTCAGCCAGATCGTCAACTGCGGGCCGCCACCATCGCCACCACAGGATTGCATGGGAGGCATCACCGTGTGCAGCTCGCTGGCCATCAACAACACCAGCACCAGCACAGGGCTCACCGCCGACCTCAACAGCACCAACCAAGGCTGCCTGTCCTCAGGCGAGCGGCAAGGCACCTGGTACTTCTTCTCGCCCCAAACAGCCGGCACCATCGGCTTCTCCATCTCACCGGCCAATAGTACCGATGACTACGACTTCGCCGTGTGGGGGCCCTACACCGCCGCGCAATGCCCCTCGGGGCCGCCCCTGCGCTGCAGCTACAACGCGCCACCATCGTACGTAGTGGGCCTGGGCAACGGCGCCACCGACCTCTCCGAGGGAGCCGGAGGCGATGGATGGGTGAAGACCATCAATGTGCTGGCCGACGAGGTGTACGTGCTCTACATCGACAACTTCTCCACTTCCGGGCAGGCCTTCACACTCAACTGGAACCTCTCCGGCGGCGTATCACTCGATTGCACCACCCTGCCCGTGGAACTCCTGACCTTGGAGGCCAGGCCACGAAGACCAGAGGCCGAGGTGCTGTGGGCTACCACCACCGAACAGGGAACCAGCCACTTCATCGTGGAGCGCAGCCTTGACAATGAGCACTTCACCCCCATCGGAACCATGCCCGCCGCCGGCAACTCCGTGTTCCGTACCGACTACCTGTTCGTGGACCACAAGCCCTATCGAGGCATCAACTATTACCGCCTGCAACAGGTGGACCTCGACGGCGCCACCACACGCACCCATGTGGTAACGGCCATCCTGGCCGACAACGATCACCGCCCCACCGTGTTCCCCAACCCGGCGAAGGATGTCGTCAACGTTTCCCTGAACGCACCTTCCGACGGCATCGTCACCATCCTGCTCCAGGATGCGTTGGGAAGGGTGATCGCAAGCCACCAAACCGCCGGCAAACGGGGCGACCAGATCCTCGAGGTGCCGGTGGACCGTTTGGCCAAGGGATGGTACAACCTGCGGTTGATGCTCCCCGACGGCAGCACGCTCCAAAGTGAAGGCTTCCTGAAGGAGTGACCCGCACCAACCGCGCGGCAGTCCTCATCAGCGGGCCGACATTCAGCCCCCAAGGGGTGCCTCGAAGACCCCCTGGCGCAGGCCATGTTCACGGGATGCGTCATCACCCATCCGTGTGAATCCCGTGTACCCTATAAACCCCGCCCCGATAAATATCGGGGTTCACCGGGGCCGGGCGTGGTTCAAGCTCACAAAACACCCCGGCTGCGACCCCGTCGGGGTCGTGGTTCGCGGTGGGCATTCACCCTGCTACATGCTGCGACCCCGTCAGGGTCGGGGATGCCGTGTGCAGGCCAAGGGCTCGAGGAATTTCAACGGCACCATCCATCCGTGTGTATCCGTGTGCCCCGATACGTATCGGGGCGTGGTTCAAGCTCATGAAACCCCGGCTGCCACCCCGCCGGGGTCGGGGATGCCGCGTGCAGGTCGAGGGCTCGAGGATTTTCAACGGCACCATCCATCCGTGTGTATCCGTGTGCCCCGATACGTATCGGGGCGTGGTTCAAGCTCATGAAACCCCGGCTGCCACCCCGCCGGGGTCGGGGATGCCGCGTGCAGGTCGAGGGCTCGAGGATTTTCAACGGCACCAATCATCCGTGTGTATCTGTGTGCCCCGATACGTATCGGGGCGTGGTTCAAGCTCACAAAACACCGGCTGCGACCCCGCCGTGGTCATGGTTCGCGGTGGGCATTCACCCTGCTACATGCTGCGACCCCGTCGGGGTCGTAGAGCTATTGAGGGCTTGCTTTCCAATAGCTGTGACCCCGTCGGGGTCGGGAAGGCCAAGCGCGCGCCTGAGGGAACGAGAATTTCAACGGCACCATCCATCCGTGTGCATCCGTGTGCATCCGTGTGCCCCGATACGTATCGGGGCGTGGTTCAAACTCATGAAACCCCGGCTGCCACCCCGCCGGGGTCGGGGATGCCGTGTGCAGGCCAAGGCTCGAGGATTTTCAACGACACCATTCATCCGTGTGCATCCGTGTGCCCCGATACGTATCGGGGCGTGGTTCAAGCTCACAAAACACCGGCTGCGACCCCATCGAAGTCGGATAGGCCATGGGCGTTTCGATGCATCCCAAGGCCACACCGGTGGTCCTGACAACCTCTTTTTACCACGACCGTATCAGGGTCCATCGGAAAAAAACGCCTACCGGTCGGTGAGCCAAGGCCGATAACCTGACGTTGGAAACACGCTGCCGCACACAACCCATTCGGAATAATTAGTCGACGCCTGTTCATAATTCATCGACAGCCAATTGACATTCATCCTTGTTTTGGCGAAATTGGCAACGTGTAAAAAAAACAGCCCCCCTCCTTCGTGGCATGCCGCTCCTCAGGCCCGAAATCCCCCATGGTTTCACTTGATCCGACCCCTCAACATGCCCCTTCCTGCACCATTCCGCCTTGCCGCACCGCTCTTCCGTAGGCGATTCATCCCAGCGGTCACGGCCATCCTGGTGGCCCCGTTGCTGCATGGCCAAACCTCCAGCAACACCTGCACCAACGCCGCCGCCAACCGCTACCCGGTGAACGGCACCTGCGTCCCCATCGCATTCAACAAGCCCTCGACCTACACGGCCACCTACAACCCGGGCGGCTGCAATGCCGGCAACTACAATGACGCCTGGGGCTCCTTCATTGCCACAGGCGGTGTCACCACCGTGCAATACACGCCCACGGGCGGCACCAACGCCATCCTGCATGTGCTGGCCACCTGCACCGGGCCCGTGCTTGGCTGCTCCGACGTGGCCGGCAACAATGGAACCGAGGCCGTGACCATCGAAACCGTGCCCGGGACCACCTACTACGTGCGGGTGCAGCGCAAGGGCTCCAACAGTGCAATGAACGGCAATCTCTGCATTTACACCGTAGGCGATTGCATCTATACCCTCCATCTGTTCGACTCCTTCGGCGACGGGTGGACCGGCTACGGAGGAAACGCCTACGTGGCCGTGGTGGTGAACGGGACCACCATCGGCAACTACACGCTCAACAACGGGTACGAAGGGTACGTCAACATGCCCCTGTACAACGGCGACGTACTTGGGCTCACCTACAACATCAACGGGCACACCTACTACATGGAGAACTCCTTCACCGTGCGGGCCAATGGCGGCGACTGCCTGTACTTCAGCGACGCCCCACCGACGGCGCAGACCGTCACCATCCATGTGACCTGCCCGGCCATACCGCCTCCCGCAGCCCCGCAAGACTGCATCGGGGGCGTTACCGTGTGCAGCGACCAAAGCATCAGCAGCAACAGCACCGGCTTCGGTTGCGCCATGGACCTCAACGCATCCAACAGGGGCTGCCTGCTCAACAACGAACGGCAGGGATCCTGGTACTACTTCTCCCCCTCGGCCAGCGGCACCCTCGGGTTCACCCTCATCCCCCACAACCCCACCGACGACTATGACTTCGCCCTGTGGGGGCCCTACGATGCCGTGCAATGCCCCACCGGGGCGCCCGCCCGCTGCAGCTACTACGACGGCACCTTCTACAACAACACCACCACCGGCATGGGCAATGGCGCCAACGACACCTCCGAGGGCGCCTACGCACCACCGGCCAGCAACAACGGATGGGTGAAAACCATGGACGTGGTGGCCGGCAAGGTGTACGTGCTGTACATCGACAACTGGTCCTCCACCGGCCAAGCGTTCGACCTGGACTGGAACCTCACCAACGGGGCATCGCTCAACTGCATCACCCTGCCCGTGGAGCTGCTGGCCCTGGAGGCCAACGCGCGCAACAGGGTGGTGAACGTGGACTGGAGCACCGCCACCGAACGCAATGCCGCCTGGTTCGAGGTGCAGCGCAGCGCCGACAACATCAACTTCGCCGCCATCGGCACGGTGCCCGCCGCCGGCAACACCCTTTGGCAAACCGACTACCGCTTCACCGACGAGAGCCCCCTGAAGGGCGCCAACTACTACCGCCTACGCCAAGTGGACCGCGACGGCGCGCAGGAATACACGCACAGCGTGGTGGCCTTCCTGGACATGGTGCCGGGGCAGCCGCCCCTGCTGTTCCCCAACCCTGCCAGGCAGCAGCTGCAGGTGGCCTTCAGCTCGAACAGCGAGGGTACCGGACGCTTGGAGGCGCAGGATGCCTTGGGCCGCACAATGCTGGCCAAGCCCGTGCATATGACGCGCGGAAGCCACACCGAGAACCTGTCGTTGGACCTGTTGCCCGCCGGCTGGTACAGCCTGCGGGTGCTGCTGCCCGATGGCACGCCCTTGCCCGCCACCACCTTCCTCAAGCAGTAGGGAGGCAGGGATAAATAGCGCCCGGGAAACCAACGGATTTCCGGCCCGCCAAGGCTTTTTGCCGACATCAGGCAACCGCACCCATGCACCTGCGTCTTACACGGACGCGAAGCATGCCCATCCACAACCCACAGATGAGACCCTTGGAGGATTTGGTTATCTTCGCTTTCCCTGACCCTAACCCCAAACCCTCATGCTCCGCATCCTACTTATCGGATCGGCCTGCGTGCTCCTGTCCAGTGTTTCGGCACAAAACGTAGGTATCAACACCGGCGGAACGGCGCCCAACCCCGATGCCATACTGGATATTGACGTATCCAGCCTGGGCGCCAAACGCGGCCTGCTGATACCGCGCATGACCGAGGCCCAGCGCCTGGCCATACCCACCGCAGGCCCCGAGAACGGCCTGCTGGTGTACCAGACCGACGTGGGCGCCGGAACGGACTCCACCAACAGAAGGGGATTCTGGTTCTGGGATGCCAACGCCACACCCGCCACATGGGTGCACCTCGGCGTGGTACGGCGCGGATGGCTCCTGACCGGAAACACCGTGACCTCCGTCACCCTCGGGAACCCCGAATTCCTCGGCACCCTCAGCCAAGTGGGCGGGTACATCCCCAACCGCAACCTCGTCATCCGGTCCGTGCCGCCCCCCGCCAACCCCGCCATGCAAATGGGGCACGCTGTGATGGACTTCCAGGCCGGCTTCGTGGGGCTGGGAACCGCGGCACCCGCCACGGAACGCCTGGAGGTGCAAGGCGCCATACGGCTGAACCAAAACGGCGCCAACCACTTGCAGGTGAGCCCGCCGCGCCAAGGGACCATACGGTACGGCACCAAGGACGCGCTGCCCTCCAACGCGGCCAACCTGAACTGGCACTGGGGCACCTTGGACACCAACGGCACCGTGTACTGGACCCGCATGCAGAATGCGGAGGAACTGATCACCCCGCCCAAGCCCTTCGCGCTGGACACCGTGGCCTGCCTGGGGCAGACCGGTTTTGCCTTCCGCGGCAACCTGAGCCCCATACCCGTGACCCAGACCACCACCAACCCGGCCAACATCTACAGCCCCTTCGCCACCAACTACACCTCGGCCAACAACGAGGGCAACTTCCGGGTGCAATACCTGTACCGCTACGAGGAACTGGTGGAGGCCGGCATCTGCTTCACGCCCAACGCCACCATCTACGGATTTTCCTTCTTCTGCCTTGACCAGGAAACACTGGACAATGCGCCCGCACCGCCCGCCTACCCAGGCCTGTGGCCCACCGAGATCGAGGGCGAGGTGCGCGGCGGCGCGGCCACGATCGCCGGCCTCACCGGACCCACCGCCTACTTCGGCCTGGGCAACACCGTGCCCTTTATGGACGATCCCGTACGGACCGGCCCCATACGGCTGAGCTTCAGCCACGTGAACCCCGCACCGGGTTGGATCACCTTCAACCTCACCACCCCCATCACCTTGGGCACCGGCCAGAACCTGATCCTCGATATTGCATGGTCCCGCAACAAGGGGATCGGCAAGGGCCCCAAGGTGGAACTGGAGGACCCCGGCTTCGCCTGCACCAAGTGGGTGACCCACCAGAACACCTTGGGCACCTCCGGCAACCGCAACGCGCTGGACGACTTCCCGCTCACGCCCGGCGCCAACGTGAACCCCACGGCGGCGAACCCGCACACCAAGAGGCCGGTGACCCGCTTCAATGCCACCGTGGCCACCCCCACATCGGTGCTGCGCCATGCCAATTACCTCCTGTACGAAGGCGGGATCATGGTGGGCGACCCGGCATGGGCGGCCGCCCCGGGCACCTTCAAGGGCCCCGGAACGGTGAAGGCCCAGAATGGCGTGTACGATGGTACCGTGCTGCTGAGCGACCACGTGTTCGACCTGTACTTCGACGGGCAAACGCTGCCCGGGGAGGGACCGGCACAGACCGGCTATGCCTATACCGGGCTTGCCCAACTGCGCGAACGGCTGGAACAGGAGCGCCACCTGCCCAACATGCCCAGCCGCCAACAGTGGGAAAGCAGCGGGGGCGCCAGCATGGGCAAGCTCGCCACCGGCCTGTGGCAGACCTTGGAGGAACAGGCCCTGTACATCGCCCAGATGGAGCAGGACCTCAGCGCCTTGGAGGAGCTGAGCCTCGGCCAGGACCTCACGCCTGAACAGGCCGAGGAATTGGCCCGCGAGGTGATGGCCAGCAGGCGCCTCACCGAGGCCCAGAAGACCCACTTGGTGGGACTGGTCCGCAGCAAGTACAACACCCCCACCCCCCCCGCCAAATGAGGAATTTCGCATCCAACATCCTGCGGGCAACGGCCGGGGTCGCGTGCATCCTGGCATTGGGCACGGGCGCCAAGGCCCAGAACACCAACATCGCCGTGAACGAGACCGGTGCGGTGGCCGACCCCAAGGCCATGCTGGACATCAGCTCCATCACCAAGGGGCTCCTCATCCCGCGCATGGGAACCCTGCCGCCACCCGCCGCCCTGCCCGATGGGCTGGTGGTGTTCCGAACCACAGCGCCCCGCATCTTCCATGTGGTGGACAACGGCAACTGGAGACCCCTGTTCGCGGGCAACCACGGTTGGGACATCTTCGGCAATTTCCTTACCAACAACAACAACCCCAACCCCGACTACATCGGCACTTCGGACAACAGGCCCATGTACTTCCGGACCAACAACCTGCACCGGATGCAGATGGACGCCACCACCGGGTTCCTTGCGGTGGGATACGCCCAGAACGCGGCCGGGGCAGCCAAGGAGCAGCTGGATATCAACGGGGCGCTGGGCATGTACTACGAGCCTTCACTCACGGCCAAGAACACCAGCAACACCAGCGCCGCCGGGGTGATCCGCTACCAGCCCTACGGCGCGGTGACCGGATCCGTGCCCTACCGGTACGGCAGCATGGAGATGGCGCCCACCATACCCAACACCGCCGCCACCCAGATGTCCGTGTACGGCACGAACAAGACCTACCCGTTGCAATATGCCGCGCACTGGGGCAACGTGAACGGGAAGGACACGGTATCCGGCCACGTGATCGGCACGGCACCGCCCACCATCATACAACCCAGCTTGGGCGGATGGCGCGCCTTGGAGAACAACTACGAGGAGGTGTTCGGGGCCAGTTGGAGCCACTTCAAGGAAGTAACCTGCACACCCAATACCACGGTGGACATCCCCAACGGAAACCTGCCCGCGCCCGGCGCAACCTGGAGCAACAACGCCGCCTTGGGTGCCGATGGCCCGCGGGTAACACCCTATCATAGGCAGTGGGCACCAAACACCTTTGTTCGTCGGCAGTACCTCTTCTTCGCCAGCGAACTGAATGCGGAAGTGGCGCAGTCCAGCGGCAACCCCGGCGCGAACGGCGGCCTGTGCGCCGGCCAGCCCGTGACCAAGATCGGCTTCCGAGTGAATGCAAGCGCCAATCGCCCCTTCGTGGCCGACCAGGCCCACGTGATCGTGCGCAACGCCCCCTTGGGCCTGAACGAGCTGAACGGCTTCGACAACTCCGTGGCAGGCCCCGGCATGGGCTGCGGGGCCGTGCCCCCGGCAAACTGGCCGGACGCCACAGGCGACCACTGGCACATGATCCCGCTGACCACCCCCTTCGTGTGGGACGGCGAGAGCAACGTGATCGTGGAGGTGGCCGTGCGCATGGGCCCGACTCCCCCACCCACAAATACCGCTACACCGCCAGTGCTGTCAAGCCAACAATCAGTGAACGTGACGTACGCCATGACCACCAACTCGTACAACACCTCCAACTTCATCCCCAGCCCGCACCCCGGGCCGGGATGGGCCTGCTCCCCGCTGTTGGACCCCGCCGCCGGCAACACCCAGTTGCTGATGCCCGACCTCTTGGGCGGCATGGCCCAGTACGGTGCCAGCACGTGGCGGCCCATTGTCCGCTTCGAGGGCACGGTGGGCGTTGTGCCGCCCGTCACCACCCCCGGCGGCACCTCCCGTTACATCAACTATCCCGGCGCCCTGATCTTGGAGGACACCACCAAGGCGGCCAAGCTGAACACCATGAGCAGCGGCTTCCCTTGGGGCCAGTGGCGCATCGGTTTCCCCACCGGGTACACCACCTTCAACTACAAGGGCAAGGGCACCATCAGCGCGCAGAACGGCGTGTATGACAACACCGTGCGGCTGAACGACCACGTGTTCGACCGCGCCTTCGACGGCCGCGTGGCCCCGCAAGACGCCGCCGAGCACGGCAACAACAGACTGCTCTCCATCGAGGAGATGGCCACCTTCACGAGCCAAAACCGGCACCTGCCCACCATGAAGGGCCGGGAGGAATGGAACCAAAGCCAAGGCTTCTCCCTGGGCGACCTCACCAACCAGCTGTGGACCACCGCGGAAACGCACGCACTCTACGTGGCCGACCTGCACGATAAACTGAACGTGCTGGAGATACTCGCCAGCGACAGGCCGTTGAACACCGGCGAATACCAGGCGGCATGCCGCCAACTGGCCATCATGCCCCAGTACAGCGACGCGGAAAAGCAACGGCTGATCGAACATCTCCGCCAGCGCACGCCAACCCTACCCCCCACCCGTTGACCCCATGGACCGCACCCGCATCATATCCCGCCCCGCAGCCTTTGGCCAACGCCCCGTGGCCAAGGTCGTGGCCATGCAGCACCGGCAGGCCCGCAGCACACTGCTGCTGCTGACCGCGGCACTGCTGCTTCTCCTGGCCTCGGTCGTGCAGGCCCAAGTGGCCATCAACAGCACCGGAACAGCCCCCAACGCCAACGCCATGCTGGACATCAGCAGCACCAACAAGGGCCTGCTGATTCCGCGCATGACCCGCACACAGCGCGCAGGGATCGCCGTTCCCATACCCAACGGCCTGCTGGTGTACCAGACCGACTCGCTGGCCATGGAGCCTCAAGGCTTCTATTACTATGACGCCTCCGTGCTGGGCGGCGGGCCCACCGTGGTGGGCTGGCGCCACCTCGGGTTCGGGCAGGCCACCTGGCAGCTCGGCGGCAACGCAGGGACCAACACAAACAATTTCCTGGGCACCGTGAACAACTATCCCTTGGTGTTCCGCATCAACAACGCCGAGCGCGGCCGCCTCACCGAGGACGGACGCCTGCAACTGTACTCCGGGGCGTGGCCCGTGGGGCTGATGGGCGTGTACCCTTCCAACACCAACACCGAGCTCGTGCACCTGCAAGGCGCGCTCAAGCTCAACGGGGGTAATGCACAGTCCCCCACCGCGCCGGTCCTGCAATTGGCCGGCACCATCCGCTTCACGCCTGCCGCCGGGGGCGCACCGGGCCAGTTTGAGGGCTATGTACAAAACACCGGTGGCACGGAGATGAACGGCTGGAAGCAACTGGACAACAACTTCCAGGAACGCAAGCTGCAGGAAACCCCCAGCATGGTCGGCGGCTGCGACCTGCCCTCCTCATCGACCAACGTCACCTTGAACCCGCGGCCTTGGCCCATCGTGGGCCCCACTTCGGGCTTCGGCACCTTGGCCGGTGGCCAAACGCCGTACTACGGGTTGTGGGAGGATTCACGCAAGCAATACCTCTACCGCGCCGATGACATCGCCGCCACGGGCATCTGCCTCGCACCCGACAACCCCATCCTGGGCATCGCCTTCAACGTTACCTCCATCTCGGGTGCGGCCACCCGCCAGCACTTCATCCGCGTGCGCATGAAGAACACCGCCACGGGTGCCGTCACCGTCTTCGACAACTCCGGATTCATCCTGTTCGCCCAACCTACCGTGGGATTGAACTGGAACAGCCCCGACCGCTACTACAACCCCTATACAGCCGGCAACCAATTGCCACCGAGCGGTAACAACAATGGGTACAACCTGGTCACGGGATGGAACACCCACCCCTACGACCAAGGAGGCGCCGGGTTCCTGTGGACCGGCGGCAACATCCTTATAGACTTTGCAGTGGACAACCAGGACTGGCCCGTGCTGGAAGGCAACGTGCAGAGCTACGCCGCCGGATACCCGAGCATGATCTCCATGTACTGCGATGCCTGCGGAAACACGGGGGGGGGCCCCGGCGCCGGCAGCTGCAAATGGGTGAACCCCAACACAGGGCCAGCGTTCTGGTTTCCGCCCACCACGCCCACCAATGGCCAGCAAGCGGCCAGCGGGGGCTCCAACGCCGATGGCTGGGGATGGGTGGGCGGCTGGAACCTGACCAACGGCGTGAGCACCGTGGCCTGCGACGGGCAGACCACCACTTGGGGCGGTTCGGGCCCGGCCATCAGCAACCAGCTGCCCCGCGTGGCCTTCTATGCCAAGTACATCGGGGGCGGCATGTCCTACAATGTGGGCAACTACATCTACGCGAACGAGGGCCTGATGGTAGGCGCTGCGGCATGGGCGGCCTCCGGGGCCTTCGTGCCCCCGCCGGGCGTGTCCACCTTGGCGCACCGCGGCCCGGGTACCATCAGCGCCGAAAAGAGCGTGTGGAGCGATGCCACCCTGCTCACGGACTATGTGTTCGACCTGTACTACGATGGGCAGGCAAGGCCCGAGGATGCCAAGGGGGCCAACAATTATGTGCGCGTGCCCCTGCGCGATCTGCCCAACTACGTGGAGAACAACCGCAAACTGCCCAACGTAGACGGCCGACTGATGTGGCAGGGCCAAGGCGGTTTCAGCCTCGATCAATTGACCAACCAGCTCTGGACCGCCGTGGAGGACCAGGCGCTGTACATCAAGGAGCTCAACGAGCGCATGGATGCCCTGCGCCAGTACCTGGTGGAGCAAAAATTGAAGGCGATGGAGAAGTAGGCAGCGCCATCCCGCCGACTGCATTGCGAGGCCCTGTGGACCCACAGGGTTTCGCGTTTTTTGGGGGCTCAAGGATGGCCTGCGGCCCCGCCAGGATGCGGCACGGGCGCCCGATCACCCGCCCCTATCCCGGCATGTCCGATCTTTGGCCCGTCGGCATGGACACCTTCACCCACGGACGCATCACCATGGCTGTTCGCCTGTATGGCCACGGACCGCTGCCGATGCTTGCCTTCCACGGTTTCGGCCGCACCGGCTCCGATTTCGTCGTGCTCGCACCGGCATTGGCACACCGATGCACCATCCATGCCTTCGACCTGCCCTTCCACGGGCAAAGCCCCGCCCCCGGCGGCGATGGCCCCATAACCCCGGAGGAATGGGCCGCCTACATCCGGGCCTACGTCCTGCACATCGGGGCCAGCACCGTGGGGTTGCTGGGGTACAGCCTCGGCGGCCGGCTCGCCCTGGTGCTTATGGAACAGTGTCCCGAGCTGCTGGCAAACGCATTCCTATTGGCACCCGACGGGCTGGTGGTAAGCCCTTGGTACCGCGGCATGGTGCGCCATGCATGGGGGCGGCGGCTGTACCAACGCTTCATCCAAAGACCCCGGCTGGTGCATGGCCTGGTGCGCCTGTTGCACCGCACGCACCTGCTGCACGACCGGCTGTACCGCTTCCTGATGGAACAAACGGCCACGCCCGCCATCCGCCAACTGGTGTACGACGTGTGGAACGACATGCGCCTGTTGGAGCCCGACCTGGCCCGGGTGGGTGCCCAGCTGCAGGCCCATGAGATCCGCGTGCACTTGTTGCTGGGGCGGCACGACAAGGTGATCAAGCCGGGAACGGGTGGGCGCCTGCAAAGCGAGGCACCGGCATGGGTGCGCATACACCTGCTGCCCACGGGCCACCGCATGCTCACCCGGGAAACGGGCCTGTTCATGGCCGGCCTGATGCAGGGCGATGAGGCGGCCCGCTGACGCCACGGAACGGGGCCACGCAAAAAAGGCCGCCCTTGGCAGGCAGCCTTCATGCACTCAAAAACACGCTCTTTACTTGCGGCCGATCTTCTCGTCGCTAACGGTCAGCTTGTGGCGGCCTTGGGCGCGGCGGCTGGCAAGTACGGCACGACCCGCGGGGGTGCTCATACGATCACGGAAGCCGTGCTTGTTCACGCGCTTGCGCTTACTGGGCTGATAGGTGCGTTTCATGGCCGTCGATATTTTTCTTGAAAAGGGAGCGCAAAGATAGGTTTTAGGTTGATCCCTGCAAGCCGACCGGGAAAAAGCCCCGGAACGAGGCCGCCCCACGCCCGGGCCGTGCCCTTCGCACCTTTCAACGCAGCAGCTTCAGCCGCTCAAGCCCGTAGGCCGACACCCCGCCCGCCTCATCCTCCACCAGCAGGCGTCCCGAGCCGTCCACATCCAAGGGGCGCGCCTTGAAAGGCCGGCCGTCCAGCAGGAAATCCCCAAAACGACCCCTGCCCCACAGCAGGTCGGCGTAGGCCTTGGACAACCGGCCCGCGTCATCGGGCAACTGCCGCCACCAATGCTCGAGCCGCCCGAAAAGAACCTCCAGCAATTCGTCCAGCCCATGCGGCAAACGGGTCTCCTGCAACAGGCTGGTGGCCTGCCACACGCTGTCTCCGCCCCGGCTGTTCACATTGAGGCCGATGCCAACCACCGAAGATGCCAGCGACAGGCCCTGAAGCTCGTTCATGATCAGGATGCCCGCCACCTTGCTACGGCCCACCAGCACGTCATTCGGCCATTTGATGCGCACCTCGCCCGGGTCGGCGCCCGCCTGCGCCAGCACCCCGGCCACCACATCGTGAACGGCCAGCGCCGCGGCCTTGGCGACCAGGAATTGCCCGGATGCCGCCAGATGACGAGGCAGCAATACCACGCTCACCGCCAGGTCGAGCCCCTTGGCCGTGGCCCAGGACCGGCCCCGCTGGCCGCGCCCCTGCGTCTGCTCCAACGCTACCACCGCCGTGCCGTGGGAGGCCTCGCCCCGCGACAGCGCCAAGGCGGCGTAGGTGTTCGTGCTATCCACCGAATCAAGCCGGATCACCCGATGGCCAATGGGCGGAACGCTTTCCATGCCGCGAAATAAGGGCTCTTCCGTCAACAAGGCCCGGCGGCAAACATCCCCAGCAGCTACGCAGAAAGGGTTGACGCGTCGCGACCCCGCCGGGGTCGGGAAGACCAGGCGCGCGCCAAAGGCTCGAGGATTTTCAACGACACCATTCATCCGTGTATATCCGTGTGCCCCGATACGTATCGGGGCGTGGTTCAAGCTCATGAAACCCCGACTGCGACCCCGCCGGGGTCGGGGTTCGCGGTCGGCATTATCAGTGCTACATGTTGCGACCCCGCCGGGGTCGGAGATGCCGTGTTCAGGCCAAGGGAACGAGGATTTTCAACGACACCATTCATCCGTGTGCATCCGTGTGCCCCGATACGTATCGGGGCGTGGTTCAAACTCATGAAACACCGGCTGCGACCCCGCCAGGGCCGGGGATGCCGTGTGCAGGCCAAGGCTCGATGATTTTCAACGACACCAATCATCCGTGTGTATCCGTGTGCCCCGATACGTATCGGGGCGTGGTTCAAACCCATGAAACACCGGCTGCGACCCCGCCGGGGTCGTGGTTCGCGGTCGGCATTCACCCTGCTACATGCTGCGAACCCGTCGGGGTCGTAGAGCTATTGAGGGCTTGCTTTCCAATAGCTGTGACCCCGTCGGGGTCAAATGCTTTTCCCGATCTCGACCCCGCCGGGGCCGGGAAGGCCAGGCGGGCGCCGAGGGAACGAGGATTTTCAACGACACCATTCATCCGTGTGTATCCGTGTGCATCCGTGTGTATCCGTGGTTCAAACCCATGAAACCCCGGCTGCGACCCCGCCGGGGTCGTGGCGATACGCCCACCGGCACCCGGGCAGCGGATCTCCGTGGCCGATCCGCAGGGGAGGCGACGTTCGCCGAACCCCAAGCCCCCGGGCCAATGGAAAAGGAACCATAGGTGCGTACCTTTGAACCCCTAACAATAGCAACCGAAAGACCGCATGAAGAAAGCCCGGAGGCCAGACCCCACCCAAACACTGGTGGATGCCGTGGTCCAAGGCATGCAGGAAGTGAAGGCGAAGGACATCGTGCATTTCGATATGCGAGGCCTGCCCAACACCGTCTGCGACCACTTCATCATTTGCCACGGCGACTCCACCACGCAAGTGGAGGCCATAGCCCGGAGCGTGGAGAAGTTCACCTTGGAAAAAGCCCATGAAAAGCCGTGGCACTCCGAAGGCAAGGAGAATGCCGGATGGATCCTGCTCGACTATGTGAACGTGGTGGCACACATCTTCCACCGCGAGGCACGCGAGTTTTATGGGCTGGACCAGCTGTGGGCCGATGCCGAACGCCACTCTTACGAAAACGTAGCTTGACCCCTTTGTCGTGGAAAACAACACCGAAAAACCCAAACTGACCGACCCGGCCCAGCGGCCCAAAAGGTCGTTCAACTTCTATTGGATCTACGGGATCATCGTGGTGACGATCCTGGCCATGGGCCTGTTCAACTACAACGCCAACATGGTCCGCATCGACATTTCGGACTACGACAAGTACCTCGCCGAGGGCGATGTGCAAGGCATCGTGGTGAACGGGGATGCCGTGCTGGTGGTGATCAAGAAGGACAGCCTGGACAAGGAGGTGCACAAGAAGCGGCTGGCCGGCGCCAACACCGATGCCAGCACGCCGCAGTACACCTTCTACGTGGGCAACAACCCGCAGATGCAGCAGCAGGTCATCGACGAGGCGCGCAGCAAGGGCGTTGACGTGCGGATCAACCCCCAAAGCGACATGGGCCGCGAGATCCTCCAGTACGTGCTCTTCTTCGGCGCCATAGCCTTGCTGTGGATCTTCATGATGCGCCGCATGGGCGGGCCCAGCGGGCCCGGAGGCCAGATCTTCAACATCGGCAAGAGCCGCGCACAGGTGTTCGAGGGAGGCAAAAGCACCGATGTCACCTTCAACGACGTGGCCGGCCTGGAAGAGGCCAAGGAGGAACTGCAGGAAATCGTGGACTTCCTGAAGACACCCAAGAAGTACACCGACCTGGGCGCCAAGATCCCCAAGGGGGCGCTGCTGGTAGGCCCTCCCGGAACGGGCAAGACCCTGCTGGCCAAGGCCATCGCCGGTGAGGCCCAAGTGCCCTTCTTCTCCCTCAGCGGGTCCGACTTCGTGGAAATGTTCGTGGGCGTCGGCGCCAGCCGTGTGCGCGACCTCTTCAAGCAGGCCAAGGAAAAGGCCCCAAGCATCATCTTCATCGACGAGATCGATGCCATCGGGCGGGCACGCGGCCGAAGCGTGAACATGGGCGCCAACGATGAGCGCGAAAACACCCTGAACCAGCTGCTCACCGAGATGGACGGATTCGGCACCAACAGCGGCGTGATCATCCTCGGCGCAACCAACCGCGCCGACGTGCTCGACCGCGCGCTCCTCAGGCCAGGCCGGTTCGACAGGCAGATCTTCGTGGACATGCCCGACCTCAACGAGCGCATCGCCATCTTCAACGTGCACCTCAAGCCCCTGAAGCTCGATATCGCCGTGGACGTGGAGTTCCTCGCACGGCAAACACCGGGGTTCAGCGGCGCCGACATCGCCAACATCTGCAACGAGGCCGCCCTCATCGCGGCGCGCCGCAAGAAACCCGCCGTGGAGAAGCAGGATTTCCTCGATGCCGTGGACCGCGTGATCGGGGGGCTGGAGAAGAAGAACAAGATCATCACCGACGAGGAGAAACGCGCCATCGCCTACCACGAGGCGGGGCACGCCACCGTGAGCTGGCTGGTGGAGCACGCCTCGCCCTTGGTGAAGGTCACCATCGTGCCGCGCGGCCGGTCACTGGGCGCTGCCTGGTACCTGCCCGACGAACGGCATATCACCACCAGCGAGCAAATGCTCGATGAGATCTGCGCCGCCATGGGCGGAAGGGCTGCCGAGGATATCATGTTCGGGAAGGTGAGCACCGGGGCCCTGAGCGACCTGGAGAAGGTGACCAAGCAGGCCTACGCCATGGTCACCGTGTACGGGTTGAACGAGAAGATCGGCAACATCAGCTTCTACGACAGCAGCGGACAGAACGAGTACGGCTTCTCCAAGCCGTACAGCGACCGCACGGCGCAGACCATCGACGAGGAGGTGCGCAACATCGTGGAGAACCAATACGAGCGCGCCAAACGCATCCTCTCCGAGAACAAGGACAAGCTCACCGCCCTGGCCACGCAGCTGCTCAAGGAAGAGGTGATCTTCAAGGAGGACCTGGAGAAGATCTTCGGCGTACGCCCCTTCGCCCGTGTGGAGGAAAAGGCCCAGCCCAAGGCGCTCAATGGCGGCACCGCAGAACCGCATGCCCTGCCGGAGCCCGATGCCGACAAGGTGGAGGGCCCCGCCGCAAGCTGATCACGCCCAGCCGCGATGAGCGAATTGGTGAAGCGCGCGATCACAGGGTCGGTGTACGTGGCCCTGACCCTGGGCGCCGCGTGGGCCGGGCCGTTCACCACCACCCTGCTGTTCCTGCCCGTATGCGCCATGGCCGCTTGGGAGCTGCACCGGCTGGCGGCCAAGGACCTGCCCTCCATGGGCCCGGCCATGCCCGTGGCCGCAGCCACCATCGTGTACCTGGCCATGGCGCTGGCCGCGTTGCCAGGCCCCGCAACGCCGCTGGCCGCGCTGGCCGTGGCCTTCCTGGTGGTGGTGGCCGCCACGGTGGAAGTGCTCTGGCGGCCCGAGGCCCAACCCCGGCAGGAAATGGGGCTCCTCCTGCTGGTGATCGGCCTGGTGGCGCTGCCCTTTGGCCTCATCCCCACGCTCATGCTCGAAGGGCCTTGGCTCTTCATCGGCTTCATGCTGCTGCTGTGGACCAACGATACCGGCGCCTACCTGGTGGGCCGCGCCATCGGGCGCACCGGCCTGCTGCGGCGGGTAAGCCCCAAGAAAACCGTGGAGGGCCTCGCAGGAGGCATCGCCCTGGCCATGGGCGTGGGCGTGCTGCTGGCCCGCACCCATCCCGTGCTGGACACCACCGGATGGGTGGTGGCCGCCGCCGTGGTGGCCGTTACCTCCACCTTGGGCGACCTGCTGGAATCGGCCTTCAAGCGCCAGGCCGGCGTGAAGGACTCCGGCAAGGTGCTGCCCGGCCATGGCGGCATCCTCGACCGGTTCGATGGGTTCCTGCTGGCCATGCCCGCGATGGTGATCACCGTGGAACTGTTGCGCTGAGACCCCCAAGCAGCGGGTGGAACGGCCGGTGGACGCACCCCTATATTTGGCGGCCCGAAAATGCGCCTACATCACGAAGGAACCCTGACCATCCTGCTGGTTGCAGGAACGGCATGCATCGGCAGCTATGCCGCCTGGTATGGACTGCCCGGCTGGGTCGCAGGGCCCATCTCGATCCTGCTCGCCGCGGTGCTGGCCGTGGTGCTGTGGTTCTTCCGGGTGCCGCAACGAACCGCGAAGGCAGCGCCCGGCCAAGTGCTTTCACCGTGCGATGGCAAGGTGGTGGTGGTGGAGGAAGTGACCGAAACGGAATACTTCAAGGACAAGCGCATCCAGGTGTCCATCTTCATGAGCCCGCTCAACGTGCACGTGAACTATCATCCCATTCCCGGCACCACCACCTTCCGCCAGTACCATAAAGGCAAGTACCTGGTGGCGTGGCACCCCAAGAGCAGCACGGACAACGAACGCTGCACCGTGGTGGTGAAGGGCAACGACGGCCAAGAGGTGCTCATCCGCCAAATAGCCGGGGCCTTGGCGCGGCGCATCTGCACCTACCCGCAACC
Organism: Flavobacteriales bacterium; assembly: GCA_035325445.1. GTDB lineage: Bacteria > Bacteroidota > Bacteroidia > Flavobacteriales_F > PHOS-HE28 > PHOS-HE28. Next base: position 129,751 of record DAOKZW010000002.1, read on the forward strand.
CGGGCAGGCCGTGCAGCAAGGCGAAGAACTCGGATTCATCAAGTTCGGCTCGCGCGTGGACCTGTTCCTGCCCACCACGGCCTCCGTCAACGTACGCATTGGCGACGTGGTACAAGGCGCCACGAGCGTCATCGCCCATACCCGCCCCTGAACATGCGCCACACCCTCCCCCTGTTCCTGCTGCTGCTCGCCGCCTGCTCTTCCGAGGACCGGAATGCAACGCCTGCGGAACCCGTGAACGTGCCGGCAACGGAACAGGCTACGCCGCCCGCGGCCGAGGTGGTGGACACGGCAGCAGCCCCGGGCATGGTGCACCTGTATTCGCTGGCGGGCAGCGGCCTGCGCTTCGATGGCGTGTATGGCCACTCCGACGGGGCCATACACTATTACATGCGCTTCTTCGAGCGGGGCAACGTGGCGCTCATCGCCGGCCAGCAGAAGCCCGGCGACCCGGTGGACCTGCGGAGCCACCTGCGCCAGGATGTCAAGAGCGGTGAGAACAACGTGCACAACGTGCCGGTGACCATGCGCAACGACAGCCTCTTCTTCAGCACCATGGCGCCCCGCGGGGCCATTACCTACGCCGGTGTGGTGCAGGGCGATACGGTGCGCTTCCTCAAGCACAGCAAGATCACGGGCAAACAGGCCCTGATCAGCTACGGCTTCCAGCCCTATTGAAGCCCTTGGGGCGGCACCTCCAGCAGGATGGCGCGCAGCTCATCCAAACGGTGGATGCGGTAGGTGGCCTCCGGGTCGCCGTCCCCCTCGGGCACGAAGTGCGCCTGGTCCAGCCCGGCATTGCGGCCGCCCGCCACATCGGCCAAGGCGCTATCGCCGATCATCAGGCTCGTTGCCGCCTTGGCGCCGGCCGAGCGCAGGGCATGCCTGAAGATCCGCCCCGACGGCTTGGAGGCCCCCGCCATCTCGCTGGTGAGCACCACATCGAAGAAGCCGCGGATCCCCGAGGCCTGCAACTTCGTGTACTGCGTGTCCGAAAACCCGTTGGTGATGATATGCAGGCGGTAGTGCGGGCGCAGGTCCTGCAGCAAGGACAACGCACCGGGCATCAGCTTGTCGCGCCGAGGCGTGCGCTCCATGTACTGCTCTTCCATCTCCCGCGCCAAGGGCCCATCGTGGATGCCCAGCCCCTCCAGCGTTTTGCGGAACCGCAGCGCCCGCAGCACTTCCTTGGGGATGATACCCCCATCAAGCTGCCGCCAGAGCGCCGCGTTCACCTCCTCGTAAGTGCGGATGAATTCGCCCTGGTCAACGCCCCAAGGGCCTTTCAGCATTTCGGAGCAAAGCTCGCCCAGCACTTCCCGCGAGTTGGACCGGAAATCCCACAGCGTGTCGTCCAGGTCGAAAAAAAGGTGCCGGTAGGTCTTCATCCGGTGATCTTCCACACGGCGCTGAGCACGAAGGACCAGATCACCACGGCGGTGAGCAACGTGGACAGGGTGCGCGGGTTATGCCGGAAGTATTTGGCCGCCAGCAGGGCGGTGACCGGCACGGACAGGAACGGCGTGAAGATGAAGGCGAGCCCTCCAAGGCCGTAGCGCTGCTTCACCTTTATGACGAAGCGGTTGGTCCGGGTAAAGATCTGTTTGGGCTTGTGCCCTGCGGCCAAGGCGCGGGCGCGGCGGCGTATGGTGCGCTTACGGAACCACTCGAGGATCTGGCGGCCGCCCTGGAAAAAGAAGACCGCGCCCATGCTTCCGCCCGCGGCGGTGAGCAAAACAGTCTGCAGATAGCTATGGCCGAACTGGTACGACACGATGGGCGCAAAGAGGAACTTCAACATCCCTGCGGACATCACCGCCACGGCATGCCACGCTTCCATGGCCTCAGGTCTTATTGCCGAACGCAAGGTCGCCGGCATCACCCAGGCCGGGCACGATGTAGGCCTCGGCCGTCATCTCTTCATCCACCGCGCCCAGCCAGAACCGCGTTTGGGGCGGGAAATGGCGCCTGGCATATTCCACCCCTTCCGTGCTGGCGATAACGGATACCACGTGCACGGCCTTGGGCCGGCCCATGCGCAGCATGGCCTTGTACACCAAGGCCATGCTGCGGCCGGTGGCCAGCATGGGGTCGCTGATGATCAGCACCCGGTCGTCGATGGAGGGGCTGCTCAGGTATTCCACCTGGATGTCGAAGTCGTCCTCGCCCTTGCGGTACTTGCGGTAGGCGCTCACGAAGGCGTTGTCAGCCCGGTCGAAGTAGTTGAGCAGCCCTTGGTGAAGGGGCAGGCCGGCGCGCAGGATGGTGCACAGCACCGGGTTGTCAGCGGGCAGCGACACCCGGGCCTCCCCCAAGGGCGACACCACTTCCACCTCCTCGTAGGCCAAGGTCTTGCTCAGCTCATAGGCGAACACCTCGCCCATGCGCTCGAGGTTGCGCCGAAACCGCATGGGGTCCTTCTGCACGTTCACGTCACGCATTTCGGCCAGGAAGCGATTGGCCAATGAATTCTGTCGGTTCAGCTCCACCACCATGGTTCAAGGTTTCAGTCGCCGGATCAATACCGGAAGACGGTTCATCAAAGCTCGCAAATAAAACACGGGAAGCGCACCAAACCCGGAATAGAAACGGGCCAGCTGCGGATCGTTGCCTCCGGCGAGATCGAATACGCGCCCGGCAAGGGCCTGTTCGGCGATCACCGCATCGATCAAGGCGTGCATGGCACGCGCCTCGCGCCCCCGGGGCGAGCTTACGCCCTTCAGGAAGACCACCTCGCCCGGCCCGCGCACGAACCAGCCCGCCGCCAACAGGTCGCCGCCCATGGTGGCCGTGCGCCCGAAGCCGCTGCCATCCTCCCCGGTGGAGGTCATGATCCTCCGCATCGCAGCACGTTGCCGCCCATCGGTGCCCCAGTGCCGGAACTGGTCCGACCCCTCGATGAAGGTCGCCACCTCCTCCACCGGCGCCGCCAACACGGTTACGCCCATCCGCGCCGCCTTCTGCACGCTTCGGCGGTGGCTGGTGGAATAGCGGGATCGCAGCTCCTCCACGTGGTGCCCCAGCTCCAGCACATGGTTGGTGCGCACCTCCGTAAGCAGGCCAGCCGCCTGCACGGCGGCGCCACCCTGCACGCAGATGTCCGCATAGCGGTATCCCCGGGGAATGGCCTCCAAGAACCGCCCCACCAACCTGTCCGACGGCTCGGGCATGTACGGCCCCACATGCTGCAGCATGAACGGCTGGTACAGGTAGCGCACCCCGTACTTCATGCGCCAAGGCAGGGGCATCTGCGCGCCTGACTCCTCGTCCACCAAGGCATTCCAGCCCGGGGCGGCGGCATCCAGCGCTGCCCGCGAGCCATACCACGCGGCATTGGACGCGGAGGCCAAACGGCGGTCCCAGGCATCGGGGTCGATCTGGTGGTGGAGCAGGTGCATGATCATGGCCGGGCGTATTGCAGTACCTCCCCCGCCACCCCGCCCCAACCGGCCTCATCGCCGTATCCGCTAAGGAACCGTTCGTGCCATACCGAGATGAACGTGCCGTTCACCGCCCGCACGGCATCCACCATCCGCTTGGCCGCCGCCACCGCCCCCGCAGGCCCAAGCCGCATCTGATAGGCCAAGGTGCTGTCCATGACCGCGAAGGGGTGCATGATCAACGGCAGGGCCTGTTCCCTGCCCAAGTCGTAGAACGGGAACGGCGTGCAGGTGCTGGCACGGAATCCGATGCTGTCGGACATGCCCATGCTGTGTTCCTCGCGTATGCCGAGCCCGTCCAGCGCGCGCAGGGTGTCCGGCACGCGCATCCGCAGGAAGTGCTGGCGCGAACAGGTGACGGGCCTGCCCACCACGGATTCCAGAAGCTGCTTTTCCCCGGCGATGTTGGCCGGGATGTCCGAACTGTGGTAGCCGGGATGCAGGCCCACCTCCGCCCGTGCCGCCACGGACCGCACCACGGCGCGCATGTGGTCGCCGGCCAAGGGGAGCGCATGATCGTGCACGCCACGCCCGGCCGCCATGAAGTTGACGATGGCCCGGGCGCCGTGGGCTTCGGCCATGTCCAGGAAACGCTGGTGCACGGCATAGGGATCCGGCTTTTTCCCGGCGATGACGGCCAACCGGTGGGCCACCCGCCGGAACCGCCCCTTCAGGAGGTCGCGGGCCGCGCCACCCGCGCTGCGCCACCATTCGCGGCCCAGGTACATGGCGCCGTTGTCCACATCCATGGTGGCCGTGTGGCCGTATCGGCGCTGCATGGGAGGCAGGGCCGGGTCGGCGGTGCGCCACGCCCCGGCCAACAGGGTGAGCCATTCATCCACCACGGGCCGCTGGAGGTAACCATGCCGCGCGGCATGCAACCGGGCCATCACGGGCCGGCCATGGCGGTCCCGCGGAAGATCACCGTATTCCTCCATGCGCGATAGCAGGAAGAAGGCCCCGGCAAAGAGGTCGAAGGGGAGGTCGCCCCGGCCCGAAGGGAAAAGCCTCGGAAGCCCCTCCTCGACCACGACCACAGGTTCGGCAGTTTTCAGTTCCGTGTTCTCCAACAAGTCCTGCGGAACGACCCGGAAAGCCCCGTCAACAGCGGCTTCCCCATAGATCAGCTTGGGCCCCTCCACCGAACGGAATTCCTCCAACGAAACCACCTCGCGGGCTTCCCATCCGGCCATGCGGCCGATCAGGTGCGGGATGATGTAGCGCGCCCTTGGACCGGGCCGTTCGATGTGGTAGTGGACGTCCACCATGGAGGGCTTGCGCAAGGTAACGCCCGCCACGGGTCATTCTTGCGCTTGGAGAAGCGCGTTGCAGATGGCTTCGGCGGCATGGCCATCGCCGAATATCGGCGGGCATGCCGGGGCCCCTTCGCGAAGGAAGGCATCGGCAGCGGCGGCTATCCGGCCGGCATCGGCATCGGCCAGCACGGCTTGGCCGTGCTGCACCAGCTCCACCCACTCGGTCTCGGGCCGCAGCACCACCACGGGCTTGCCGAAGAAGTAGGCCTCCTTCTGCACCCCTCCGCTATCGGTGACCACCAGGCTGGCACCGCGCTCCAGGGCGATCATGTCCAGGAAGCCCACGGGATCGATCAGGTGCAGGGCGCGGCCCTCTTGTACGGCCCGGTGTACGCCCGGCTCCAGCAGGGTGGCCATCATCTTGCGGGTGCGCGGGTGCACGGGGAGCACCACGGGCAGACCGTGGTCCCGGTGCAGGCCGGCCAACGCCGTGAAGATGTCGTTCAGCCGACGCGGATCGTCGGTGTTGTGGTCGCGGTGCACGGTGGCCAGGATGAAGGGGTTGCCTTCCAGGCCCAGGTCGCGCAACAGGGTGGACCGCTCCGCAGCCAGCCCTGCGAAGCGCATGCTGTTGTCGTACATCACATCGCCGCTGGCAACCACCTGCGGGTTGTCGATGGTGGCGGGCTGCCCCGATCCCAAGCAGAAGCCCTCCCGGCGCAGGTTGTCCACGGCGGTCTGCGTGGGGCAGAACAGCCACGTGCTGCAATGGTCGCACAGGATGCGGTTGATCTCCTCGGGCATGCCCTTGTTGAAGGAGCGCAGCCCGGCCTCCACGTGCGCCATCGGGATGTGGAGCTTGGCGGCGGCCACCGCGCCGGCCAGCGTGCTGTTGGTGTCGCCGTACAAGAGCACCAGGTCGTGCCGGCCCTCCTGCAGCACCCTTTCGATGCCCTCGATCATGCGGGCGGTTTGCAACCCTTGGGCGCCGCTGCCCACCCCGAGCGCAATGTCGGCACGGGGGATCCCCAGTTCATCGAAGAACACTTGGGACATGTTGGCATCGTAGTGTTGCCCGGTGTGCAGCAGGGTCTCGCTGATACGGCCTTGGAACCGGGTGCGTACCGCATGGCTGATGGCGGCGGCCTTGATGATCTGGGGGCGTGCGCCGATGATGGTGAGGATCCGCAGGGGATTGTTCATTCGGTCAATGCATCTGTCCGTTGTCCGCGAAGCTGTAATAGCCCTCGGCGGTGATGATGATGTGGTCCTGGACAAGGATATCGAGCATGCGCCCGCCTTCGGCCAGTTTGCGTGTCAGCCGGATATCCTCCTCGCTGGGGCGCAGTTGTCCGCTGGGGTGATTGTGGGCCACCACGATGCAGGAGGCCCCGTTCTCCAAGGCTTGGCGGAAGATGAGCTTGGGGTCGGCCACGGTGCCATGGATGCCGCCGCTGCTGACCTTGCGCTTATCGATCAGGCGGAGCCCCCGGTCGAGCAAGAGGACCCAGAACTCCTCGTGCGGCAGGTCGGCCAGGGCGGCGCGCAGCTCTTCGTGGGCGATCTGGCTGGAATGGACCCGTGGCCGTTCGCGGGTCGTGCGTTCGCGGCGGCGCATGCCCAGTTCCAGGGCGGCCACGATACTCACGGCCTTGGCCTGGCCCAATCCCTTGTGGCGCATCAATTCGGCGGGTGTACGGGCGGCGAGCCGGTTCAGGTCGTTGCCTACTTGGCCCAGCAGGTGGCGCGCCATGTCCAACGCGCTTTCCTGCACGGACCCCGAGCGCAGCAGGATGGCCACGAGCTCGGCGTCCGTGAGGGCCTTGGCCCCTTGGGCCATGAGGCGTTCGCGCGGGCGATCGTCCTTGCTCCAGTTGCGGATGCTTAAACGCTCCACCGCTCCGTGGTCCTCGTTTTCCATGGGTTTGCCAAAGATGCCATCAAAAAGCGGTTGTCCGCAGCTTTGCGCGGCATGGCATGAAATGCGAACAGGCCTCGGAGGGCCTGTTCAACAGCGAATGGTCGGGAGGTGGGCTTACTTCAGGCCCGCCACGTAAACTTGGAGGCTGCGCTTGAGGTTGGCGGCCTTGTTCTTGTGGATGATGTGGCGCTTGGCCAGCTTGTCCAGCATGCCGTGCACGCCGGGGAGCATCTCCTCGGCCTCCTTCTTCCCGGTGGTGGCGCGGATGGCACGCACCGCATTGCGCGTGGTCTTGTGCTGGTAGCGGTTGCGCTCGTTGCGGGTCTCGGTTTGCCGGATACGCTTGATGGAGGACTTGTGATTGGCCATGTTCCTGTCTGCAATAGGGGCGGCAAATATAGTGCTTTCGCCCATTCGGGCAATACATGACCTAAAAAGGCTGGTCGTACGACCAGCCTTTTTAGGTGCCTCGATCTGCCGGGACCCTGTTCAATAGGCCATTTCGTCCTTGCCGAACATGTTGGTCACGGTCTTCACCACGATCTTCAGGTCGAGCAGGAAGGACCAGTTTTCCAGGTACCACACGTCCAGGTCCACCCGCTTTTCCATCAGTTCGGGCGTATTGGTCTCGCCACGGAAGCCGTTGACCTGGGCCCAGCCGGTGATGCCGGGAAGCACGAAGTGGCGCACCATGTACTTGTCGATGATGTCCCTGAACTGGTCGTTGAGCTTCAACGGGTGCGGGCGGGGGCCCACCACGCTCATTTGGCCGAGCAGCACGTTGAAGAACTGCGGCATTTCGTCCAAGTTGCTCTTGCGCAGGAACGCCCCCACTTTGGTCACCCGGGGATCGTTCTTGGTGGCCTGTTTGCTGTCGGCCTGGTCATTCACCCGCATGCTGCGGAACTTGTACACGGTAAATTTCCTTTTGCCTTCACCCAGCCTGACCTGCTTGAAGAACACCGGGCCTTTCGAGGAGAGCTTGATGAGGATGGCCAAGATGGGGAACAGCCACGAGAAGACCAACGTGATCACCAGGAAGGAGAACACGATGTCGAAGCTGCGCTTGAGGATGCGGTTGGTCTTCTTTTCCAAGGGCTCCTTGCGGATACGGCTTACCGGCACGGCCCCGTGGAAGGTGAGGTCGGAGGTTTTCACCACGGGAATGAAGCTGTCCGGGCTGGGAATGACCCGGAAGCGGATGGTGTTCCGCTCACAGAACTCCATCAGGTCCGTGATCTGCTCCCGGTAGGTGCCCGGCAGTGCGCAATACAGGATGTCGATCCGGTTCTGGACCGCATAGGCCTTGGCCGCCTCGATGCCGCCCAGTTGGTGCTCGCCCAGCGGGCCCGCAATGGCATGGTCGTGGAACACACCGCGGAACCGGTAACCCCGTACGGTCTGGTCTTCGCAATACTGGAAGATCTCTTCCGCTGCCGGACCCTCCCCTACGATGATCAGGTCCTTCACCGAGGTGAGCGGTTCAAAGGTCATCACCCGGCTCAGCCCGTGCTGCATGTGGCTCAACTGCTCGCGGCTGGAGCGCAGCAAGGCCGCCAGTTCGCGATTGAGGTCCGTGCGTGTCGCATGGCCCGATTCGCGCCGTGCCCGTGCGGTTGCCGTTCGTTCTGTGATCACCTTCTCCATGTAGTCCTCACTTCAATCGCGATTCTTTTCTTTAACGAGCATCAAAAGTAAATGTTCGTCGAAGCTTTTGTCAAGTTCGTCGATACATTGAGTTATCAACAAGCTATCGCGCCGCCCCTCCGAACCAGTTCCGTGCCACTTTTTTGGCATACATCCAGATGAAGGCGGAATTGGTGACTAGGTAGCGCTTCCACAAGCGCCGGGGCTCCAGCGCCAAGCGGTACATCCATTCCATGGAGGCCTTCCGCATCCATAGCGGGGCCCGGGTATCCATGCCCGCATACAGGAGGAAGGCCCCACCCACCCCGAGCATCACGGCCGGCACCTTCCCTTTCATGGCAGCCATCCAGCGCTCTTGGCGGGGGCAGCCCAGGCTGACCATGACAATATGCGCGCCGCTGTCAGCGATGCGTTGCACTTCTTCCGCCTGTTCCTCCGGGGTAAGGGGCCGGAACGGGGGCGACCAGGTGCCTGCAATGCGCAGGTTGGGAAAATCCTTTGCCGCCCGCTCCACGATGATGTCCAGCACTTCTTGCTGTCCGCCGTGGAAGAAAACGCTCAATCCCGCTTTTTCCGCAGCAGCCATGACCGCCGGCAGAAGGTCGTTGCCGGCCACCCGCTCCTGGTCCACCCGGTGGAAGTGGTTCAGGCTTTTCAGGATGGGCATCCCGTCCGCCGTGGCCAGGTCGGCGCCGTTCACCACGGCGGCAAACCCGGTATCGCCCTGGGCCTCCATGCACATGTGCACGTTCACGCAGCACACGTACGAGGAGCGGTGGTCACGCCCCATGTCCAGGATGACCTCCACATGGCGCTGGAATGTCCCCGTGGAGATACCCAGCCCGAATACGTCCATTTTCGGCAGTACCTCCATCACTTGCCCGCTTCCTGTTTCTGCCGCGTATCGATCAAGGTGGGCTTCACCGCCACCGCGCTTTCCGTGTCGTACCAATCCACCATGGCGCGTGCGCCTTCGGCCAGCGACCACGGGGCCTTGCCCAAGGCCGACTCCGTCCTGTCCATGGGCGTGATGTAGTCCGTGGTCATGCTGCGGAAGCGTCCGCTGGTGATGGGAAATGGCAGGTGAACGGCCTTCAGCAGGTCGCCCGTGAAGGCCAAGGATTTCACCATCCACGTGGGTATGTAGCGCACGGGCCGGCCCACCAGGGCCTTGGAGATGGCCTCCACCCAGTCGCGCAGGTCGAGCGGCGGGTCACCCACGTAAAAGACTTTTCCCTGCACCACCTCGGGGGCGGCCTCCAGGATGCGCCCGATCTGCCACACCACGTTGCCCACGTACCCGTAGGAGCGGATCACCCGCCCCTTGCCAGGGTGGAAGTACAGGCCTTTGCGCATGACCTTGAACATGACATCCCGGTAGCGCAGGCTCCACGGCCCCCAAATAGTGGTGGGCCTGATGATGCTCCACACGCAGGAAAGCCCGGCCTCGCGCGTGATCAGCTCGCAGCGCCGCTTGGTTTCACCGTACAGCGTGAACGGCTTGAAGTCCAGATCGTCCTTGGGCTGGTAGCCCGCCTCGCAAACAAACTGCGTGCTGGTGACCACGAGCCGCTCGACCCCGGGGGTGGCCTTCACCACTTCCAGCAGAAGCTTGGTCCCCTCGTGGTTCTGCCGATAGGCGTTGATGTCGTCCTGGATGTCGGTATCCGTGCGGGCCGCAAGGTGCACCACGTGGGTGGGCCTGAATTCACCGAACAGACGGGCCATGCCCTCCTTGTCCATGATGTCGCACTCGCGCCACCACGGTTGGTGGGCGGCCTTCAGCGGCGGGTTCCAGTCGAGGTTCAGGACCTCCACCCCTTTGTCCAGCATGTCCTGCACCAGGTTGGTGCCGATGAAGCCGGATCCGCCGGTAATGAGCAATCGCATATTTCCCATGCAGTGTATCGGCCCCCGGATGCCCTTTGGTGCCGGGGACCAAAGGCGTTTCAACGCAAGGTGGCACGTAAAGATGCAGCAGGCATGATCAAAGGTGCAGCCGCAGGAATGCCTCCTCCATGGCGCGCAGGTGTTGCTGTACGCTGAACCGGGCCTCGAAGGCCTTGCGCCCGGCGTTGCCCATGGAGGTCCTGGCGGTGGGGTCCGCCACCAATTTCCCCACGGCATCGGCCACGGCCCGCGCGTCTTGCGGCTCCACCAGCAGCCCGTTCGCCCCGTTGTCCACCAAGGCGGGTATGCCGCGCCAGCGGGTGGACACGATGGGCAGGCTGTATTCCATGGCCTCCATCAGCACCAACGGGCTGGTTTCGGCCTCGAAGTGCGAGGGGAAGCAGAAGATGTCCGCGTCCCGCAGGGCCTGCGCCTTTTCCGCGCCGGTCCGCACACCCAGGAAATGCACCCGGTCGGCCACGCCTTCCCGCGCGATCAAGTCCATGCACTGCCGTTCAAATTCAGGGCTGCCCCATTTCCCCATCAGGTCCACCTCCACGTCGAGGCCGTCCTTTCGCATGTGCACAAAGGATTCGAGCAACACTTGCACGCCCTTGCTGGGGATGAGCACGCCGATGAACAGCAGGCGCACCGGCCCTACTCCACGGCCCGACCGGTCGATGGGGCCGCCCGCCTCATCCTCGATCCCGTTGTGCACCACCACATTGTCCTTGGCATGGAAATACAGGCCATCCTCGGGGGCCACCGGGCTCACCCGGATGGCCAGGTCGGGCCGGGCATAGGCGCTCCTGAAGAAGGGGCGCAGCACGGATGGCACCGACGGCCCGAAGGTGGAGACGCCGCTGCCGTGGAAATGGAACACGGTGCGCTTGAACATCCATCGCACCGCGTTCAATAGGATGATGTCGCGCAGCACGGGCACCATGTTGGGCCCGCTCGGCGGATAGTACAATACCCGTGCGCCGTAGCGGATGCGCCCCCACATGATGGCCGCAATGGTCTTGAAGAGGATGAGGATCTTGTTGACCTGGAAACGGCCCACCTCGTCCATCTCCTTGGAAAATTCCAAGCGCACATGGTGGATCTGAACCCGATCAAACCGCCCCTCCACCAGCTTCTGGATCATGACGGCCTGTCCGCCAAAAGGAGGCGGGGTCTGTCCTACCACGAGGATGCGCAAGGGCCGGGGCGTTTTGCTCATGGCGGCGAAGATAGATTCGGTGGCATACTGCCCATTGCCTGCCGCAACAGGCACGGTGCGGCGGGTCTTCAGCATGCCATGAAGGGGCCCAAATACCGGGGAAGCATCCGTTCATCCCCGTATTCCCGGGGTTGGTCGATTTTCCCGAACCGGCACCGGATGGAGGCGTTCAACCTCACCATCAACCTCATTTTCCATGCGGACGAACCACACATTCCAGCTCTTTGCCAAGGCGGCCCTGGCCTTATGGCTCGGCTCAACAGGCCCCGCCGCCTCGGCAACGGACTACTACGTATCGCCCACGGGGAACGATGCGAACAACGGCACCTCGCCCGCCACTGCCTGGAAGACGATCGACCGCGTGAACCAGGCCCCCTTTTCGTACCAAGCTGGCGACCGCATCCTCTTCGAGCGTGGCGGCACCTGGCGCGGGGAGATCCTCTTCGGAAGCAGTGGCACGGCCTCCCAGCCGATCGTGATCGGCAACTATGGCAACGGCGCCAAGCCCCTGATCAAAGGCAGCGTGGCAGTGAGCGGATGGACCGCGCACCAAGGCAACATCTGGAAGGCCCCGGTGCCGCACGGACAGGTGGGGCAGGTGTATGTGAACGGCCAACGCATGACCGCCGCCCGCTACCCCAATTCGGGCTGGTTGTACAACAGCCAGGGCGGCGGCAACCAAATGAACAGCAGCGACCTCACGCAACCCAACGGATACTGGAACGGGGCCACCGCCGTGGTGCGCGGCTCCAACTGGTCCTTCGACACCCTGTTCGTATCCGGCTACACCAACGGCACGCTGCAATTCACGAGCAACACGCCGTACCTGGCCAATAACGCCTGGGGGTTCTTCCTGCGCGGCAAACTGTCCGAGCTCGACAGCCCGGGCGAGTGGTATTTCGACCGGGCCACCCAGCAGCTCTACCTGTGGGCCCCAGGCGGGGCCAACCCCAATTCGCTGGAAGTGGAGGCCGCCGTGTTCGCCAACGGCATCAACTGCTACTGGCAGCGCAACCACCAGCGCATCCAAGGCATTGAGTTCAGGCACCAGCGCAACGCCGGCGTCCTGATCGATGGCGCCAACAATGTCACCGTGGACAACTGCAACTTCCGCTACCTGTACATGGGCATCCGCAGCGCGGGCAACTCCAACACCTACAGCAACAACACCCTGCGCGATACGTACGCCACCGCGATCACCGGGCTGGGCAACGGCGACCAGATCATCGGCAACACCCTGAAGAACATCGCCATGTTCGATGGCGAAGGCGAGGACGCATGGGGCTACTTCGGCATCCGCACCATCGGCACCGGCGTGGTGGTGCGCGGCAACCAGCTCGACAGCATCGGGTACACCGGCATCAATGTGAATGCCGATGCCTTGGTGGAGAAGAACGTGGTGCGCCACGCCGTGGCACTGCTCAACGATGGGGGAGCCATCGCCTTCGACCATACCAACGGCATGATCATCCGCGATAACATCGTCAGCGATGCCATCGGCTCCCTGTCAAACGGCGTAGCACCCGTGCTGCCCTACAACGAGCATATCGCCATCGGCATATTCGTGGGCAACACCGCCGTAAGGAACACGGTGATCCAGCGCAACACGGTGTACAACTGCCCCCGCTACGGCATCAACGTGGACCATACGATGGTGACATCGGGCGTGCAGGTGAAGGACAATATCCTCTTCAACAACAAGGTGCAGCTGGCGGTGTCCGACTACTCCAACAATGTGGGCGAGGCCGCCGTGGCACCCTTCTACGTGGCCAACTACAACGACGTGTACAGCGGCAACGTGATGTACTGCCTGGCCAAGGACCAACTGTGCATGCTGCAATACAATGTGCACGGGTCGGGCCCGGTGGACTTCGGCACCTACACCAACAACCGCTACTACAACCCGTACAACGAACTCAGCATACAGGTGATCAACTTCGCCGCAGGCACCCGCCTCTACACCTTGGAGCGCTGGCAGGCCGACAAGGGCGAGGATGCGAACAGCACACGCAGCCCGCTCCGGCTGAGCGACTTTGAAGTGGTGCAGGAATTGGGGGGCAACCAAGTGACGAACGGCACCTTCACCAACAACGTGAACGGATGGACCGGCTGGCCCACCAACGCGCAAGTGAGCCATGTGACGGACCACCTCGACAATGGTGCCTTGAAGGCCTATCTCCCGAACAACAACATCTACCCCTACTTCACCCTGCGCAACCCCGACCCCTTCCCTATCCAGAACAACGGTTGGTACCGCGTACGATGCAGCATCCAAGGCCCCGTCAACGGGCAGGTCACCGTGGGCGTGAAAGGGGAATCCACCAGCAACGACCCCTATACCACCTGGCAGCAGGACATTCCCTTCAGTACCGAACGGCGCGACCTGGAGATGTTCTTCAAGAGCAGCCTCACGGACCAGGCCCGGATCCAATTCCGCAATGAATGGACCGACCCCACGTACTACCTGGACAATGTGGAGGTGACCCGCGTGAGCGTGCAACCCCTGGATCCCTTCGAGCGGCACATGCTGCTGGTGAACGACCAGGCCACCGCACAAAGCTTCGGCCCGCCGGCAGGCTGCTGGGGCGATGTGGACGGCGACCCGATCAACGGATCGATCAGCGTGCCCCCCTTCAGCTCCGTGGTGATCTACCGCCTGCCCGACGATGCGTGCAGCCTCACCACCGCCGTGGCGGATGACGTGGCAGCCCCGCTTCACACCGCGCTTTACCCCAACCCCGTCAATACGGGCGGCACGATACACGTGGGCACTACGGCCGGCGGCCGCTTCATCCTCACCAGCCTGCATGGCGCCGTGGTGGTGGATGTGGAACTGGTGCCCGGCACGGACAGCGTGCAACTGCCCGCCTCCGTGGCTCCGGGCATGTACTTGGCCAACCTCTTCCCTGTGAACGGCGTGGCGGAAACGACCAAGCTGGCCATCCATTGATCGGCCAGGCACAAGAGGAGGCACACGACGCAGGCCCGGGCATGCCCGGGCCTGCGTCGTTCCTATCCGTATAGGACCTGGTCGGGCCCGGTTGCTTCATCCGCATGCCCGGCCTGGCCCCGGAAGTGGCCGGGCCGATTCATCACGGACCGCACCATGGCCCGGGGGGAAGCGGGAGTGGCCGCAGGCATGTGCCGACCAAGAGATGGTCCATGCCACAAGGCTTGGCCCCTGGGAAACGCTTACTTCGACTTCGGGATGTGGCGGGCCGGGTTGCCCACGGCAATATGGCCGGCAGGCACGTCGCGCACCACTACGGCCCCCGCGCCGATGGAAACATCATCACCCACGGTGACGGGGCCGATGATCACCGCGTTGGCGCCGATATCCACCCGGTCGCCGAAGATGGGGGAACGCGTGTAGCTCCCGTCAGCCGCCAACTTGTTGCCGATGGTGGTGCAACTGCGCACGGCACAATCAGCGCCGAACACGGTGCCGTCATTGATCACCAAGGCTTGGCCGTGATAGATCCTGAATCCCGGGCCAACCCTTGTTTTCCACGGCAGCTCCACGCACAGCACCCATTCCACAAAAAAGCGGTACAGCAGGAAAAGCGGCAGGAACAGGATGAAGGTGACGATGCTCTGCCGCAACAGGTGCATGATCCGGAACAGGACCATGATCAAGCGCCCCTTGGGGTTGCCCTTGTTCGCGCTCCAATCCTGGAATATGCCGTAACGGATGGCCATGGCCCTTTACTTCACCCGCAAAGGTGCCACCAGTTGGTTGAACCACAGCTTGGCCATGGCGGGCATATACAGCACGGTGCGCACCGCCTTGCCCAACCACCGCTCAGGGCAAGAGAAGCCGAGGTCCTTGTTGATGCGGTCCCCTTCCTCCAGCGAGCGCTTGAGCGAACCGCTCATGCTGGCCCCCCCGGCCGAAAAATGGGCGATCACCTCCGGCAAGTAGAGGAATTGCGCGGGGTCTTCCCGCCAAGCCCGCAGTGTCCAATGATGGTCGCCGCTCACGCGGAACTCAGGCTTGTACGGATGGTCGCGGTAGTATTCCCGCCGCACGAAGAAGCTGGGATGGTTCAACACCATCTCCCAGTACTTCAGCAGGAAGTACGAACGCTTGGCATGTTTCACCTTGCCACTGCCATTGGGATACACGAGCAGAATGTCGCCGTGCACGATGTTCACGCCCCCCTTGCCCTCCACGGCCTCCAACGCCTTTTGCACGCCCATGGGCGCATAGGCATCATCCGCGTTGATCAGGCCCACCCATTCGCCGGTGCAGAGGGCGATACCCTTGTTCATCGCGTCGTAGATCCCCTGGTCCTTTTCGCTCACCCAGTAGGCGAGCGAATTTTCGTATTTGCGGACGATGTCCAAGGTACCGTCGGTACTGCCGCCGTCCACGATGATGTATTCCACGTCCGGGCCTCCTTGGCCCAAAACGCTGAGAATGGTGCGTTCGATCGTGGCGGCCCCATTGTACACCACGGTGACCACGCTCACCTTGGGCGGGGCCTGCGGGGCAATCCCCATGGTCCGTTTTCCTCCCTCCATCATTTGCTTCCGATCATTTCAAGGGTCTTGGATGATGGCTCATCGTTGGTCTGCATCACCACCGGGGCCATGAGCATGAACACCAGCATGAAACCACTGTAGATGCCGTAGCAGAAGATATCGATCTGCCAGGCGAACATGAGGTAGATGAAGCCCGCATAGATGGGCGCCAGCTTGGTGTTGGCCAGGTACTGCTTCTGGTAGAACTTGTAGCCGCTCCAATAGACCCCATACAGCAGCCCGATGCCCACCACTCCTTGGTCCACGAGAAACTCGAGGAAGGCGCTGTGCATGTGCAGGCGGTACGACCCCGACTCGCCCCACAACTTGGCCACCCAATCCAGGATGCGCAAGTGGTATTGCCCGTTATACCCGTTGCCGAAGATCAGGCCGCGCCGGTCGTCAGCCAGCCATTCCGCGGCCGATTCCCAGATGTACGTGCGCCCGTTGAACGTGGTGATGTCCTTCTTGTCCACCCGCTCCATGATGGCCACGAACACCGGAAGCGTCAGGATCTCATAGATCAGCAACGCGAACGACATCATGATCGGCATGGTGAACAGCGATACCGTGAACAGCCCGCGCACCACCTTCATGGCCTGGGTGGCGAACAGGATGGTGAAGACCAGGAAGATCATCACGGACAAGCGGCTGTTGATGCTGAGGATGATGCCCATGTTCACGGCATACAGGAAGGCCAACCCGATCCAACGCTTGGGATTGGCCTTGAAATCCGTGAGATAGGACAGCAACATGAGGTTGACGATGGCCAGGGTATGCGCGGTATCGTACAGGCCCAAGGCAAACGGGGGGTTGGCCCGGCCCGGGAAGTAGTGCATGAGGTTGCGCATGCCCGCGGCCATGCCCGCCACGTTGATGGCCACATAGATGATGAACCCCTGTATGAGCATCCAGGTCATATCGAAGTCCGGATCATCCCGGTTGTACGTCTGCACCACAATGGAGCTCAGGAACGGCGCGTGGAAGAGCATGATCAGCAGCGCCCCGTTCAGGGGCGTGATCACCGGGCTTTTATAGTAAAGGCCCAGCAGCACCGATGCACTCATGGAGGTCAGGAACGCCATGACCAGGTGGAACTTTTTGTTCACCCTGGGCCTGGGGGCCTGCCCGTAGAGCATGTCCAGCAAGTAAACCGACAGGATCAGCAGGAAAGGCAACGCGCAGGCGAAGACGCCCACCGCGAAACCCTTGATCATCATTACATATCCCCCGACACCATACCACGGGAATGCAAGGATGAAAAGTGTGTTTATGAGCTTCCTTTTGCTGAGCACGGCAATAGGTATGTGGACCGCGACGGCTAAGGTAACCGCTTAGCTGAGGCCCAATTGCCGCTGTACCTTCGAGAGGAAGGGAGTGATGGCCTCATCGAGCTTTTCGGGCAGCAAACCCTTGATCGCATCCTTGAACCGGCGGTAGAGGCTGGGCTGGATGTATCCCTCAAAATAGGCCAGGTCCCGGTTGAGGTCCACCACCATGTGCGCCGGATGGACCAGCGGGAGGGCCAGGTCATCGTGATCTTCCTTGTTCCTCCGGTCATTTTCGCTCACCGTATGGGTGCCGTCCGCCCCGAAGCCCACGTTGCGCACCAGGTTCTTCACCGGTATACAGGTCACGCCCCGATTCAGCATCCGGCCAAAATCCATCTGATAGTCCCACGAACGGAGCGCGCCTTCATACTGGCCTTGGAACAGTTTGTAGGCTTCAGACATTTCCGTTTTGGACAGGAAGTGCCCGTCCAGGATCCGGGAATCCCGCACGGCCGGCCATTGCTTCATGTGCACATCGTATTGGCGCCACACGCGCCTCCAGCCCGCCCAACCCCAATAGGCGCCATAGCCATGGGAGGAAAACCAATAAGAAGCATCCCCTCCCCCGCGCCACTCCGACATCAGGTTGTTGCCCATGATGCACCACACCCGTTCATCGTCGCGGTAACGTTCCAAGAGTTCCTGGCAGTACCAGAAGAAGCTTTGGTTCGGCAGTGTGTCATCCTCCAGGATGATGCCTTCCGGTTCCTGCCCGAAGAACCAGTCCATGGCGGTGGACTCCCCCATCATCACCCCCAGGTTCACATCGCTGAAGCGGGTGTGCACCTCGCACTCCCAATCCACCATGTCCACCAAGGCCCTCACTTCGTTGCAACGCTCTTTCTCCGCCTCGTTGCGGGCACCGTCGCAGGCGAAGTACAGCCGGGGCGGCTTGGCTTGGCGGATGGCCTCCATGACCATGCGCGCGGGTTTCACCCGGTTGAATGCAATGAACAATACCGGGGTCGTCAGTTTTCCTGGAGGGGTGAACGTGCCCATTCCTTTCAGAAAATAAGTGTTTGGTTGTCGAGGCGGTACACCTCGTGGTCCGTGAACATGGATATCACATGCCGCGCCACTTGGCGCGGGCTCGCGAACTCGTCCGTGAAGCGGTACATGAAGAGCTGCATGCGGTCGTGGTAGCGTACCGATATGTCCTGCACCATGTTGCCGTAACGGTCGTAAGGAAGGATCTCCACGCAGCCGGCCGCATGGGCGGTGGGCAAGATCATATTGCTGCCGTGCACGCCCACGGCCACTTGGCTCCGGGCATACAAACGGCACCAGGCCAGCTCCACCCCCAAGTCCATTTTCATGGTCCGCAGATCCTCCGTCCCGGCGGGCATGCCGCCCGGATTGCCCAGGCCCACCACGCCGAACCGGGCATCGGGAAGCTCCTTGCGCACCAGGTGCATGACACGTGCGATGAGCCGGTCCTGCAGCCATGGGAAGAGCCCGGGGAAAAGGCCCAGCTTCCGCAGCACCCGATGGATGAACTTGCCCGCGGGCGTACGGTACCAAAGGCGATCGCGGCGGGCCACCATGGTGATCATCGGCGGTTGTTCCAGGAAGGCGGAGGGATCGAAAGGCTTGACACGGCTGAAGCGGCCGATGTCGATATGCACGAACTCCGGATGACTGTATGCCGCCGCCAGGTAAACCTCTTCGTAGCGGCCCAGCTGTTCCTGCACAAAAGCATCCACCCCGGCATTCCACCGGCTGCCCTGCGACAGCTTGATGTCGAACACCCACTTCTCCGCCACACCGTCAGGCACCAGCCATTCAAACATGCGCGGCACCATCACCACCAGGCCAATGTCCGGGTGATGGTCCAGGTAGTACTGGGCATTGAACAGCTTCAACACCACATGGCCGTACAGGAAATCGATCGTATTGAGGATGACGATCCGCTTATGCTCCTTGAACACCTTTCGCTCCGCGCCGTAGCGGTCCCCGCTATGTTCCGCAACGGCCGGATGGCTGCGCCAGTGTTTCCCGTCGTCGACGGGGTAATAGGTATGGCGGTCCTTGAGCCGCCAGGCATAGGTCCGGTACAGGGCGAACCCCACGGGCAGGTCACGGGCAAATTCTGCGCCGCAATGGCCGCAGCGATATTCACCAATGGCCTGCTCGCCCGGCAGTACGGCCCGGACCCCCGCAGGTGAGGGCGTTCCGCATTCGGGGCATGCAAAATCGTTGAAGACCCGAGGCCATACCGGTATGAAATGACGACTGTCCAGCATCGGTCAACGCACGTTCCTGATCTTCCAAAAGGTCATGATGCCCTTCATCATCCATCCAAAGTTCGGGCGCGCCTCCTTGAAGAAAAGATCCATCAGGAAGATGCTCACGAAGAATGACCCGATCATGGCCCAGATGGCACCGGTGGACTGATACGTGGGGATGAGCATATAGTTCATCGAAATGTTCAGCACGGCCCCCACCACTGCGGTGACCAACGAGTACTTGAACAGGCTTTCGTTGGTGATGAAGCTGCCCTTGGCCACCCCCATGTTGGTGAAGAAGAGCCGAATGGCGAAGAGCGAGAGCAGGTGGCCGGCCTTCCGGAATTCCTCGCCGAAGAGCAGCACCATGGCCGGCTCGGCCAGGAAATACAACGGTACCGACACGAGCAGGAACAGCAGGAACATGAGGCGGTACTGATTGATGAGCCGCTCCTCGTACAGGCCACGGTCCTTGGCCCTCGCGCCCGTGATGGCCGGCGCCAGGGAGGCCACGATGATGGAGGGCAGGAAGCCCATGGCCTCGATCATCTTCAGGGCGGCCGAGTACTGGCCCACCTCGGCATCGGCCAATGCCTCCCCCAAGGTGTTCTTCAGGATATCGCCGATCATCACCTGGTCGATCTTCGCCTGCACATACAAGGCCAGGCCGAAAATGACCAGCGGCCATGACTGCTTGAGCAGGTAGCGCGCGGTAAGGCCATCGTAATTCCATTGCCGCCAGGAAAGGCCCAGTTTCCTGTAGGCCACCAGGAAGCCGATGACCCCGATGGCCATTTCAATGATATAGGCCCATGCGAACCAGATCAATGAGGCATGGGCCAGCACCAAGCCTAACCTGAACAGGGACGCCAGCAGCGTCTGGACGATATTGACCTTGGCGGTTATCCGCGCCTGCACCTTCGACAAGAGGTACTGCTCCA
Source organism: Flavobacteriales bacterium (assembly GCA_035325445.1). GTDB lineage: Bacteria > Bacteroidota > Bacteroidia > Flavobacteriales_F > PHOS-HE28 > PHOS-HE28. The sequence continues at coordinate 150,148 of DAOKZW010000002.1, forward strand.
CCACCGCAAAGGGCTTGAGGAACTCGGCCGATGCGATGAGCAGGATCATCAGCACCTTGATCGTTTCCAGATCCTTGGTGAGCGCCAAGGCCATGACGGTGATGAACAGGATGGTGGCGCCGCCGAGCTTGATCACGGCCGCCGTGCCCAGGAGCTGGTCGCGCCTGTCGGGCCTGCGCACGAGGTCGCGCACGAGGATATCGTCCAGGCCCATGGCCGTAAGCGCGAAGAAGATGCCCACAAAGGCACTGGCATAGTTGAGCTGGCCGAAGAGCTCCGGCCCCAGGTACCTGGTGATGAAGATGCTGGTGATGAGCACCGAGGCCAGGCGCACCACCCGGTCCACGAACAACCACGAGGTGTTCTTCAGGTATTTTTGGAAGCCTCCGGATGGCTGCGCGGCCGGGGCCGAGCCCTCCTTACTTTCCTCCATAGACGTAGCCATAGCCATCGGCGGCCTTCACACCGTTGAACAGCAGGTCAACTTGCCTCAGCTTGTCGGTGCGGTAAAGCTCATTGATCGGCCGCAGCATGGCCCTTCGGGTGTAGCCTTGGCGCACCACGTACAGCGTAACGTCCAGATGGTGCACCAGCACCTTGAACTCGCTGACCACGCCCATGGGCGAGGCATCCACCACGATGTGGTCGTAGCGTGCGCGCAACTGCTGCAGGAGTTCCGCCATCCGCGGGCTTTCAAACAGCTCCAAGGGGTTGGGCGGTATGGGGCCGGCGGTGATCAGGTCCAAGCCCGGGATATCGGAGCGCCGGATAACCTCATCGACCCCGGCCTCGCCGATCAGGTAAGTGCTCAATCCGGGGCCTAGGTCGATGCCCAAGCGCTCATGCACCTTGGGCTTGCGCATATCCCCATCGATCAACAAGGTGCGCTTGCTGCCAAGGGCCATGACGGTGGCCAGGTTCACGGAGCAGAATGTCTTGCCCTCGCCGCTGGTGCTGCTGGTCAGCCCGATCACCTGCCGGTCCATGTTGGCATTCAGGTACTGCAGGTTGATCCGGGCCGTGCGGAATGCCTCGGCCAGCACCGAGCGGTCTTCTTGGGCGAGTACACGCTGCTGCTTGGTGATGGGGATGGTGCTGAGCACGGGGATGGAGCTGAGCCGCTTCAGCTCGTCAAGGTCCATGATGCGGTCATTGAAGATATCCCGGACGAGGACGAACCCGATGGGCAGGATAAGGCCGATGGCCATGGCCAGGCCAAGCATCTTCCCTTTCTTGGGCTCCACGGGGCCGCCATCCTTTTCCCTGGCGGGGTCGATGATGTACTTGTCCACCTGGTCGGAGTTCACGGCAATCTCCGCCTCATAGCGTTTCTCCATGAGGTAGGTGTTGATGCTGGCGTTGATCTCGTACTTGCGCGTGGCGATGCTCACCCTGCGGCTGCTTTGCGGCAATTGATTGAGCTGGAACTCCAACTGGTTCACCCGGGCCCCGATCTGGTCCAGCTCCAGTTGCGCCCCACGCCGGGCATCCTGCGCGCTTTGAATGATCTGGTTCTTTTGCGTCTGCACCTTGCGTGCCAAGGCAATGGTGGGCGCCGATTGCTGGCGCTCGGTGAGCCGGCGGGTCGCCAACTCGTTCACGTCCTGGTTGTATTTATCGATCAGGTTGGTCAGTGAAGGAGCCCCCAGGTTGGCGGCCGATATGGTCGTTGGCGTCCCTTCATCGTCCGCTCCCATGTGTGTGATGAGCTCGCTGATGTACTCGAGCCGCGCCCGCGCCCGTCCCTGTTCGTCCTTCAGTCGCGAAAGGTCATTGAATACCGCGGCACCACGGTCGCTGGCGCTGCCCACCAGGCTGCCCGAGGATGCCTGCACGTCCTGCAGGTTGCTTTCCGCCTCATCCAAACTGCCCTTGGAACGGTCCAGTTGCTCGTCGATGAACGCGATGGTCCGCTTGCCCTTTTCGTTCTGCTTCTCCTGCTCGCTCTTGATGTACGTCTGCATCAAGGTGTTCAGGTAGTCCTTTTCCTTCTTGGTATCCTGACCGATGGTGGAGATGGTGATGATGTTGCTCTCGTCACTCAAGGGGGTCACCAAGGTTTTTGAGCGGTAGTAGGATGCCACATCCACGTTGCTGGCCGGCAGGAAGAAGTAGCGGTCGTCCGACTTGCGGATATTGCCCGCATTGAATTCGATGCTGAAATTGAGGTGGGGGCTCCGGAATGGTTCGCCTACCGCCACCGTTTCGTCGAGGTCGACCTCTTGGAGGAAGTCATCCACCGGCTTTTGCAGGCCGGCGTTGAACATGCGCACGTTCTTGCCCTTGGCCAACACCCGGTAGGTGCCCGCCTCGAGGTCGGGCCTCACCTCCACCTTGACCCCGGTGATCTGCACGCCCGTGTCCAAGCGGACGATGAACGGCTTGTCCTCATACACCTCGTGCACCAGGAAGTTGCGTTCCACATAATAGGTGGTCCCGAAATCGAGCTGGTGGATGGTGTTCAACACGTTGGTGAAGGAGGTGAGCACGCTGATCTCGTCCTCCAGGCCCGCCTTGCTGCTGAGGTAGGATGTCCCCCTGATGAAGTCCTCGTTGCGGCTGCCGAAGCTGTTGCGCTTGGTATCGCTCATGAGCATCACGCCGCTCACCTCGTATGTCTTCGGGGTGGTCTTTATGTACCATACCGCTGCCGCCCCTGCCAAGAATAAGGTGATGCCGAAGAGCCACCACATCCGGATGAGTTTCCGGACAAAGGCCTGTAGGTCGATGGTATCGTTCTGTCCTGCGCTCATTTCTTGTTCTGTACCACGGTCACGATCAGTGCCGCCGAGCTGATGGCGGCAAACAGGATGCCCAACAGGTCGAGGTTCATGCGTTGCGGCCTGGCCCGCAAGGCAGGCACATAGACCACATCGTTCGGCAGCAGGTAGTAGTACTCGCTGGTGAGGATATCGGCCTTGCCCAGGTCCATGTACAAGGCTTGGGTGCCTTGGTCGCTTTGGCGCATAAGGGTCACATGCCTCTTATCGCCCATCTCGGAGGGGCCTCCCGCTTGGGAAAGCGCCTCCAAAAGGGTGATCTGGTTGTTGTACACGAAATAGGTACCGGGCCGCTGCACCTCGCCCAACACGCTCACCCGGAAACTGACCAGCTTGAGGATGACCGTGGCGTTGGCGAAATATTCATTGATCTTACGCTGCAGCAGGTCCTGCGCCTCGTTCACCGTAAGCCCCAACAGCTTCACCTTGCCTACGCTGGGCAATTGCACGTTGCCCGACTTATCCACCGAGAACCCGTTGACGTAAAGCGCCGCATCATTGAGGGCCAATCCGTTGTTGACGGATTCCACGTTGAAAAGGCGCGAATTCGCCTCATCCAGGCCCAGCACGCGAATGCTGAAGACATCATTCACCTGGATGCGGTACTCGAATTTCCGGTTGGGGAAGAGTTTGCTGGTATTGCTCAACGAGCCATCGTGCAGGTAATTGATGGAGCGTTTTCCCACACAGGAAGCCAACAGGGGCAACAGCATAATGAGGGCCGCGATCTTCGTCAATTTCATGCCGTGATTTTTTCGGGACCGGACTGCGGGGCCGGGCTTATTCAAGATCAATGCCACGTTCCCATTTTCCGGAAGCGCCAAATATACGTGGCACCGCTCCCCTTTGTTACCCATACGGGCCTGCCTGCAACAGCTATCGCCTGCGCATTCGCCGAAGGTTCCACCCGGGGTTGCGGGGGCGGCTGAAGGCCGTGGAAGACCCTTCCCATGGCCTGTTTTGCCCGGCCACCGGCGGCCCCCTCCGGGCCCGCCCCCTGCATGCCCACGGTGGAGGCGGCGCCATGGGTACGTACAAAACGCAGCAGGACCGGCGTTTCCGCCGGCCCTGCTTCAGTAGCCCGTAGGGGAATCGAACCCCTGTTTCATCCGTGAAAGGGACGCGTCCTAACCCCTAGACGAACGGGCCATGATGTCAACCTCCCGGGGAGCATCTCGCTCTTTTGGGGCCGCAAAAATAGCCAGCATTCCGACTCCACCAAATTCTCCGATCAAGTTATGTCGTCCCCATCGGCTTGGAAGCGGAAACCGAGCCGCTTACCGGTGGCCACCATGGAGGTAACCTCGAGCTGCTTCATCTCCTCCACGGTCACCTGGCTCACTTGGTCGTACGGGGGGGCGAGCAGGTCGAAATCGAGCACATAGAGCAGCACGGAGCACAGCACTTGGCGCATGTGGGCCGCATCCATCATGCCTTCCGCGAGGTCGTTGTAGAGGAACCCCAGCTGCTTTTTGCCTTGCAGGAAGAAGTGCCCCTCCCGGTTGATGAACAGGCGGGCCACCAGGTATCCCAGGTCGCGCTGCCGGTCGTAGCGGAAGGAATCGGTGAGGAAGTTGTAGATATTGACCACCCCGAAGTAGGCCCGGTTGCTGTCTTCCTGGAGATAGCTGGTCTTCCACAGGCTATTGGACTGGTCCAGGCGGAACACGTTGGTGTGCATGGTGAACACCACGGTATCCCCCGCCACCACCACCTTGGCGGAGAAGCTGCCCTGCTCGGCGAACTCCACCTTCAGGCGCGGATCCCGTTGGGCGGTGGCCTCCGCAAGCTCCGCCACCACCTTCTGCAGTTCCTCCTTCAGCAAGGCGAAATTCTCCTTGGCCTTGGTATACACGTCCTGCTTCATGCCGGCCTTGTCGGCCAGCAGCTCCAGGATGAGTTCCTTGGGGTCTTGCGGTTGGTCGGTCATCAGTAGGCCCTTGCGAAGATCACGCGCTGGGCGCTGGGCATTCCGGTGACCATGCACTTGCCCGGCGTTTTGTCGCCTTCCATGGGAATGCAGCGTATGGTGGCCTTGGTCTCGTTCTTCACCTTTTCCTCCGTCTCCGCCGTGCCGTCCCAGTGGGCCAGGAAGAATCCGCCCTGGTCGATGCGGTCCTTGAACTCCTCGTAGGTGTCCACCACGTGCATGTTTTCCTCGCGCATGGTGAGTGCCTTTCGATAGAGGTTGTCCTGGATGGCGGCCAGCAGGTTGTGCACCTTGTCGGCGATGCCCGCAGCCTGCATCACCTGTTTCTCCATGGTGTCGCGCCGGGCCACTTCCACGGTGCCGTTCTCCATATCGCGCGGGCCCACGGCGATGCGCACGGGGTAGCCCTTGAACTCGTACTCGGCGAATTTCCACCCGGGCTTGCGCTTGTCGTCATTGTCGTACTTCACGGTGATGCCCTTCGCCCGCAGGGCCTCGAGCATGGGCTGCACGTAGGCGTTGATGGCCTCGAGCTGTTCACCGTTCTTGGCGATGGGCACCACGGCCACCTGCACCGGTGCCAGCTTGGGCGGCAATACCAGGCCGTGGTCGTCGCTGTGCGTCATGATCAGCGCCCCCATGAGGCGGGTGCTCACCCCCCAGCTGGTGGCCCACACGTGCTCTTGCTGGTTGTCCTTGTTGGTGAACAACACATCGAAGGCCTTGGCGAAATTCTGCCCCAGGAAGTGCGAGGTGCCCGCCTGCAGCGCCTTGCCGTCCTGCATCAGGGCCTCGATGCAGTAGGTGTCCACCGCGCCCGCGAACCGCTCGCTGGCGCTTTTCACGCCCTTGATCACCGGCATGGCCAGCCACTCCTCGGCGAAGGTGGCGTACACGTCGAGCATGCGGCGGGCCTCCTCCACCGCTTCTTCCTGCGTGGCATGGGCGGTGTGGCCTTCCTGCCACAGGAACTCGGCCGTACGCAGGAACAGGCGCGTGCGCATTTCCCAGCGCACCACGTTGGCCCACTGGTTGATCAGCAGGGGAAGGTCGCGATAGCTCTTGATCCAGCCCCGGTAGGTGTTCCAAATGATGGTTTCGCTGGTGGGCCGCACGATGAGCTCCTCCTCCAATTTGGCCTCGGGGTCCACCACAACACCCTCGGCAGGGTCCGACTTCAGGCGGTAGTGGGTCACCACGGCGCACTCCTTGGCGAAGCCTTCCACGTGGCTGGCCTCCTTGGCCAGGAAGCTCTTGGGGATGAACAGGGGGAAGTAGGCGTTGACGTGCCCGGTGGCCTTGAACATGCCGTCGAGTGCGCCTTGCATCTTTTCCCAAATGGCATAGCCATGCGGCTTGATCACCATGCAGCCCCGGACGCTGCTGTGCTCGGCGAGGTCGGCCTTCAGCACCAGATCATTGTACCACTGGGCATAGTCGGTTTCACGCTTGGTGAGGATGTCGCTCATGCTGCTACCGTTTTTATGGTATTATTTTTGTTCCAACATACGAGGCGGCGAAAGTAAGGGCTGCCTTGGTGCCGAATGAACGCTGAACTGCCATGAGACTAATCGCTCCCTCCCTCATCCTGGCCACCTTGCTGACGGCCTGCAGCACCATGCGCGACACGGCCATGGTCACGGATGATGTGTACGACATTCCCGACCGGCACGCCATGGCCATGGCCAAGGCCTCCGCGCCCGCCGCTGCTGCCGAAGAAAGCGATTACTACGACCCGTCCGAAGCGAGGAGCATCGGCACGGGCCGCGACTATTATGACCTGGCCTACAACGACCCGTACTACTACAACTACGGCCGCTTCGGCTTCGGCACGGGCATCGGGGCCTTCGGCCCGTCCTATGGCATGGGCCTCAGCTACGGCTGGCCCACCAGCTTCGGCAGCATGAGCCTGTACTATGGGACCAGCTACGGCATGTACGGCTACAATCCGTATTGGAGCAACAGCTGGATGAGCGGCTATGGCTATTGGCCGTCCTATAGTGCCTACAACCCTTACGGATACTATGGCTACGGCAACTACGGACCCGGCTGGGGCGGCTATGGCATGGGCTACGGGCCGTACCATGGTCCTTGGGGCTCCTGCTACGGCTGCTACGAGCCCGTCGGCTATGGGCAGGCCGTGTACGGCCATCGCCCGGCCATGGCAAGCGGCACGGCCGCCGGCAGCCCCTCCGTGTACGAGCCGCGCCGCATGCGCAATCCGGCGGGCCTGATGCCCAGCGCGCCTTCAACAACACCGCCGGCATCGGCCAGGCCGGGCAACATGACCGACCCGCGGCCCGCGCGCACCACGGCCACGCCGCCGCGGGTAAATGACGGACAACGTCCTACCATCAACCGTCCCGTTCGCCCCGACAGCCGCCCTACACGTACTTGGGACAGCGCGCCGGCACAATCGCGGCCTTCCGATGGGGGTAATTTCGGGGGAGGCGGAGGTGGCCGTGTTACAAGCCCCAGGCCCCGCTGATGAAAAGCAATCTTGATCCCCGCAGGATGCGGGCCGTGCTGGCGGCTTTGGCGCTGGTGAGCGGGGCCAACATGCTGCTCGCACAAAACGAGGAGGATGTCTATCGATTCTCCGATATCATGCCCGGTGGAACAGCCCGCAGCTGGGCGCTGGGCGGCGCCATCGGCGCGGTCGGGGCCGACCCCGGAAGCGCCTCCACCAACCCGGCGGGATTGGCGCTGTACAACACCAGCGAATTCTCCTTCACGCCCCAGTTTGAGGTGAACGGCGCGCGATCGACCTACTATGGCAGCGAAGCGAAGGACAACGACAACCGGTTCAGCTTCAATAACCTGTCCATGGTACTGAGCATCCCCATGGAAGAGGGCGGCAACTGGAAAAGCGCCAGCTACGGCATCTCCTTCGACCGCCAGGCCAGCTTCCATTGGGACCAACGGGCCATCGGCAAGGACGTGCCGAGCACCATCCTCCAGAAATTCGTGAACGAGGCCAACGGCACCCCCATGAAGCAACTGGGTGACGGTGCCTTCCCCTTCACCAGCACCTTGGCCTATTGGACCTACGGGATCGACCCCTTGGACTCGGCCTCCAACACCTACATCAGCCGGATCCCCTTCGGCGATGCCGTGGACCAGGACCACCGCATCAACGCGGCGGGGCGCCTGAACACGACCAGCTTCTTTTATGCCGCCAACTACCTGGACCGCTTTTACATCGGCGGCACCTTGGGGTTGGTGGGCCTGCGCTACGACCGCAGCACCGTGCACCGCGAAACGGTGGTGGACCCGGCCAACGACCTGAATGACCTGGCCTACTCGGAGAAGCTGCTCACCACCGGGCGGGGCGTGGACCTGAAGGTGGGAGCCTTGGGCCGGGTGGGCAAGCATCTGCGCCTCGGGCTGGCCTTCCACAGCCCCCAGTGGTTGCAGCTGAGCGATGCATACAGCTATTCCATGGCCACGCAATTCCGCACCCCTGACAGCGAAGGCAACACCCGCTACCAGGAGGATTCTCCCTCGGGCAGTTTCAGCTACCGGATACGTACGCCGTGGCGCATGCTCGCCTCGGCCACCTACGTGGTGGGCGCGCACGGCTTGGTGAGCGTGGATTACGGCTATACCGATTTCACCAAATCCCGCCTGCGTGCCGGATACGATTTCCTGGACGACTATGACTTCCACGTGGAGAACGATGCGCTGAACCAAAGCTTCCGGGGCACCCACAGCCTGCGTGCCGGCACGGAGTGGCGCTCGGGGGCCTGGTATTTCCGGGGCGGCTGGGGCATCTGGCCGAACGCATACAACGACAACGACCGGCGCCACGGAACCTCCTACATGCGCTTCACCGGGGGCATTGGCTACCGAACGGGCCGGCTCAGCCTGGACCTGACGGGCATTTACGGCACGCGTGACGTGAAGTATTTCCAGTACGACCCGGCCTTGGTGGCACCCACCAGCGTACAGATGACGGACACGCGCGGCATGGTAACCATCGCGTACAGGCCCTGAGCACCACCAGCTGGGCGGCGGCGGATCCCCACGGCAAAACCGGCCCATCACCCATCTGCCCCAGGGAACAACCATGGCCACCGCACGAAACGGCCAAGCTCCACGTCAGCATCCATAAAAAAGCCTCCCTTGCAGGAGGCTTTTTTCGTCGGCCCGGGGGCCTGTCAATTCGCGGCGCCGATCACGCTTTCCACGATGGACTCGTCCACCAGGATGCGTCCGCAGTGCTCGCACACAATGATCTTCTTGTGGCTGCCGATGTCCAATTGGCGCTGGGGCGGGATGGAATTGAAGCAGCCTCCGCAGGAGCCGCGCTCCACGGCCACCACGGCCAAGCCGTTGCGGGCATTCCCGCGGATGCGCAGATAGGCCTTGAGCAAGCGCTCCTCTACTTCCTTGGCTGCCGCCCCGCTCTTCTTGGCCAGTTCCTTCTCCTCCTTCTCGGTCTCGGCGATGATGTCGTCCAGCTCCTTCTTCTTCACATCGAGGTCCTTCTTGCGCTCCTTGTAGAGGTTCATGCTCTCCTCCACGGCCGCGCTCTTGGTCTCAATGGAGAGCTTCCCCTCCTTGATGCGCTTTTCGGCCAGCTGGATCTCCAAGTTCTGGAACTCGATCTCCTTGCCGAGCGAATCGTATTCGCGGTTGTTGCGCACCTTGCTCTGTTGGGCCTCGTACTTCTTGATGCTGGCCTTGGCGTCCTTGATGAAATTCTGCTTGTCGCTCACTGCCGTCTCGGCCTCCTTGAGGTCCTCCGCCAGCTTGTTCACGCGGGTTTCCAGGCCGGCCACCTCATCCTCCAGGTCCTGTACTTCCAAGGGCAGTTCGCCCCGCTGGATGCGGATCTTGTCCACCAGGGAATCAAAATGCTGCAAGCGGTACAGGGCCTCGAGCTTGGCAGCGATGGCGCTCTCAGCCTTGGTGGGCTGTGCCTTGGGCTTCACTTCCTTCTCGGCGGTCTTGGTTGCGGTCTTCGCCATGTTCAATGAAAATGGATGGGATTGGTGCCCGTTTCCGATAAACGGGTGGCAAAGGTAGGCAGAATCCGGGCCAACCGGTGCTGAATGGCCGCCGGGGTGTACCGTTCGCTCTCGAAATGCCCGATATCCGCCAGCAACAGCCGGCCTTCGGGTAGGAAAAACTCGTGGTATTTCACGTCGCCGGTCACATAGGCGTCCACCCCGGCGGCCATGGCCTTGCCGATCAGGAAGGCACCCGACCCGCCGCACAGCGCCACGCGCTTCACCGCCTTGCCCCGCAGCGCCGTGTGGCGTACGGCTGGTGACCCGAAAACGGCCTTCAGCCGGTCCAGGAACTCCTGCTCACCCATGGGCTCCGCAAACTCGCCCACCAGCCCGCTGCCGATGCCCATGTGCCGGTTGGCCAAGGGGTACAGGTCGTAGGCCACCTCCTCGTAGGGGTGTGCGGCGATCATGGCCGCCACCACGGCCTGCTGGAGCATTGCCGGGCAGATCACCTCCACACGGACCTCCGGTTCGCCATGCCGCAAGCCCTTCTCCCCGACGAACGGGTCGGTGCCCTCCCCCGCCCGGAAGGTGCCCGTACCCTCCAGATTGAAACTGCATTCATCATAAGCCCCGATCTGGCCGGCCCCGGCGGCGAACAAGGCATCGCGCACGGCATCGGCATGGGCGGCCGGCACGAACACCGCCAGCTTCAGGAGCTGTCCCGGCTTGGGGTCCAGCACGTGCAGGGCCTTCAGGCTCAAGCGGGCCGCCATCTCCCCGCTCACGCCGTCGACCACATTGTCGAGGTTGGTATGGATGGCGTAAATGGCCACATTGTTCCGCACCGCGGCCAGGATGGTGCGCTCCACGTCCGTGCGGCCTGTCAGCGACTTGAGCCCCTTGAAGATCACCGGATGGTGGGCGATGATGAGCCCGCAATCGTGCTTCACCGCCTCGGCCACCACCGCCTCGGTGCAATCCAAGGTCAAGAGCGCCCGTTCCACCTCGGCCTCCGGGTCGCCGGTCTGCAGCCTGCTGTTGTCGTAATCCTCTTGGAGCATGGGCGGCGCCCAGTGCTCCAAGGCCCGTATCACATCCTTGATCCGCATCTGTTCTGGAAAGGAGGCAAAGTAACCACCGGCGCCCCGTTGCATCTTTGGCCCATGGCCGCCCTGCGCCTTCTGCTGCTTCCCTTCTCCTGGCTCTACGGCTTGGTGTTGCGGGTGCGGCATGCCCTTTACGACCGGGGCTGGCTGCGTTCCACCGCACCCGGGATCCCCACCATCAACGTGGGCAACATCGCCTTGGGCGGCACGGGCAAGACGCCCCATGTGGACCTGGTGCTGCGCACACTGCTGTCCGGCGGCGGGGAGGCGCCGGTGCTGGCCACCTTGAGCCGGGGCTACGGGCGGCAGGATACCGCGCTGCAGGAGGTTGCGGTGGACGATGATGCGAGCACCGCGGGCGATGAGCCCCTGATGCTGAAGCGCCGATTCACAGGGGTGCGGGTGTTCGTGGGCGCCGACCGGGTGACCGCATTGGAGGCCATCCAACGGCAGGTGCCGGGCCTGCGGGCGGTGGTGCTCGACGATGCGCTGCAGCACCGGGCGGTGCGGGCCGGGCTCAACCTGGTGCTGACCACCCAACAACGCCCTTGGTACAAGGACCATCTGCTCCCGGCAGGCAACCTGCGCGACCTCCCCTACCGGGCGCGGCAGGCCGACGCGGTGATCGTGACGAAATGCGCACAGGCGCCCGGCCCCGCCGAGGAACTGCGCTGCCGGCAACGATTGGGCCTGCGGCGCGACCAGCCGCTCTTCTTCAGCGGCCTCGAGTACGAGGCGCCCCGGCTGCTGGCCGGGGGTGCGGAAGTGCCGACGGGAGCCCACACGGCCGCCCTGCTCCTGACCGGCATCGCCGACCCGGCCCCCTTGGTGGACCATGTGCACCAGCTCTTCGGAACGGTGCGCCACCTTGCCTTCGGCGACCACCACGTATTCACCAAGGCCGAACTCGAAGGGGTGGCGCAGGTTTTCCATAGCTTCGCGGCCGGCCCAAAAACGCTGATCACCACCGGGAAGGATGCGGCCCGCTTGGGGGAAGCCCTGCAATTGCCGCCCTTGAAGGACCTGCCCGTGGCCGTGGTCGGCATACGCGCCGTGATACTGAACGAACCATACGCCTTCGAGGCCCTGATCCGAACCTATGTTACAACGCATCCAGCGCATCGCTGAACACCTGAAGAAGGCCACCAACGGCTTCATCCCCGAGACCGGCATCATCCTCGGCACCGGCCTGAGCGGCCTGGGCAAGGAGATCGACGTGAAGCACAGCATCGCCTACAAGGACATCCCCGAATTCCCGGTGAGCACCGTGGAGGGGCATCCCGGCAAGCTGTTGTTCGGCCTGCTCGGCGGCAAGCCCGTGGTGGCCATGCAGGGCCGTTTCCACTACTACGAGGGCTGGACCATGCCCGAGGTGATCCTGCCCGTGCGGGTGATGAAGATGATCGGCATCAAGCGCCTCTTCGTGAGCAACGCCTGCGGCGGGGTGAACCCCGGCTTCGAGACGGGCGACCTGATGATCATCACCGACCACATCAACCTCTTCCCCAACCCGCTGACCGGCCCCAACATCGACGAATTGGGGCCCCGCTTCCCGGACATGAGCGAGGCCTACGACCACGCCATGGTTGAGCGCGCCAAGGGCCTTGCGAGGGCCAACGGTATCGAGGTGCGCACCGGCACCTACGTGGGCCTCACCGGCCCCACCCTGGAAACCCCGGCCGAATACCGCTACGTCCGCATCATCGGCGGCGATGCCGTGGGCATGAGCACGGTGCCCGAGGTGATCGCGGCGCGCCAGATGGGGCTGCCCTGCTTCGCCATGAGCGTGATCACCGACATGGGCGTGGAAGGCCGCATTGAAAAGACCACCCACGAAATGGTGCAGCGTGTGGCCGAAAGGGCCGAGCCCAACCTGACGCTGATCATGCGCGAGATGGTCGCCGCAAGCTGAGCTTTCCCGCCACGGGCGGAAAGCAAGGCCAGCGGGGCCCGGCCGGCGGCTTGACAAGCCTTCACGCCCCGAGCGGGAATGGAAACGGATCCCGTCGCACCTTTGCAGGCTGAACAAGGCCCGGCACCAAGGGGCATGAAGCGAACATGAAGGCGGACAACAAGGAAAACCCGGAACAGGCCCCGCACTGGAGCGGGAAGTGGGAACTGGTGGTGGGCCTGGAAGTACACGCGCAGCTCCTGACGCGGAGCAAGGCCTACAGTAGCGACCCCAACGCTTACGGCGACCGCCCCAACACCTTGGCGGGCCCGGTAACACTCGGGTTGCCCGGCACCCTGCCCGTGGCCAACGCAGCCGTGGTGGACCATGCCATCAGGCTGGGGCTGGCGTGCGGATGCACCATCGCCCCGCGCATGCACTACGCCCGCAAGAACTACTTCTACCCCGACCTCCCCAAGGGCTATCAGATCACGCAGGACAACACCCCCATCTGCACGGGGGGAAGCATCGCCATCGACCAGGCGGACGGCACCACGAAAGAGATCGCCCTCACCCGCATCCACATGGAGGAAGATGCCGGCAAGAGCATCCACGACATCGACCCGTTCAACACCCTGATCGACCTGAACCGGGCGGGCGTGCCCCTGGTGGAGATCGTGAGCGAGCCGGTCATCCGGTCATCACAGGAAGCCTACGACTACCTGGTGGAGCTGCGACGCCTGGTGCGCTACCTCGACATCTGCGACGGCAACATGGAAGAGGGCAGCCTGCGCTGCGATGCCAACATCAGCCTGCGGCCCAAAGGCTCCGACAAGTTCGGCACCCGTACCGAGGTGAAGAACATGAACAGCTTCCGCAATGTGCAGCGCGCCATTGAATACGAGGCCCAACGCCAGAGCGAGGTCTTGGATGCCGGCGGCACCATCACCATGGAAACGCGCAATTTCGACGCGGCCAAGGGGATCACCGTGTCACTGCGCAGCAAGGAAATGGCGCACGACTACCGCTACTTCCCCGAACCCGACCTGCTGCCCGTGACCGTGAGCGAGGCGAAGAAGGAAGCCGTACGCAGCACCATGCCGCCGCTGCCCCGCGAGCTGCGGCGGAAGTACACCGCCGAATACGGGCTGAATGAATACGATGCCGCCGTGCTCACCGATGACAAGGGAACCGCCCTTTACTACGAAGGGGTGGTGACGCACCTGGGCGGCGGCGCCTCCAAGAAGGCCTACAAAACAGCCGCCAACTGGGTGATGGGCGACGTGCGCTCCTGGGTGAACGGGAAAGGCCTGACCATCGCGGAGCTGCCCATTGCGCCCGAGCGCCTGGCCGGGCTGGTGAGCTTGGTGGAGAGCGGCAAACTGAGCCACTCCCTGGCCTCGCAGAAACTCTTCCCGCTGATGCTGGAAAAGCCCGGCACGGCGCAGGAACTGGCTGAGGCCAACGGCCTGCTGGCCACGGCCGGGGAGGATGTGGTGGAGGAAGCCGTGCGTGCCGCCATGGAACGCTACCCCGACAAGGTGGAAGCCTACCGTAGCGGCAACAAGGGCCTGCTCGGCCTGTTCATGGGCGAGGTGATGAAAGCCACCAAGGGCAAGGCCGACCCCCGCTCGGCCAACGCGATCGTGAAACGACTCCTGGAACAAGAATGAACATGAAGAAACTGATGACCTGGGCTGCCACCACCGCCCTCCTGACCGCTTGCACCGGCGGCCCCAAAGCAACACGCACCATAACGGCCCAAATAGATGGCGGGGCCGGGAAGATGCTGTACTTCGACAAGTTCGTGGGCAACAAGCCCGTGCATGTGGACAGCGTGAAACTGGATGCCGACGGCAAGGGCGTGATCGGCCTTCCGGCCATGCCGCTGGATTTCTATTCCCTCTCCTTCGGGGGCGAGGACATCTTCGTGCTGCTGCTGGACAGCAACGAGAGCATGACCCTGTCCGCCCGCGCCAATTCCCTGCAAGACCCGATCAGCTACGAGGGCTCGGCACACACCGCCCTGCTCCACGGCTATTTCGCCGATGCGAAGGCCTATGAGGATGAAGTGGGGCAATTGGCCGAACGCCTGAAGACCAACCGGAACGACAGCGCCGCCATGGTGCGCTACGCGCAGGTCAACGGCGAATTTGGCGACCATACCCGCCGCTTTATCCGGGAGCACATGACATCGCCGGCCGTGCTGGCGGCGGTAAACAGGCTGAACATGCAACAGGAGCTCCCGCTGATGCAGCAGGTGAAGGACTCCTTGCGCAAGTCGATCCCGCACAGCGAATACTTCTCCAGCTACCGCGACCAGGTGGACCGCACCGCGCAACAACTGGAAGCTTACAGGCAGCAGGAAGAGCAGCAGGCCATGCTGGACAACCTGATCCCGGTGGGCGGCCCGGCCCCCGACTTCACGCAGGACACGCCCGAGGGCAAGCCGCTAAGCCTGAGCAGCCTGCGCGGCAACGTGGTGCTGATCGATTTCTGGGCCAGCTGGTGCCGCCCCTGCCGCATGGAAAACCCCAACGTGGTGAAGGTTTATGAGAAATACCACAAGAAGGGCTTCGAGATCTTGGGCGTAAGCTTGGACAAGGACAAAGGGGCGTGGACCGCGGCCATCAAGCAGGACGGCCTGCCGTGGAAGCACGTGAGCGACCTCCAGTTCTGGAACAACGCCGTGGCCCAGCAATACGGCGTGTCGGCCATCCCCTACACCGTGCTGCTCGACCGCGAAGGGAAAGTGATCGCCAAGAACCTGCGTGGCCCTTCGCTGGAGGCCAAGCTCGCCGAGCTGTTCCAGTAGGCCATGAAGCTGCGGAAGGGGCTCCTGGTGCTGGCCGTGCTGCCCATGGGCGCCGCCGCCCAATCCTATTTCCAGCAACGCGTGGATCACCGCATCCAGGTGCAACTGGATGATCGCACGCACATGCTCAGCGGCCACGAGGAGTTCGACTACACCAACAACGCACCGGCCGTCCTGGACACCCTGTGGGTACACCTGTGGCCCAATGCCTACCGCGACCGCAACACGGCCCTGTGCCGGCAGCAGGACGCGCACAACGACTTCAGCCTGCACTTTGCACGGCCCGAGGAACGCGGCTGGATCGACAGCCTGGATTTCCGCACCAGCGGACAACCCCTGCGCTGGGGCTACCATGCACGGCACGCCGATATCGCCTGGATAGCCCTGGAACGGCCGCTTGCACAGGGCACCTCCGTCACCATCAGCACGCCCTTCCGCGTGAAGGTGCCCGATGCCAAGTTCTCCCGCCTGGGCCACACCGGGCAGGCCTACTACATCACCCAATGGTTCCCCAAACCCGCCGTGTACGACCGCGATGGCTGGCATGCCATGCCATACCTGAACCAAGGTGAATTCCATTCCAACTTCGGATCGTACGATGTGCGGATAACCCTTCCCGCCAACTACGTGGTGGGTGCCACGGGCACCCTTCAGGATAACCCGGCCGAGGAGACCTGGATGGATTCGCTGGCCGCGCTCCCCCTGCCGGCCGAACGTTCCAATGTGTTCCCGCCATCGGCGAAGCGCCTGAAAACCCTTCGCTTCAGGCAGGACAGCGTACACGACTTCGCCTGGTTCGCAGACAAGCGATTTGTGGTGCGCAAGGGCATGGTACGGCTGGAGCGGTCCGCGCGGACCGTGGAAACCCGCGCCCTGTTCACCCCCGCGAACGCCGAGCTGTGGGCCGACGCCATCACCTACGTGAACGAAAGCGTGAGGCTGTACAGCCACTGGGTGGGCGACTACCGCTATGCCCACTGCACCGCCGTGGACGGCACCTTGGCCGCGGGCGGCGGCATGGAATACCCGATGATCACCATCATCGGCGGGGCCTACACCCCAAAGCAGCTGGACGAGGTGATCGCCCATGAGGTCGGCCACAACTGGTTCTACGGCATGCTGGCCAGCAACGAAAGGGAACACCCCTGGATGGACGAAGGCATGAACAGCTTCTTCGAGGGGCGGTACATGGCCGCGCGCCATGGAAGCGCCCCCTCGACGGACATGATGGGCGTGCCGGTTGGGCGGTTCACCAACGGCAAGGGCCTGGACCTGCACCAACAAAATGAACTGGCGTACCGGCTGAACGCCAGGCGCAACTGGGATGCACCCACCGGGGCGCCCTCCACGGCGTTCACCAACATCGACTACGGCACCACGGTGTACATGAAGAGCCCGCTGATCTGGGGGCAGCTGTACCACTACCTCGGTGCCGGGGAATTCGACCGGTGCACACAGGCCTACTTCAACGAGTGGGCAGGCCGGCATCCCGGGCCCGCCGACGTGCGGGCCAGCTACGAAAGGGCCAGCGGCAAGGACCTGTCGTGGTTTTTTGATGAATTGATCGGCACGGCGAACAAGGTGGACCTGAAGGTGGTGCGGTTCAAGGGAGACCGCCTTACCTACCGTTCCACCGCCATGAACGGTTTCCCTTTCCCGGTCACCGCGTGGAGCCGCGCAGACAGCTTGGGCACCGCGTGGTTCAGCGCTGAAAAAGGAAAGCATACGGTAACCCTTCCCTGGAATAATGCCGAAAGGGCACGGATCGATGAGGGGCAGCACACGCTGGACATCGACCGGCGGAACAATGAGGTACGCTCCTTTGGGCTGCTGCGCCGGACGAAGCTGCCGCACCTGAAATTCCTGGTGGGGCTGGAGCGGGAGGACCGACGCACGATCTACTGGGCACCCGCCGTGGGGTACAACGCACACGACGGCTGGATGCTCGGTGCCGCCTTGACCAATACCGTCTTCCCTTCGCAACGCTTGGAATGGGCCGCTGCCCCGATGTACGGGCTCAAGGGCCAACGATGGGCCGGTGGCGGGCGGATCATGTGGCATGCCGATCGGATCCGCGGCCAAGCGCTGCGCAACATCCACGTCGGCGTCTCCGGCTTCGCGGCCTCCCTGTATGCTTTCGATCAAGTGGACCAGTGGTACCAACGGCTGGTGCCCTCCATCCAATTCGATCCCAAGTTGAACGCCACCGGACCGGAAGCATGGATCAGGTACCGTGCCGTGATGTTGTGGCACCACGCCCAAGGAAGCTATGGCACGCCACAAGGGGAACGGGCGATCAACCGCACGACGGAAAGCATCTTCCATGAGGTGAAGGCCGATCTGGGCAAGAACACGGGGCTGATGCCCTTCGATGTATCACTGACCTCGCTGACCGGTGATGCCTTCAGCCGCCTTTCCCTTGAGGGAAAATGGAGCGCGATCTATGACCGGAAAAAGCATCGCGTGACGCTGCGCGGATTCGCCGGCACCTTCCTGGACAAGGACCGCCAGAACATGACACCGGACATGGGCTGGCGCATGTATTGGGGCAGCAGCGACCTGCTGTACGAAAACCTGTATTTTGAGCGGCAGTACACCGGGCAGAACACGGCGGCCCAATTCAGCAAGGAACAAGGAGGGTTCAAGACCCCTACGTCCATCGGCACATCGGACACGTGGATCGCCGCGGTGAACATGGAACTCGACTTCCCCTTCGCGTTGCCGCTGGCCGCCTTCGCCGGATACGGGGCCTCCCCCATCACCAGGGTAACGCCGGAGGGCCGCACCACCGACTGGACCGGCAATTGGGAGGTGGGCATCGGCCTGCGCCTCTGGCGCGACATGGTGGAAATGTGGGTGCCGCTGGCCTTCTCGGGGGATATCCAAAAGGAGCAAGACCTGCGGGGCTTCCAGTTCGGCGACCGGATCCGCTTCGTGCTGGCGCTGGAAAAGATGGACCCCACCCAAGCCCTGCGCCGCATCACGCATTAACGGCCATCGGCCCCGGCTGCGCGTTGTATCCTACGTTTGAGGCCCCATCCCATGGCGAACGGCAAACGGACCTATTTCCTCAGCGACTTCCACCTCGGGGCGCCCGACGCGCAAAGCAGCCTGGTGCGCGAAAAACGCATCGTGGCCTTCCTGGACGAGGCCGCCAAGGATGCCCGGGAGATCTTTCTGCTGGGCGACCTGTTCGACTTCTGGTTCGAGTGGAAGAAGGCGGTCCCCCGCGGCTTCACCCGCTTGTTGGGCAAGTTGGCGGAGCTGACGGACAAGGGCATACCCGTCCACCTGTTCATCGGCAACCACGACATGTGGATCTTCGACTACCTCCCTGCGGAAACAGGGGTTATCCTGCACCGCGAGCCCAATGCGCGGGAGATAGGCGGCAAGCGCTTCCTGATCGGCCATGGCGACGGCCTCGGGCCCGGCGACCACGGCTACAAGTTCCTCCGCAAGGTGTTCCGCAATCCCGTGTGCCAATGGTTGTTCGCACGGCTCCACCCCAACTTCGCCCTCGGCCTCGGCGATTTCTGGAGCGGGCGCAGCCGCCTGAAGAGCTATGAGAACGACCGCCAATGGCTGGGCGAGGACAAGGAATGGCTCGTGCTCTATAGCCGGGAAAGGCTGCAGCACGAGCACTTCGACTTCATGATCTTCGGCCACCGCCACCTGCCCATCGACATGGAAGTGAAGCCCGGAACGCGCTACATCAACCTCGGCGATTGGATCAGCTACTACACCTATGCCGTGTTCGACGGCGAGGGTCTTCGGCTGATGAAGCGCTCCGCCACGGACGACATGGCGGCGGACACGCCGATCACCGGTGGCCCGGCACGGTGATCCCGGGCCGCGTCAGCGTGCGCCCAGCCGTTCCACCAGGTCCACCAAGCGGGCGCTGTAGCCGTACTCGTTGTCGTACCAGCCCATGATCTTCACCATGTTGCCCACCACGCTGGTGAGCTTGGCGTCGAAGATGCAGCTGGCCTGGTCGCCCACAATGTCCGCACTGACGATGGGGTCCTCCGTATAGCGCAGGACCCCCTTCATGCGGCCTTCGGCCAGCCCCTTGAAATAGTCGTTGATCTCCTTCTCGCTCCTGAGGTTCTTCACCCGGCAAGCGATATCGGTGATGCTGCCGTTCGGCACGGGCACCCGTATCCCGGTGCCACCGAGTTTGCCCTCCAGTTTGGGCAGCACGCGGGTAACGGCCTTTGCAGCCCCCGTGGTGGTGGGTATGATGCTGACGGCCGCGGCACGGGCCCTGCGCAGGTCGCGGTGCGGGGCATCCTGCAAGCGCTGGTCGCTGGTGTAGCTGTGCACGGTACTGATGAAGCCGTCCTCGATGCCGCAGATCTCATCCAGGCCCAGGATCATCGGCGCGGCGCAATTGGTGGTGCAACTGGCGTTGCTGATGATGTCGTCGCCGTCGTCCAGCACCTCGTCATTCACGCCCAGCACCACGGTCTTGGTCGTCTTGTCCTTGGCCGGTGCCGAAAGCACCACCTTGCGGGCGCCGGCCTCCAGGTGCTTGCCCGCCAGCTCACGCGTGAGGAAATGGCCGGTGCTTTCGATCACCACGTCTATCCCGAGGTCCTTCCATGGCAATGTGGCCGGGTCTTCCTTGGCGAACACCTTCACCTTGCGCTCCCCGATGAAGAGGTGGTCCGCATCATGGCCCACCGCCTGCGGGAAGGGTCCATGCACGGAATCGTACTTGAAGAGGTGGGCCAAGGTGGCGGTATCCGTGAGGTCGTTCACCGCCACCAGCTCAAGGTCCGGGTGTGCGGTCATGATCCGGGTGGTGACCCGCCCGATGCGGCCGAATCCATTGATGGCGATGCGGAGTTTGCTCATTGGCCCGGTAGTTTCGTTTGTGCAGAAAACAGATGATGTACCAAAGGGTTCGCCGGCCGTCACTCGGCGTGCTTCCAAGCGTGGTAGCTGCTGCGCACCAGGGGCCCGCTTTCCACGAACAGGAAGCCCCGCTTGAGGCCTTCCTCCTTGAACATCTTGAACCGTGAGGGGTGCACATACTCCTCCACGGGCAGATGTTTTTTGGTGGGCTGGAGGTATTGCCCCAAGGTGATCACATCGCAGCCCACACTGCGCAGGTCGTCCATGGTTTCCAGCACTTCATGGTCGCGTTCGCCCAACCCCAGCATGATGCCGCTCTTGGTGCGCAATCCGGCCTTTTTGGCGCGCATGAGCACCTCCAGGCTGCGGTCGTACTTGGCTTGGATCCGCACCTTGCGGGTGAGGCGCCGCACGGTCTCCACGTTGTGGCTCAACACCTCGGGGCGCTCCGCGAGCACGATATCCAAATTGCCCCAGACGCCTTGGAAATCGGGGATCAATGTCTCCAGCTTGGTCTGCGGGGTACGCCGACGCACCGAGCGGATCGTTTTCGCCCAGATGTCGGCACCGCCATCGGACAGGTCGTCGCGGTCCACGGACGTGATCACGCAGTGCTTCACGCCCATGAGCTCCACGGAGCGCGAAACACGGGACGGCTCAAACGGGTCCACCGCTTCGGGCCGCCCGGTGGCCACATTGCAGAAGCCGCAGGAACGGGTGCAGATGTTGCCCAGGATCATGAAGGTGGCCGTGCCCGCACCCCAGCACTCGGCCATGTTGGGGCAATGGCCGCTTTGGCAGATGGTGTGCAGCTTATGCTGGTCCACGATCTCCCGGACCTTTTTGTAGTTCTCGCCAAAAGGAAGTTTCACGCGCAGCCACTCGGGTTTGCGCATGGGTTGAGCCACGGTCGTGGCGTCCAAGGTTCCGCTCATCGTATGGTCTTGGCACCGAAGTGCATGGTGAGATAAAAGCCAAGGAAGAATTGCCTGTTGTAATCCTCCTCTCCCAATACGGCCATCTGGGGCAGCTTTTCGCCGTAGGCGTCCAGTGTCACCCCGGCCTCCAGGGCCTTGATGCCGGTATTGGTGGCCGCGTATTCAAAATTGAAGGCAAAGCGCCCGAACCCTCCCGGGTAGAGCCGGGTTTCGCCCAGTCCTTTGAACCAGGAAGCCCGCCCGAAGATGTTGTCCGCAAAGTGCCGGGCGGGATCATACCGCTCGGTAACGATGTACTGGTACGGGAAGCCGGGCCCGCCGATCTGCAGGTATACCGGCTTGAGGAACCCCAACGAGGGGCCGATGCCCCACAGGTAATTCACCTCCACCCCGCTTTTGCGCAGTTTTTCGCTGATGCGGTGCTTCCGCCCATAGGTGGGCCTTACCACCACCAGGCTGTTGAGCTTCCCGTAGAAATAGCCCCGCGCATCCTGGTAGTTGGGGTTGAAGCTCTTGATCTCCTTGGGGTGTTTCACCGTCACCAGGTCGATGCCGAACATATTGCGGTCGCGCGCCGTGGCATACTTGCCGTATTGGAAGGTGGCCCCCCAGCCATGGGCATGCAGCATGGGCCCGCCGTACATCTCGTGTGCATACAGCGTGCGCGCGGGGTCGTCGTACACGCTTTGCTGCACTTGGCCGGATGCGGCCAGGCACAGGGTTGTGGCAAGTAGGGGCAGGCTGATGCGCAGCATGGCGGAAAGCCCTCAAAGTTACACGTGTATGCCGTGCCCGGGCACCCGGCCGCGTGTGGCCAGCAATCCGTTCCTTCGCGGCATGGATACCGCACATGTCAAATACCTCGGGGGGCTGCGCACCGAGGCCGTCCATCTCCGCAGCGGCGAGAAGATCATCACCGATGCGCCGGTGGACAACCATGGCAAGGGCGAGGCTTTCTCGCCGACCGACCTGATGAGCACGTCCCTGGCATGCTGCATGATGACCTTGATGGGCATCGCCGCCAACACGCACGGCATTGCCCTGAACCGGTTGGAGGCCCGCGTGGTGAAGCACATGGCCGCCAACCCCAGGCGGGTGGCCCGCGTGGAACTGGCCTTTGAGCTGGACGGCAGCGTGCTGGATCCGCACCAACGCGCCATACTGGAGCGGGCCGCCCGCACCTGCCCGGTGGCCATGAGCCTGAACCAGGACCTGGTACAGGACGTTACCTTCACCTACACGTAACTCCCTAAAGCAGCAAAGCCCGGGACGACGCCCGGGCTTCAATGGTAATTTGGATGTGCTTAGCTCGCGCGCTCCGCGGCCGGTTTTTCAACCTTGCTGTACGCCGGGCAGGAGTGCACGCTCTTGCACGCACTGAAAAGCAAACTGGCCACTGCCACGATCGCAAATACCTTGAAGACCTTTTTCATCGTTGCTCGAGGGCTGGATTGATTTTCCAAAGCTAACCCCTTGTACCTTGCCCTCAACGAAAATGTTTCAACAACCGCTTGATAACTGCCCGACAAACCGATGGATCCCAACACCTTCCCCCTTGGCCCCGTGAAGGTTCCGGACATTGACCCCGGCTGGGGCCGCCAACTGGGAACGGAATTCAGCGCCTCCTATTTCAGCGCCTTGAAATCTTTCCTGGTGCAGGAACGGGCCAGCCACACCGTTTACCCAAGGGGCCGGGACATCCTGCGCGCCCTGCAGGCCACCCCATTCGATGAGGTACGCGTGGTGATCCTCGGCCAGGACCCCTACCATGGCCCCGGACAGGCACACGGGCTGTGCTTCTCGGTGCCCCACGGCGTGCCCGCCCCTCCCTCCTTGCAAAACATCTTCAAGGAGATCCAACGCGACATCGGACCCTTCACCCCGTTCGGGGGCGACCTTACCCCATGGACCGAACAGGGCGTGCTGCTGCTGAACACCACCCTCACCGTGCGGGCGGGCCAGCCTGCCTCGCACCGCGGACATGGCTGGGAAACCTTCACCGATGCCGCCATCAGGGCGCTTTCCAAGGAGAAGGAAGGCATCGTCTTCCTCCTTTGGGGCAGCCATGCCCAAGCCAAGCAAGCATTGATCGACACCGGGCGCCACCACATCCTGAAGGCCCCCCATCCATCACCCCTTTCGGCACATCGCGGCTTCATCGGGTGCGGCCATTTCAGCAAGGCCAACGAGATCTTGCAGGCGCAGGGATCGCCCCCCATCAACTGGACCCTGTAATGCGCCTGTTGCCGGCCTTGTCAGCCCTACTGATCGGCCTGACGGCATCCGCCCAGCAGAAAGCCCTGGTGATCCGATCGGACACGCCGCTCCCGAGGCATTGGGCCGGCCCCTTCAAGGTGGCCCCCGACCAAGTGCCCAAGCGCACGGCGGAGCTCCGCAGCGACATGGTGGCACAGGGCTATCTGGCGGCATCCTGCGACAGCTGCCAGCCTGGCAACGACACCATCACCTGCTCCTTCCACTTGGGGCCGCAGTACCGGTGGGCCAAGCTCGACGGATCGGGCGTGCCGCCCGAGATCGCCAGCGCCAGCGGCTTCAGGGAGCGCTTCTACGGCAACAGGCCCATTACCCCCAAGCAGGTGGCCAAGCTTTTCGAAAGCCTGCTGGCCGAATGCGAGAACAACGGGTTCCCCTTCGCCGCCGTGCGCCTGGACAGCCTGCGGGACACGGGCGAGGGGTTGGCCGCAACGGTCCGGCTGGACCGCGGCCGTGCCGTGACCATGGACAGCATCGTGGTGCGCGGCACCGCCCGCATAAGCCCGCGCTACCTGCACACCTACATCGGCATCCGCCCGGGCGACCCATACAACGAAAGCTTGGTACGGCAAGTGGACAGCCGCACCCGCGAGCTCGCGTTCGTCACCACCAAGCATCCGGCGTACCTGCTCTTCTCCCCCGAACAAACCAAGCTGTACCTCTTCCTCGATGCCAAGCGCGCCAGCAGCTTCAACGGCATCATCGGCGTGGCCCAAGACCCCGCCAGCGGCAAGGTGCGCCTCACCGGCGACCTGGACCTGAAGCTGCGCAACGCCCTGCACCACGGCGAAGCCATCAGCCTGAACTGGCGCAGCCTGCAAGACCGCACACAGGACCTGAAGGTGGGGTTCAACTACCCCTTCGTGCTGAACACGCCGTTCGGCACCGGCCTCGAGCTGAAGATCTTCAAGCAGGACACCACCTTCCTGCAAGTAAATGCCAGGGCCGCCGCCGAATACCTGCTCAGCCGGGGCGACAAGGTGCGCCTCTTCATCAATAACAAGACCAGCCGCCGGCTGGGCAGGCAATTCACCCAAGTGCCGGGCCTGGCCGATGTGAAGACCACCTCGTATGGCCTCGGGCTCTTCCACGAGCGCTTCGACTACCGTTTCAATCCCCGCCAAGGGCTCTTGGCCGACCTGGAAGGCTCCGTGGGCCGCAAGCGGAGCAGCACCGCCGTGCCGGGCGACACCACCGCCGCCGAGCTGCGCAGCACCCAGTACGAGGCCGAAGGGCAGCTGGCCTGGCACATCCCCATAGGCAGGCGCAGCACCATCAGGATCGCCGCGCAAGGGGGCACCATGCTCAACCCAAGGCTCTACGCCAACGAGCTGTTCCGCATCGGGGGCATCCGCACCATGCGCGGCATGGACGAGGCAGCCATACTCGCATCCTCCTATGCCGTGGGAACCATGGAATACCGGTTCCTCTTCGAGGAGAACAGCAACTTCTTCCTCTTCGTGGACCAAGGGTGGTGGGAAGACCAAAGTCGCGCGCAACTGCTCACCGACACCCCCATCGGCATGGGCGTAGGCACCAGCTTCGAGACCAAGGCCGGCATCTTCTCCATCAGCTACGCCCTGGGCAAGCAATTCAACAACCCCATTGAATTGCGCAACGGCAAAGTACACCTGGGCTTTTCGAGCCTGTTCTGACGCACGGCCGAACCCCGCACGCAACCAAGCCCCCGCCCGGGCGTATCCATGGCCCGATGCCGCGGACCGCCATGCTTATATTGACCAGTCTGCTGCTGGCAGCGGGCCTGCACGCACAAGACCGCCCCGGCGGCCAGGCCAACAAACAGGTGCTCGCCGACTTCCTCATCGAATGGATGCAGGTACGCTACCCCGCCGCACCCTCGGAAGGCGTCGTCCTGTACGTTTCCGCCCGGCACCAGCGCATGTACCTGGTGGTGGACGGGGCCATGACGGCGGAATTTGCGATCAGTACGGCCCGCAACGGGCTTGGAGCCCTGCGCGGCAGCCAGCAAACACCGGAAGGGCTGCACCGCGTGGCCCGCAAGTTCGGTGATGATGTGTCCCCCCTAGGCATCCTCAAATACAGGCAATATACCGGGGCCGTGGCCAAGGCAAACCAAGGGCAGGGCGACCTCATCACCTCCCGCATCCTATGGCTGGACGGATTGGACCCGGAACGAATGCCGGTGGCGATGTGGACAGCCATGAGCGCTGCATCTACATCCACGGAACCGCCGAGGAGGCCACCATCGGAACACCCAGCTCCCACGGCTGCATCCGCATGCGCAACCAGGATGTGATCGGCCTTTATGACCAGGTGCCCTTGGGCACCTTGGTGATGATCCTGGACAATTGAGCGCCTTTCGCGAAAAACCGCCCCGCCCGGCCACGTGGCCCCTACTACCTTAGCGCCATGGAGTGGGCAAGCCTGCCGGTGGGCCTTTTGGCGGGAATGATAGCGGGGGCCATGGCCATGGCCTGGTGGCACCGCAACAAGGAGCGCGACGCCCTGCAACAGATGGCCCAAGGCCATGCGGCCGAACGCCAACAAATGGCCAGGCAGCTGGCCGAGCGCGAGCAATATGCGCAAGACCTGAACCGCGAGCTGGGCACCCTGAACGGAGCCTTGGGCCGGGAACGCCAGCGCAACGAGGACCTGGAGGAAAAGCTGGCCACCCAACGCGCCGAGCTGGAGGCCGTGAACGAAAAGATGACCAAGGAGTTCAGGCAGATCGCCTCCTCCCTGATGGAAGAAAAAGGCCAGCAGCTGGCCGACAGGCAGGAAGACAAGTTGAAGCTCCTGCTCGCCCCGTTCAAGGAGCGGATCCTCGAATTCCAGAAGCAAGTGGGCGAAGCCTACGACAAGGAAGGGCGTGAGCGGTTCGCCCTGCAACGGGAGATCGCCACCTTGGTGCAACAGAACCAGCAGCTGAGCCGCGATGCGGACAACCTCACCAAGGCCTTGAAGGGGGACAGCCAGGGCCAAGGCGCATGGGGGGAAATGATCTTGGACAAATTGCTGGAAGACTCCGGGCTGGTGCGCGGCCACGAATACACCATGCAGGAAAGCACCACCCGGGCCGATGGCACACGCCTGCGCCCGGATGCCGTCATCCACCTGCCCGGGGACAAGCATCTGATCATCGACTCGAAAGTCTCCCTGGTGCACTATGAACACTACTGCTCCACCACCGGCGAGCATGAGCGCGGGCGCATGCTGCGCCTGCATGTGGACAGCATGCGCACCCATGCCAAGGGGCTGGGCGAAAAGAACTATGCCCGGCTGCACGGGCTCTCGGGCATCGATTTCGTGCTGATGTTCGTGCCCATCGAACCGGCCTTCCTGCTGGCCCTGCGCGAGCGCCCGGAAATCTTCCAAGAAGCGTACGACAGGCAGGTGGTGATGGTGACCCACAGCACGCTGATGGCCACCCTGCGCACCATCCATGGGCTCTGGAAGAACGAACGCATCGCGCGCAACCACATGCAGATCGCCGAACGCGCCGGGCAGCTCCATGACAAATTCGTGGGCTTCACCGAAGACCTGATGCGGATCGGCAAGCAGATCGGCGAAGCCCGCGACAGCTACGAAAAGGCCTTGGGAAAACTCAGCAACGGCAAGGGAAGCCTGGTGCGCCAGGTGGAAATGCTCAAAGACCTCGGCGCCAAGGCCAACAAGAGCCTGGGCCCCGAGCTCCTGGGGAACGCCGCTGAAAATGGCAACCACGCATGATCCGTAAGGCATTCCATACGGCCGGCCTCCTCCTCCTCCTGGGGGCCATTACAGGCTGCGGCAGCTACGTGCCCGTTTCCGCAAGCGACAACTTCGCCTACCTCTACGGCAAGGGAGCCGCAGCGATGCGGCTGGACGCGCGGGTCTACCAACCTGAAAAGGACCGGGCCACGGTCTATTTCAAGCTGCGCACCGCAGACCTCTTGTACAAGGGAACCGGTGGTGGGGGCCCCTATTATGCCCGTGTGGTGATGCGCTATGAATCGTATCCCGCCATCGGTTCCAAGCAGCTACTCGACAGCGCCAGCACGTACGTGAAGGACCAAAGCATGCACCCGTCGGAGGACAAGGAACTGATCGGCAGCATGCCCCTGAAGCTGGGGCACGACCAGGACTTTGTCCTCCGGGTGACCGCCCACGACCTCAACCGCGACACCGAAAGCACCATGTTCCTGAAAGTGGGCCGCGGCGGCTCATCCATCACACAGGCGTTCCTGCCATTAGGCGCCAACAACCTGCCCATCTTCAATGACCAGGTCAGCCCCGCAAGCACCGTCCGGATGGAGGCGGAGCGCTTGGCGGGCGACACCTTGGTCGTGACCCATTACAAGCCCATGGACCGATTGTCGGCGCCCGTTTTCGTCAATACCCAGACGCCAGGGCCCGACATGGCGGCGGACAGTATCTTCCGGGTAACGGTGGGAGATGACGGCACCTTCCTGTTCAACGTTGCGCAAGCCGGCCTGTACCACTTCCGGACGGACACCTCCTCCATGACGGGCTACACGCTTTTCGTGCCCCGGGAAAGCTACCCGGAAGTGACCACCGCCACCGGCATGCTCCCCCCCTTGCGCTACATCACCAGTGCCAAGGAATGGGAAACCCTGTCGGGCGGGCCCGACGTGCGCAAGCCCGTGGAACGCTTCTGGATCGAAGCCGCCGGAAGCCGTGACCGCGCCCGCGAGGCGATAGCCGCCTACTACGGAAGGGTGGAGAGCGCCAACCGCCACTTCACCAGCTACACCGAAGGATGGAAGACCGACCGGGGCCTGGTACACATCATCTTTGGCACCCCCACCACCATCCGCAAGGATGACAAGGGCGAGACCTGGATCTATGGCGACGAATCCAACCTGATGAGCCTGGTATTCACCTTCAGGCGGCGCACCGGGCCGTTCAGCGACAACGACCTGGTGCTCGTGCGCGATGCACAACTGAAAAGCGCCTGGTACAGGAACGTGGAGAGTTGGAGGAACGGAAGAATACTACAGTACTGATCGATGAGCCGACCATTTCACAAGCCCGCCCATGGCGGTCCGCATAGGCCCGGCCGGGGCCGCCCCGGCACGGGCAGGCCACACCGGGACGAGCTGGTATGCGGCGTGCACCCGGTCATGGAAGCCCTGCTGGGCGGAAGGCACGTGGAAAAGCTGCTGATCCGGCGCGACGCGGGCGGTGAAGGCCTGCGGGAATTGAAGGCCAAGGCCAAGGAACTGGGCGTGCCTTGGCAACCGGTCCCCGCCGAAAAGCTGGATCAATTGACCACCACGGAGCACCAAGGGGTGGTCGCCTTTGTCAGCGAGGTGCCCGCACAAGACCTGGACGGGGTGATCGCCTTGGCCTACGAGCATGGTGAAGACCCCTTGCTCGTGGCGCTCGACGGGGTGACCGACGTGCGGAACGTAGGGGCCATAGCACGCAGCGCCGAATGTTTCGGCGCCCACGGGCTGGTGGTGCCCAAGACGGGCACCGCCCGGTTGGGGAGCGATGCCGTGAAGAGCAGCGCGGGGGCCCTGTTGCGCAAACCCGTATGCCGGGTGGACAGCCTTCAGCAGGCCCTGGCCCGTGCCCGGGAACATGGCCTGAAGATCATCGCCGTAACCGAAAAGGCGGAAGCGGACATGGACACGGCGGACCTCCAAGGCCCCATCGTGTTGGTGATGGGGGCCGAAGATGTCGGCATCTCCAACCCCATCCTGCGCATGGCGGACCAGCTGGTGCGGATACGCATGACGGGCGCCATCGGCTCCCTGAACGTGAGCGTGGCCACGGGGGTGGCCCTGCACGAAGTGCTGCGCCGGCGCTCCGCCGGCAAGTGACGCCCCTCCCCCGGCCCGCATCACAACTCCTCCCCCGTCCTCGACGGATGGAAGGAAATGCGCGTCGGAACCTTTGACCGTTTCGACGGGTATAAGGTGCCACTCATGGACCAAAGCTCCATTCCCATGTGGCAACGCCTTGTTTCAACCTGCTCCCTGTTCCTTTCCCTTTTCCTGGCCCCGCAGCTGATGGCACAACAGCCTGTTGGCCTCCGCGTCAACGCGCTCACCAGTGCCGAGCGCGACGCCATAACGGCCAGCCTCAGGAACTCGGGGGAGCTTGAAGTCATCTATGCATGCGTACCTGCAGGCCTCATCGTCTTTGGCGACCATGGCCGATCGGCCAGCCCTGAGCTGTTGCGCAACAAGGTGCTCACCGCCGTGGCGCCCCTCATTTCCGCCCAGCGCATTGCCGAAACTGGCATCACACTGAAGGCGGCCGAGACCGCATGTGAAAACGCCCGAGGACGATGAACATGACCAGGACCACGGCCCTTCGCAAAGCGCTCGCGTCGCTCTTCCTTGCCGCCATTTCAACCCTCGGCTTCGCGCAACTGGCCGTCAGCCCGCAAACCGACCTTGCACAGTTGGCCCGCATCATCACCGGGCCGGGGGTAACCATCTCCAACCCCCACATTGATTGCCATCCGCAAGGCTACGGACAGTTCCAATACACAGGAAGCCTGCTGGGGATCGACGAGGGCATCCTGCTCACCAACGGCAAGATCACCAACGCCTTGGGGCCGAACAACGTCGAAGACAAATCATTCAGCCAGGACAGGCCCGGCAACAGCTTGCTGAACATCGTTACCGGGCGGACCACCCGCGACGCCTGCCTCTTCGAGTTCGATGTCGTCCCGGCAGGCGACAGCCTCCGCTTCGACTTCGTATTCGGCTCCGAGGAGTACAACGAATGGGTCGGCTCGCAATTCAATGACGTGTTCGGCTTCTTCATCAGCGGGCCCGGCATAGCAGGCGACCCCGGCATCGGCAACGAGAAGAACATCGCGCTGATACCAGGCACGAACGACGCCGTGGCCATCAATAACGTGAACAACGGAACAAACGCCGGATACTTCCACGACAACGCCGGAGGGCAGCACATCCAATATGACGGCTTCACCAAGGGGCTGAGCGCGTTCTCGTTGGTACAACCCTGCCAGACCTATCACCTGAAGCTGGTCATCGCAGACGCTTCGGACAAGAAACTGGATTCCGGCGTTTTCATCGCCAAGGTGAAGAGCAACCCGGTGACCATGCAACTGATCACCGCGAACGGAAGCGATTCCTTGGTCGAGGGTTGCAACAATGGCCTGGTGCGGTTCACCCGGCAGGTGGTGGACAACCAGCCCCTCACGCTCCAATACTACTTGCATGGGACCGCGACCAACGGGACGGACTATGCCGCCATCGGCGACCTCGACCCCCATACGCCGAAGACCATCACCATTCCCGCCTTCCAGGCTTCCGTTGACCAGCCCATCGCCGTGGTGGACGACGGGATCAGCGAAGGTTTGGAGACCCTGCTGTTCATCTTGGGCAACCCTTTCTGCCCGGCGGCCAACAGCGATACGCTCCTGGTTCCGATCGTGGATTCCCTGAACGTGTCGGTGGTGCCCGCGACAAGCACCATCTGCGTGGGAGGCGAAGTGGGCCTTGCGGCCGCCGGCGGAACGAGCTATAGCTGGACCCCTGCGGCCGGCCTCAGCTCCACCAGCATCGGCAACCCCACGGCCACGCCCCCGGGCACCACCACCTACAGTGTCACCATCTCCCATGGCGACTGCTCGCGCACCCTCCAGGCGGAAGTAAAGGTCAGCAACCTCGATGCCACCGCCGCGATCACCGCACCGCTATGCGCAGGCGGCAACAACGGTGCGATCAATCTTTCCCTGAGCGGGGGCATAGCCCCTTACACCTACCAGTGGTCCGGACCCAACGGGTTCAGCGCAACCACCGAGGACATCGCCAACATCGGGGCCGGCGTGTACACGGTCACCATCACCGATGCCGCCTGCACCAAAGTGAAAAGCTTCGTGGTGGGCCAACCTGCGCCGCTGGCCGTGACACTCGCTCCTTCGATGCTGGTATTCGGGCAAAACATCGCCTGCCATGGCGGCAGCGACGGATCCATTGATGCCATCATCACCGGCGGCACGGGCCCGTACAGCGCAAGCTGGACGGGGCCGGGCGGGTTCACCTCCAACGCCATCGACCTGTCCAACCTCAGCGCCGGCACGTATTCCGTCATCATCACCGACGCCCACGGATGCACCGCAAATGCCAGCACCACACTGCTCGAGAGCGGGCCCATGGCCGCCGAGATCACATCCCTCACGAACGTGACCTGTCCCTTCGATGGCCAAGGACAGGCCACCGTGACCGCCACGGGCGGCATGCCTGTCTACAGCTATTCGTGGAACACGGTGCCTGCACAAACGGGGCCCACCGCCACTGGGCTGGCCCCGGGCTCGTACACGGTCACCATCACCGATCAGTATGAATGCCAGGTCCAGGCCACCGCCGTCATCACCGGTCCCACCGTACGCCTGGATGCCGTTGTCACCAACAAAACGAACGTGAGCTGCCATGGCGCCAACAATGGCAGTGCCACCATCAGCGTAAGCGGCGGCACGCCCGGCTACACCATCACCTGGAACACCAATCCCGTACAAACGGGCCTGACCGCCAGCGGACTTGCAGGGGGCACCTATCTCGCCACCGCGACGGATGCCAACGGCTGCACGCTGGAGCGCGAGGTGGTGATAACGGAGCCTGCCACGGCACTCTCCTTGGCCGTCACCTCACAACAGAACATCAATTGTTTCGGGCAAGCCACCGGCTCGGCCACGGTGAATACCAGCGGAGGCACCGCCCCCTACAGCTATTCCTGGAACACCACTCCTCCGCAATCGGGCGCGTCCGCCACGGGACTTCCGGCAGGGACGTGGACCGTTAGCGCATACGACGCACGCCAATGCGCCACCACACTGGAAGTGGAGATCACCGGACCCGCCGCACCCTTGGCCGCCTCCATCGGGAACAGCGCGGACGTGGCGTGCCACGGCGATGCCACGGGCAGCGCCAGCGTTGCCGTGACGGGCGGGACCGGGCCGTACTCCTACAACTGGAACACCACGCCTTCACAACATGCGGCGGATGCCACGGGCCTTGCCGCCGGCACTTGGGAAGTGGCCATCGTGGATGCGCTGGGGTGCCAAGCCTCAGCTTCCGTCCAGATCGGCCAGCCTACCCCCATCACCATCACCGGAACGGTGACTGAAGCCCAGTGCCAAGCTGCAGCCAACGGGGCCATCGACCTGACCACCTCCGGCGGCACCGCCCCCTATGCCTGGAGCTGGACCGGCCCCAATGGTTTCAACGCCTCCACGGAAGACCTGCAAAACCTGATTGCTGGCGGCTACACCATTACGGTGACCGACGCGCATGGCTGCATGGCCACCCGCAGTTTCGATGTGAACCAGCCCGGCCTTTTCCAGGTCAGCTCCGTAACAAGCACCTTCGGCACCGCCCAAGTGAGCTGCGCGGGAGCTGCCGATGGCACCATTGACCTCACCGTGACGGGAGGTGTGCCCAACTACCAGTTCGCCTGGAGCGGCCCCAACGGCTACTCATCCACGGACGAAGACCTCACCGGCTTGGCCGCAGGTTCCTACCACGTGACCATCACCGACCAGAACGGCTGCAACACCAGCCACGACGTGACACTCGCCGCCCCCGCGCCCATGGCCTTGGCCTTGGTTGCAAGCAACCACAACGGGACCTCGCTTTCCTGCAACGGCGGCAGCGACGGGACCATCAACACCACCATCACGGGCGGAACGCCCCCCTACAACTTCCAATGGGCCGGCCCCAACGGATTCACCTCGGCCAATAAAGACCTGGCCGGCCTGGCCGCCGGCACCTACCAACTCACGGTGACCGATGCCTTCGGCTGCATCGCCGCCCAAAGCACGGTGCTCACCGCGCCTGCCGCACTGGTGGCCAGCAACGGAGGCACCACCGCCGTTACTTGCTTCGGCAGCAACACCGGCCAGGCCACCGTACAGGTCTCGGGTGGAAATGCACCGTACACCTATACTTGGAACACCAGCCCGCAGCAGCATGCGGCCACGGCCATCGGGCTTGCCGCAGGCGCCTACACGGTACAGGTGGCCGATGCCAACGGATGCAGCACCGGCACATCCATCACGGTGGGCGGCCCGCAAGCGCCCTTGGCGCTGAACATCACGGCGACCAGCCAGGTGCTTTGCCACGGCGGCACGAATGGAAGCGCCACCGTGGCCGCATCCGGTGGAACAGCGCCCTATGCGTATGCATGGAACACCTCGCCGGTGCAAACAGGGCCCACCGCGAACAACCTTCCGGCAGGCACCTGGATCGTTACGGTGACCGATGCCGCGGGGTGCACGCAATCCCGGAACGTGGTGATCACCCAACCCGCCCAGCCGATCTCCGCCACCGTCCTTCAGACCCATCCCGTGACCTGTTACGGTGACAACAACGGCTCCGTCGCCATACAGGTGGCCGGCGGAAGCGGCAACTACAACATCGTGTGGAACACCACTCCCGCACAGACCGGCGGCACCGCGACCCATCTCGCACCAGGCAGCTACGTGGCCACCATTTCCGATGCCAACGGCTGCACGCAGGCGCTCAATTTCCCGGTCGGCATCGGTGGCCCCATGGAGCCGCTATCCGTATCGGCGGCGATCCAACAATACCCGGGTGGGGCCCATGTGAGCTGTCCCGGCAGTTCCGACGGCAGCATTGACATCACCGCGACCGGCGGGACGCCCAATTACCAGTACCT
Organism: Flavobacteriales bacterium; assembly: GCA_035325445.1. GTDB lineage: Bacteria > Bacteroidota > Bacteroidia > Flavobacteriales_F > PHOS-HE28 > PHOS-HE28. Next base: position 184,344 of record DAOKZW010000002.1, read on the forward strand.
GTGGCAGGACGGCCATGGCGGCACCTTCACGACACAGGACCTGAACGGCCTGGCCGCAGGCACCTACCACTTGGAGGTAATGGACGGCCATGGCTGCTTCATCGACACGACCTTCACCCTGACCGCCCCCACGGCGATCACCGCCACGGCCCTGGTGCAACCCGCCGTCTGCCACGGCGAAAACAACGGCGCCATCGACATGACGCCGGCGGGCGGCGTGGCCCCCTATAGCTACCAATGGAACGGGCCGGCAGGCTTTGGGGCAAGCTCCCAGGACTTGGCCGATCTTGCGGCCGGGGTTTATACGGTGGCCATCTCCGATGCCAATGGGTGCCAATCCATTCATGCCTTCAGCGTCACGGAGCCCGGCACTTTCACCTTTGACGCCATCTCCACCGAACCTTCCTGCAACACTTCCGCCGACGGTTCCCTCCAGGTTGTTGCCGGTGGCGGCACGCCCCCGTACCAATACGCATGGATCGGGCCAGGGGGATTCTCCGCCAACACCGCCAACATCAGCGGGCTCACAGGTGGCACCTACCACCTTACCCTTACGGATGACAACGGCTGTTCCACCCTGTTCAGCGCAACCCTCCAGCAGCCGCCCGTCCTCACTGCATTCGTCATCTCCGTGAAAAACCATGGAGGCCATGACATCAGCTGTGCAGGAGCCGCGGACGGCCAGGTGATCACCGTCTTCGATGGCGGCACGGCCCCGTACACTTTCGCATGGACCGGGCCCAATGGGTTCACCGCCAACACGCAGGACATCGACTTCCTGGAGGCCGGCACCTACACCCTCACCATCACGGATGCCGGCGGGTGCCCCGTGACGAGCAGTGTAACGTTGGTGGAACCGCCTGCACTAACCTCCGAGGCCGCCGCCAGCAGCTATGCCGGAGGGTACAACACCAGCTGCAATGGCGCCCTGGACGGTTCCATCGTGTTGACGCCACAGGGTGGCACACCGGCGTACTCGGTGACATGGAGCGGGCCGAACGGGTTCTCCTCCTCGTCTTGGCAGATCACCGGCCTGGCGCCGGGCACCTACACGGCCACCATCACGGACAACAATGGTTGCACGGCATCATCGGCCTCCACGTTGAGCGCGCCCGACCCGCTCACGGCCAATGCCACCGCTTCCGATATTGCCTGCCACGGCGGAAGCACCGGTGAGATCGACCTTCAGGTGGCAGGAGGCAGCGGCAGCTATTCCTACCAGTGGAACGGTCCCGGTGCCTTCACCGCAACAAGCCAGAACCTCAGCGGCATTCCCGCAGGCACCTACGAAGTGGCCGTGACGGATGCGAACGGATGCACAACGGACGCCACGGTGACCATCCATGCCGCACCGGCCATCGAACTGGAGGCCGATATCACCACCACCGAATGCCAAGGTGCCAATACCGGGGCCATTGACCTCACCGTCAGCGGCGGGACCGGCAACCACAGTTTCCTGTGGACCGGGTTCCCCGCCTTCTCCGCCACCACGGAGGATATCAGCAGCCTCTTCGCCGGTGTCTATACCGTAACCGTGACGGATGATGCCGGATGCACGGCCACGGCTTCCTACAACGTAGGCGAGCCCGACCTCTTCCAGATCACCGCCACGCTGAGCAACATGACCGGCGGTTACCATGTGAGCTGCGCCGATGCGTCCGATGGTTCCATCTCCGCATCCGTGACCGGAGGCACCGGGCCGTACACCTACTTCTGGAACGGGCCCAACGGGTTCACCGCCATCACGCCCGACCTGAACGACCTGGCCCCCGGCCAATACGCCCTTACGGTGCATGACTCGAACGGCTGCAATGCCGGTGCATCGTTCACCTTGGTGGCGCCGCAGCCCCTGCAGGCCGGGATCATCGTGACGGCACAACCCGGCTGCGACGATAGCGAGGACGGGAGCATCGGGGCCAACATCGTCGGAGGCGTGGCGCCCTACACCGTGAACTGGAGCGGCCCCAATGGCAACATGGGCATCGGCCAAGGCCTCACCCATATCGGCACCGGCACCTACACCGCCGTAGTGACCGATGCACTGGGATGCACGACAACGGCCCATGTGACCCTTCCCGGTCCTGCAAACCTTGAAGCCACGGCCTCGGCCACGACCCTCCCCAATGGAAGCAACGTTTCCTGTGCCGATGCGTCGGACGGGAACATCTCCCTTGGCATCAATGGCGGCACCAGCCCTTACCAAGTGGCTTGGAGCGGCCCGGCCGGGTTCCATTCCAACTCCCAAAACATCACCGGCCTGGTAGCGGGCCTGTACACCGCCTTGGTCACCGATGCCCACGGATGCAACACGGCCGTACAAGTGGAATTGACCGCGCCCCAGGACCTCGTGCTTGACATCACCACGTCCTCGTACAGCAATGGGAACAACGTGTCCTGCGCGGGGGCGGAGGATGGCTCCATCACCCTGCAGGTCTCCGGCGGAAGCCCGGCCTATACCATCAACTGGAGCGGCCCGGGCGGGTTCTCCTCCACGGCATACGCCCTATCGGAACTGGCACCGGGCAATTACAGTGTGACGGTGCAGGATGCCGCCGGATGTTTTGCCTATGCCAACGCCTCCCTGATCGCCCCCACACCGATCACGACCACCGCGGTGCTCAGCGACCATGACGGCTTCCAAGTGGGCTGCAACGGCAACGACGGATCCATCAACCTCACGTTGGCCGGAGGCCTGCCGCCGTACCAGTTCGCATGGAGCGGCCCCAATGGGTTCGCCGCCAACACGGAGGACCTTGAAAACCTCGCCGCAGGCACCTACACCGTGAGCATCCAGGACGCCAACGGATGCATCGTCATACGAAGCTTCTCGCTGACCGCCCCGCAAGCGCTCTCCTTGAGTCTCGCGGTCACCAGCAACGAGTGCGACACGGACAACAACGGCGAGATCAACCTGTCCATCAACGGCGGCACAAGCCCGTACACGATCGCATGGACCGGGCCGGACGGGTTCAGCTCAAGCCAGGAGGACATCACCGGGCTGGCCAGCGGCGGCTACCAGGTGACCGTGACCACCGCCATGGGCTGCAGCTCATCGGCACAGGCAACCATCATCGCTGCCGCGCCGATGAACCTGTCCCTCCACGCATCCCAATATGGGGACGTGAATATCCCGTGCAACGGGGCGTTCACAGGGAGCATCGAACTTGATGTTACCGGCGGCTTCCAACCCTTGAGCATCCAATGGGACGGACCCGGCGGCTTCACGGCAAGCACACCGAACATCAACGGGCTGGCCGCCGGATCCTACACGGCCACCATCACCGATGCCCACGGCTGCGTCCGCGATACATCCATCGCGCTCATCCAGCCCGATAGCCCCTTGGTGACCACCCTTGCCATCAATGATGTACTGTGCCATGGCACGACCAGCGGCAGCATCACCGCCACCACGACAGGTGGTGACGGACCCTACACGTTCACTTGGCGCGGGCCCGACAGCACCTCGTACAGCACGCCGGCCATCAGCGGTTTGGCCGCCGGCGACTATGAACTGGTGGTGACCGATGCCAACGGATGCATCAACACCTTGCAGGCCACCATCGCCGAACCGGGCAGCGCGTTGGTGCTCGAGTACAGCTTGGCCGGCCACAACGGTTCACATACCAGCTGTTCCGGGGCGGCCGACGGCGCGATCAACCTGACCGCCATTGGTGGAACGCCCGGCTACACATACAGCTGGAGCGGCCCGGACGGGTTCACCTCCGCGGCGGACAGCATCGCGGGCCTGCCGGCGGGCACGTACACGATCACGGCCACTGACGCCAATGGCTGCACAGCCGAGGCCACCATCGTGCTGGAGGCCGCGCCCGCCATAACCATCAATGCAGGGGCCATCACCCTGCCCTCGGGCACCGCGATCAGCTGCCATGGCGCGGACGATGGAAGCATCGCTGCACAGGTGGCCGGCGGAACTGGCACGCTCACTTGGCAATGGAGCGGCCCCAACGGCTTTGCCTCCACACAACTTGACATCGGCCCCTTGGCCCCCGGCACCTACTGCCTCCATGTGCAGGACGACAATGGATGCGAGGCCCAGCAATGCGTGACCATCGCGGAGCCCGCCCCCCTGGAGGCCAGCACCAGCACCACCACGGCCAACTGCGGTTCCGCAGCGGGAACGGTGGATGCCACCGTCACGGGAGGTACGGCGCCCTATTCCTTCCACTGGAGCAATGGGGCACAGAGCGAGGACATCACCCAGCTGCCAGCCGGGGCCTACCAGGTCAACATCACCGACGCCAATGGATGCACGGCATCGGCATCCGCCATCGTGGCGGGCACGCCCGGCGTGGAGGCCACGGCCCTGATCAACGCACCAACCTGCCCCGGATCAGCCAACGGCGGCATCACCCTGCAGGTCGGATCGGGCACCATGCCCTTCACCTATGCATGGGATGATGGCAGCAGCGCCCCCGCCCTGCCCGATGTCCCCGCAGGATCATACCCTGTGACCATTACCGACGGCAACGGATGCACCTGGGAGGAGACGATCACCGTGAACGAACCGGAGAGCATCCAGGTCGACCCCGTGCTCTCCCATTACAGCGGTGGCCACAACATCAGCAGCTGGGGCCAAAGCGATGGGTCGATCACCCTCCACACGTCGGGCGGCACCGCGCCATACACCTACGGCTGGAACGACGGGGCCAGCAGCGCGCAACGCCAAGGGCTACCCGCCGGCACCTACATCGTGGTGGTGACCGACGCCAACGGATGCACGGTCGAGTTGACCATCCTGCTCACGCAGCCCGATGACCTGGCCATGCCCACCGGCTTCACCCCGAACGGAGATGGCGACAACGATGCCTTCGTGATCCACGGCCTCGATGCCTGGCCCAACAACCAGCTCACCGTATTCAACCGCTGGGGCAACGTGGTGTTCGACCAGCTCAACTACCGCAACGACTGGCGCGGCGAGAACACACAGGGCCAGGCCCTGCCCAACGGAACCTATTTCGTGATCCTGCGCCTGGGCGGCGACCGCACCCTGCAGAACTATGTTGACCTCCGCCGCTAAGACACAAACGGGAACGACCATGCGAAGCACACGCCTCCTATTCGCCGGCTTCCTGTCGGCCATGGCCATCGCTCAGGCCAGCGCACAACAGGAATTGATGATGAGCCAGTACATGTTCAACGGCCTCTTCATCAACCCCGCCTACGCGGGCAGCCACCCCTACGCATCCGCCACGGCGCTCCACCGCAGCCAGTGGGCCGGCATGGCCGGGGCACCACGCACCAACCTGTTCGGCATCGATGCCCCGTTGCTGAACAATAAAATGGGGATCGGCCTCACCTTCAGCCACGACCAGATCGGCGTGAGCCGCGACATGGAAGTGGCCGCACAATACGCCTACCGGATCAGGACGGGTGCCAACGGCCATCTGGCCTTCGGCTTGAAGGCCGGCCTTTCCATGTATGCCGCCAACCTGGGCGACCTCGTGTACTGGGACACACAGGATGCCCTGTACCAAGGCAACATCAGCAACACGCCCGTGGGCAAGTTCGGCTTCGGCATGTACTGGCACAACGAATGGAGCTACCTCGGCCTTTCGATACCGACCATCTTCGCGGCGGACGGCAAGCTGGCCTCGAGCCTTCCTTCAGCCCCGGACCACTACTTCACGCAGCACTTCTATCTCAACGCGGGGCACGTATTCGAGATCAACGAGCACCTCAACCTCAAGCCCAGCCTGCTTGTCAAATACCAACAACAGGCACCGCCCGAAGTGGACATCAACCTCAATGCCCTGTTCAAGGAACGGTTCTGGCTCGGTGCCGGATACCGCACGGGCGATGCCGTGGTCGCCATGGTGGAATACCAGATCAACCACCTGTTCAGGGCGGGATATGCCTACGACATGACCACCTCCCGGCTCAACCGGTACAATGGTGGATCACACGAGATCATGCTCGGCATCGACCTGGGCCGCGAACCCATCATGATCAAAAACCCGAGGTACTTCTGATGCGCTCCAACAGGACACCGTTTCCCCTGCTCGCGCTTGCCGCCCTCACCTGGGCCTCCTGCGCCAGCTACCATGTCAAGCGCGGCGACCAAGCCATGGCCCTGCTGGCCTACAGCAAGGCCGACGAACACTTCAACAAGGCCCTGAAGCAGGGCCAGGACCGAAGCATATTGTTGCGCGCCGCGGTAGCGGAAGCCAAGCAGAACAAGATCGAGCAGGCTGCCGCGCACTACGCCGCCGCCGAGCAGCAAGCCCCCTTGATCGGCCAGGATGCCTATGACTACGGGCGCCTCCTCATGGCCCAAGGGCAGTATGACCAAGCCCACGGATTGCTCCGCAGGGCCTGGGATGAACTCCCGGAACGGAAAGATGTGGCCGAGCTCATCGGCGCCTGCGAAGGCTACCTCTCCTTCTATAGCGACAGCGCCAAATACGGGGCCCACCCCCTGGAATTCTCCGGCGTGGCCAGCGCCTACGCCGCCGTCCCCCACGGGAACGGCCTGCTTTTCACCGGCCAACGCCCCGCCAACACGGCCAAAAGAGACCCCTGGTCCGGGCAATCCTTCGCAGACCTGTACACCATCGAGGTGGACGGGGAAGGCAACGCGGGCACCCCGAACTTGCTGCGGGGCACCGTGAACGGCCCGTACCACGAAGGGCCGGCCGTGGTAAGCCCCGACGGGAAGTCGTTGTACTTCACCCGCAGCAACTACTACGGCAACAAGCTCCTCAAGGACCAGGAAAACATCAGCAACCTGAAGCTCTTCCGCGCCACCCTGCTCGAAAACGGGGAATGGGGCAACATCAGCGAATTCCCGTACAACAGCGACCGCTATTCCGTGGGGCATCCCGCATTGAGCAACGATGGCAACACCCTGTACTTCACCAGCGACATGCCGGGAGGCAGGGGCGGGAAAGACCTGTGGTACTGCACCAACCTGGGCACGGGCTGGGCGGCGCCCGTGAACATGGGCCCCACCATCAATACCGCCGGGGATGAGATGTTCCCCACCGTGGTGGGCGACGCCTTCTATTTCTCCAGCACCGCGCACGAAAACATGGGCGGGCTCGACATCTTCGAAACACACCGCGAGGATGAATACTGGAGCGAGCCGCGCAACATGGGCTATCCGATCAACAGTACCCGCGACGACCTCGGCCTGTGGCTGGACGGTACCGGCACCCACGGCTTCCTCAGCAGCGCCCGTGCAGGGAACGATTGGATCTACCGCATCACCATCCGGCCGCCCACATTCGCCTTGGAGGGAACCATCGTCAATGCCGAGACCGGCGAGCCCGTACCCCACGCCCTGGTGATCCTGCAGAACATCGCGGACCTCATGCACTTGGAGGTCACCACCGATGCCGATGGCCACTTCCAATTCGACCTGGATGCCAACCGGGCGTACATCATCAGGGCCGAGGCAAGGGGCCTGTTGAGCCAAAGCACCATGCTGGGTACCGTCGGAATGGGCATCAGCACCACCTTGCGCACCAACCTGCGTCTCCACCCCAACGTGCCCGACAAGCCTATCGTGGTACCCAACATTTTCTACGACTACGACAAGTGGGACATCAGGCCGGATGCCGCACGGGAGCTGGACAAGCTCGCCCAGGTCTTCCTGGACAACCCGGGGCTCACCTTCGAGCTGGGCTCACACACCGACAGCCGGGGCAGCGACCTGTACAACCTGGTACTGAGCGATGCCCGGGCACGTAGCGCGGTGGACTACCTCGTGCGCAAGGGCGTTCCCCAGGAACGGCTCGTTGCACGCGGCTACGGCGAGACCATGCTGGTAAACAAGTGCAGCAACGGCGTATCATGCACCGAGGAGGAACATCAGGCCAACCGGCGCACCGAATTCAAGGTGCTCGCTCCGGACAACGCGGGACTGCAGCCGTGAGCACTCCTACTTCTTCCTTCCCGCGCCTGCTTGTTTCACCACCTCGGAATAGGGTTTGTCGGCCAGCTTGGAATCCACCCAGGCGCAGATGTTGAAATACTTCAGCACCGTACCTTCATTCGGGTCCTTCATCAGCGCATCCAGCTGATCGCGCAGCGAGGCGAACAAGGCTTGCTTGGCCGCCGGGGTGGTGCTGCGCGCCAGTTTCTTCACATGCTCGATCAGCGCAGCCTCCACGCCGTAGGCACGCTGCCGCTTGCTCAAGTACCGCTGCGTGCTGCGCACGATGTATTCCAACAGGTCGTAATTGCCCAGCTCGTAGTGCACCACCAGGTTGAACAGCCGCGCATAGGTGAAGATGTCCTGCCGCAACATCGGTTCGGGGTCGTTCAACACCTTGTTCAACCAGTGCAGGGCCCGGCTCATGCGCCCGGCACCGAAGTTCACCGTGGATAGCAGGAAGTAGAACTCCAGTTCGTACTCCTTGGGCAAACGCGCCCCCCAATACGCCATCCCCTCTTCCACCTTGGCTTCCAGCTGTACGCCCTTGGCATGATCGCCGACGCGGTCATGGTAGCGCAGCTCGCTGAGGAAGCTGTTGCAAAACACCAGCAGGCGGATGTCCGTATCCCCGAAGCCCGGGCTATCCGGCAGCTCGCGCAGCTTCCTGATGTCCTCCCTCACATGGGCGTGGTCGCCCAGCTCGATCTCGCACTGGATCAGGTAATACAACGTGCGCACATAGCGCTTCGGCAAGTCCTTCTTCAGCAAGGGATGCCCGTCCAGGATCTCGCGGACGCGCAGGAATTTCGCGTAGCTCGTGGCCCAGTCCCGCCGTGCCCAGTAGCAGAAGCCCTGGGTGTAATGGCAAATGGTGCTCGCGCGGCTGCTCAATGCGGTGTTCTTCCCCTTGATCAACGGATGCCCGCTGATCTCCTCCACCAACGCGTGCTCCTCATCGGTGCGCACATAGCCGCCGCTGCGGAACACATAGTTGATCTTGGAGTAGAGCACGTTGTACGTCGCCAGGTTCCGGAGCTTCCCCAGCACCATGTCCTCCTCCTCGATCAAGGCATCCAGGTCATTCGTGAAATTGCCCGACTGGTAGGCCTCCTCCAACAGCATCTTCTCCCAGGCCAGCAGCTCGTACCACAGGTAGAACCGCTCGTGGTCGCGGGCTATCTTCTTGGCCCGCTGCAGCATCTTGTTCGCCTCCTCATACAAGGCCTTGCCGAAGAGGATCTCGATGTTGTTGATGTGCTGCTTCAGCACGCCCGTGGTGCTCGACTCCGCATGGAAGGCACGCAGGGCCTTCAGGATCAGTTTATACAGATGGTTCTTCTCCGAAGGGAAGTGTCGGACGAACGTCTCCTTGGCAAATTGCTTCTTGATCGCCTCCTCGTCGTACTCGCGCTGTTTGTCCACCGCATCGAAGATCCGCAGGTAGTTCTTCTCGCCGCTCTGCAACGAGGAGTGCAGCTTGAAGAAGCGCTTCTCCGACTTCGTCAGCGACTTGATCAGGTCGAAAAGCTCGGTGCTCGGCTTCATTCGGTGGTATTGCAGGGCAGGCCTGAACCCGCTCCCCCAAAGATAGGGAAACGGACAAGGGCCGGTCCATAAGGTGAAGAGCTACATTGTGCCACATGATGAAAAGACCCTACCCCCTGTTGTTCATCTTCCTGGCATGGGCGCCGTGCAGCATGGCACAAACCGTCATCACCCCGGGATCGGTGAGTTCCACGCTCCCTTCCTTTTATGGCTACTCCATTATTACCGTGGACAACCTGATCGCCGACATTTCCCCGGCCACCGGCCCGGGCACCACGTTCCCCTATGCACCCAACGACCAGTTCAGCCAAGGCATTGGCTATGTAAGCCAGTTCGGCCAGTGGCAGGGCAGCATCACCTACACCTTCCAGAATGCCACCTCGGTATCGCAGATGTGGTTGTGGAACGCCTACTTCGACTTTGAACTGGACCATAGCCTGAAGAATGCGCTATTGACCTTCCAGGACGAGGCGGGCCAGGTGATCTCCACAGCGAACGTGAGCTTCCCCAAAGCGGTAGCCTCGGTGCTGACCCCGGACGTGGTGGACCTTCCGACGGAGGTGTTGGGGGTGAAGAAGGTGGTGGTGACCGTGCAGTCCCTCTGGGGCGGCAACGAGATCAGTCTGCGCCGCATGGCCTTTGCAGGCACCAACCAGCAAACAGGCATAAGCGACCTCGGCCAGGACCTAGGCGCCATTCGGGCCTATCCCAATCCGGGCCACGGGGCAACCACCATCAATGCGGCCGGCGTGGTTGCCGTTGAGGTGTTCGATGCCGCTGGCCGGACCGCCCAAGTGGACCACTTGATCGGGCAGGAAGAGGTGGTGCTCAGCTGGGCCGGCCATGCGGCGGGCATGTACCAGGTGCTGCTGCACACCCGGGACGGTAGGCGCAGCGTGCGGGTGGTGGTGGAGTGAGCGTATTGGCGCGAGAAGGGCACGAGCGCGGTCCGATATGCATCGGACACCCGCGCCAGTAAGGGGCCCTAGTAACATGCGCACTCGCCAAAAAGGCGAGCGCGGGCATGCGGGGATGGCAAGGAACGGCACGAGGTGCAACCTCGCGCCAGACACGGTGGAGTGAGCGTATTGGCACGAGAAGGGCACGAGCGCGGTCCGATATGCATCGGAGGCCCTAGTAACATGCGCACTCGCCAAAAAGGCGAGCGCGGGCATGCGGGCATTCAGGACTAGGGCCCGAACTTCTTGCTGGGCTTGCGACTGACGTGCCGCACTTGATAAACGATCACTTTCATTTCTCGCACCTCGAATACCACACGGAACGGAAGCTTATGAAGGATCTCATGGCCGTATGGTCCCTTCCGCTTCGCGTGTGACGGGTACTTTTCTAACTGTTCCAAACAGGTTTGCCACGCCGCGTAAAAGCGGGCGGCCCGCTCCGGGTCAATCCTGTGCTGATAGTCGTAGATCTCCTCCACCTCGCGTTGCGCCTGGTGGCGCACGACCACCTCGTAACGCTTGGTCATCGTTTCCCGAAGCGCAGCCGTTGCAACGATTCTTCAGCACTGTAGGAAGTCCCTTCACCGCGCAGGTATTCGGCACGGCGTCGGTCCAGCTCAGCGATGTCCTCTGCGGTGAAGTCGTCGTCCACCTGCCCTTGCCGAACCCTGTAAAGCAACGTTCGGATCGCTTCCAGGATGCTCGGGTCGCTTTCGTCCTTGATCATTTGCACGATCTCGGTCTGTAGGTCGATGGTGCTCATAGCCTCTTGATTGGTCCGGTAAAGTTAGCGGGTCCCCAACTAGGGTGAGCGTATTGGCAAAGGGCGCGAGCGCCCTTTGCCCACTTCCACTTACGCCCAAATGGCTGAAGCGATGTGAGACGGGCGGAGCCGATATGTATCGGAGGCCCTAGTAATATACGCACTCGCCAAGAAGGCGAGCGCGGGCATGCGGGGTTAGTAGCACACGAGCTACAAGCTCAGTACGTGTGTGCGGGGCCATAGAGCTCGGCCAGGTCGCCGTCCAGCATCACCTTTTGGCCGCGTACCGTGTGTATCCTGCCCATCACCTGTTCGTCAGCGATGGCAGGTGTCCCTCTCTTGCTCATGGGGCGAACTTAGCTTGTCGGTCCGTTCAAGGTCGCATTTTGCGGCCTTGAACGCTATCCGGTCGGGTGGAATTTGTCCATGTCGTTCCGCAACTAGCGCGACTCTACGCCCGGCCCGTGCCCTTTACCTGCGTCCAAATGGCTGAAGCGAAGTGAGACGGGCGGCTCCGATATGGATCGGAGGCCCTAGTAATATACGCACTCGCCAAGAAGGCGAGCGCGGGCACGCGGGGTTAGTAGCACACGAGCTACAAGCTCAGTACGTGTGTGCGGGGCTGAAGCGAAGTGGGACGGGCCGCTCCGATATGTATCGGAGGCCCTATAGGCCCGCGCACTCGCCAAAAAGGCGAGCGCGAGCATGCGGGGATGGCCTCGCGCCAGACATAGCGTGGATAAACTACCGCCAGTTAGGGGGGTATTGACTTTGCCTGCTGGAAGACCCTCTAAGCCTTCCAATTCAAACATCTCAATGACTCTATTCTCTGCGAACGCATAGGGCGAGTTGTGCGGGTATTTGAACGCCAACGGATCCACACTCCAGAACCCGCTCCCGTCCGGGCTGTACATACGGTACTTGAAGGGGATGGCCGCCAGTTCGCGGTCCTTCAGTTGGCCTTGGAACCCGAAACGGCTCACGTCACTTTGCCATTTGCGGCCGGTAAGCTCCATGCCGAAGGGCTCGTAGCCTTGGGCGCTGAGCACTTCCGCCTGGTATTGTATGCCCGGGCCGAGGGTGGGCAATAGCCGGCCCGTGAGTACCGTGGCCACGTTGCCCAAATGGTCGCTCAGCTCGTATTGCAGGTTGTAAGTGCCCATCGGTTGCGTGTAAGGGTAGTGCTGCAGCGTGGTGGTGCCCACCATTTCCATGGGCCGCGTGTAGCTCCCCAGCCGCTTGCTCCCATAGATCGGGCGGTCCGTCACCTTCAAGCTCGCGGCGTACGCTTGCGGGTTTGTGTTGGGCACCGGCTCCGGCTGGTAGCGGTATGCGGCCATGATGTTGCCCTGTGCGTCACGAATGTAATGCTCGCGGTAGCCCGCCGGGTCCAGGTCGGGGTCGCCCACCTGCTTCATGATCCGCTCGCCCGCCGCATCGTAGCCGAACAACAGATCCGGCTTGCCGCTGGCAGTAGTGTGCCGCACCTTGCGCACCTTCCCGCTGGCCGTCCACTCCACCTGCTCTATGTCCGCCTTTTCGTCCTTGGTGCGCTGGCCCAGCTCGTCGTAGCTGAAATTGTTGGCACTGTTGATGGTGCCGTTGTCGTTCTCCTCATCCTGGATGTCCCCTGCCACATAAGGGTGCTGCGGGATATCCTGCGCGTAGTCCCCGTCCTGGTCCGCCAGGTCCTGGATGTGGTACAACCGGTTGCGCACTTTATGGCCATTGGCGGACGTGTGGTAGCCGAACTTCAAATTGTCGTACTGGTTGCCGGCACCGTCGTAGCGGTCTACCGCATCCATGTTGCCATTGGCAAACGTGCTATGGAATTTTGAGGGGTTCATTCCGGTCTTCTCGTGGAAGTTGCCCGGGTAATTCGTTTATAACAATACTCCCCCGGTAAGTATCCAACACAAAATCCAGTGTTGCCGTTAATATCTCTAATCTGCATCGTGATGTGCATAGAACTATCCATCGCTGCCTCAGGATACCTCGCCAGATCATAATCGAGGTTCAAGAAAAAATATCCTATGGATATTTCATGTCCGCCTCGTATTGTCCATGAACCGATGTACGTTTTTACCATATTTCCTAACGAATCATGCACAGTACGTTGATAGGTTCCATCTGGCTCAAACATAATAGTATCATAACTATTTACAAAACTAGTAGGAGTATAAATGCCTGCAAACGACTCTGCATCGTAATATTCCCCACACCCCATAAGGGCACCTAGTAGGCAACCAATTACCACCAGTTGCACTACTCGGCTCATGGGAATGGGCGCATACTTCGCTCCATGCTCTTTTGCCTAATCATGAGTTGCATTTGAGCCTGTTCAACCTTCGACTTTACCTCACTCATGCTTGCGGTCCATATATATGTTTGATAAGTATTCCCTCCAGCCTTTCTCATTGACCGTTCATAACTTGGATCCTGTCGATAAGTGGCTGACGTCATGGATTTTGAATCATTCATCATGAACAAAACTTGGTCATCCCCAAGCTTGTACCAACTTACGTTAGCTCTGCCAAGCATTTGCTCCCACATGTCAAAGCCACCTGTCAACGGATTGATTTCGCGATAGCTAAACTCTGTTCTTCCGTAAGCATCCGGCGAACTACATCTTGTGAGGTCTTCCGGAGGCGGCTTGGTTT
>DAOKZW010000003.1:0-139431 GCA_035325445.1 Flavobacteriales bacterium
CCAAGCCGCCTCCGGAAGACCTCACAAGATGTAGTTCGCCGGATGCTTACGGTTCGGTCATTTGTTTTGGTGGCGCCGTGTTGTAGGCTGCACCCACGGCCAGCGCCGGCCGCCGGTGCAGCAAGCTTCTACAGCGGACCCGTTCAAGCACAAAAAATCGGGGGCCGACCCTTTGTGCCCTTGCGGGCCGCATCATTGGACCACCGTGGCGTCGGTTGCTCGGTTGGCGGTCTGCCTCGCGGCAGACCTTCTGTAGATGCTTAACCCAAAGATAGGTCACGGAAGCGGACTTCCAACACCGCGCTGCGCTTTCTCAGGGAAAAGTTTACAACGACGTGTTTTGGCGGGGTGGAGGCCCATGTTTGTGGGTTGGGGTCGGCCAAAAGACGCTTGGAAAACCCGTCCTAAGGTTCCAAGACCGACTCCCTCGGACAGCACCGCTTGCGGTTGCCACAAGCTATGTGCAACCAGAACATGCTCAAGTGCCGGCTTCCGCTTACCGCTCAGTGCGCATTCCCTTCCACAAAAAGTGAAGGGATCACCCGCTCCACATCGATCACGAACTTGCGATCGAGGTACTTGTTGAACTCCTCGCAACTGGTTTCGGGCACTAAGGCACAGTTGTGGCAAGCCGCACCGTTGACCCCTTCAGGGCCTTGCCCTTCCCGGCCAATGTCCGAACACACCGGATCGCTGGAACACCATTCGCCATCATCAACGGCTTGGCGCAAAATGGATTCGAAGCGACCGGGCTCACCTTGTTGGACCAAACCGCCCAACGAGCCCTCCGCGTCACCCGCCGCCGTGTAGATCACGATCGCGTTCATCCGCCGTTCCAGATTGCCTTGGTCGCAATAGATGCGTTCCCTCAAGGATGAGGACCCATATCCGCACTCAAACGTCAAGCGACGCATGAGCAAATGGGCCAATGTGTGAAGGAACAAGTAGCGGGCTGAAAAACTCGGACGCTTGTCGTCGGGCCACCGTTCATAGCGGCGCATGAAGCGATCAAAGTGGCCCTTGACCTCCTTTTCCCAATGTTCCAACCTCTCGTCGTCGAATTGAATGAAGATTCCCTCGCCTCGTACGATGATGCCTGGCAACCAATTCCCCGGTTCACGGCCCCACATCAACCTTCTCCTCTCATCGTCGCCAAGACTATCCGGCATAAGGCGCTGGAAGCCGGTGAGGATACGCGTTTCACGCAATTTGTCCAAGAGTACCACCTTTTTGATCAAGCCCTCCGGGAGCCTATGCCCATGCCAATCATAAGTGCCTTCTTCCCGCATGAACAGGTCTTGACTTTCAATAAGTGGCCCACTGAATACTTGGAACTCCTGAAAGCGGAAGCCCTCGCGATTAACAGTGGCTTGATCATTGCTGCGACCCTCCAACTTGGCCACAATATTGTTCAAAAGGTCATGAAAGCCGACTCCAGATTCACGGAGTTGACTATCCTCCCATTTTCCCTCTAACCACGGCCTCAGGGTTTGGTTTTTCCACTTTTCTCGGATCCTGTTCTGTTCAAGGTCCCAGAATCGGTCAATCAGTGCTTGACGCTGATGGAGGTTGTTCAAAGGCAGGAAAAATCCGGACTCTGTTGAAGAGTAATATACATTGGAACCACCCTTGGTCACAATCCTAAGATATTCGTCACATTCTTCCTGATAGTCCGGGTTGTTGTATGAACGTCCCGTCCAAGGTTTTTTTCCAAAGCATCGGAATCTATTGGGGCTTGTAATGCCATCCAGCGAGGCCTCAGCTCCACACTCGCAACTGATTTGTATTGCTGAGAGCCCCGACCCACCTTGACCTGAATGATAGGTAAGGTTGCGCTTACAGGCATTCGGATTCTCCCGGTTCCGGTGGACCCACAAGCGCAACGGAACATCGGTAAGATGACCATTGGGGCAGACGGCAACCCAGCGGATAGGGATCAAGGGGCCGTTGCATGGGGCTTCACAATGGACTGTGGAAGAGTTGTGTTTGACCTCCGTCATCTTTCGGCATTTGCCGCAATAATGCCAGCGCGGCATGCGGAATACGGGGACAATCAGTTGGTTCGCAACGTTGTTATTGCCATTGTTTTGATCATTCTTTTTCACGGCTGGCGGCATTCTGAATTCCTGGACACCAAGAAAACGGGCCAAGCGGGGGTCATCGGTGATCTTGTTTTCATTATCGCCTTCTGGGTAAATGGTCAGTTCCCATTGATGGGGGCCGCTGACTATCACACTGAGATTGCCCGGAAGGTCCAACAGGGCACCGGGGCCATGGGGTGTGATCAACTTGGAGCGACGGATTGACTGGCTCATCTAGGATGCAGGTTAAATGGAATTGTGAATGCGGACCGAGGCTTCCCGGTCCACGGTGCGCATGGATATGGCCGTTGGCAAACAGTAGGTCCGATCGGCATCTGGGACGGTAACGGGGCTGCCCTCGGCCATCATAGCCGTCTCCTTACGTCGATCTCGGCTTTTCCGGATGCTCATGTTAGCCATGCCTCCATAATACCGCAGATTCCCGGCATCATGGATAAGCCGGTCCAGCCATTCATCCACTTGTGCAATAGCGCCGTTCCCCCCTTCGAGTATGATGCTTGCGCGATCGCGGATGACCTCTTTAATGTATGCGGCCAAGTTGTCGTCAATAGTACCCGGATGGGAGCGTCTGTTTTTGGAATAATGGCGAACCAGGCCATGGAAAATGGCATGGATGCCTTTTTCCCGTACGCGGATGGAGTAGGGGGTGACCGAAGTGGGTTCCACGTGTGCGTATATACGCTCGTGGTAGGATGAGAAGTGCTCGAAGATGGACATATCCCGGGGCTTCATGCCGTTGTAGTGCGTGAATACCAGCCCCGGGCCTTCCCAGTATTGCCGGCCCACCCGGGAACTGGCCTGTATGTATTCCGCCGTGGTCTTGGGTTGGCCGTGTATGAACATCAGGCCCAGCCGGGGCACGTCGAGCCCGGTGGCGATCATGTTCGTGGCGAGACAAGCATCCACCTCTCCGTTGGCCTCAAGTTCCTTCAAGGTCTCTTGGATCTGTTCGGCGCTGTTCAGGCTGTACAGCTCCCGCGTCTTCAACTCTTCCCCAATTCCGGGGATCAGTTCACGGGCAGCATGGGTGCCCATGTATTCGGGTACGTTTCCGCCGGGGGCAAGCATGGTGTTGGAGCGGCCCAGCTCCTTGATGCTGTTGTAGAATCCGATAAGCGTGTGATAGTAGTCCAATGCCTTTGCACGACCATCATTAGGGTACGCCCCATTCGCCAATTGCCGGTGTTTGGCCAACACGGTGCCGTAGGATCGATAAACCGCGGAAAGGCCGCTGATGCTTGGGCATAGGCCCACGTACCACCGCCCCTTGGTATGCAGGTGGGCGTGTTCACCGGCCATGTGATCCCTGTCCACTTGGGAAAACCAGGTCTCGCCAATGTCCAACCCCTGCGGTGGGAAGATCTGCAGTGCATTTTCACCCGTTTTGCCATACAGCCCCTTCACCTGATTGCTGGCCCGGGTAATGGTGGCGGAGGATGCCACGATCTTGGGGGGAATGGAAGATCGTTCATCACCCTCTTGGGGATGGAAGGGATAATCCCCCAGCCCATGGTCCGTGCAGAGCTCCTGGACCAAGGTTTCATACATGCCCACCATCGAACCCAAAGGACCACTGATCAGGTGCAGCTCATCTTGGATGATCAACTCGGGTGGCTTGATCCGGCATACAGATCCATCCTTTTTGTTCCGGAATCCAAAGAGCCTGGAAAGAAACTCACCCCCATTCCATGGTTGTTTTAAGTTGGTGCTCTTCCAAGGAATCTGGGCAAACATGTCCACTGTACCCACCACCAAGCTGGGCGCTTGTTCGTATATCTGTTCATTGACCACATGGATGGGCAGGTCTTGGCCATGGGTTTCACAATTAGCATTGTAGCACCTGAATGCTATATGGTTGTTTCCATGTCGTAATCCTTTCAGCTCGGCATGTTGGTTCTGTCCCCTTTTTCCAAAACGGGCTCCGCAGCATGGACACTTGAGCAAGGCAAATTTGTACTCGTTGTTGTTGAATGCTATGACCGCATCATCGTTTGTAGTGGGGGTGTTGGATGATCCGACCAAGAGACCGATTGAAAATGGGATTTTCGCGCTGAGCTCGGGCCGGTTTTCTTTCCGAATGAGATCACAGGCAACGATCAAAGAAGCGGCCCTTTCAAATTGCTGGGTGGTCAACAAACGGAGGGTATAGCGCATCAGCGCCGTGGTGCCATAGCGGTCTTCTCGTCGTTCGTTCGTCCTGCGCCTTGCGAACAACGTGAAAGCCATCAGGCCCAAATAGGCCTCGGTCTTCCCACCACCGGTAGGGAACCAGATCAGGTCCACCATGGCCCGGTCATCGGTATATTCTTTCGGGTCCCACATCGCCGGCAGGTTCATCAGTACGAACGCGAGCTGGAAGGGACGCCACCGCCCTCGGCCGTCATTGTGAAAGGCTTGCAAGGCACGGAACTTCTGGAGATCTTGGTCTTGTTCCCCGTTTGTGATCGGTTCCACCACGTCGGGTTCATCGGTCCAGTTGCGTTGCCCCACCTTGGAGCGTTGTTGTTGCCAAAGCATGGCGTGGTTCATCCAGCGGAAGCACTCAAGGACTTTTTTATCCTCCAACAGTTCCAAACCCTTCCTCATCCGCTTCACCACTTTCCGGCATGCGCCCAGGTTGTTGGTGGCCGCAGGCCGATGATCGCGGTCCAAGTCCGGGATGCGCCCTTCCAATTCGCTCACCCATGCCTCATATTGATCGATGAGTCGGGTGAGCATTTCCCGAATGGCTCCCGCATCGCCCTTCCAGAGGTTATACATGGCCAGGTCGAGCTCCCCGCTCTTGGATTCACGGGGCACCACGGCAGGGATTGAATGCACGGGCACAAAGTCCGTGGTCAATTTGTTCACCGTCCCGTCGTCGGCCCGATGCCACGTCACCGCGCAGCCGTGGCCCATGGCGTGCAGGGTGTTGTTCCTGTAGAGAAGGTCCATCAATTGCTCGTCCTCCTCCCGTACGCGGTGCAGTCGCTCCCGCAGCGGTTCAAAACCGACACTGGCCTCCACCTCCAGTTCGCACTGGTACAACACCTCGCTTTCCCGGTCCGAAGACTTCTTCGTTTTATTGGTGGCGGTCAAGGAAACCGTGACCACCCCATTTTCTTCCCGCCGCTTCGTCAGGCGCATGAACACCTGATGGCTCCCCGCTTGTCCCAAGGTTGTCCAAGTCGTTTCCTCGACGGTAGGTTGCCATTCGAAGACCAATGGTTTCCTGCGCCACCATGAACACGGGGTTCCTGTCTCTTCAACACCCCCATTGGGGTTTAGCTGCAACTTCTGGATCAGATCATCCTGTTTTTCATAGATGGCACACCGCATGATCACCTTCAGCACTTCCCCTTTCCTCACCCGAAATGTCATGCCGAATGAGGTGCGCTCCCTTCGGTTGGTTCCAAGGATGGGATCGTCCCCGGCGGGTTCCCAATCATCCCCTTCCACCTTGTTGTCCTTTAGCTTCGCGTGGTCCGGCACCTCAACATCTTCATCTTCAATCTGCGGTTCTTCCTGGTCTTCCTCCTCGCTGTGCAGTTTTCCCGACACATACCGCTTGTGCGGCCGATCGGCAGCGTCAAAGGCGACGAGCATTTCTTCCTCGGGTCCCAATCCGAATCGTGCACCATAATGGTCCACGTAGGGGCCGCCCGTGGAAGGTCCTACAAGGTCGCGCCGCAAAGCGTCCAGAAGTTGGAGGCGGATGGCGTTGGATTCGTCAAGTACAGGCATCTTGTTCGGTGGAAAGTGATTTGAAGGAGTGGTGCGGTATCGTTCTTGATCTTATCCTGTTGGTCTGAAGACAGGTCGGGACATTCGCTATGCTTCATTCAGGGTGTACATATCCTCCTGCGAGAAGGGGCCCTCGGCCAACCATCGATCCTCCAAACGCAGTACGGTTACCTGCCTTTCAGCATTGAACAGCATGACCTGTTGCGGCACACCCGTTTCAGCTTCAAGTAGCGTATGAAGCAATTCGTCCTGATTCAGCTCACCCAGCAAAGCTTCCTTCACGATCGGCCGGTTTTTGCGGGCTTGGTAGCTTGCCCTGCGTATCTCCAGCATGAGACTGTGTCGGCTATCCTCATCCTCGGCAAGTTCGGAATCACAGAATCGTAGGATTGGGTCCAGATATAGGTTTTGGGGCGCATAAACATCACCATCCAACCATCGGTTCAGATTCATCCGTGCATTGGAGATCCCAAATTGCTCCATAGCGGACGACATGGCACCTCTGTCTCTATCGTACCCTTCATCAAGCTTGGTAACCAAGGCCTCACGCCATTGATAAAGACGTTCCCCTAGGGCTTGGGGCAATCCGGCCAACACGCGTTCCCTGATCAGTGCATTCATTTCTTCCACCCACACCAGTCTCTCCCCTGTTTCCAATTCACTGGGTGGCTTTTCGATGATTTTTCCTTTATGTACCGCGAAGAACTTGAGCTTGCCCTTCGTGGGGTATCGCAGACGGGTTCCATCATCGAATTGCAGGCAATAGGCGGCTTCGACCGTATGCGGACCAGCACCACCTCCTTGAGGCTGTATGCGGATCTGGTCCCGCTCTTTCTTCAGTATTTCCTCAGCTGGCTCATCCGGTTCCACAGCGTAGTGGGGAGTGTGTTCGACTCGTTCCTGTATAGGTACAGGAATCCGACCCTCTTCAATGTTCAGCGGGCGCCAAATCTCACCCACTTGGTCAAGGATCTCCTTCCAAGCATTCGGTCCGTTGATCGTGTGCATTCGATCCAAGGCCCCATGCCAAAGCCGGTTGTCCCGTTCGTAGCCTACCAGTTTCACTTGGCGTACGGCGGCGTCGCGGAGCTGTTTATGAAGCCAATGCGCCGCATGGCGTCCGTTCCAACCGGTGATGGCTACCTGTGGCCTCTCATCTACACCCTCCTCCTTCGGCAGGGCCCCACTGCCGGACACCCACCACCGGACACCGCTTCCATCATCTCCCGTTTCATAGTCATAGTATAGCCATTCGTTCTCGAGGTCGAGCTCATCCCTTTTGGAAACTTGAGGGTCCGCCATGGCATCCATCACGGCTTGAATGGTCCGGATGCATTGGTGCAAGGTTTCGGTGACCTGTTCAAGTTGAATTTCTCCGATCAACTCCATCGCTCTTGCGATCTTCCCATCAAGCCATTGCCTGGTCTCGCCCGCCGCGCCATGCGGTAGCGTGGAAAGCACCCGGATGACCGGAAACAGATGGCCAAGGATCAACTTGCGTATGCCCGGCGCATGCCCTAGATCGCTCAATACGCCGAAAAGATCCCCCCAAACGGCGTATAGGGCATGTCCCGGCCCTTCACCCGAGAGGGTTCGCATGACTACCGGTATCACCGACTGATGGGCTGTTTTCAATAGCTCGTGGTCTTGGAATTGCATGGGGGCAGGCGGTTCGTTTGCAACACCATAGTCCGTGGCCCTCGTATCGAATCGTTGAACTCGTTCCACGAACCAATTCGGAAGACGTTCTTCCCTGTAATTCGCCTCACAGGTAAACCGGAACGGGTCGCCCACCACGACGATCCGAGCCCCCTGTTTTACAAGGCACTCGAATCCATTACCCGGATCAAGAAGAAGGTCATATCCTTTGCACACGATCACCAGGGTCCGATCAGGGTCGAAAAGATCATCCGACTGGCCCTTCAGCGCTTCCTTCAAGTCGGTTGTCACTTCTTGGACCGCTTCCAAGCATTCCTCGCCTTGCTCCTGCGCCAAAGCTTCCGCTTGTTCCAACCATGCGTCCAAGCCGGCATTGGTCACCCCCTCTAACGGGGTGAGTGAACCACGGTCGATCCCGCATTGCTCGAGCAATGGCCATAACTCGTTGTTGATCTTTTCGCGGAGATTGATTCCGGCTGCGGGGAGGCAATTGTCAAAGCGCTTGCTGAATGTCTCGACCCCGGAGGGTTGCAGCTCAAGGAGCTTATAAAGGTGCTCCCCCTCAAAATTCAAGTTTTGGGCAGTGGCGTTGAAGACCCCTTTGTTGCTGGTGCCCAAAAGAACATGCCGCCTGCGTTCTTCCTTGCACAAGCCGCGAGTACCTTGCATGGAAAGTAGCCGATCGAGCCGCGTTTTTCGAAAATGGGTTTGTGCATGTCCTTGGAACCTTTCGATGCCTATTCTGTTGGCTATGTCGGCGGCTACCGGGGATTGGCGGAACATGACTGGCGCTATAGGTAATTCCCACGTCTCATTGGTGTCTTGGTTTGTCCGTGCGACAACAACACGAGGGGCATTGAGATTTGGGCGATTATAGGACTTGAAGTAGACATCAATCTTCTTGTTCTCAATTTGGAGGCGAATCTTCGTGTTCGCTTCGATTGCACGTAGTTCGCTATCAAGTTCATTGAGCCACGCTTCACGTGTTGCATAAGCGCAAAGGACCACAGCCAAAATGTCCGCCACGTTCTCACCGGCGGGTGATGCTATGTGCAGCACAGGCTTTTTAGGGTCAGCCGGGCCCTCCTCGATCCATTTGATCACCCGACCACATAACAGCGTTGTATACGGTGACAGATTGAAGTTCCTCAGCCAATTATGACTCCCGAGGATTCCGTCCAATTCATTCTGCAGCTCTTCCGGCAACATACCAGGCATTCAAGTTGGCACAACAAGATAGGTGACATTTAGGATAAGTAAATACTGAAGTTGGGGGTAAAATCATGCGATGCCATGGCCTTCAACCTCACACCCGTTGGAAGGAACGTACGTGGTCGATAAACCCTCCTAACGTATCCAAGTATTTTACCTGTGCTTCCGAATAGGTGATCATGATTGAACGGGGTATCACAAGCCTCACACCTTTTTGCTCCATTTGGTGGATCTGCTTCTCGGAGATACCCGGTTCCATGGTACACAGATGCTTTTTCGGTATCCGGGCGGCTTCGGGCAGGATCTGTCGCCATCGATCCTTGGCCGTGGACTTTGCACCCAACATGATGAGCTTGGTCGGGTTGAATGCGGGATCATGGTACTCCGCTTCACCGGGAAAGATGAAGTCCGGCCTGTTACCGGCCTCGGTCCTGGCCTGGGCCGTAAATCGCAGGCCTTCACGGGTGAACACCTCGGCCAAGTGATGCTCCAAGGCGTGTCCCATACGTGACTTGCGCCGGTTCTGGACGCTTAGCGAGTACTTGATGAAATCAGCAACGGAATCAAATCCTTGTTGAAGGCGCTTGCCAATGATGACGTCCTCCAGCGCCCGGAACAGTTGTTCTTCCCGGTCAAGCCAAGCTACCAAGAGGCCGTCAGGGTCCGTCCCACCTCCTTGTACTTGGCTCCTGGCAAAGGCTGACATAACAGCGGTGGTTGGAAACCTCTCTCCGAATTGGCGAAGGACGAGTTCCTTGTCACGCTCCATAACGGGAAGCTCAATGTCCAGTTCAAGCTCGTCGATGACATGACGGCGGAGCAAGTCAAGGTCCCGTTCAGCTATTTGTTGCCCGGTCAATAATTGCAATTGGTCGCCGCTTTGGCCAATTCCGAAGAGGACCAGTGCTGCCCTGAGCCTTGCGGAGTCCTTTCTGAACACCAAGGCATGCAGGATACCTGACGGTTTGACGAAAATGAGCTCATCCCCTGGCTCACACCGATGGAGGAAGTCACCCGTGTAATAGAAACGCCATTCGCTGCGGCCTGTGCGGGTTGCGGATTTGGCACGAGCATCGTAGAAGGTGAATGTTCCTTCCTCCCTCTCCGCGTCCCGGTCATCGGCAAAGTAGTGCCATACGATGGGAGCCTTTACCGTATCACCGGTCTGAAAGAACTCCCTCAATGCCGTCACCCCATTCAACTCATGTTGATTGGATCCCTTCCCGGGAAGATCAACCAGCACGAGCCGCTTATGTGCAACCACTTGGAAGACATTGGCCAAGGTCGGCTTCATGATGATTCGCCTTTGCAATGTCTTAACCCCCTCAGGCCTCTATGAGCTCTTCCTTGCGCTTGGTCCGCCGCTTATTCCTGCCTTTCGGCGGTGAAGCCACTGCTTCAGGAAGCGGGTCGGCAAGTTCCATGATCAGTGCGGGCTTGGCCAGTGGCACCTCGTGCAAGGCATTGACCACTTCTGCTGCAATGCGCTCCACTACCGGCACGACCACGGAATTGCCAAATTGCCGATAGGCCTGTGTGTCAGAGACCACAATTTTGTGATCATCCGGATAGCCCATTAAGCGGGCGCATTCACGAGGTGTGAGCCGCCGTGGATTTTTGCCCTTGCCTTGATCGATCAGGATCTCCGAACCATCCTTATGATAGCGTGCGCTCAGTGTACGTGCCACACCATCGCCATCCACCAGGCCAAAGCCAAATCCATTCCCCGCTGCACGGTGCTTGGCGGCGTAGTTCTGCAGATAAGTCCAGAGATGGTCCGTCAATATGTACTTCGGGTCAACCTTGTCCTCAAGGATCGCACCCAGCTTCGGCCCTTCCTTCGGGAACTCCGGCCAATGGAAATAGCGAGGTTCACGGAAGCCAACGATGAAGATCCGTTCCCGATGCTGGGGTACAACACTTTGCGCGTCAATGATCCGATAATAAACGTGATAGCCTAATTCCTTGGTCAGGGTTTCATGGATGACCTTGAACGTTCGCCCCTTGTCATGGCTCTTCAAGTTCTTCACATTTTCCAACACGAAAGCTGCAGGCCGATGGTGGTCCAGGATTGCTGCGATGTTGAAGAAGAGGTTGCCTTGTCTTTCATCCTCGAAGCCATGCTTACGGCCCAAGCTGTTCTTCTTCGATACCCCCGCCAAACTGAATGGCTGGCACGGAAATCCTGCACAGAGGATGTCATGTTGGGGGATGTCCTTCATGGCCACTGCTGTGATGTCGCCGATCAGTTGCGTGTCCGGGAAGTTCTGACGGTAAGTGATCTGGCTGTACTTATCCCAATCGGACGCAAAAACACAATGCGCCCCTTGTTTGGCAAAGGCACGATGGAAGCCACCGATCCCACAGAAAAGGTCGATGAACCGGTATGAGCCATTCACCGTAGGGGTCATGGACCGGCCGTATGGGGCAACAGGTTCCTTCGCCTCGCTTTCCCCTGATGTTGACTTAACCTTGCTCTTGCTCAAATTCCCCTTCTTGAGCTTGGAAGACTTTTTCAGTACGGCTTTGCGCTTAAGCGGCTTCGCTGACTTCTTCATGCTTCACTCGTGGTTGTAAAGGTCCATTCCAATGCAGCCCGTTTCACTCAACGGAGCATTGAATTATCAACGGCTGGAGAGGAGCCACCTAGCTAGCCCTCCGATCCATCATCCCCGCCATCTGCGCTTCGGAACAGTAGAAGCTCTCCTCCTCCAGCATATTGGACTCATATCGCTTCCATGCCTCTTCCGCCATAGGTGCCAAGGCCACTGGCCAGCCGCTCACCGCATAGCGAGGCAGGATAAGTCTGGGGTCCACCTCAGGAATTGGGGCAGGTTCGTCATCTTCCTTGGTCAGGATATCCCCATGCTCCAAGGCATCATCAGGATGAAGTCCCGGATAGAGATAGAAGATGGCTGCCCATGCCCGCTTGAATGCATCGTCCGACAGTTCTCGTGGTACTCGGTCCAAGGCAGGTGTTACCCAGTTCAGCGCTTCCTTGTCCGAAGAGGGAATGAAGTTGCTTTGATTTTCCATGACGGATATATTGTCAAAGGTGCGGCTACATTATAGCCAATATTTTCGGTCCCGCAATGGATGTTGATAAGTCGCACCATTCCGGCTAACAGGTGAGCAACAACACTTGCCTTTTTCCGCAAACCGGCGCATAGCCCGTGCGGCTGTATGGTCCTGACAACTCGCCATGGGCTACCTTTTTTCCCAGTGACCGGCAATGACCATGTCGTAACCCAAAGTGCCGCTCACAACTCCTCAAAATACCCCTTCATTACACCGCGCAACTCCCCCACCCTTTCCTCATCGACCACACCCTCATTCATGTACAGCCGCTTGTTGATCTCGATCATCAGGCCTTTCACCCGGCTGTCCTTCAGGTAATAGGGCTTGGGGATGAGGCAGCCCGCATACGGGTCATTGATCTCCACCGAATAGCCGAGACGGCTGAAGTAATGGAGGGTATAGGCCTTCCAATGATCCGGGGTATGAAAGGGGTCGGTCCCGATGCAGATATCCGGTGACTTCGGTGCTGCATGGAACGGGACCAGGGGGTCGTCATTGAACGAATGGCAATCAAGGACGTGGCAAACGCCATGCTTCGCCAATCGTTCCCGGGCCATGTCGGCAAGCCGCTCGTGGTGCTTCAAATAGAATTCCCTGCGCACCGCTTCCTTCCGCGCAACATCCAGTTCCCTCAACGCCGAGCCGTCATAGCCGTGGGTGTAGTAGAAGCCACGTCCCACTTCCAGCATCGGCTCGTGTTCGTCCCCAAACCGCTCCACATCACAGAATAGCCGGCTGTACGGCGTGATGATCCGGGCCAGGCCCGGCACGTCGAAGATCCGGTCGGTGGCCCAGTCCGTCAACAGGCGCATGTTCCCTTCCAGCTTCCCCGGGACAAAGCCTTCCAGGCTCGGGATATGGGTTGAGGCATGCGGGATATGGAGGATGAACGAATCCAAGATCTCGTCCTTGAACAGGGCCATCCCGGCAGCGGTTTCATAGGCGATGGGGTTCATTTTGGGTTAACGGTAGCGGGGGCTTTTGGCCATGAGCTACGAGCTGTACAGCCGTAGCAAGCCTGCGGCCCGTGGCCTGAAGCCCCTGGATGGTTTACACTAGGTATATCGGTGTCCATCCGTGTGCCCCGATAAATATCGGGGCGTGGTTGAATAAAACCCGCGAGCCTGCGAGCGGCCCTTGCCCTCATTCCACCGTGAGGATCACATTGGACCCGATCAACGAGGGGCGCACGGCCAGGCCGGTGCGTTGCCGGATACCTTCGGCCAGGTCCAAGGCAAAGGCATTGGTGGTGTAGGGCTCGGCGGTATCGGGGTGTTCGGCGGGCAGGTCCACCCCGCTGAAGCGCATCAGGTGGTCCAGCGTGCCTTGGATGGCGAAGCGGCCAGTGGGGAGCAGCTCCTTCAGCGCTTCCTCAAAATGCCGGGCCAAGGGCTGGCCGTTCACGGCGTCGGCGGTGCGCCGCCCGTTGGCCAGCAGCACCTCCACCGATACCTGTTGCCCCCGTGTGGCCATGCGCTGCACCTCCCGGTCCAGCTTCTGCCGCAGGCCCTCGTCGAACAGTTCACGCACAATATCCTTGTAATCCCCGGGCTCATAGCAGAGGTTCATCTTGTGGATCTCGGTGGCCACGTTCATCGCGGTGGTGGTGTTGCGCACCCGGAATTCCATCTCGCCCTGGCAGGGATCGGTGTAATGGTAGGTGCCCATGTCCACCTTGCCGAACTCCAACACGAGGCCGCCCTGCGCGGCGTCCATCAGCCAGGTGGGCAGGTCGTCCATGTCAGCCGCGGTGCTGCGCACCAGGCGCGCTTCCTGCAATTTCCGGCGGGCCGCCTCGAAGTCGATGGTCGGGAAACCAGCATCCCCCAAGTATTCCTGGATGGAGGCCATCAGCAGCTTTTCGGGGCGCGTGGGCTGGAAAGTGCCCGCCAACAGGTCCGCCGTGCGTGCCCGGGCGGGCCATACCAGGATGGTGGGCGCATCGGGTGGCGGTGCCACGCCCACCGTGCGCGGAGTGGGCGCCGGGGATGCCTGGGCGGGCATGGTGCTTTGGGAAAAGGCGAAGAGCTGTTGCCGGAACAGTTTGAAGTTGGAGCAGGTGGCCATGTTGCGCTGGCAGCCCGGTTGCTGGGTCATCACTTGCATCGGCAACTCCTGCGAGCGGCCGCTCCGCAGGTCGGTCACCCGGTACGTGGCAGCGTATTGGACCGACCTGTCCAACTGCCATCCAGGATGATCATCGAAGGGATTCACCGCCTCTCCGGATATACGAAGCTCATATCGTGCCAGCATCACCACCTGGTCCATGCCTAGGGATTGCAGGAAGTCCCGTTGCCCCGGGGTGAGCTCGCCACCCTTGCCCAATGATATCCTGAACAGGTCGGGCTTGGCCACCGGCACCACCTCCAAGGGACTATCGGCCACCACCGTGGCGTGCTGCATCTGACCCCTGCGAAGGAAGGTCACCTGGATGGGTTCGCCCGCAGGGAACCCGTTGAGCTGGTCCGCGATGGACTGTTCCCGGCTGAAAGGCTGGCCGTTGAGCATCAGCAATCGATCCCAGGATACCAGTCCGGCCATATCAGCCGGTGAACCAGCCCTGACCTCCCGCACATCATGGTACACATAGGCTTGTTTCTTCAGCCCCAGCTTTTGGGCCTCGCCCGGCTTGTACTCAAAAGGGCCATAGCTCGACAACGAGCAGCCCCATGGCTTTTCGGAGCTCTTGCGCACGTTGAGCAGGTTGATCATCTCCCGGTGGAAACGGTCTACCCGGCTTTCGTTAGGCACTATGAAGGCCGTGCGTTGGGCGTGTATCCACGGAGCGGCCAAAACCAGCAACAGGCCCCACAAGGCCCTTCGCCAGGCCTTCACGCCCAGGCCGGTACGCGTTGTGTTTGCCCGTGGCCCGCGATTGCTACGGCTTGCCGCCCGTTGTCCCTTGTCCGTGGTTCCATGATCCCGTTTCCCGCCCATGTGGTGCTTCCGTTTTTTGGCGGCGCTGTGTGATGGACCACCGGTACGGCCAACGCCAGCCACACGGGCGGTTCAGCATCCACAGGCGGTACGGAAAGGCACAGGAAACCTGCTTGCCGACCCTTTTGTGCCCCTCCCGGACCGCATCATTGGACCACCGTGGCGTCGGCTGCTCGGTTGGCGGCCTGCCTCGCGGCAGACCTTCTGTAGATGCTTATTCCAAAGATAGTACACGGATCCGTACCGGCAACAGTCTGCGCCAACTTTTCCTGGATCCCTATGCAAACCGCAGCACCCCTCCCTCACCGGTCGATCATTTCTTCCAAGATCCCGTCCAGGTACGGGTTGTTCACCACGTCCTGCCGGATGGAAATGGCCTTGATCCGGTACCGGGCATCGGTGGTGAGCATCAGGTGGTCGATCCGTTCGGAGACGTCGTAGGTGATGGTGTACTTCAGCAAGAGCCCGCCCCACGGCCACACGGGGCTATCGTAGCCACCTTGCGTCCATCGGGTGAATCGGGCGTTGTCCGTGCGGATATCCAATAACGCCCGGAATGCATCCCCCATTTCCTGCGGTGTGCCGTCGCCCTCCCGCGCTTCCAGGCTGCAGCCCGCACCCCACGGCAGGATGCAGAGGCTGTCCGCCCGCGCCATGGCGAGCAGCGGCACCACATCGCCCGTCGCCACGTACCGGGCAAGTTGGTCCGTGAAGGAGCGCTGGAAGGCGATGGCCGCGCCCGGTCCTTCCGGCGCCTCCCGGGTGCAGGCGGAAGCGCCCAGCAGCAGGACGGTCAGCCCAACGGCGGCCCAAGGGCGAGCAGGAGAACGAAAAGTGGTGGTGTTGCGCATGGGGGTTGTTCAATCGGGACGGAACACAAAAGGTACAAGCTTTTTTCCGACAAAACAAGACGGAGTTGGCCGGAGGTAACGGTTTCAAACTCCGCGATCTTGGTCAGTGAACAGTCCGCCTTCGGCGGGACAGTGCCCGGATACCTATCCGGGAGTAGACAGTACGCTTGCCGCAGGCAACGTTGTTGGGCTGCGAGCTGCGGGCTGCGAGCCGTGAGCCACGAGCTGCACAGCCGGGATAAGCCCGAGGCCCGCGGCCCGTAGCCGCCTGTAGCCATCCGCGTTCATCGGTGTCCACACGCCTCCGGTAAACCTTCGGCGATGCACCGTCTGTGGTTAATAAAACCGCGAGCCTGCGAGCAGCTCCATGGACCACTCCTTACACCAGCACAATGAACAAGTGCATCTCCGGCCCGTTGCCCTCCGGGTTGGCGTGCATGGCGATGATGTTCCTTCCCAAGCGGCCGGGCTGGTGTTCCAGGCGGTGCACCCGGTAGCGGAAGGCGTGCAGCAGGTGGCTGGCCACCACGGCGGACGGTGCGCGCAGGGGGCGCATCGCGCCGAAGCCGTGCAGGTCGTGCACGATCTGGCCGCAGAGCTGCATCAGGGCCTCATCATGCTCGGCGGTGGCGGGCCGTCCTTTGCCATGGCTGCGGGCGTAGCGCCGGGGGCCCAAGGCGAGCATCAGGCCGGCATGGGTCCACAGGTGGCGCTGGTCGGGCGTGAGCACGGTGAGGATGCCCATGTTGGCCAGGGTGCGGCGGCGTTCCATCAGGTAGGCCGGGCTGGTCCACGGGCATTGCGCCAGCCATTGGTCCACGGTAAGCAGGCCCCGCACGGCCACGGCTTCCTGCTGCCCGTCGTGGCGCAGGTCCACGTGCACGTCCAGGTCCACACGTCCGTCCGGGCTCCACACGCGGTACACGTCCACCGTGCGGTTGTCCGGCCCCAAGGTGCTGCCGAGGCGTTGGTATTCCAGGGCCTCGCCCTGCGGGCCGCAGAGCTGGTCGAGGTAGGCGGCAGCGCCGCGTGTGCGGCTGCAGCGGACCGGGTTGTCCTTGGTGCCGAGGGTATGGGGAGCCATGATAACAAAGCTCCCTTGCCTTTCCGTCAAAACATGTCGGCGCTGTTTTCCGGTCTCCGCCGCAGGAGGTGCCGTATGGCCCGCTACGGTCCGGGCACCGCGGCATGTTCCGGATGGCAGGTGAGGAACAGCACCTGCCTCTTTTCCGCGAAGCGGTGGATGGCCTGTTCCGCGGCGGCGCGGCGTCCGGGATCCATGTCCGTGAAGGGGTCGTCCAGCAGGAGGAAGCCGTCGCTGTCGCGCAGGTAGAGCTCGGCCAGCGCCAGCCGCAGCGCCAGGGCCAGCGAGCCGGCGGTGCCTTGGGAGAGGCGGCGGGCGGGCAGGTCCACCCCGCCGCTGACGGACACCGGCTGGGTGCCTTCGAGCTGCACGCCGTCGTATCGGCCGCCG
Organism: Flavobacteriales bacterium; assembly: GCA_035325445.1. Classification (GTDB taxonomy): domain Bacteria; phylum Bacteroidota; class Bacteroidia; order Flavobacteriales_F; family PHOS-HE28; genus PHOS-HE28. The sequence continues at coordinate 17,037 of DAOKZW010000003.1, forward strand.
GTCAAGGTGTTGAAATGCGCGGCAACGGCCTCGCGGAGGCCCTTCAGCAGATCCTCGTTGCCGCGTGCGGCCACCACCCGTTGCAGGCTGGCCTGCAGGCGCAGCAGCGCCCCGCCCTTTTCCTGCTCGCGCCGGAAGCGGTGTTCCTTGGCCTCCAGCTCAGCGGCCAGGTCCTCGGCGGTGCGCGCGGGCGTGCTGCCCTCCAGCCGGGCCCGCTCCTGCTGCAGCGTGTTCAGCTCCTGCTCCATCCGGTGCAGGGCCTCCTCGCGGCGCTTCAGCTCATCCAGGTAGGCCTTGGGACCGGCGAAACCCTCGGGCACGGCGGGCAGGGCCTCCAGCTGTTCGCGGCCCGCCTTCAGGTCGCGCTGCACCGTGATCACCTGGTCGGTCAGTGCGGACTGGTCGGTGTAGGCATCGGTCCAGGCCTTCACCTTTTTCTCCAGCTCGGCCTTGTCGGTGCCCACCCGGGCCTGCTGCTGCACCAAGCCGTTGCGCTCGGCCTCGATGGTGGCCAGATCGCGGGTGCGGGGCAGTTCGTCCAAGGCGGCCAGGTCGGCGGCCCATTGCTCCGGGGTGCGGCCCTGCAGCGCGGTTTGATAGGCGGCGTCGGCGGTCTTCACGGCCTGGGCCTGTTCCTTGTGCCGCTGGTCGGCGGCCTCGGCGGCCTTCAGGTCGGGATGGCCCATGGCCTTCAGCAGTTCGGCCTGCCGGTCTTCGGCCTGTTGGCGCTGGGCGAAGAGCGTGTCCATGTCGGCCATGCCGCTTTGCACGGCCACGCGCAGCCCGTCGGCCTCGAGGGTGAAGCGGCCGGCGGCGGCGGCGCGCCACGGCCGGTCGGGATGCAGCTCCACGGTCTCTGCCCCACCGGTGCCCCGCTGCACGGTCACGGACCGGCCCACGCCGCCCACCAGCTCCACGGCCAGCTTCTGCGCCTCGATCTGGATCGACAGGTCGTTGAGCCGCTTCGCCAGGCCCTGCAGCTCCTTCAGCGCGGCGGCATCCACGGCGGGCGCTTGCGCCAAGGCCTGCTTGGCGGCATCCCGGGCTTGTTGGGCCTGCAACAGGCGCTGATGGGCCTGCCGCAGTTTTTCGGCATCCTGGTGCTTCCGCGCCGCAGCCTCCTCGGCCTTCAGCTTGTCCAGGCTTCCGCCCAGCCGCGCACTCTCCTCCTCCTTCACCCGGATGATGGCGGCGGCACCGGGCCATTCGGCCATGATGCCCTTCAGCTTCTTCTCCTCCTCTTCCAGGCGCTTCACGCGTTCCTGCAGGCCCTCGCGCCGGGCCAGCCCGTCGCGCAGTCCTCGGCCCTGTTGCACGAACCCGGCCGTGGGAGCAGTCTTTTCCTGCAACGCCCGGAGGCGCTGGTTCACCGTATCCACCGCCTGCTCGTGGTTCCTCACGGCAGCCAGGTCGCGGCGAACGATCTCCTGTTCATACCAGGCGGCCAGCAGGACACCCACCTGTTTCTTCCAGGGGTTGTCGGGGCCACGTCCGTCGCGCGGCCGCTGCATGGCGCGGTCCCAGAGGTTGTAGTGGGCCTCCACCTGTTTCTGCACTTGGGCAGTAAGGCGTTCTGCAGGAATGTCGCCCGGTATGGCCGCGCTGCCTTTCAGCAGGGGGTGCACGTCGTCCACCGCGGCCTCCTTCAACTGCTCGATGGTTTGATTGAGCTGGGCCTGCCCGGTGAAGAGCACGTGCTTCCAGGTGGCCATGTTCAGGCGCAGCAGTTCGTTGAGCTTGGCCTGCACCCGCCCCGCATCGGCGATGGGGGCCTCGCCATCGGCCTGCAGGCGCGAGGGCGAGGAAGGGTTGGGCCCCCAGGTCTTCTCCAGGGTCCAGGTGCGGCCATCGGCCTCGAAGCGCAGGGTGACGCGCACGTGGTCGCCATCGGGAAGCGGGAAGTTGGGCGCCATCACCTCCTTGAACTTAGCCGGGGTGAAGTGCGTGGAGACGTGCAGGGCGCACCACAGGGCCCGCACGAGGGTGCTCTTGCCGAACTCGTTGGGGCCGAGGATGACGTTCAGGCCATCATGGAACTCGTAGGTCTTGTCGGCGGTGCCGGCGAAGGGATGCAGGCGGATGGAGAGCAGCTTCATGCCTGTTCCAGGGTCTGAATGAGGTCGAGGGCCAGCTGGGCATCGCCGGGGTGGGCGGCATCCTGGAGCAGCTCGCTGAGCCAGGCGTGGGGCAGGGTGCCTTCGGGGTAGAGCTTGGCGATGGCCTCGGGGGCCAGCACCTCGGCGATGTCGAGGTCGTGCGAAAGGTGGAGGAAGCGTTTGCCCAGGTCTTTCAGAAGGTCGCGCAGCTGGTCAAACTCCCCGGTCTTCAGGCGGCCGGAGAGCTGGATATCGAGCACCGTGTTGGGGCCATCGAGGGCGTTGCATTGCCGATCCAGTGCGGTGATGTCGTCCGCATCCTTCAGCTCGCGGGTAATCCGCGTGAAGGCGATGGCGCCCGTGGTGAGTTGTTCCATCCGGGATGCGCCGCCGGCATCCAGCTCGATCCACCAGGCATGGCCGGGATGGGTCACCTTCACCGAATCCGGCGTGTGGATGCCGGGCATGAAGTACAGCGGCAGGCCGCTGGTGCCCGGGTCGGGTGCCGGCACGTGGATGTGGCCGAGCAGCCAGGTGTGCACCCCGGCGGCGCGCAGGTCCGCCTCGCCCATGTTGAAGTAGCGGTGGTCGGCATCCAGGCCGAGCCTCTCCACGTTGCCGTGCGCCAGCCCGATGTGGAGGATGCCTTCATCCTTGGGCTCGGCGGCCACCCAGCCGATCATGTGCTCCTCGCCATGCTTTGACGGACAGGGGCAGGCGTAGAACCGCACATTGCCTTCATCCAGCGTGAAACTGCGGGTACCGGGCTCGGTGAGGGGGATGATGTTGGTGCCATCGGCGGCCTTGCGGAAACGCTTCCACAGGGTGCTGTCCGCGTCCTCGCAGAAATCGTGGTTGCCGGCCAGCACCAGCACGGCCTCGCCCTCGAAGCCCTTCAGGATGTCCACCGTGCGGGTGATGTCGGCCACCGGCACCGTGACCTTGTCGAACAGGTCGCCGGACACGACGAAGAAGTGCGCCTGCCGCTGGTTGGCCTCGTGCACCATGCGCTGCAAGGCATCGAAGCGTTCGTTCACCAGGCGTTCGCGCACGCCGTCGGGGTAGCTCCCGAACGACAGGCCGATGTGGTTGTCGGCGGTATGGAGGATGCGGATGGGCATTGGGTAAAGTTGAACCAAGAAACTTGAATGGGAAAGTGTGGGCTGCGGGTAACGAGCTTTGATCTGCGAGTTGCGAGCTTTGCGAGCGGTATCTGTGTCCATCCGTGTCCGATACATATCGGACCATCTGTGGTTCAAAAACCTGCGAGCCGCGAGCTTTGAGCAGCGAGCCTTGCGAGCGGCATCGGTGTCCACTGCGCCTCCGCGTAGCTTCGGCAAAGCACGGTCTGTGGAAGGAACTCAGCGAGCCATGCGAGCACTGTGGAATAGCTGATCCTTCGGCGCGGCAGTCCGCCTTCGCTGGGCTGCGGCGGGATGCAGTAGGCAGTGGCAGTAGGCAGTGTGCTTGCCGCAGGCAACGGTTCTCCCCCGAGCGAGCTTGCGAGCGCCATCTGCGTCCATCTGCGGTTTTAAGAGCCCCGAGCCGCGAGCGTTGGGCAGCGAGCCTTGCGAGCGGCATCGGTGTCCACTGCGCCTCCGCGTAGCTTCGGCAAAGCACGGTCTGTGGAAGGAACTCAGCGAGCCATGCGAGCACTGTGGAATAGCTGATCCTTCGGTGCGGCAGTAGGCAGTAGGCAGAGGCAGTAGGCAGTGTGCTTGCCGCAGGCAACGGTTCTCCCCCGAGCGAGCTTGCGAGCGCCATCTGTGTTCATCTGCATGAATCTGCGGTTTTAAGAGCCGCGAGCTTTGGGCAGCGAGCCTTGCGAGCGGCATCTGTGTTCATCGGTGTCCATCTGCGGTTCAAAAAGCCGCGAGCCACGCGAGCGGCATCAGTGCAATCGTTCTCATCGGTTGTTTTAAAAAACCCGCGAGCCTGCGAGCGCCGCCCTGCGGCTCTGCGCCTCTGCGCGAGAAATCCTAACGCCTCATCAGTGTCCATCTGCGTGAATCCGTGGTTTAAAAGCCCACGAGCTTGCGAGCGGCATCCGCGGAAAAACCGCCCCCGCACACGTTCCCGTCCCGATCCGCGTTCATCCCTTGCCCGAAGCGCCTACATTTGTTCGTCTTTTCCCAATCCCCATTGCCGTGAGCGAACCCACCCACATTTACCCGCTGCTGGAGCGGATCAACAGCCCGGCCGACCTGCGCGAGATCTCCGAAGCCCAGCTGGACCAAGTGTGCGACGAGCTGCGCAACTTCATCATCGACGTGGTGAGCACCAAGGGCGGCCACTTTGGCGCCAGCCTCGGCGTGGTGGAAATGACCGTGGCCCTGCACTACGTGTTCAACACGCCATACGACCAGTTGGTGTGGGACGTGGGGCACCAGGCCTACGGCCACAAGATCCTCACCGGCCGCCGCGACGTGTTCCACACCAACCGCATCCACAAGGGCATCAGCGGCTTCCCCAAGCGCAGCGAGAGCGAGTACGACACCTTCGGCGTGGGCCACAGCAGCACCTCCATCGGCGCGGCCTTGGGCATGGCCGTGGCCAGCAAGCTGAACAAGGAGAACGACCGGCACACCGTGGCCGTGATCGGCGACGGGGCCCTCACCGCGGGCATGGCCTTCGAGGGGCTGAACCACGCGGGCGGCATCGGCCCCGACATGCTGGTGATCCTGAACGACAACTGCATGAGCATCGACCCCAACGTGGGTGCGCTCAAGGAATACCTCACCGACATCACCACCAGCCGCAGCTACAACAAGGTGAAGGACGAGGTGTGGAACCTGCTGGGCAAGCTCAGCAAGGTGGGGCCCAATGCACAGGCCATCGTGCAGAAGGTGGAGAACGCCGTGAAGGCCGCCCTGCTGAAGCAGAGCAACCTGTTCGAGAGCCTGCACTTCCGCTATTTCGGGCCGGTGGACGGCCACGACGTGGAGCGCATGGTGAAGGTGCTGCGCGACCTGAAGGACATCCCCGGGCCCAAGATCCTGCACACCCTCACCGTGAAGGGCAAGGGCTACAAGCCCGCCGAGGAGGGGAGCGCCACCATCTGGCACGCGCCCGGCCTGTTCAACAAGGAGACCGGCGAGATCATCAAGGTGGTGCCCGCCAGCCCCCAGCCGCCCAGGTACCAGGACGTCTTCGGCCACACCATCGTGGAGCTGGCGGAGAAGAATCCGAAGATCGTGGGCGTTACGCCCGCCATGCCCAGCGGCTGCTCGCTCAACATCATGATGGAGGCCATGCCCGACCGTGCCTTCGACGTGGGCATCGCCGAGCAGCACGCCGTCACCTTCAGCGCCGGCATGGCCACGCAGGGGCTGGTGCCTTTCTGCAACATTTACAGCTCGTTCATGCAACGGGCCTACGACCAGGTGGTGCATGATGTGGCCCTGCAGAACCTGCACGTGGTGTTCTGCCTGGACCGCGGCGGGCTGGCCGGCGCCGACGGGCCCACGCACCACGGTGCCTTCGACCTGGCCTACTTCCGCTGCATCCCCAACATGATCGTGAGCGCGCCCATGAACGAGGAGGAGCTGCGCAACCTGATGTACACCGCGCAGCTGCGCAACCACGGCCCCTTCAGCATCCGCTTCCCGCGTGGGCAGGGCGTGATGCCGCAGTGGAAGACCCCCTTCAAGGAGATCACCGTGGGCACCGGGCGGCGCCTGCGCAACGGCAGCGACATTGCGGTGCTCAGCATCGGACACATCGGCAACGTGGCCGCCAAGGGCATCGAGGCCCTGCAGGCCGAGGGCTACAGCGTGGCCCACTACGACATGCGCTTCGTGAAGCCCATCGACGAGACGCTGCTGCACGAGGTCTTCGGCAAGTTCAAGCACGTGATCACCATCGAGGACGGCTCCATCCAGGGCGGCATGGGCAGCGCCGTGCTGGAGTTCATGGCCGACCACGGCTATCAGGCCCACGTGAAGCGCCTGGGCATCCCCGACCGCTGGATCGAGCACGGCAGCCAGTCCGAGCTCTATGCCGAGTGCGGCTTCGACGACGTGGCCCTGGTGGCCGCCGTGAAGGAGATGCTGCCGGTGAAGGGGGCAAGGACGGTGGGGGCGAGTGCATGAGCGCGTTGTGAGCGCTCATGGTGTGGTTGCCATATCTTTGTTGGGATGGACCATACCCCCATGAAAGGCGTCACCATCCTTAACGACGAGGCGAACAAAAAGCGCTACTTGCACATCGACGTGTCCGCGTTGCGCACCCACCGTGAGCGTATCGAGGATATGATCGATGCGCTGGTGGCGGAGGAACGTGCGGGGCAACCGACCATCTCGCTGGAGACCTTGGAGAAGAAACTGCGCAAAGCGGGTAAGCTTTGAGCTACGAAGTGCGCATTGTGCGCGATGCGGAGCGTGACATCTTGCGCCTGCCATCAACCGTGATTCCGCGCGTGGTGAAGGCCATCCGCAGCTTGGCTGCCGACCCGCGCCCATCGGGTTGCAAAAAGCTCAAGGGACAGCGAGAGGTCTCATGGCGGATCCGGGTTGGTTCATACCGCATCATATACGTAATCGATGACGGCATCCGCATTGTGGAAGTCCGTGAGGTCGGCCACCGCAGGGACGTATACCGGTAACCATGGATCCCCACGTGCCATCCCGCTGCATCGGCATTGCCGGGCTTTAGGCGCAGGGCATCCAATACTTATCTTTACGGAACGATGAGGCTACTGCTTGTCAACATCAAGGATCCCTCCAAAGAGAGATTGGTGACCGATATCCTGAACGAGATCGAGGGAGTTGAGGTGCGCCGTGTCCCCAAGGAGGGAAGTACTGCCAAACGACGTGGGATTGCCACATCAATGGATCCCCAGGAGGAGAAGTTCATGAAGAGCCTCACCCAAGCCTTCAAGGAGATGGACGACCATATAGAGGGAAAGCGCAAATTGAAGACGCTCAAGGAGGTCTTGGATGAGCTATGAGGTCATCCCGCTCCCGGAGTTCGTGAGGGAGTTAAAAAGGCTGGCGAAGAAATACCGCTCACTGAAAAAGGAGCTTTTGAAGCATATCAGGAGGTAGTTCCAGGCCCTAGGCTCTACGATCAAATGGGTGCTGCACGACGAAAGAACGTTCCCCGCTGCATCATCATCGCCGGGCCGAACGGTGCGGGGGAAGACGACGTTTGCCAAGACGTTCCTTGTACAGGACGCACAGATCGAGAACTTCATCAACGCCGATCTGATCGCCTCCGGTCTTTCACCTTTGAAACCTGAACGTGCCGCCCGCGCCGCCGGTCGCATCCTGTTGGAGGAGTTGGACCGCATCACCGAGGCCGGTGAATCCTTCGCCTTGGAAAGCACCTTGAGCGGACGGACCTACATCCCGTTGTTCAGGGCATGGAAAAGTCGGGGGTACCGGCTGGAGATCGTGTTCCTCAGGGTCGAAGACCCCAAGATTTGCCTTTCCCGTGTGGCCGCCCGGGTGAAGCAGGGCGGGCATGATGTCCCGGAAAAGGACGTAATCCGAAGAAATACCCGGGGCTGGGCCAACTTCCGGGAACACTATTGCGGCCTGGCCGATCAGTGGTGGGTCTTCGATGCCACCGGACCAAAACCCGTACTTTTGGATAACCATTCATGAAGAAGCCCAAACCCCAAGGACTTACTACGGAAGCCATCCTGAACGGGCTCAAGCGCGCCGCCAAGGAAGCCCGCCGCCAAGCCAAGATGCACGGCACCAAGGTGTGGGTGATGATCGATGGCAAAGTGGTGGGGCTGGAGCCGTAAGGTTGCCCGGGCTACGGCCCGCGCCCAAAACCATGTGCTCCGTGCCCGGAGCCTGCCCTGAGCCTGTTGAAGGGTGCCTCTGTGGTGAACAATCGGGAGTAATCCGCGCACAACTTGCACTCCTCGCGTGTTAGGGGTTTGTTTGCAGTGGGGAATAGCATGGAGTTACGCATTGAATCGGACAAGCTGGAGGACTATCTGCAGGAGGTGCCCCCGGTGATCCAGTGGGACACGCCGTTGGTGCGGGCCAAGATCAAGGAGATCGAAGCGAAGGCCTCAACGCCGGAGGACAAGGCCCGGTTGGCTTTCGAATTTGCACGGGATGGCATTCAGCACTCGTTCGACACGAAGAGCAAGGCGGTGACCATCAGCGCGGAGGACGCATTGGCCAGACGGGAAGGCATCTGCTTCGCCAAGTCCCACGTGCTGGCCACGTTGCTGCGCGGCATGGGCATCCCGGCCGGTTTCTGCTACCAGCGGGTGCTGCGTAAGCCTACCGTGCCCGAATCGGGCCACGCCCTGCACGGCCTGAACGCGGTGTACCTGGAAGGCCACGGCTGGTTCCGCGTGGATCCCCGGGGCAACAAGCCCGGCGTGGATTCCCAGTTCACCATCGACCACGAGCAACTGGCCTATCCCATCCGCCCCGAACTGGGCGAGATCGACTACCCCGACGTGTACACCAAGCCCCTGCCCTCGGTGCTGAAGGCCATGCAGGAGACGCAGGACTGCCATACGCTGTTCTGGGACAGGCCGGTGGCGATTTGAGGGAGTGTGTGAAGAAGAGAAGAGGTAAGGGAGGTAAGGGAGGTAAGGGAGGTAAACGAGGTAAGGATGGTGAGGTCGACTAATCCTTACAACCTGAACGGCAACCGGTGCGCCCCGGCCCTGTCCGTGGTCCACACATGGATGGCGTACTGGCCGGAGGGCCAATCGGCCACGGGCAGCTGGAATTGGTAGCGATGGGTGCCTGGGCGGATCAGGGTGTGGTCTTCAAACACATACCAAACTTGTCCTTGACGGTCCAGCACCACGGCGCTGATCTCTGACGGGACAGCCACCGTGATGGTGAACCGGCGCTCGATCATCTCCGGGCGGCCGGTGCAAACGCTTATGTCGTCGCTGAGGAAACGCATGCCGTAGCGGGGCGGCGCTTGGCCGCTGAGGCGGGAGACCACATAGCGTAGCGTGTCCGCCGCGGTGCTGTCCAGCGCGCCCATGCCGGCGATGGAGTAGCCGTTGCTGAGCGTCCATACGGCAGACTGGACCAGATCGTCCCCATACGGGGCCCGGTCCACCGCTTGGGCCAGTTCCACCAGGCCGGGGGAGCCTAGGCTGCCGGGAGTGTACGGCTCCCCTTCACGCGGGCCCCGCAAGTTCCCTTGGGTGCAGAAGGCCCGGCAAGTGATCGTCTTTGAGGCACCCGGTGCCAGCACGAATACCTCCTCGCGCACCACGATCAGGTCCTGTACCTGCTCGTTCACGCTGTTGAACACCCAACCCGGCGGAATGCTGGCCGACAAGGCTTTGCCCGAGGTGTTCCGCACGGTCACCCGGATGGATTCTCCGGCGTGGATGCCCGTTCCGGTCGGGGAAAGATGGACCTGGTCGCTGGCCAGCAAGCCGAAGAGGTCAGTGGCTGTGGTGGCGTGGGTCCCGGCAGGGGCTAAGGCCAAAAGCAACAGGGCAGGAAGGGTGCGCATGGTGGTGGCTTTCCTTCCTAACGCCATCCACCGGTGCGATCATTGCGTCAACCTGCGCAGCGGCAACACGTTCCTGGCCCGGCGGACAACCCCTTGTCCGATGGTCGGCGCTCACATGCCGAGATGATACGAGATGCCGAAGGTGATCGGCAGGAGCGTCGATTGCATTTCCACGTCCGGCCTGTTCTTCACCTTCTCGTAATGGTCCATGAACTCACTCGAGCGGACCGGGTAGTTCACGGAAAAGCGCCAATAATTGCGCAGTATCCGCGCTTTGAGCATCACGCCCGCCCCGATGGAGGGACCCACGTCGATGCGGTCGAGGTGTTCCAGCCCCTTGATATGCAAGGCAGCGGTATATCCGTACATCAGCGATAGAAAGGGCGAGGTCCGCTTTTCGGTCGGGAGGCGGAGATCAATCCCGGTCTGGTAGGCGAACCCGGCAAAGGCCAACCCGCCTCCAGCGAAACCTGCCAGCCATGGGGCGGGCCAATAGGCCAAGTTGGCGCCTACCCCCCCCACCTCCTGACCAATGCCCAGACCCAAATACATACCCTGCATTTCCGGAAGCTCGGCTTGGGCCATCAAGCCGCCAATAGGACCCAGGGCCAACGCCAAACAAACGATATGTCTTTTCCAGTCCATGGTCCGTGTCAGTTGCAAGATAGTTGGTGGATCATTGGTTTTTGTCGGTTGCCGGGGTCATCGGGCATAGGCCCGGGTCACCTCCCCCATCGCCGGCTTCCAGTTGCCCTCGTAGTCCACCAAGCTCCAGCTGGGGCCGGGCCAGCAATCGTTCAGTTGCCACAACAGCGTGCCCATGCAATGGGGCCGTGCGGCTTGATGGGCCTCGATGGCGATCCGATAAGCCTTGGCCTGCACGGCCTGGCTGGCCTCGATGAAGCCGCCCAAGGTGGTCGGCTTTTCGCCCAGCTCTTGTTCGATGGCCTTCCAGATGGGTGCGTCGGTCTTGTAGCTGCGCTGCCGCCAACGCAGGGCCTCGCTGCCCAGGTGCAAGTCGCCGGGATTGATGTAGCTGGCCAGCAGCGCGCTGTCCGGCCAGCTTTGGAAACCGTATTCGCTGACGAAGCGGCCCACGTTGTGCCGGAAGGCGTCGAAGGGCTCATGGCCGTGCCACACGCCCCAGTAGTGCAGGTCGCCACTGCGCAGGCCCGCGGCGTTGCCCCAGTTGCTGAGGGCACTGGTCCATGTGTAGGGCACCCCGGTGTGGACCAGCTGCGCCGGGAAGTGCTCTTTCCAAAGTGCATGGTTGGTCCGGATCACCCGGGCGGAGTCCGCGCCGTGCAGTTCGTATTTCTGCTGCCAACCCCAGTTGTTCCAGGCCACCTCCAGCTCGTTGTTGCCGCAGAACAACGCCAGTGACGGATGCGCCGACAGGCGTTCGCCCTGCTCGCGCACTTCCTGTGCAATGTTGTCGAGGAAGGCGCCCTCGGCGGGCATCAGGTTGGCGCACATCAGGTCCTGCCACACGAGGATGCCGGCGGTGTCGCACGCGTGGAAAAAGGCATCGGGCGGATAGATGCCGCCGGCCCACACGCGCAGCATGTTCATGTGGGCGCGTTGCGCATGGCGCACCAAGGCCACCCACGCGGAGTCGCCGGCACGCGACGGGAAGAGGTCGGGCGGCACCACGTTGGCGCCCTTCATGAAGATCGGTTCGCCGTTGATCACGAACGTGAACGACCGACCGATGGAATCCGGCTCTTGCTGCAGTCCCACCGTGCGGAAGCCGATGGAACGATCCGCTTTGCAAACGGTCCGTCCGTTGTCGTCCACCACTTCCACCTGCAAGCGGTGCATCGGTTGCCGACCGCTGCCTATGGGCCACCACGCCTTATCCCGGTGCATGGAAAAGCGGAACTCGATGTGGTCGCCTTCCCGCACGGCACCGCCGATCGGCATGCCGTCCAGAAAGAAGTAGCTCGCCGTGGCCGATGCGCCCTCCAACCCGGCGCGCACATGGACCTGAATGCTGTCGCCGATCAATTCCTGCTCCAGCGTCAGCGAGCTGATCACCGAGCCGTTCCACGCGTGCAGTTCCACCGGCTGCCAGATGCCGCAGCCCACCAGCCGGGGCGCGAAGTCCCAGCCGAACTGGTAGGCCGCCTTGCGGATATGCGGGCTTGTTCCACCATGGTCGCTATCTGCCGGAAGCGGGATGCCGTAGGCCTTCCGTAGCGCTTCACCCTTCGCGACGACGCTCCGGAAGAGCACCCGCAGCTCATTCACGCCGGGCCTCAACCGCTCCTTCACCGGCCAGCTCCAGGTGCGGAACATGTTGTCGGCGCGCCCAAGCAGCGAGTCGTTCAGATAGACCTCGGCGAAGGTGTCGAGCCCTTTGAAGACGAGATCCACGTGATCGTTGCGGAACAACCCGGCATCCGCGTGGAAGCTGCATCGATATTCCCAATCCGCCCGCTCGATCCATTGCACGCTGTCGGCATTGAAATTCCGGTAGGGATCAGGTATCAGCCCGTTCCGCAGGAGGTCGGTGTGCACCTCGCCGGGCACGGTGGCGGCATGCCATTCCCCGGAACCGGCTTGGCGGAAGGTCCAGCCATCATGAACGGAGATGATCTTCCCTTGACCCGCCACATGGCCGAAACCGGCGAGCAGCAGCCATGCCGTCAACAAGGCCTTGCTCTTTCGGGGCAATGGGTTGGGGATGGGGCTGTCGTGCCGTGCCACGGAGTGAAAGTAGCATGATCACGCCGCCCGCTTGGGCTTTATCGGCCGCTGGCCCCGAAATCCCGCCTTCCACCGTTCCTTGGCCAACTCCCCCATGCTTCGTCCCGCCACCTTGGCCTGTGCCCACAGGAGCAGGTCCACCTGGTCCAGCAGGACTGCCTCCGTGCTGTGGGCGACATGCGCCGCCAAGCCGGCATGGAACAGTTGCCACGCTTCCTGCAGGGCCTTGCCACGCAGTCCCTTGGCCAAGGCCTGCGCATGGTCCAGCAACAAGGATTCCATTTCGAACGGCTGCACCGCGCGCTGGAATTGCCGCCTCGTGTTGCGCACCACATAGGCCAAGTGCTCCCATCGGCCCAGCTCGATCAGGGTGGCCAGATTGAGCATGCGGCCCAAGGCATGCACCTCATGGTAGGCATCGATGCCCTTCTCGCTCAGCAGCCGATGGCACCAGCGCAACGCCTGTGCGTGCTCATCCGCCCCGAAGCAGGTGTAGGCCGCCTGCAGCATCAGCTCGCCCCGCCGCACGGTGCTGATGCGCGTGCCGTTGGCCTCCAAGCCCTCCTCCAGCGCCGGCAGCTTGTCCAGCACGGCGGCAAATTCGCCCTTGGCCGCGTGCACCGCCAGCTCCAGGCTGCTGCCCATCACGAAGAGCTTCATTTCCAGGTCGGGGTTGGGGGCCTGCTTCATCATCAGGGGCAGGCGGCGGAACTGCCGGAAGCCGTCCAAGGCCTCTTGCTGCCGCCCAAGGCGCATCAGCACGTGGGCCAGGTTGCCCATCACGCCCAGCAGCAGGGTCGGGGCATCATGCAGCTTCCCTCCTTCCGTGCCCACCACTTCGGCGCAGTGCCTCAACTCCTGTTCGCAGGTGGCCAGGTCGTTGCCGGCAAAGGCCAAGGCACTGCGCACATGATGGTGCAGGTAGCGGGCATAGGCGCCATGCAGCGGGGTATCATCCACCAGCAACGGATGCTGTCCCATGGCCCGCAGTTCTTCACGCTCCTTCGGCCCCGGTGCCTGCCCGCTGCGGAACAACAGCTGGAAGGACGCGCTCTTCAAGGACCACAGCGCATCGGCCTCCTTCCATTCCTCGGCCACCGCCGTGGCCTGCCGGGCCCGTTGCGCCAATTCACCCGCGTCCGTCCCGGCATAGTTGGACCGCTCCAGGATGCGCCGCTCCCATTCCATCGCCTGCAGCAGCAGGGGCTGCCGATCGTGCTCGCGGGCCAGGTTGGTGGCGGAGCGCAGGATCTTGGCCGCATCGGCATACAAGGCCTTGGCGAAGAGCAGCTCCACATGATGCAGCAGCCGGCTCACCTTGTCGTCCACCGTGCTGTTGGCGTGCAGGGCATCCAAGCTTTCCAGCACCGCCTCGTACAGGCGCCGCTTGGTGATGGGGAGGTTCCGCATGAACGGCTGCCCCTTGAATTTGCCATGCAGCACGGACGGGTCGTACTCCGGCATGGCGGCAACGGCATCGAAAAGCAGCTGCAGGTTGCCGCGACCGCCAGGCAGATGCCGCCCTATGTACAGCTTGAAGTGGCGCTTTTCGGCCTTGGAGAGCGAGCGGACCAATCGGTGCAAATGATCGGGCGTAGCGTTGGACATGGCTTTCGGGGCTGTTGCTTCCGTAAGCTATGCCCGGCCTTGGCCGCCTCCCAACGCTTGGCGAGGAACGGGCGTTGCCGTGCAGGCAATGGCGCCAACGCCTCCACGGCCCAAGGCCGGCCGGGCTCCTCTACCACACTACGCAGCTTAGTGCTTGGGACGGCTGGACCGTTCCTTGTCGCCAAGGTCGTCCCCGTCGTCGGAAATGGGTGCCGAGATCCCCTTGTCATCGGTGGATGTCCCGGGATCGACGGTGACCGCCTTCACGGGCATCGCCGCATCGGGCCGCACCACTTCTTCCTTGGCGCAGCCGGTGACCATCAACAGCAGCGCGAACAGCGCCATCGCCGTGATGCGGGTATTCCATGCGGACCTCATCATTACAAAGCTAAGCGATCAATGCTCCTTTTGCAAATGTTCTTCTTGGCCGGTTCCGGGGCGTGGTGGCGGCAGCTCAATGATGACCTGTGTTCCGGTCCTGCCATCACCGTCCCGCAACTGTTCCGGGCCTTGGATACGGATATCGGCCAACTGAAGGTTCCGTAGGACATCCGCGCGCCCCTTGGTGATCTCGATGCCCCGGGAGATGTGGTCGGCGGGCCGGCCCTGCTTGCTCTGAAGGCTGGCATCCACCCCCACCCCGTCATCCAGGATGCTCACCCGCACACGCCCGTCGCCGACCGGCTCCACGCGCACATCCACGCGGCCCGGCCGGTCCGACGGCAGGATGCCGTGCCAGATGCTGTTCTCCACGTACGGCTGCAGCATCATCGCAGGGATGTTCACCTGGTGCGCATCCACCCCCGGCGCCACGGTGATGGCATAGTGGAACTTGTCTTTGAAGCGCATCTGCTCGAGGACGAGGTAGAGTTCCAGGCGCTCCAGCTCCTCGGCCAGCGTGGTGGTATCGCCTTGGCTGGCGTCGAGGTTCTTGCGGATCAGCTTGGCAAAGCTGGTGAGGTACTTGTTCGCCGCGGCCCGGTCCTGCCGGTTGATGCTGTACTGGATGCTGTTGAGCGCGTTGAAGATGAAATGCCGGTTCATGTTGGCGTTGAGCGCCTGCTGCTCCAGCTGCAGCATGCGCGAGCGCAGGATCAGGTTCCGGGTCTTCTCTTCGCGCGCCCGGCGCAGGCCCCGGAAATGGAGCACCACCCACAGCAGTGCGCCCAACGCGGCCGCACAGGCGGCGAAGAACCAGCGCCGCAGCCAGAAGGGCGGCGTGATGGTGAATTCCACCGCGGTGGCGGGGCCCCAATGGCCCTGCCGGTCGGCGGCGCGCACCTCGAAGGTGTATTGGCCTTGGGGCAGGTTGGAATAGCTGGCAAAACGGGCATCGGTGGCCGGCAGCCAGTCGGGATCGAAGCCCGCCAAGCGGTATTGGAAGCGCACGTGCCGCCCGTTGGCAAGCGCAATGGCGGTGTAGGTGAAGGTGAGGTGGTTCCTGCGGTAGCCCACCTCCAGGGGCGCCTTGGGGCCGCTGCCCATGCCCAGGCTGTCCGAGCCGGGGATCGGCACCAGGTAGCTGCTGATGCCGGTGATGCGGGCGGCGGGCGGGGCGCTGCGCTGGCCGGGTGAGGTGCGGTGCGGGTCGTGCATCACCAAGCCCGCGTTGGTGCCGAAGAACAGGCGCCCCTTGCCGTCCATGAAGCCCGCATTCAGGTTGAACTCCATGCCGCGCAGGCCGTCCTCCTCGGTGATGTGCTCCTTGGCCGCCGGGTCCGACAGCAGGCTGTCCGGGTGGAAGCGGAACAGGCCGTTGTTGGTGCCCGCCCACAACTGCCCCGCGCCATCGGCGAGCAGCATGTCCACATAGTTGGAGCCGTAATCCGGGCCCAGGTCCACGCGCTTGATCCGCCCCTGCTCCAGGCATGCCAGCCCGTTGGAGGTGCCCGCCCAAAGGCGTCCCTTGGCGTCGAAGGCCAGGCAGAACGCGCTGTTGTGGCCCAGGCCATCCTCCGTGGTGAAGGACCTCGCCCGGCCTTCCCGCAAGTGCACCAGGCCCTTGTCGGTGGCCAGCCATACGGACCCGTCACCGGCCCCTTTGATGCTGCGGACGCCACGCAGCTGGACATCCCCCACCTCGGTGAAGGGTTCCACGCTGCCATCGCGGTGCCGGATGAAGATGCCGTCGCGGGTGCCGCACCACAGCCCGCCTGCCGGGTCGCGGTGGAGCGAAAGCACCCGTTGGCCGGCCAGGTCGCCGCCCTCGGGCAAGGGAAGCACCTGCCCATGGGATACTTGCCCCAAACCGTCGCTGGTGCCCACCCAAAAACTGCCGTCGTCATCCAACACGGCACACCATACCGTGTTGTTGGCCAACCCGTCCATGGTGGATATCTGCGCCATGCCGTCCAAGCGGCACACCCCGTTGCCGTAGGTGCACAGCCAGATGTCGCCATCGCGGTCCATCAGGCCCGCCATCACCTGGTCGCTGCAGAGCGCGTCGGTAACGGTGAAGGTGACGTAGGAGTCGCCGGCATAGCGCAGCACTCCGGCCCCATCGGTGCCGACCCACAGGTTGCCGTCGCCATCCCCGTACAGGCACCAGATGTTGTCGTTGGGCATGCCTTGGTGCACCGTGTAGGCCCGCATGCGCCCCCGCTCCAGCAGGTCGATGCCGAACTTGGTGGCGGCCCAGACGCGGCCCTGGCGATCGGCCAGCACAGCCCGCACGTTGTTCTGCAGCAGCCCCTTGGCCTCGTCGTGCACCAGCGGCGCGCCATGGGCGGGAAGCTCCAGCAGCCCGTTGCCGTAGGTGCCCACCCAAAGGGTGCCCCGGCTGTCCATGGCCATGGAGCTCACCGAGGCCGGCACGGGCAGGGGCCATTCGGCCCAAGCGCCCTCCTTGCCGCGCAGGAGCCCGTTGCGCAGGCCCACCAACAATCCGTTGCCGGGCAGCGACAGCAGCGCACGCACATACTGCGCCGTATCGGCCGGCCACCCGGCCACGGGCGACACCTTCCCGTCCCTCACCTTCAGCAGGCCCGAACCATCGGTGCCCACGTAGATGGTGCCATCGTCGCTTTCGGCCAAGGCCAGCACGCGGCTCTCACCGATGGCGGGCAGCGGCACCACCTGCATGCGGTGGCCATCGAAGCGGACCAGTGAGCTACCGCACCCCAGCCACACCGTGCCGTCGGAAGCGCCCAGCAGCGCGTTCACCTGGGCATCGGGCAGGCCCTCCCGCAACCCGTAATTGGTGAAGTCAAGCCCATCGAAGCGGCTGGCGCCGCCCAGGGTGCCGAACCACAGATACCCGGCCTTGTCCTGGGCCATGCAGCGTACCTGGCTCTGGGCCAGGCCTTCGCGCGGCGTGAGCTGCGTGAAACCATACTGCTGGGCGTGGGCCGGAAGCACCGCGAGGCACAACCCCATCAGCACCCCGGATGCGCGGAGGCGCCGTGGGCGTGAAGGGTGCCGCTTGGGGTGTTCCACGTTCAGAAGGTGTTGAGCATGGCCATCAGCTCGGGCAGCTTGCGGCGGCTCACCGGCACCAGCGCGCCATTGTCCAGCACCGCCATGTTGCCTTCGCTGCGGCTGAAGCTCACCAGGTGTTCGAGGTTGATGATGTAGGACTTGTGCACGCGGAAGAACTTCCGGGGGTCCAAGTGGTTCTCGAACACGCGGATATGCTTGCTGCTCACGGTGCGCTTGCCATCCCGGGCATGCACCACGGTGTAGCTGTCACTGGCCTCCAGGTACAGGATGTCCTCATGCCGCAGCAGCACCAGGCCATCGCGGCTGGGCACCGCCATGCGGTTGCTCAGCGGCGAGGAGGGGTCGCTGAGCACCGCGCGCAAGCCTTGCCCGTGCCGCTGGGCCTCGCCGGGGTCGCCAGCCAGCTGCACCAGCTTGCCCACGGCCCGGTCCAGCTCCGCCGGATCGATCGGCTTCTCCAGGTAGTCCAAGGCGTTCTCCTTGAAGGCCCGCAACGCGAACTCATCATAGGCTGTGGTGAAGATCACCAGCGGGTGCGGATCGGGCAGGGACCGCAACAGGGAGAAACCGTCCTCGCCAGGCATCTTGATGTCCAGGAAAAGCGCTTGGGGCGCTTCGCTCTCCACCAACTTGCGGGCCTCTTCCGCCGAGCCCGCCATGCCCACCACCTCCACCTCGGGACATTGGTCCTCCAGCATCAGCCGGAGGTTCTCCCGGGCGTCCGCCTCGTCATCCACGATCAATGCACGTATGGCCATGGCTTGGGGTCTTTTGCTGTCCGGAAGGTAGGGAAAGGTACGGCTGCGGTGCCCGCAAACCCAGCAACGGTCGTTTCGGGCCAAGGGGCGGCGAGGCCATGCCCGTGGAGCCCCACAGGGCGGCCAAGGCGGGCGGCACCGCTGGCCGACCGGGACCGGCCGATGCTCGTTCATCCCCTGTCCGGCGCCCTGCACGACCGTAGTTTCGGGCATCACCGAAAACCATCCATGCCATGTGCCACATGAACTCCTACACCACCTGCGCACTCCCCTGGATCTTCAACGACCAAGGGAACTGACACCAATTCCTTGCCCGGATCAACGTGGCTGTTCGGTCCTCCCGACCGTAAGAGCCTTGCGGGCGGAAAACCTTTGTTCCCCGGATTCCGTAGAAAAGCCAAGTGCTAAAGGCCATCCTATGGAAAAGGGAAAGACCATGACTGAGCTGAGGATCCGGGTCGACAAGATCGAACAGTTATTGATGTTCGACTACGAACCCGGCACCGAGGATGCACTCTTCGACCTCTGCACCCACGATGGCCACATCCTGAAGACCGGCGACATCAAGGGGCCGGTAACGCGCATACGGCTCACGGACATCGACGACCAGGAACTGGTGCTGATGGTGCTGGACGGCGACCAATCCGTGGTGCAGCCCATTCACCTGCGCAAGGCCGTTTGATGCAGACCTGCTCCTGCCCTGCACCCGCGTTCTCGGGCTATACCTTGGTGTGCACCGCCTTGTCAGGCAGCGGACGCTCCGGCATGGTGCACCGTTTGGTGTCAGATACCACAGGGCCGCGTTCACTCTTGTTTGACATCCTGCTGCGGCCAGCCACCACGGCGACCAAGCAACGGGCCAAGTAGCCTCCTATTCAAACATCGCCAAGCACCGGAAGCCGAACACGCCATCCGGGGCATGCCCGCCTTGCACGATCATCCGGTCCTCGCCATCAATGATCGCCTCGGGCAGCTTGGTCCCCACGGGTGCCACACCTCTGATGCCCTTCGACCGGGTTAACCCCTTCGCGGACGCTGCATCCAATGGTTGGTACACGACGCCGCTTCCCACAAACCCCTTGACCTGCCGTACTGCCTCCGTCCGGAACGCACAATAGTCCGCGATCTGTTCCGGCGTGACACCTACCACCGGCAGCTTTCGGTCACCAGCGGCCCGGCTGGCATACACGTTGCGCCCATAGTGCGCCTTGATCACGGCCGTGTCGGGCTGGCAACCGGCTGCCGCGTGTTCTCCCTGTCTTTGCAGGGTGTAGTGGACGAACTCCTGCCAATCCATCATGGTCAGGACATCCGTGTCCACGTAATGGCCCAGCGTTTTTTCATACCGGGTGCCCGGCGGTGTCTTGGGGCCCTTCGCTTGTGCCATGGTCGGGAATGCAAACAACCAGCCGAGTGCCGCCAAGGTGATCCATTTTCCCATGCTCATCATCTTTTAGTGCCTTCCGGGAAGCCCACCTTGTCCGGCTGCGCGTTAAGCAGGGGCAGGGCACGGCGCAGGATCCGGTTGCGGCGCCCGGTGGTGTCCTCCGGCTCCACCGGGTACGATACCACCGCCTCCAGCCAGGCATAGACGTTCACCCGGAAATACACCGCGGCCTCATTCTCCCCGTCGCGGTCCGGGAAACGCTCCTTGAAATCCGCCTTGGCGGCATCCAGCAGGCACTGCTCCACGAATTGGAGGTCGCTGGTGAAGGCGATCTGCACGGCCGTCTCGTTCCAGATGAAGGGCTCCAACTGGCCGGCGTAGTTGATCACCTGGGCCTTCAGCACGATGCTGTTGGGGAAATAGATGAGCCGCCCGCTCTTGCGGTCGTTGCCCAGGTACAGGCCGCTGATCTCCTGCACGATGGTGTCCAGGTACCGCACCTCGATCACGTCGCCACGCACCCCGTCCACCTCGATCCGGTCGCCCACCTGGTAGGGCCTGCGGAAAACGATGTAGAGCCACCCGATGAACGAGGTGATGGGCGCCTGCAAGGCGAAACCCAGGATCAGCGAGATCAGGCCCAGGCTGGCCACCACGCCATAGAGGTTCTGGAACAGGAACGAGGCCACCACGATCACCACGAACAGCAGGGTTACCAGGCGGTTGATCCGGTGCAGGTTGTAGCGCACCCCTTCCTCCTCGGTTTGGGTATCGATCACCCGGTCCAGCACCCGGCCGATCAGCACGATGCCCGCCAGCAGGGCCATGCTCAGGCTCAACCGGGCCGCGATGCCCCGATACACCACCCACTCCGGGAAGAAGGGCGAACGGATGATGTAGTGGATGGCCAGGAACAAGGCGCCCAAGGCCACCAGGCCGCCGATGCCGTATGTCTTGCGGGATTGTTCCATTCGCCGGGCGGGCAAGATACATGCACGGCATAGCCCCGCACCTACTTTTGGCCATATACCCCGGCACCACTTGATCATGTTCCTTCCGCCATCACGCATCCTCGCTCTTGTCCTACTGTTCAACCACCTCACTGCCAATGGCCAAGCAACGGCCGGGCACCAGCTCTTCCATGCCACCGGACACACAGAGGGAGCCGCCTCCCAACCGGACATCCTGGCCACGGCAGAGCAGCGCATGCGCTTGGTGCAGCTGGTGCCCAACGCGCCCAACGGCGGTATCGACCTGTCCGTGCCCCTGGACATCGAGCTCTTTCCCGAGGTGCGCTACACCGTGCAGCTGTACCCCGATACGAGGACCTCGGCCGTGAAGGGGCTGGAGGTGTGGAAGGGCCGCGTGGCCGATGTCCGCTTCGACCACCTGCCGCACTACACCAACACGGTCTTCGTGCTGAACCGGAACACGGGCAGGCTGGTGGCCAACATGGAGACCGGGCAAGGCTTCGTCCAGGTGCTGCCCACCGCCGCGAAGGGCGTGTACCGGGTGCGGCAAGTAAAAGGCTTCGGCAATGAGCTGTGCCGGATAAAGGAGCAAGAGATGCGGCCATCCGGAGCAGGCCGCTCCAACTGCGGGGGCGAGTGCAACGAGACCGATGCGGACGGCCGTTACGTGGTGGACGTATTCGCCGGTTATTCCGAAAGCGCAGCCCTGCTGGCGGGCGATGTGGAGGCCCATGCCCAGGCCAACCTGGAGACGGTGAACACGGGGCTGGCGAACTCGGAGGTGGATACCGTGTACCTGCGGCTGGTGGGCGCCGCCGTGGGCGGGGAGAACCCGGGCATTGTAACCAGCGTGCTGGATGATGCCTGGGGGTGGTTCGCGCCGGAGATCGAGGCGCTGGCACCCGACCTGATCGCCTTGTTCCAGACCCCCACCAACGCCCCGGGTTCGGCGGGCGGCTGGGGCAGCATGCCGGGCCGGGCCACCGTGAACGGCGTGGAGTGGGCCACGGTGTTCCGCCATGAGGCGGGCCACAACTCGGGCGGCAACCATTGCTTCCCGGACAACGGCAACTACAAGAACGGCTACAACAATTCACACTGGCGCACCCACCTGTGCGGCAACGACGTGAACTTCTATTCCACGCCCCTGCTGAACGACAACCTCGGGAATCCCATCGGCCACCCCGAGCAGGCCGACATGGTGCGCAACTGGAACGAGATGGCCTACACCATGGCCAACTACAACATGCACCGCGTGCCCTTCCACGAAGGCGATACCTGCGCCGGCATGCCCTGCCTGCCGCAACATTGGGGAGGACCCATCGAATACATCGCCCGCGTGCAGTTCAACACGATCGACAATGGGCAGGACGACCCCGCCTGGAACTGCCCGGAGGTGACCGGCTACAGCGACTATTCCGACATGTCCACGGAAGTGGAGCGCGGTGCCATCTATCCGCTGGTGGTGGAACCGACGTTCAGCTGGGACGAAAGCACCCTGCGGGCGTGGATCGACTGGAATGGCGACGGTATCCTGGCCATGGACGAGCTGGTGATGGACCGCACGGGTGAAGGCCCTTGGACGGAGCAGGTGGCTGTGCCCATCAACGCCGTGGACGGGCCATTGCGCATGCGCATCCGACTCCAGTACGGGCTGGATGAGCCCGTTGACCCCTGCCGCAGCTCAGCCTATTCCAGTGGGGAAAGTGAGGACTACACGGTGGTGGCCATGGGCACCAACGTGGGCATCGCACCGTCGGCCGGTACCAACCTGTCCATACACCCCAACCCGGCGAAGGATGCCGTTAACGTACGCGTTTCCAACTTGGCGGCCGGGCCCGTGCGGGCCGACTTCCTGAATGCGGCCGGACAACGCGTGCTGTCCATGCAGCAAATGACAAACGGCCCGGACACCTCGTTCACCGTTGACATCGCGCGCCTGCCGGCAGGCCTGTACACCTGTGTGCTGCACCATGCCAAGGGCGTGCAAACGGCCCGGCTGGCGAAGGAATAGGCGGCGATGGACGGTTGGTCATCCCGCCAACCATTCGTCCCACGGTCCCATGTCAGGCCCGGAAAACCATGGTACCTTCATCGCACAGCACTTTTCCGCATGAAGCAGTACATACTCCCCGCCATCGCCATGGTGGCCAGCCTTGCAGCACAGGCACAATGCACCTCCTCCGTGCCGGCCGATGCAGTCCCCATCACAACGGACTTTCCCAATGTCCTCCTGGGCCAGAACACCAATTACTGGCTTTGCGACAGCTCGATGGCCCAGTTGTTCATGGGCGGCAACAACCACTTCTGGGTCGAGGCCGGGGGCGGAAACCACGGCTTCAACAGTGCCGGGAACACCATCTACTATAAGGGCACCCATCCGCTGGACGTTTCAGGCAACAACAACACGGTGTACGCCGTGTCCGCCGCAGCGGTGAACCTGCAGGGCTTCAACAGCGTGGTGATCGAGTGTCCGGAAGGGGTCGTTTTCGACTACAGCCAAGCGCCCGCCAACGGCTGCATGGACTTCACGGGCATCACTCCAACCATTGCTGCCGCCCTCGGCGTACAGTACGACTTAGTGAACGACCAGATCCGGCTGTACGGCATCGATGGTCGCACAAACGAGGTCCGGCTGCTGGACATGACCGGCCGGGAACTGGAGCGCAGGACGGCCACCGCCGCCACGGAATGGTCCATGGCCGCATACCCGTCCGGGTACTACATCGTGCAGGCCCCGGTCGGCAGCGGCATGCTGGCCAAGGGCTTCGTGAAGCCGTAGCCCAAGGCCCGCCTTAGCGCCAGTAGTTGTTGGCCGCGGCCACCGTCTGGAAGTTCACCGCCACCACGTGCGAGGCCATCGTCAGGCTGTCGGCGTTGTTGGCATAGTCGGCGCGCAGCTTATCGCGCACCTCCGCCGAAGGCTGGGTGTACTTCACGCCCATGCGCGACAGCTTGATGGCCAGTTCGAAGCCCTCTTGCGGGGTCTTGGTGATCAGGGAAGTGAGCCAGGTATCCATAGGATGAAAAAGATCTTTTGATGATGGGAGCGAAGGTAATCCCCGAGACCGGCATAGCCCTGCACAAGCGCAACTGTTAAAACTTGCCGCCCCGTACCGACCGTGTCCCGGACAAGCGAACTTCAACCCATCAAGCGAAGTGAATGAGCAACATCTTCCTGCAGGCCGTGCTGGCCGCGCTACTTGTCCCGGCCTGCAACTCCGGTGATCCAGCCCGGATGCCGGTCGATCACCCATTGGCGGATGCACAAACCAAGCATTTGACCCCCGACCTGACCGCCTTCAACGTGGAACAACACACGTGTGCGCTGTATGTGGCACTTCGTTCCCGTGCACTCGAAAGCTCCATCTCCTTCGGACGCGACCTGGAGGAAGTGGACATACATTGGAACATGTGTCCGGGAGGCACCATGGTGGCCTGTGCCACGGCCCCAGCGCCCGGTGGAGGAACCATCATCACGGGTATTCCCTGGCCATACCGAAGCAAAACGAAGCACTAAGGCGCCTCTCCATCCCTGGGCAAGCGCCAACGGCCTTGGGGCCAACGGGGCAGATAGGCGGGTGGCTGCACTGCCATCTATGCAGCCTGCATGATCCACGCCGGGCCCGGGCAACCCCAAGGGGTACTTTCCACGTTCCCTGCCCGGTTTCCGATTTGCGCACCACCGTACCAAGGGCACTACCGGCCTTCACCGCGTTCCAAAGCGAACTTTGTTGTGATCCGTTGAACCATGGCGCAGCCCCGTATCCTTCGTACATGGCGGTTTCCCGCCTTGGCACTCCTCGCGGTACTGGCGGCAACGGGATGGTGGGTGGCCCGCCACGGCGAGGCTTGGCTGCAGCGCACTGTGGAGGTCCGCATCCACGAGGCCATTGATCGCGCCAGCGTGCCGGGGTACTCCTTCACCATGCGGGACCTGAGGACCGACGCCCTGAACGGCAGCCTGATGGTCACCGGGGCCGAATTACGCTTTGACCCCCGGCTGCTGGACAGCCTGCACACCGGTGCCTACCACTACCTGTTCTCGGCGGAAGCGGATACCATCGCCCTGCGCGGGCTGTCCTTGTGGCGGCTGTTGCTCAAGGGCGTGTTCAAGGTGGATGCCTTGGTGGTCGCCGGACCGCAACTCCGCTACTTTACCGGGCCCGGGCGCATCGACCCGGCCGACCCCTTCAACCGGTTGGCCGGCACCGGTGGCGGGCACCTCATCCGCTTCCTTTCCGCCGATACGCTCCGGGTAAACCGCGCTGAGGCACTGGTGCAAAACCTTGCTTGGCGGTTGCCCGCCCTACAGGTGGGCGGCCTGGCACTGGAATGCACCGGCGCAAGCATGCACGCCCCCGGCACCCGGTCCGGGGTGCGCATCTCCGTGGACCAGACCAGCATCCACTTGGACAGCATCAGCACCTTGCTGCCCGACGGGAGCCACCTGCGGACCGGGGCCATCGCCCTGGAGCGCGCCGGGGGCAAGGGCCTGCTGACCGGCCTGCGGATCACGCCGCCGCCGTTGGACACGGCAGACACGGAGGCCCTGCGCAGCACGCGGGTGGCCCTGACGGTGGACAGCATCCAGCTCTTCGGCCTGGACCTCGACCGTTCCATCAGCGATCAGGCGCTGCTGGTGCAGCGCGCACAGGTCTTCAACCTGAAGACCGTGGCCGCCTTGGACAAGACCCGGCCCGACCCCCCCGCACGTTTCGTGCAACTGCCCGCCATGGCGCTGGATTCCTTGGCATTCCCGGTCCGGCTGGACACCTTGGACCTCCTGGACGCGCAAGTGCTGTACAAGGAGCGCGAGCCCCGGACCGGGCGATGGGGCACCGTGCCCTTCCACGGGATCCAGGCACGTTTCACGGGGATCAGCAACGAGGAGGACCCGAGGGCCAGGAACAGGCAGATCATGGGGGACCTGCGTTTCCACCTGTTCGGCCAGGCGGAATGCCAGGCCCGATACGTAGCGAACAGGGACCGGCGGGGCCGCTTCACCTTGGATGCCACCCTGATGGACCTGCCCTTGACGCGGATTGATACGCTCACCCGTTCCTTGCTGCGCATGCAGGTGCTTTCCGGTGAGCTGCACCGGTTGCGCCTGCACATGGAGGGCAACGACAACCGCGCCCGGGGCACACTGGCCATGCACTACTCCGATCTCCGCTTCCGGGTGGAGCCGGGAACGCCCGCCGAGGAGCGCCACCAACTTTTCGGCAGCGTGCTGGAGGCCATGCTATCCGAAAGCTACGGAGGCGGCCTAAGCGACGACCGCGAACGCACTTTCGCCGTGGAACGGGCCAAGGACCGGTCCATCTTCACCTACGCGTGGCACGCCACCCGAGAGGGCTTGCTGCGCAACCTGATGCCCGAGGCCAAGGACCGGATGCGCCAGATGCTGCGCACCGATGTGGACAACCTCCGGGAGCAACGCGCCCTGAACAAGGCGAAGAAGAATTCTTCCCACTGACCAGGGCGTCCTTGTCGCTGTTCGATCAAGTACCGGGAAGTGCGGGATCACACTTTGCCGGCAGCCTTTCCGGAAAGTTTTTGCTGCTTGCACCACTCCTCGTAGATCACCTCCAGCTCATCGTACCAGTCCTGGCCGTATTCGCGAATCAGGGCGTTCTTCACGAAGCGGAAGGCCGGCACGCCCAACTTGCCGCCCAGCACGCGGGCCGGCGCACAGATGTCCCACTCGTGGTAGTTGAGCGCATCGTGGTACTTGAGCTTGGTGACGCGGATGGGGTACAGGTGGCAGCTGATCGGCTTGTTGAAGGGGATCTTGCCATCCTTGTGCGCCTGCTCGATGCCGCACATCCAGATGCCTTTTTCGTTCTTCTTGGCGTAGACGCACTCCGCATATTCCTGCACGATGGGCGTCACCAGCTCACCGTCCATGTCCACCACGCTGGTTTGGCCCTGTTCCTTCACCGACTGCTTGCCGCGCTCGGTCATGTACGGCTCGATGGCCTTGTAGTGCTTCTTGATCAGCTTGGCCTCATCGGTCATCAAGGGCGCCCCGCTGTCGCCCACCTCGCAGCAGGAGCCATGGCAGGCGCCCAGGTCGCACACGAAGTGCTTCTCAAAGAGTTCCTCGCTGATCAGGGTGTTACGGTGTTCGATCATGATGCGGAGGCGAAGCTACGGAAGGCCCCGCAGCGCCGGTGGCAGGCCACGGCCCGGCTAAATTGCGCCCCGCCATGCTGAAGGACCTGGACATCTGGCTGCTCCTCGCCGGGCTCGGCATCTTCCTCTTCGGCATCAGGCTGATCGAAAGCTCGATCGCCACCCTCGGCGGCGCCAACCTCAAGCGCATGCTGCGGACATACACCAGCACGCGCTTCCGGGCCATCGTAACGGGCACCTTGGCCACCACGCTCCTGCAGAGCAGCACCGCTGTCACCCTTATGGTGATGGCCTTCGTCGGCGCGGGCATCATCACTTTGGAGAACAGCATCGGCGTGGTGCTGGGCGCCAGCATCGGCAACACGGCCACCAGCTGGGTCGTGGCCACCGTGGGGTTCAAGCTCGACATTGCCGAGTTCGCGCTGCCCTTCATCGGCATCGGCGGGCTGATCTCGCTCCTGTTGGGCAAGTCGCCGCGCTATGCCCAAGTGAGCCACCTGCTGGTGGGCTTCGGCTTCCTCTTCCTCGGCCTGGACCAGATGAAGGACAGCGTATCCGCCTTCGCCGAGACCTTCGACCCCACCCACTTCGCCGGGTCGCCGTGGTGGGTGTTCGTGGCGGCGGGGCTGGTGCTCACCGCCATCATGCAGAGCAGCACCGTCACCGTGGCCATCATGCTTACCGCACTGCACGGCGGGCTGTTCGAGTTCCGCGAGGCCGCCCTGGCCGTGGCCGGGTGCAGCGTGGGCACCACCAGCACCGCCTTCCTCGGCTCGCTCAACGCGGCCACGGCCACCAAGCGCGTGGCCATGACCAACCTGGTGTTCAACGCGTTTGCCGCCATGCTGGGCATTGCCTTGTTGCCACTGTATGCCTGGGGCTTCGAGCGGTTCATGGGGCCGGGCTACGACCAGGTGCTGGCCGTAGCCTTCTTCTTCACCGCCTTCAACGTGGTGGGGGTGATGGCCTTTGTGCCGCTGATGGGCGGCTTCAGCAGGCTGGTGGAACGACTGGTCCCCGAACGCACGGCGCAGCGCACACGGGTGATCGGCAACATCTCGCCCGAAGTGCCCGAGGCCGCCGTGCCCGGCATGCAGGAGGAGGTGCGGTACTTGCTGCTGGGCGTGATCGACCTGCACCGCATGCTGCTGGGGGTGAAGCGGCCCGTGCGAAGCCTGTTGCCCTGGCGCGAGGAGGCCGGCGTGGCCGAACGCTACGACGGCCTGAAGCTGTTGCAGGCCGACATCATCACCTACGGTACCAAGGTGGAGCAGCACGGCCTGGGCAGCACCGGCAGCGACGCGCTGAACCGCGCCATGCACGCCGCACGCCTAGGTCTGTACGCCGCCAAGGCGCTGAAGGACGTAAAGGCGAACATCGATGCCTTTGATGGGGATGATACAGCGGCCGGAAGGCTCCTGGTGCGCTCGCGCAAGCGGGTGGCCTACACCCATGAGCGCATGGAGGCCATGCTTCAAGGCACGGAAGAGGGCGGCCAACCAATGGTCGAAGCCGAGGCCCTGGAGCGGTGGATGGAGGAAGAGGACACCAAGTGCCTGCAAGAGTTGGGCGACGCGGCGCGCGATGGCCAGCTGAAGGAGCGCGACCTTGGCACGACGCTGCAGATACAGAGGGCCATCGCCCAGGGAAGCAACGACCTGCTGAAGGCCGTGGTGGGGCTGCGAGGGGGCGGGACGGGGGAGGCAGGTGAAGAATAAACGGGCCTGGCCGGGCATTCACGACAGGCCTCTATTCACTTTCTGCACCGCATGGAGCCCGCATACGAAAGGCCGGAAAGGGCGTAATGCGTTCCGGACCATGCCGGTTCAGTTTTACGCTCGCATCTTTGCACCCTGCGCCGCCAAAGGCTTCCAAGACGACCGCAAGCACATCATGAGCACCAACGAGGATAAACTGAAGTCCATTATCGGACACGCCAAGGAATACGGATTCGTTTTCCAGAGCAGTGAGATCTACGACGGCCTGAGCGCCACCTACGACTACGGCCCCTACGGGGTGGAACTGAAGAGCAACATCCGCCGCTACTGGTGGGAGGCCATGACCAAGCTCAACGGGAACATCGTGGGCCTGGACGCGGCCATCTTCATGCACCCCACCACGTGGAAGGCCAGCGGCCACGTGGACGCCTTCAACGACCCGCTGATCGACAATAAGGACAGCAAGAAGCGCTACCGCGCCGACGTGCTGCTGGAGGAGCACATCGCCAAGTACGCGGAGAAGATCGAGAAGGAGGTGGCCAAGGGCCGCAAGAAGTTCGGCGAAGCCTTCGATGAGGAACAGTTCCGCGCCACCAACCCCAACGTGAAGCGGGCCCAGGAACGCATTGATGCCGTGGAGGGCCGGATGAAGGCCGCCTTGGATGCCAACGACCTGGAGGCCGTGCGCCAGCTCATCATCGACGAGGAGATCAAGTGCCCCATCAGCGGCACGGCCAACTGGACCGAGGTGCGGCAGTTCAACCTGATGTTCGCCACCGAGCTGGGCAGCGTGAGCGGCGAGAGCAGCACCATCTACCTGCGCCCGGAGACGGCCCAAGGCATCTTCGTGAACTACCTGAACGTGCAGAAGAGCGCCCGGATGAAGATCCCATTCGGCATCGCCCAGACCGGAAAGGCCTTCCGCAACGAGATCGTGGCCAGGCAGTTCATCTTCCGCATGCGCGAGTTCGAGCAGATGGAGATGCAGTTCTTCATCAAACCGGGCACCCAGCAGGAATGGTATGAGCACTGGAAGGCACAGCGCATGGCCTGGCACACCGCCCTGGGCCTCGGCCAAGAAAACTACCGGTACCACGACCACATCAAGCTGGCCCACTACGCCGATGCGGCCTGCGACATCGAGTTCCGTTTCCCCATGGGCTTCAAGGAGCTGGAGGGCATCCACAGCCGCACCGACTTCGACCTGTCCAACCACGAAAAGTACAGCGGCAAGAAGCTGCGCTACTTCGACACGGAGACCAACGAGAGCTATGTGCCCTATGTGGTGGAGACCTCCATCGGCCTGGACCGCATGTTCCTGGCGGTGCTGAGCGCGGCGTACACCGAGGAGAAGCTCGAAAACGGCGAGACCCGCGAGGTGCTGCGCATTCCGGCGCCCCTGGCCCCGGTGAAGGTGGCCGTGCTGCCGCTGATCAAGAAGGACGGCCTGCCGGAGAAGGCCCGCGCCATCATCGACACGCTGAAACTGGACCACAACTGCCAGTACGACGAGAAGGACAGCATCGGCAAGCGCTACCGCCGGCAGGATGCCATCGGCACGCCGTACTGCATCACGGTGGACCACCAGACCACCGAGGACGATACCGTCACCATCCGCGAACGGGACAGCATGGCCCAAGAGCGGGTGAAGATCGCCGAGCTGCCCCGCATCGTGGGCGAGAAGGTGGACCTAAGGGGGCTGCTGCGGAAGCTGTGATACAACTATCTTCGCACCCCCGTTCACCCAGGTGGCGGAATCGGTAGACGCGCTGGTCTCAAACACCAGTGAAGCAATTCATGCGGGTTCGAGTCCCGCCCTGGGTACACCACTACGGCCGCTCCTTGCGGCCGTAGTACTTTTACGCCCATGTCCGTTGCACAAGGCGCCCTTGTCCATCCCGACCCGGCCAAGCAGGCCCGCTACGACCAAGCTTACATGAAAATGGCCTTGGAATGGGCCAAGTTGAGCCACTGCCGCCGCAAGCAGGTAGGAGCCCTCCTGGTGAAGGAAGGCATGATCATCAGCGACGGGTACAACGGCACGCCATCGGGCTTCCCCAATGATTGCGAGGACGACCAGGGCCTCACCCATTGGTATGTGCTGCATGCCGAGGCCAATGCCATCATGAAGGTGGCGCGCAGCGCCAACAACGCACGCGGCGCCACGCTCTACCTCACCCACTCCCCCTGCAAGGACTGCAGCAAGCTGGTCCTGCAGGCCGGTATCAGGCGCTTGGTATACTTGGATCCGTACAAGGACACCGCCGGGCTGGAGCTGCTCGAAAAGGGCGGGGTCCTCATCCAAAAGACACACGTGCAGTGAACGGCCCCACCAACAGATCCAAGGGCTGGGCGGCCTTTTACCCGCTTATGCTGGGCGTGGCCTTGTCGGTGGGCTACTTCATGGGTGCGCGCCTGGAAAGCCCCAAGGCCGACACCCTGCAGTTCCTGGAGTTCCGCCGCACGTCGCCGGGCACCAAGCTGCAGCAGGTGCTGGACCTGATCGACCGCCAATACGTGGATTCCGTGCAGGCCGGCAAGCTGGTGGACGAGGTGCTGCAGAACATGCTGCAAGACCTCGACCCCCACAGCTACTACATCAGCGCTGCCGACCTGAGGGCCGCGGAAGAGCCTTTGGAGGGGAGTTTCATGGGCATCGGTGTGGAATTCAGCGTCCAGCACGACACCATCGTGGTGATGGCCACCATAGAAGGAGGCCCCAGCGAGGCCATGGGCATACGCGCCGGTGACCGGCTGATACAGGCCGACAGCGTCCGCCTCACAGGCCCCTCGCTCACCAACGACCTGGTGATGAAGACCCTGCGCGGCCCGGCAGGCACCAAGGTCACCGTAGGGGTCGTACGCGGGGGTGAAAAGCCCTTCGATGTCACCATCACACGCGGGCCCATACCCATCAATAGTGTGGCGGTGGCCCTGCTGGACCCCGACGGCACCGGTTACATCAAGCTCAACCGCTTCTCCCGCACCACCGAGGAGGAATTCCTGCGGGCCACATCCGAGCTCTCCAAGCAGGGCATGAGGCGCCTGGTGCTCGACCTGCGCGGAAATGGGGGCGGATACCTGAATGCGGCCATCGGCGTGTGCGACGAATTGCTGCCCAAGGGCAGCGAGATCGTGTACACGGAAGGACGCGCTTCACCCAGGCAGGACTACAAGGCCGACGGGCAGGGATCGTTGATCGACCTCCCCTTGGCCATCCTTATCGATGAAGGGTCCGCCTCAGCCAGCGAGATCGTGGCCGGCGCCATCCAGGACAACGACCGGGGCCTGATCGTGGGACGCCGCTCCTTCGGAAAAGGACTGGTGCAGGAACAGATCAACCTTAGGGACCAAAGCGCCATCCGCCTAACGACCGCCCGGTATTACACACCCAGCGGCCGGTCCATCCAGCGGCCCTACGGAAAGGGCATCGACTATAACGACGACCTGCAGGAACGTTACCTCCATGGTGAATTCCTCCATGCGGACAGCGCACGGCAAGATTCCTCCGAGACCTTCCTGACCAAAAACGGCCGCACCGTGTACGGCGGGGGCGGCATCATGCCGGACATCTTCGTGCCGGCCGACACGGCTGACCGCTCGATGTACCTCACCGAGTTGTTCTTCTCCGGCGCGTTGAACAGCTACGCCTTCGACGTGGCGGACCGCAACCGTGCCAAGCTCACCCAATACGGATCTCCCGAACGGTTCAATGCCGAATACCACATCGGCATGCCCCAATTGGAAGCCATGGCCCGCACCGCCACCACCTTGGGCGTAAGCGAAGACCCCGACGGGCTGAGGCGATCGGCCACCGTGATCGCCCTGCGCCTAAAGGCCGGCATAGCCCGGAATATATGGGGGGATGGCGGCTACTACCGGGTGCTGCTCGGTAGTGACAAGATCTACGAGCAGGCCCGAACGGCTATCAAGGGCTCCCCCATGCCGAAAGACCGGTAGGCCCGGGGCGCCGCCCACCCCTGTCGGGTACCTCGAAGAACCTCACTCCCTCGTCATCGGCACTGCATGCCATCCCTTCGGGCAAGCGTCCGATACATATCGGACCTTGCCCGGCCATCCTTCGTCCCTCCCCAGTCAGTTACCTGCGGGCAACCTCCTTTCGGAGCGCCTTGGCTGTCACGGGCGATATGCACTTGTGCCATCGGTTCAAGGTTCTTCGAGGGATCCTACAAGCAAAAAAAAGGGGCCTTGCGGCCCCTCGTTCTTTTCGCGGTCAATTGGCTTACTTCACGGCTTCCTTCACTGCCTCGGCAGCGTTGTCGGCGGCCTCGTTAACGGCATCAACGGTACCGGTGGCGGTGCTGTCGATAACGGCAGCGGCGTCCTCAACGGTCGTTTGTGCCTCCTCCACGGCTTGCGTAGCAGCCTCATTGGCGGCGTCCATGGTGTCATTGGCCTTTTCTTCTACGTTGCTCCCGCAGGCCACGAAAAGGGCTGCCGCGGTTGCGAGCATGGCGAACTTCCTGATCATCCTTGTTGTTGGTTTGGTGAAAGTGGGTGCAAATGTATGGTAACGCCCGGTTCCCGGGAAAAAATGTTAAACCTTATCGCCTAATTTGCACCCCCTGTCGTCTAACCTGTCAAAACAAATCATCAAATGGCATTTGAACTCCCTGCCCTTCCTTACGCCCATAACGCCTTGGAGCCGCATATCGACACCCGTACCATGGAGATCCACCATGGGAAACACCACGCCGGGTATGTGGCCAACCTGAACAAGGCGATCGAGGGCACCTCCTTGGCAGGCAGGTCCATCGAGGATATCCTCACCAACTTGGACATGACCAACATGGCCGTGCGCAACAACGGCGGCGGGCACTATAACCACAGCCTGTTCTGGACCGTGATGGCCCCCAACGGTGGCGGAGCCCCCACCGGCGAGCTCGCCGAAGCCATCAACCGAGACTTCGGAAGCTTACAGGCCTTCCAAGAGAAGTTTTCACAAGCAGCGGCCACGCGCTTTGGCAGCGGCTGGGGCTGGCTCTGCGTACACAAGGGCGGCAAGCTCGAGGTGTGTTCCACCCCCAACCAGGACAACCCCCTGATGCCGAACACCGGCTGTGGTGGAACGCCCATCCTGGGCGTGGACGTGTGGGAACACGCCTACTACCTGCACTACCAGAACCGCCGGCCCGATTACCTGCAGGCCTGGTGGAACGTGGTGGACTGGAACGCCGTGGCCAAGCGCTACGCCGCAGGCAAGTGATGCGCTGACAATTGACGGGCGGGCGGTACCAACACGGTGCCGCCCGCCTACTTTTGGGACATGCCCGCCCGGTTGCTCCTCCTCGCTTGGCTGCTGGCCGGCTTGGCGACCGCCAGGCCCGTGGCCTGCACGGCCGCCGGACCTTTCCAAGAGCTTCGCCTATCCTTGGACGGGCAACGAACATGGGAAGCCAAGCCCGACTCCCTGCACGGTGAACCCCAAAGACTGGTGGCCGCCGTGCTCGCCGTGACCCTGGGGCCTTTCGCCGCACACCGGCTGTACTTGGGCACCGAAGCCAAGGTGCCCATCGTGTATGGGCTCACCTTCGGCGGGTTCGGCATCCTGGTGTTGATCGACCTGGGCCATATCCTCTTCACCAAGGACCTTGCCCCATACCGCCACAACGGCAAGGTGCTCATGTGGGCCAAGCCCCGGCCCGAGGAGCCTACTCCACCGTAACGCTCTTGGCCAGGTTGCGCGGCTGGTCCACGTTGCAGCCACGCATCACGGCCACGTGGTAGCTCAGCAGCTGCAGGGGCACCACCGCCAGCAAGGGCACCAAGGCATCGGCGGTATCCGGTATCTCGATCACGTGGTCCGCGATCTCCTTCACCACCGTGTCGCCTTCGGTCACAATGGCGATCACCTTCCCCTTGCGGGCCTTCACCTCCTGGATATTGCTCACCACCTTCTCGTAGCTCGCGCCGTGGGTGGCGATCACGAACACGGGCATCTCCTCATCGATCAACGCAATGGGGCCGTGCTTCATCTCTGCGGCCGGGTAGCCCTCCGCATGGATGTAGCTGATCTCCTTCAGCTTCAACGCCCCTTCCAAGGCCACCGGGAAGGAATAGCCCCGGCCCAGGTACAGGGCGTTGCGGGCATCCTTGTAGATATCCGCGATGTATTTCACCTGCGCCTCGGTCTTCAGCACTTTCTCCACCTTGGACGGTATGGCATCCAGCTCGTGCAGCAGTTCCTGGAAGCGCGCCCCGGTGATGCTCCCCTTGCGGTGGCCGATCATCAGGGCCATCAGGGTCAGCAGGGTCACTTGGGCCGTGAAGGCCTTGGTACTGGCCACCCCGATCTCGGGCCCGGCATGTGTGTACGAACCTGCATGGGTGACCCGCGCGATGCTGCTGCCCACCACGTTGCAAATGCCGATGATGGTGGCCCCCCGCCCTTTGGCCAGCTCAATGGCGGCCAAGGTGTCCGCCGTTTCGCCGCTCTGGCTCACGGCAATCACGATGTCCTCCTCATTGATCACCGGGTTCCGGTACCGGAACTCGCTGGCGTATTCCACCTCCACGGGGATGCGCGCATACTCCTCAAAGAGGTATTCGCCCACCAGGCCGGCATGCCAGCTGGTTCCGCACGCCACGATGAGGATGCGCTTGGCATTGACCATGCGCTGCTCATAGTCCTTGATGCCCCCCAGGAAGATGTCCCCTTGCGCCAGGTTGAGGCGTCCCCGCATGGAGTCGCGGATACTCCGGGGCTGCTCGTAGATCTCCTTGAGCATGAAATGCTCGAACCCTCCCTTCTCCAACGCCTCCAGCTGGATCTCCAAGGCTTGGATCGACGGATGCTTCTCCTGGTTCTTGATGTTGCGGATGCGCAGGCCGTGGTCCTTGTCAATGATGGCGATCTCGCCATCCTCCATGTACACCACGTTCCGCGTGTGCTCCACGATGGGGGTGGCATCGCTGGCCAGGAAATGGTCGCCGTCCTCCCCCACCCCGATCACCAGCGGGCTGCTCTTGCGCGCAGCCACCAGCATGTCCGGGTACTTCTGGTCAACCACCACGATGGCGTACGCCCCCACCACGTTCTGCAAGGCCAATCGAACGCTTTCGGCCAGGTCGGTCCCCTCGGTGCGTTGGATGTTGTCGATCAGGTGCACGAGCACCTCGGTATCCGTTTCGCTGGTGAACTTGTAGCCCCGGCTGATCAGCTCCTCCTTCAGGGGGGCATAATTCTCGATGATCCCGTTGTGGATCAGCGCCAGTTCGCCATTGGACGACACATGGGGGTGCGCGTTCACGTCGTTGGGCTCCCCATGGGTGGCCCACCGTGTATGGCCGATGCCCGTGGTGCCCGACATGGGGCTGCCGTTCACATGCGCCTCCAGGTCGCTCACACGGCCCTTGCACTTGCGCACCTTCAGCCCCTGGGCGCCCAGCACCGCCACACCGGCGCTATCGTAGCCCCGGTATTCCAAACGTTTCAAGCCACTGATCAGAATGGGGTAGGCATCCTTGTTACCTACATAGCCAACAATGCCGCACATGGGTTCTTCCTGGATTCAATAGGTGGTGAAGGTAAGCACCAGTTTCATGGGCAGGTCCGGATGGTCCGGGCCCGCCAGCCGCACCCGGTTCACGGATATGCCGTTGTTGCCGGCCACCAAGGCCAGGCCGGTATTGGGATAGGTTCCATTGATCACCCCCTGCACCCAGCGTGTGATGTTGAACCGGTACTCCTTCCGGGTGTTGTCGTACGCGCCGCCCACCATGCCTTGGCCCGCCACTTGGTCCGGGACCAACAGGTCGCCCCCATCCTCCGCCTTGCGGAAAATAAAGAGTTGGCCCGGCGGGGCATAGGTATCGTGAAAGTCCCCGGCCACAGGCACCGTAAGCTCGGCCTTGGCCAAGGCTTGGAGCGCGCTTCCACGGAACTGTTCCAAGTAGGGGAACCTGACCTCGGTCCGCAATCCACCCAGGGCCTGCACGTACGTTTCCACCTGGCCCAGCGTGCTGTCTGCCAACGCGGCCGCCAAACCCGGCACGGAGGCGGCCCCGTGGTCGAACGCCACGAATGAATAGCGCACGCTGTTGCTGCCCATGATGAAGTCAAACGAACGAGGTTCGCCGGCCCCGGTGTGGTAGTACAGGGTCATCTTGGAGGCTCCGTCCAGCAAATTGAAGCGCCAGACCCCTCCTTGGAGCGGTGCCTGGCCCGGGTTATCGGCCGCCACGACCACGCCCTTCATCCACTCCAGGAAGGAGGCGTTATCGGCCATGGTAGGCTGCCCCCATTGGGAAAGGAGCTCGTTGCCGAAAGCCGGGTCAAGCGGTATGCGCAACTGGGGCTTCAAGGTATCCCCACCAACCACCGGGCCCTGCAAGGGCGACGGGGTGAACAAGCGGGGGGCGCCGTCCACCAGGTCCTGGGCGCCCCTGACGGGTTGACGATCGCTCTTGTACAGCGAGTCCATCTTCAGGTCCTCCTCCAAGCGGAACACGCGGACCACTTGCGGGTCCAGGTCGCCATAGATGGGGTCCAAGCTGATGTACGCCAAGCTCAGTATCAATGAATCGCAGGCCGCCCCCCCATCCGCAGGGCCCACGTTGTTCAGGCTCAGGCGCAGCTGCATGGCCGTGCCGGCCACCACCGGGCCAAACACATCATCCACATACGACCCCACCTCATTGGTGCTCAATTGACTGGTCCGTACCGGTTGGTCGGCATGGGGCCATG
This sequence comes from Flavobacteriales bacterium, assembly GCA_035325445.1. Lineage (GTDB taxonomy): Bacteria > Bacteroidota > Bacteroidia > Flavobacteriales_F > PHOS-HE28 > PHOS-HE28. Next base: position 54,022 of record DAOKZW010000003.1, read on the forward strand.
TCCTGATGCCCACCGTGTCTATCCGGGTGGTGCCCAACGTATCGGCCGGGTCCAGCAACGAGAGCCCGATCGCATCCTCGGGTTTCTTGCAACCCGTGGCCAAGGCCAAGACCAGCACGCCCGCTATCGCGGCCCGTACCGTAAATGCGGGAAACGCGGTACCCACTTTTAGACCAGCGCTGCCTCCAGTACGCCCTGATAGAACTCCAAGTGGGCATCCAGCCGCTCCACCTCATCCTGCTGGTATGCCAGAACCGGCTTTTCCATGGCCTTAATGGCGTTTTCCATGGTCCGGTTCAGCTTGGGGCTGCCCTTGACCACGCCGTCGCTCATGGACATGGCGAACTTCTGGATCTCATCCGTGGTAGGTTTGGCCAGAGGCTTCAGCAGGTCCTTGTCGAAACCCTCCAAAGCCAGTTTCTTGGCCAGGTTCTTGTCCAAGGGCTCGGGCTTCTCGTCATACGTGCTGAACACGATCTTGGCATCCTCGAAGTGCGGGTCGTCATTGAAGAAGTGCCGCACATACAACGGGATGAAGCTGGTCATCCATCCGTGGCAATGGATGATGTCGGGCGCCCAGCCCAGTTTGCGCACCGTCTCCAGCACGCCACGGCAGAAGAAGAGGGCACGCTCGTCGTTGTCCGGGTAGAAGTTCTCGTCGTCGTCCTCCAGGCCGGTCTTGCGCTTGAAGTACTCTTCGTTGTCGATGAAGTACACCTGCATGCGCGCATTGGGGATGCTGGCCACCTTGATGAGCAGGGCGTGGTCGGTATCGTTGATGATGAGGTTCATGCCGCTCAGGCGGATCACCTCATGGAGCTGGTGCCTGCGCTCGTTGATCGCCCCGAACTTGGGCATGAACACGCGGATCTCATTGCCTCGTTCCAAGGTGCCTTGAGGCAGCTTGCTGGCGGCCTTCGCCATGCCCGTACCGTCCATGAACGGGTGAATGTATTGGGATACCGTGAGGACCTTCGCGTTCTTCAAGCTCATTTCAATGACAGACTATTGGTTCAATCCACAAAATTATAGACAATTTCCGCGATATTCAAGCTTTCCTTAGTTTGGCCCCCTTGCATTCACGCCTTTTGGAAGTTCTCGCCCAACCCCAGCAAGCCGCCGCCTGGTCGGCCGAAAGGCGCAGGAAGCACCAGCGGATAGCCTTTGTGCCCACCATGGGGGCCCTGCACGAGGGGCACCTTTCGCTCATGCGCCAGGCACGTGAACATGCCGACGTGGTGGTGGCCAGCATCTTCGTCAATCCCCTCCAGTTCAACAACAAGGAGGACCTGGCCCACTACCCCCGCCAACCCGAACAGGACCGGCAACTGCTGGCCGGGGCCGGGGTGGACATGCTGCTGATGCCGGCGGGCGATGAACTCTTGGCCGACTTCACGCCCAGGCATTACGACCTCGGCGAGCTCGACTCCATTTGGGAGGGCGCCTCAAGGCCCGGCCATTTCCAAGGCGTGGTCAACGTGGTGGAGCGCTTGTTCCACTATGTGCGGCCCGAGGTGGCCCTGTTCGGCGAGAAGGACCGCCAGCAATTGGCCGTGATCCGCCAAGCAGCCCGGCAGCAGCATTGGCCCATCGCCATCGTGGGTTGCCCGATCGTACGCGCCGCGGACGGGCTGGCGCTCAGCAGCCGCAACCAACGGCTCTCGCCCCCCGAGCGGCAGGTGGCCCCGGTGCTGTACCGGGCCCTGCAGGCCATGCAGCAGGTTGCCGCCCGGCATACCGTGCAGGATACCCTTGCCGCCGGGCACAGGGTATTGGCACAGGAGCCCTCCGTGGTGACCGATTATCTCGCCCTGGCACACCCCGATACCCTGCAACCCTTGGATGGCTGGGGCCTGCTCGAAGAAGCGGCCGCGTTGGTGGCCGCCCAGGTCGGACCGGTACGCCTGATCGACAACATCACGATCAACCGGTAATTTTGCACCCTCTTTTCAAGGGCCTGCGCCCCGGACCCCGACATGACCATTGAAGTACTCCGCGCCAAACTCCACCGCATCACCATCACCGAGGCCGATGTGGACTATATCGGCAGCATCACCCTGGACCGCGACCTGATCGATGCCGCAGGCCTGGTGGAAGGTGAAAAGGTACACGTGCTGAACGTGAACAACGGAAACCGGCTGGTCACCTACGTGATCCCGGGCGAACGCGGCAGCGGGCAGGTATGCCTGAACGGCCCGGCCGCACTGAAGGCGGCCGTGGGCGACGTGGTGATCGTGGTGGCCTACGCGCACATGACGCTGGAAGAGGCCAAGGCCTTCAAGCCCACCGTGATCTTCCCCGATGAGCGCACCAACAAGCTGGTGCCGTGAAGAAAGCCCTCATCAACATCCTGAAGGTCGGCCTGCCGATGGCCATCGGGGTGTGGCTGGTGTTCTATTTCTACGATGCCCTGGATGAGGACCAGCGCACCGAGCTGTTCGCCGCCTTCCGGCAGGCCGACCTGCGCTGGCTGGCCGTGGCCACCGTGGTGGGCTGGCTGTCGCACGTGAGCCGTTCCTGGCGATGGCGGTACATCCTTCAACCGCTGGGCTACCGGCCAGGATTTTGGAACTGCTATCACGCCGTGATGGCCGGCTACTTCCTCAACCTGTTCATTCCACGGGCCGGGGAAGCCAGCCGGGCAATCTCCATCTACCGCACCGAAAAGGTGCCGTTCGAAAAAGGATTCGGCACCATCATGGCCGAGCGGGCCGTGGATATGCTGATGCTGCTGGGCATAGCCGCGGTGACCCTGCTGCTGCAATGGGACAAGCTCGGGTTGTTCCGCAGCCGGATAGAGGCCTTTCGTGCTTCCCAAGGGCCCGCCGGGGAGCAGGGCTTCGCTTGGGGCCCTTGGGTCATCGCCCTGATGGTGGCCGGGCTCTTGGCGGGAGCCTACCTGCTGGCCACCAGGCCTGCCTTGCGCGATAAGCTGCACGAGCTGGCCCGCGGCTTCGGACAGGGCCTCCGATCGGTTTTCCGTACCCGCAACAAAAGCGGGTTCATCCTGCACACCTTCCTGATCTGGGGCGCCTACGTGGGCATGTTCCAACTGGGCTTCCTGGCGTTGCCCGAAACCGCCGATGTGCCTGCCGCCGGGGTGCTGGCCGGCTTCGTGGCCGGGGCCATCGGCATCGTGCTCGTGCAAGGAGGCATCGGGGTGTACCCCGCCTTCGTGGCCCTGATCGTGAGCATCTACATGATACCGCCCCTTGGCGGCGGCCTGATCAGGCCCGAAGCCTTGGCCATGGGCTGGCTGCTTTGGTTGGTGCAAACGGTGATGCTGATCGTGCTCGGCGGGCTATCCCTACTTTTACTCGCCCTGAAACGATCAGCCGAGCCATGAACGAGCCTTCTTCCGTACCGCACATCCTTGACCTGGTGGACCTGCAGCGACTGGTGCAGGTGTGGCGCCTGAAAAGTGACCGGATCGTCTTCACCAACGGGGTCTTCGACATCCTGCACAACGGTCATGTGACCTATCTGCAACAAGCAGCGGCCCTGGGCCATCGGCTGGTGGTGGGCCTGAACAGCGATGCCAGCGTGAAGCGCCTGGGCAAGGGCGACGACCGCCCCCTGAACAACCAGGCAGACCGCATACGGGTGCTGTCCGCCCTGCGCTGCGTGGATGCCGTGGTGATCTTCGACCAGGACACGCCCATGGAGCTGATCCAGGCCATCCGCCCGGACGTGCTGGTGAAGGGCGGCGACTGGACGGTGGACCAGATCGTGGGCGGGGAGTTCGTGAAGAAGTACGGGGGCGAGGTGCACTCCCTGCCGCTGGTGGAAGGGCGATCCACCACGGCGTTGGTCGAAAAGATCCGCAACAAGTAAGGACCATGGGCGTCACCATCCACTTCTCCGGTAAGCTGCGGTCCGCAACCGATCTGGCGGCGGTGCGCTCCATCGCTTCGAAATGGGCGGCCCATTGGCAGTGCGAGGTGGTCGACATCAGTAGCGACAAGCAGAAGTTGATCCGCGTGCGCGATGGCGAAGTCTGTATTTACGAGAGCCCCGTCACCGGGGCGATGCTGATGCCCCATCCGGATGCCGATCCCCTCGTGCTTGAATTCGACCGGGACCTGTACGTCCAGCACTTCTGCAAAACCCAGTTTGCCCCCGCCCAAGTGCACGTGGAGATCATCGAAATGCTTCAGGAGCTGGCCCCCCTTTTTGAGCCCTTCGCCGTACACGACGAAGGTGGCTATTGGGAATCTGGGGACCGGCAACACTTGGAGCAGCAGCTCGCCCTCGGCCTGGACCTGATCAACAAAATTGCGGCCCACGATGGTGCCCTGATCGCTCCATTGTTGGAGGACCTCCTGGACCGGCCGGACCGATTGAAGCACCCGCGCTACTCGAAAAACTGAGGCATGGCCAAGCTGCGCAGCCAGTATGTGTGCCGCAACTGCGGCGCGGTGCACGCCCAATGGATGGGCCAGTGCAGCACCTGCAAGCAGTGGAACACCCTGGAGGAAGAAGTGCGCGACCGGGTGGAGGAGCGCCAAGGCACGCCGGCCAGCATCCGCAACCGCGACCAGCGGCCCGTGGCCATCGCCGACATCAACGCCGAGGGTGGGCCGCGCATACCCTTGGGCGACCGGGAGCTGGACCGGGTGCTCGGGGGCGGGGTGGTGCCCGGATCGCTGATCCTCATCGGCGGCGACCCCGGCATCGGCAAGAGCACATTGATGCTGCAGACCGCCCTTCGCGCCAAGCAGATCGCCACCTTGTATGTCAGCGGCGAGGAAAGCGCCCAGCAGGTGAAGATGCGCGCCGAGCGCCTGGGCCGCGAGCAAGGGCAGGCCGATGGCACCAACTGCTTCGTGCTCACCGAGACCAACACCCAGAACATCTTCAAGCAGATAGAAGCCCTGCAACCCGGCCTGGTGGTGGTGGACAGCGTGCAAACGCTGCACACGGCCGTGCTGGAGGGCAGCCCCGGCACGGTGGGCCAGGTGCGCGAGTGCACCAGCGAACTCATGCGCTTTGCCAAGGCCACCGGCATCCCCGTGGTGCTGATCGGCCACATCACCAAGGACGGCGCCATTGCCGGGCCCAAGGTGCTGGAGCACATGGTGGACTGCGTGCTGCAGTTCGAGGGCGACCGCGACCACGCCTACCGGCTGCTGCGCCCGCTGAAGAACCGCTTCGGCAGCACCAACGAGCTGGGCATCTACGAGATGCAGGGCAGCGGCCTGGCCATCGTGGAAGACCCCAGCCAAGTGCTGCTGGGCGACCGCGGACCGCGCCCCAGCGGGGTATGCGTGGCCTCCACCTTGGACGGTATGCGGCCCCTGCTCATCGAGGTGCAGGCCCTGGTGAGCTCGGCCGTGTACGGCACGCCCCAGCGCAGCGCCACCGGTTTCGACCTGCGGCGCATGAACATGCTGCTGGCCGTGCTCGAAAAACGCTGTGGATTCCGGCTGGGCCAAAAAGACGTTTTCCTCAACCTGGCCGGCGGCTTCCGCGTGGAGGAGCCGGCCATCGACCTGGCCGTGGTGTGTGCCGTGCTCAGCAGCAATGCCGACATCGCCGTGCCCATGGACTGCTGCTTCGCGGGCGAGGTGGGCCTTACCGGTGAAGTAAGGCCGGTGACACGCACCGAACAACGTATCGCCGAGGCGGCGAAATTGGGCTTCGCCCGCATTTTCGTCCCCAAAGGCACCAAGGGAGGACTGCCCAAGAGCAACCTCATCGAGGTGGTACCCGTGGGGCGGGTGGACGAAGTCCTGGCCCAGCTCTTCGGATAAGGAAGGGACCAAAAAAGACCGCCCGGTCCTGCACGGGCCGGGCGGTAGCTGGCTTCTTCCTCCGTTGCGTGCTACTTCAGCTTGAAGTCCACCGGGATGGTGAAACGCACCTTCACGGGCTTGCCGTTCATCTTGCCCGGGCTCCACTTCGGCATCGACTTCACGGCCCGCAGCGCCTCCTTGTCCAAACCGGGGCTCACGCCGCGCGCCACGCGCACATTGCTCACGCTCCCATTGGACTCCACCACGAACTCCACGTACACCTTGCCCTGGATACCGGCATCAAACTCCATGTCGGGGTACCTCGTGTTGCTCTGGAGGTACTTGTACATCTGGGCCATGCCGCCGGGGAAATCCGGCTGTTCCTGAACAGCGGCCAGGTCGAAGGTTTCCTCTTCCACCGGGGGTGGGGGCGGAGGCGGAGGTGCGTCGATCTTCTGTCCTTCCTGGGTGGTGGTGCTGGCGGTGGTCTCCCCCAGGTCCTCCTGCGTGGGGGGCGGGGCGTCCACCGGTTCATTGCTGGCCTCCACGGCCACGAATTGCACCGTCTCGATCTGGGGTTGTGGCGGGATGATCACCTCCGGGGGCGGGGGTGGTTCATCGGGCTGGTCCTCCTCACGGAAGTTGTCCAGGTTCACCTCCACGATCTGCACCTTCTCGGGTCCCTCCTCTTCGGGCCCCATCTTGGAGATCAGGTAGGGCGTACCAATGGCCACCGCGAAGAACACCACGGCCCCCACCAGCGCCAACCCCAGGCGGCGCCCATAGTCCGTGCGCAGGTCATACGCGCCATACGCCCGGTTGCGCTCGGCAAAAACAACCTCGTTGCGGGTTACCTGCAACAGGTTCATCCACGAGCTATCAAGCGTGAGCAGAATGCTCAGGCCGACCAGCACCGCGACGATTATCACAAAGGTCATCTGGTCAGAATTTGAGTTTCTCGGCCTCCAGGAGCTCCTGTTCCGCAGGCTTGATGGTATCCTGCACGGCGTACTTGCCCACGCCCGTGATATCCATCTCGTCCACCATGTCGATCATGTTGCGGTACTTGGCGTCCTTGTCAGGCTTGATGATCACGAAGAGGGCTTCATCCCGCTTCTCCACGTTGTTCTTCAGGGTGTCGTAGGCCAGCTGGTCGATCTCGTTGGCGTTATAGCGCCGGCGCAACTCCTGCACCTGCTCGAAAGTGCTGCGGTTGTTTTCGATCAGGATCTTGGTGATGTCGCTGAAGTTTGTCCGTGTAAGCTGGGTCACCCCCGGCTCAAAGGCATCCCGGTAGTACAGGATCTGGTCATTCTTGGTAAGGAAAACCGTCATGGCGTTGGCCACCTTCTGCAGCTCCGGCTTCTCCTTTTCATCCTGTGGCACCGGGAAGGTGAGCTGCAGGGTGGACGGCTTGTACATGGTGGTGGTGAGGATGAAGAAGGTGAGCAGCAGGAACGCCAAGTCCACCATCGGCGTCATGTCGATGTGGGTACTGCTGCGCTTGGCCCGCTTCTTCTCGTGCCGTCCGCCTCCACCTCCGCCTGTTTGTATGTCTGCCATTTTTCTTCCGTCCTTTCGGGGTTACGATCACCAGTACACCCGGCAGGTCATTTGGTTGAAGCCGACACCGACAATCTACTTTCCTCCAAGTTGGTGATCATCCGGAAACGGTTGATCTTCACCGTGGGGCTTTGGAAGATCTTGATCACCTTGTTCATCACGGAATAATCCACATTGCCGTCACCTTTCAGCGCCACAATGGGGTTCTTCCCGTCCGAGCCACTGCTGAAGACCAGCTGGGTGACCCGGATCCAATCCAACAGCTGGTTGTTGGTGCTGTCCATGGGGATCCCTTTGGATACCCGGTCCATCTGCCCCCGCTCGGTGGCGTTCTCCAAGGAGAGGTATGCCGGCATCTGGCTCATGGGCATGCCGATGGCGCCCAGGCTCACGAAGCGTTGTTCCTGCTCCGGGGTGAAGCTCACACTGTAGCGGTTGCCCATTTCCCGCAGGATCTCGCGGCGCACCTTCTTGTCGGTGAAATCCCAATAGGCCCGGCCGGCGCTGTCCACCACCACGGTCATCAGGTTTTCCGTGGGAATGACCAATTGGCTCCGGCTGCTGGGGATATCCACGATCACACTGTCCTCCGGCCGGAATTGGGCGGTGAGCATGAAGAAGGTGACCAGCAGGAAGCCCAAGTCCACCAACGGCGTCATGTCGATCGCCGGGCTGCTCTTGGGCAACTTGATCTTGGCCATGGCTGGTTCCTTGGTTTTACGGCTACTGTTGAGGTCAGAGCGACTTGTTCGCCAAGGTCTGGCTCACGCTGAAGCCCGCCTCGTCGATCCCGTGGGTGATGCTGTCCACCCGCGTGCTGAAGTAGTTGAACATGATGGTGGCGATGGCACCCCCGGCCACACCCAGGGCCGTGTTGATCAGGGCCTCCGAAATACCGGTGGACAGCGCGGTGGCATCGGGCGCACCCGCCGTGGCCATGGCGCTGAACGCCCTGATCATCCCGAGAACCGTACCGATCAGACCGAACAGGGTGCTCACGCTGGAGCTGGTGGAAATGATTACCAGGTTCTTGCTCAGCATCGGCAGTTCCAAGGCCGTGGCCTCCTCGATCTCCTGCTTCACCACATTGATCTTCGTTTCCTTGTCCAAACGGTTGTCGTTGACCACCGTCTTGTACTTCTCCAGGCCGCTGCGCATCACATTGGCCACGCTGCCTTGCTGCTCGTCGCACATGGTGATGGCCTCGTCGATACGGTCGGCGGCCAGCAACTGGCGCACATTGTGCAGGAACTCGTCCACGCGGCCCTTGCCCGTGGCACGCGCCAAGGTGATCCCGCGCTCAATGGAAAAGATGATCACCAAAAGCAGGATCGTCAAAATGATCGGCACGATGAAACCGCCCTTGTGGATCAGACCGAAGGTATGGGCGGGGTCTTGGGCCACGGGGTGGCCGTGTACCGGGTCGCCACCTTCAAAGTTGGCCGGGTCGCCAAGCACGAACATGTAGAAGAGGATGCTGACGCCCAAGGCCAAGGGAAAGGCCAAGGCCACCAACAGGCTCGACAGCTTTCCGGATTTTTTCGCGCTCATTTATCGGGGTGTTTCTTGTTTGAAAAGGACTCGTTGGTTGGTTCGTTGGCTCACCGCTGCCCATGCACGCCGGGCAACGGAGGGGCGCAAACATAGGAAGTTCATCGTTTCCATCAGCGCACTCCCCGCCAAACCCTGTGAAGACCCCTGCCGGGGCGCGGCCATGAACCCCCCAACGCCCACAGCCTGCCGATCCTTGCCCGGCACCGCTGCCAAAGGCAGGAACGGTTCCTTGGGACAGGGAAAGGCCCCTTCGGGCCAACCGCTGGTACACCACCCCGTCATCAGGAATACAAGGATCCCCATAATTTGTTTATGGTAATATCTTCCATGTAAACTATATTTGTGCCACCATCAAACCAAACCATGCGCACCATATCCCCGACCAGACAAACCTCCACGGTACACAAAGCCGAGGAGCGGGGCCATGCTAACCACGGATGGCTGGATACCTGGCACTCCTTCAGCTTTGCCAACTGGTATAACCCCGACCGTGTCCACTTCGGCGCCCTGCGGGTGCTGAATGATGATACCGTGGCCCCCGGCATGGGCTTCGGCACGCACCCGCATGACAACATGGAGATCATCTCCTTGATCACGGAGGGTGCCCTGAAACACAAGGACAGCATGGGGCACGAAGGCGTGATCCAGGCCGGTGACGTGCAGGTGATGAGCGCCGGCACGGGCGTACTCCACAGCGAATTCAATCCGGACAGCGCACACCGCAGCAAATTCTTCCAGATCTGGATCTTCCCCCGAAAACGCAACGCCACACCCCGATACCAACAGGTCACCCTCGACCCCGAGGAGCGCACGAACCGCTTCCAGCAGATCGTTTCACCCGACCCGGACGATGCCGGCACCTGGATCGGCCAAGATGCCTGGCTGCACCTCGGCAAGTTCGATGCAGGCCGCACCGAAGGGTACACGATCAAAAAGGCGGGCAACGGTGTTTATGCCATGATGGTATCAGGCAGCGCCGTGATCAACGGCCAGGAACTCAATGCCCGCGATGCCGTGGGCGTGGAAGGGACGGATGCTCTGGAACTGACCATCGGTAAGGATGGCGCCGAGATCCTGTTGATCGAAGTGCCCATGGAACTGAACAACTGACAACAAACCATTAACCCTTAAAACCAGAAAGACATGACAGAGCAAGCAAGCGCCACCGAAAAGATGGTAAAGTGGACCATCGACCCCGCCCACAGCGAAATCCAATTCAAGCTGCGCCACATGATGATCGCCAACGTCACCGGCCAGTTCACCAAGTTCGAAGCAGACATCGAGGTGCCAGGCGACGACCTGAGCCAAGCCAAGGTGGATTTCCGCGCCGACGTGGACAGCATCAGCACCGGCAACGGCCAGCGCGACACGCACCTGAAGAGCCAGGATTTCTTCACTGGGGAAAAGCACCCGCACATCCGGTTCGTGAAGACCGGCGCCAAGCCTGTTGACAACGACGGCAGCTGGACGATGACCGGCGACCTGACGATGAACGGGCAAACCCACCCCGTTGAGCTGAGCGTGGAGTGGGGCGGCGTAATGAAGGACCCCTATGGCAACACCAAGGCGGGGGTGAGCGTCCACGGCAAGATCAACCGCAAGCAGTGGGGCATCAACTGGAATGCCGCGCTGGAGGCCGGCGGCGTGATGGTGAGCGACGAGGTGCGCATCGCCTGCGAAGTGGAAATGGTGAAGCAGGGCTAAGCGAACGGCCCTGCGGGTTACAGGAGGCCCGGTGCATGCGCCGGGCCTTTCTGTTGCCGGCAAACCGCATCCCTACCTTCACCGCGTGAAAAAGATCAAGGACACCACCATCGCCATCCTGATCGACGGCGACAACGCAGCCCCCAAGCGGCTGCCCGCCATCCTGGAGGAGGTCTCCAAGGAAGGCACCATCACCATCCGCCGCATCTATGGCGACTGGACCACCACCGGCATGAGTGGGTGGAAGGACCTGCTGAACGCCAACGCCATCCAACCGGTACAGCAATTCGCCTACACCAAGGGCAAGAACAGCACGGACAGCGCGCTGATCATCGACGCGATGGACATCCTGCACGGCGACCTGGTGGACGCCTTCTGCATCGTCAGCAGCGACAGTGACTACACCCGCCTGGCAACACGGCTCCGCGAGGCCGGCCTATATGTGATGGGCGTGGGCGAGACCAAGACGCCGGATGCCTTCGTGCAGGCCTGCGAACGCTTCATCTACGTGGAGAACCTGGACATTCACGACGAGAAGAGCGGACCCAGGCCCGCTGAAAAAAAGCCCACGAAGCCCCTGTCCTCCAACACCACGTTGATGCGCCTGTTCCGCAAGGCCTTCAACATCGCGCGCAACGAGGATGACGAGGCCTACCTGAGCCAGCTGGGCAACGCCCTGCGCCGCCTGGACCCCGGCTTCGACCCGCGCAGCTACGGGCACGGCTCGCTATCCTCCCTGGTGGCGGCCCTGAACGACAAGGTGAGCACGCGCCGCGAGGACAATGGCGACGCGCTGATGGTGAAGTTCAGGAAGTGAGGGGAATGTCCTTGGCCGACGGTATTGCCCCCCTCAACAGATCGAATAATCTCCCGTTCACATAGAAATTGGTGCGGCCCACCTTCACCCGCTCGATCAACCCCATCTCCACGAGCAGCCTCAAGTAGCGGGTGGCTGTGATCCGTGTAACGCCCATGTCACGCATCATGAAGTCAACCTTGGTGTATGGGTGACGGAACAAGTTGTTGAGCAGGTCCTGACTGTACAGCTTGGGCTGCTCCGTGCGCAGGCGTTGCTTGTATTGCTGCATCAAGGTCCGTATTCCCTTGACCAGGACAATGGTCTGTTGCGCGGTGCGCGCGACCGCCTCCAACATGAACAGGATCCACGGCTCCCAATTCCCGGTGACGCGCACCTCCTGCAATAGGCGATAGTAATCGGCCTTATTTTGGATGATGTGGCGGCTCATGTACAGGATCGGCAGGTCGAGCAGGTCGCAACGAACGAGATAGAGGATATTGATGATGCGGCCCGTGCGGCCATTGCCGTCGTAGAATGGGTGGATCGATTCGAACTGGTGGTGGGCAACGGCCATCTTCACCAAGGGGTCAGCATCCATCAACTGATCCTCGTTCAAGAACGCCTCCAAGTTGTGCATCAGCGCCACAACGGTACCATGGTCCTGCGGCGGGGTGTACACGACTTCACCCGTTCGCTCGTTCCTGAGCACTGTGCCGGGCACTTTCCGGAGACCCGCCTTGTTGTCCTCAAGCCTGGCTTGCACCCGCAAGATCATGTTCGTGCCGATACCGCCCGATCTCTTCACCTCCGCAAAGCCCAGTTTAAGCGCCTCGGCGTAGCGATGCACTTCCTTGGCCCCTGGGGTGGTGAACGACTTGGTCAGGTAATCACTGCGATAGAGCTCATCGTCAGTAGTGATGATGTTCTCGATGGCTGAGCTGTCCTTGGCCTCTTGCAGAGAGAGCGTGTCCACCAGGATCTGTTCGTTGGGAATGGTGCCGGCAACCCCCTTCAGCTCAGCCAGATAGCGGTGCGCCTCAGCCACCTTTCGCAGCACGGCCATGGTCTCCACCGGCTTGTTGGGGGGAAGAGGGAGCAGGGTAGAGGAAGTGGCGGTCATCTATACAGGTCGTTGCAAATATGCATAGAAAACCGCCGTTTCCTATGCGTGTATCAGGTACATATATAGAAAATAGCGTGTCCGGAATCATCTCCCGATCCTCGCATGTCCCCGCCGGGGCTATTTCAAATGACCCGGCGGGGACCTGAAGGCCAAGTGGGGCGGGCCTCTCCGATATCAGAGGCCCTAACAACCCGAGCACTCGCCAAATAGGCGGCGCGGGTCTGCGGGACGTTCTGAAGAGGCACGAGGTATAACCTCGCGCCAAGCAATGGGTGAGCACCCGCCGCGAGGACAAGGGCGACGCGCTGATGGTGCGGTTCAGGAAGTGAGAGGCAGAAGGCCGCTTTTATACTTTTCCGTCGTTTTATTGAAAAGTCATTCGTGCTTTTCAATTTCAGTTGAATTTCACCCCGTACCGGTGCTTCAGATGCTACCATCGGCCAGCCAATGGCCCAGGAACACATCGGTCAGGCGGTAGCAGCCTTCGGCTTGGTGCAGCAACTCCTTTTCCACCAGTACGCGCAAGCTTTGCCGCACGGTGCTTACCGCGCTGAGCCCGTGCTCGCGGATGAACGCGGCCGAAGTGGGCACCTCCACCTCCCCCGCCCTGGCCACGGCCGTCAATAGCGCCGCTTGGTTGGGACTGAGCAGCCGCTTCAGGGTCATGTACTCCGGCGCCCGCTCCTTCAATAGGGATACCTGCACGGCCCGCAGATCTTCCGGGCCGTATTGCTTCAGCGCCAGTCCGTAGAGACGGTTGAACAGGTACTGCACGTAGTAGGTATGGCCCCGGCACCAGTCCAACCCCGCGCGCACCACGGCCTCGTCGATCCGGCGCTTGCCCCGCTTGAAGTGCCCCAGGATGAACGCCACATACTCATCCGTGGGGATGGGCCCGAGGCACAGGGGTTCCGTGGCTTGATAGAACGGCCTTTTGGCCCCGGTGAAAAGGGCTTGCATGAGGCGGCGGTTGCTGCCAGAAAAAATGAACTGCACGTTGCGCAGCTTTTGCACATGCTCGCGCAACAGGGCCTCCGTGTTCGTTTCCGGGTATTCGGTGATCTGTTGGAACTCGTCCAGCGCGATGACCACGGGCTTCCTGCGGCCTTCCAGGAACCGGAACAGCTCATCCAGTGCGGGCATCTGCCGCCCTTCGGGCCCGGCGGCCACACCGAATTCGGGCAGCCCGGTGAGGGCGTCGAAGTGCATGCTGAACGACAAGGAGCGGATGGCCTGCCCCACCTCCTTCAGCCAGGCCGCGGTCGGCTTGCCCACCTGCTTGATCGTCTCGCGGACGATCCGAAGCACCATCCCGTCCTGGTCCGTGGTGCGGTACAGGTCCACGAAGACGGGCGTGAACTTTTGCTGGGTGGCAAAGAAATGCCGGATGAGGGCGGTCTTGCCCAGCCGGCGCAGCGAGATCAGGCTCACGTTGCGCTGGTTGGCCATGGCGTTGCGGAGGAATTCCAATTCCTCCACACGATCGCAGAACGTATCGGCTCCTTCATAGCCCTGCAGCAGGAAAGGGTTGAATTCTTCGGCCATGGACCAAATGTACATGTTTTATGTGTCATGTTTTATGTGTCATGTTTTATACCGACCCATCGCTCCTCTGGCGATCCACTTCCGTTGGCCATCCCCCCGCCCTGCTTTCTACCTTCGTCCCCCTATTCCAAAGAACATCGGTCCCATGCGCTATAAGCCCCTATCCGCCGCCACCTACCGCGAACACCGCAACCGCTTCCGCCAGAAATTGGAGAAGGGCGGGCTGGCCGTGTTCCACAGCAACGACATCATGCCAACCAGCGCGGACGGGAGCATGCCCTTCCACCAGGCCGCCGACCTGTTCTACCTCACCGGGGTGGACCAAGAGGAAACGGCGCTGATCATCTTCCCCGATGCCTTCGACCCGAAGGACCGCGAGATCCTGTTCGTGCGGGAGACCAGCGAGCTGATTGCCATCTGGGAAGGTGCCAAGCTGAGCAAGAAGGAGGCGACGGAACTGACCGGCATCGCCAATGTGCAGTGGTACAGCACCCTGGACGCCACCCTGAAGCGGCTGCTGCCGGAGGCCGCCCATCTGTACCTGAACAGCAACGAGCACCTGCGCCAGAGCAACGAGGTGGAAACGCGCGAGGAGCGCCTGAACAAGGCGCTGATGGCCCGTTACCCGCTGCATAGCGTGAGGCGCTCCGCTCCCATCATGCACCGTATCCGCAGCCGCAAGACCAAGGAGGAGATCCAGCAGATCCAGAACGCGATCAACATCACCGAGAAGGCCTTCCGGCGCATCCTGAAGTTCACCAAGCCGGGCGTGATGGAGTACGAGATCGAGGCCGAGGCCACGCATGAGTTCATCCGCAACGGCTCGCGCGGGCACGCCTACACGCCCATCGTGGGCAGCGGCTACAACGCCTGCGTGCTGCACTACATCACCAACGACAGCGCGTGCAGGGACGGCGACGTGATCCTGATCGATCTGGGTTGCGAATACGGCGGCTACGCCAGCGACATGACGCGCAGCATCCCGGTGAACGGCAAGTTCACGCCCCGCCAGCGCGACGTGTACAACGCCGTGCTGCGGGTGCAGAAGGAGGCCACCAAGCTCTTGATGCCCGGCACCTTCCTGAATGACTACCACAAAAAGGTGGGCGAGCTGATGGAGAAGGAGCTGATCGGCCTGGGCCTGCTGGACAAGGACGCCGTGGCCAAGCAGGACCCCGAAAAGCCGCTGTACAAGAAGTACTTCATGCACGGCACCAGCCACTTCCTGGGCCTGGACGTGCACGACGTGGGCCTGTGGACCGAACCGATCGAGGAGAACATGGTCTTCACCGTGGAGCCCGGCATCTACATCCCCGAAGAGAAGCTGGGCATCCGCATCGAGAACAACATCGTGGTGCACAAGGACGGCCCCATCGACCTGTTCAAGAACTTCCCCCGGGAGGTGGAGGAGATCGAGGCGTTGATGGCGGAGGGGAAATAGGTGACCGCCGAACGGGACATCCACCGGCCACCACGCCGATAGCCCTGCGGCGTGGTGAAGGCCGAATGAAATATCTTCGCCGACTTGCTGTTATAGCGGCACGCATCATGCGCAACCCTATCGCGCGATATCTCCTGATCGTACTGGCCGTGGTGGCCATGGCCGGCTGCTCCACCAGCAAGGATGCCTTCCTGAACCGCACCTTCCACCGGTTGGTGACGCGTGACAACAGCTGGTTCAACGCCAACGAGCGCCTCAACGAGGCCGTGGCGGCCATGCAGAAGGCCCATGTGGACGACTACGACGAGGTGCTGCCCATCTTCGTGAACGGCACTGCGGAAGAGGCCCGTGCCTTGGTGCCGGAGATGGAGATCTGCATTGAAAAGTGCGCCACGGTGATCGACCGCAACTCCATGGAGTTCGGCGGCAAGGAAAAGAACAACTGGGTCCCCGAGGCCTGGTTCGTCATCGGCAAGAGCCACTTCTACAAGAGGGGGTACTTGGATGCCGCCCGTACATTCGACTACGTGGGAAGGCGGTACAAGGGCCACGACAAGCAAATGGAGGCCAAGCTCTGGCTGGCCCGCACCTCCATCGGCTTGGAGCAGTATGCCCGCGCACAGACCACCTTGGACGAGATCACCGGCCAGAAGAAGCTGCCCAAGAAATTCCCCCACGACCAGCTCAGCGCCGTGCAGGCCGACCTGTACCTGCACCGGGGGCGGGTGGACAACGGCATCACCTCCCTGGAACATGCCGTCTCCATTGCCAAGGCGAAGAAGGACCGCATACGCTGGAGCTTCATCCTGGCCCAGCTGTACCAGATGAAGGGGCAGCAGGAAAAGGCCATCGCCCTGTACAACAAGGTGGCCCACATGGGACCGCCCTACGAAATGGGCTTCCACGCCCAGATCTTCCAGGCCTTGGCCTTGGGGCACGGGGATACCAAGGCCCTGCGCCAGAAGCTCACCAAGATGCTCCGGGACGAGAAGCACCGCGACCACTTCGACATGATCCACTATGCCATGGCCGAGCTGGACCTGCGCGACAACCTCAAGGAGGACGCCATCGCCCAGCTGAAGCTGAGCACGCATACCAGCACCGTGGACACCCGCCAAAAGGCCAAGAGCTTCCTGAAACTGGCGGACCTCTACTTCGACGACAAGAAATACCCTGCCGCCCAGCAGTATTACGACAGCACCAGCACGCTGCTCACCGAGGAGCATCCCCGTTTTGACGAGGTGACCACGCGCGCCGAGGTGCTGGGCGACCTGGTGGAACAGCTCAATATCATCGCCCGGGAGGACAGCCTCCAAGCCTTTGCCAAGCTGGACCCCGAGGAACGCGAGAAACGCATCCGCCGGATGATCAAGGAAAGGGAGCGGCAGGAGGAGCTGGACAAGCAGGCCGCCGAGGACGCCCGGGACCTGCTGGCCAACGCCCCGGCCACCCCGGGCAAGACCGGCGGCCAGCCCGGGGCCGGCGGGGCCTGGTACTTCTACAACCCCACGCAGATCGCCCGGGGCATGGCCGACTTCAAGAAAAAATGGGGCAACCGGGCCAATGATGACGACTGGCGCAGGGCCGACAAGAGCGGAAGCGCCTTGGTCGACATCGTGGAGGAGGAGGGGCCCGAAACAACAGCCTCCACCGGCACCACCGAGACCGGTGAACCCGAATGGAAGAACCCGGAAAGCTATCTGAAGGACATACCGGTGAACGAGGCCATGCTGGACTCCAGTAACGCACACATCTGCAAGGCCCTCTACATCTCCGGCATGATCTACAAGGAAAAGCTCAAGGACGTGGACAACGCCATCGAGAGCTTCCAAGTGCTGAACGACCGCTTCGAGGATTGCCGCTACACCCCCGAATCCTATTACCAGCTCTACCGCATCTATCTGGCCAAGGAGCAGGCCGGCAACTTCATGGATTTCGGCGGGGCCAGCTCCAAGCATTACGCCGATATCGTGCTGGAACGTTGGCCGGGGTCGGAATTCGCGCGGCTGGTGCAAAACCCCGACCAGCTTCAGGCCGACGAGGCCAACCGGCTCGCCGAGGACCAGGCCTACCAAGACCTCTATGCCCTGTTCAAACAAGGTGCCTACCGGGGGGTCATCGCCACGTGTGAAGGAGTGCTGGCCAGCGAGCCGCGCAACCACCTGCTGCCTAAATACGCCCTGCTGAAGGCCATGGCCATCGGCGGCCTGCGCCTCATGGGCCCCTTCCGGGAGGCCCTCACCTACGTGCGCGACACCTATGAGGGAAGCGAGGAGGCCACCGCCGCCGCCGCCCTGCTGGCCAGCCTCGAAAAAACCGATAAGGCCGGGGAAGAAACCACCACTCCCCCGCCCGCGGCCAAGGAAACCTCCTACGCCCAGGCCAAGGGGGAGCACTATGTGATCATCATCATACCCGAGGCCGCCGGCCCCATCGACCCCATCAAGGCAGCCATCAGCAACTTCAACCAGCGGTTCTTCCGCAACCAGGCCATCGAGGTGAAGAACAGCATGTGGACGGGCAAGGACCAGGTGGTGATGATGCGCCTGTTCCAGACCAAGGAACTGGCCATGACCTACTACGACCTGTTCAAGAACAACAAAGGCGACCTGGCCGGCATAAACGACCAAGGCTACCCCTTGCTGGTCATCAGCAGCGGCAACTACCCGAAATTCTACGTGGCCAAGGATACCGAGGGCTATACCGATTTCTTTGACCGCAACTACCTGAGCGGCAAGTAGCGGGATCGCCTTCAGTTGCTACCTTCGCACTTTCTCACCCCTACCAGCCTCCTTACGTTACCATGTTCCGGAACGACAAAGCCCACGACACCATGAACAAGCCCCCCGAGCCCGTGAGCCCCGGCAAGATCAACTCCATCATGGAGGGTACCTCCATCGAGGGGGAGTTGAAATCCGATAGCAATGTCCGGATCGATGGCCGTGTCAAGGGCACCATACAGGTCAGGGGCCGCCTGATCGTGGGCGCCACCGGCGTGGTGGAAGGCGACATCCACTGCCAAAGCAGCGACATCGAGGGCACCGTCAATGGCAAGATCTTCTGCCAAGACCTGCTGTCCCTGAAGGCCACCGCCAAGCTCACCGGCGACATCCGCACCAAGCAACTGGCCATTGAGCCGGGCGCCGTGTTCAGCGGCAATTGCGATATGGGCGGCGGCAAGGCCGTGAAGGAACCCGAGCCTGTGCGCCTCAGCACCGCAGCAGCCGACCTCAACAGCACCGCTGCACGGCCCGAGGCCGTGAAAGCGGTCCGCTAAGTACCCCCGGCACTTCCTCGTTCAGCTGTCCGGCGAAGCCTAAGCAAGGCCCATGCACGCGTGGAAGGCCTCCCTCCTGTTCACCCTCGCCGCAGGGGCGGCCACCTATGCCTTGTATTCATTGGCCCAATGGCCGTTCGGGGCGCCCCAATTGGCGGTGCTGGCCCTTCTGGGAGCCCTGACCGCCGTCTTGTTGGCCTGGCAGGAGAAGGCCATGGCGGCCGACCCCAAAGGTTTCATGCACCGCTTCATGCTCGGCCTGGTCATCAAAATGTTGGCCTCCCTTTTGGCCGTGGCCGTCATCCTCATTGCGCTACCCCGGGAAAACGCCGTGCTGCTTGCCCTCACCTTCGCCGTGCTCTACCTCGCCTTCCTGGCCTTCTCCACCGTGCGCCTCAGCGGCCGATCGCGCAACCAATCCCGGCCATGACCGGCCCGGAAAAGGAGGGGCGCAAGCTCCGCAAGGCCGCGCATACCTATGCCCGCCTGAGCGGTATCGGCTTCCAGATGGCCGCCATCATCGGCTTGGGAACTTATAGCGGGTGGCGCGCCGACCAATGGACCGCGTGGAAATTCCCCCTGTTCACCCTGCTGGGGGCCTTGGGCGGGGTCGCCATGGCCATCTACATCCTCTTCAAGGAGACCCGCCAAGGGTAGGTGGCCCAGCAGCCCCAGCCCGGTAAAACACCCTTTTGGTGGCCGCCTGTTTGCCATTGCCGGTAATGGGCTACATTTGCGGCCGCTAAGCGGCTGGCCCCCAGCCCTCCTAAACACCGAAAAGCCTTGCTACGCGCGGTTTTCCTCACTTTGGCACTGGCCCTCGCAGGATGGTCGGCAGCACAGCACGACCACCATGCGGATGCCGCTGAACCGGCCGGCACCACCCATCATGAAGCCCAAGAGTTCGATGCCGGCCAGCTGATCCTCGGCCACATCGTGGACGAGCATGGGTGGCATGTGGCCGGTGACTTCTCCATCCCCTTGCCGGTGATCATCTATGATACCCAGAGGGGGCTGAGCGTATTCAGCAGCAACCGGTTCGAGCATGGCCATGCCGCCTACAACGGCTACATGCTGCACGACGGCAAGATCGTGGCCGTGGATGCAGGCGGCCAAGTGGACGAGGCGGCGGCGGCCCATATCTGGGACTTCTCCATCACCAAGAACGTATTCACCGTCCTCCTGGCCACCATCCTGGTCATCCTGGTGTTCACATCGGTGGCCAAAACCTATGCGCGGCGCCAAGGCATGGCCCCGGCAGGTCTCCAGTCCCTGCTGGAACCGGTTATCCTTTTCGTGCGCGACGACATTGCCAAGGGTGCCATCGGCCCGAAGAAGTATGAGCGCTTCATGCCCCTGCTGCTCACCACCTTCTTCGTGATCCTGTTCATGAACCTGATGGGCCTGATCCCCTTCTTCCCCGGCGGAGCCAACGCCACGGGCAACATCGCGGTCACCTTCACCCTCTCACTCATCGTCCTGCTGGTGGTCACCTTCAATGGCAACAAGCATTACTGGAGGCACATCTTCGCCATGCCCGGTGTTCCGCCCTGGGTGCTCATCATTCTTACGCCCGTGGAGATCATGGGCATGTTCCTGAAGCCCTTCGTGCTGATGATCCGCCTGTTTGCCAACATCACGGCGGGCCACATCATCGTTATGAGCTTCTTCAGCCTGATCTTCGTGTTCGGAGCCACCAGCCCGGTGGCCGGATACGGCGTGTCGGTGGTGAGCCTGCTGTTCACCATCTTCATGTTCTTCCTTGAGCTTCTCGTGGCCTTCATCCAGGCCTACGTCTTCACATTCCTCACGGCGCTCTACATCGGTGGCGCCGTGGAAGAATCCCACGAACACAAAGAATCACTCGTCTAAAAAACCAACCTCAAGCATGTTCCTTTCCGCACTTCTCGACATCGGCACTGGCTACGGTATCGCCGCCATCGGCGCTGGCATCGCCGCCCTGGGCGCTGGCCTGGGCATCGGACGCATCGGTGGTGACGCCGTGCAGGCCATGGCCCGCCAGCCGGAAGCCATGAACGACCTGCGTGCCAGCATGATCCTCACCGCAGCCCTGGTGGAAGGCGCCGCCTTCTTCGCCATGGTGGTGGGCCTGTTGGTGGTGCTGAAGTAAGCACCGCCACGGCTCCGGCCGCGGTCGTTTTTGTCGCCCCCTTTCATCAACCGCATCCCACATGCTGCTTGCTAGCCTTGTAGAACCTGCCTTCGGGCTCATCTTCTGGATGACCTTGTCCTTCGGGATAGGCTTCTTCCTGCTGTCCAAGTTCGCCTGGAAGCCGATCATGAACTCGCTCCGCGAGCGGGAGCAATCCATCGAGGACGCCATCGGAGAGGCCAAAAAGGCCCGCGAAGAAGTGGCGGCCATGAAGGCCGGCAACGAGGAGTTGCTGCGGGAGGCCCGGGCTGAACGGGATCAGATGTTGAAGGATGCCCGAGAGATCCGCGATAAGGAGATCGCCCAGGCCAAGGAGCGCGCCAAGGCTGAGGCCGAGGCCCTGCTGGCCCGCGCCCGCGAGGACATCCGCAACGAGAAGAACGCCGCCTTGGCCGAAATGAAGAACCAAATGGGCATCCTCAGCATCGAGGTGGCCGAACGCATCCTGCAGGACAAGCTGGGTGACAAGGCCGCACAGGATGCCCTGCTGGAGAAAGTGTTGAAGGAAAGCG
The DNA here is from genome assembly GCA_035325445.1 of Flavobacteriales bacterium. GTDB lineage: Bacteria > Bacteroidota > Bacteroidia > Flavobacteriales_F > PHOS-HE28 > PHOS-HE28. The sequence goes on from DAOKZW010000003.1 coordinate 75,448, forward strand.
ACCTGCGCCTGCAATGAACATCTCACCCGTTGCCTACCGCTACGCCCGCTCCCTGATGCAACTTGCACAGGAGCATGGCGCGGTGGATGCGGTGCGCGATGACCTGCACCTGGTGGCCGACACCACGGCCGCCAGCCGCGACCTGCAGGTGATGCTGAAAAGCCCCGTGATCAAGGCCGACAGCAAACTGAAGGTCCTGGGCCGCGTGTTCGGAGGCCATATCGGCCGCATCAGCGAACGATTCATCGATATCCTGGTGCGCAAGGGCCGCGAAAGCATGTTGCAGGAGATCGCCCAAGCCTACCAAGAGGTGTACCGCCAGGCGAACAACATCCTGCTGGCCGAGGTGCGCAGTGCCTCACCCCTGAACGACCAGGCCCGCCAACAGGTGCGCGCAATGGTCGAAAAACGCCATCCCGGCAAGAAGATCACCCTGAACGAGAGTGTGGACCCCGCCCTGATCGGAGGGGCTGTGATCCGCATCGGCGACGAGCAGATCGACGCCAGCGTAAGCCGCCGCCTGAGCGACTTGCGCCGCAAGTTTTCCGAGAACCCCTACATCCCCGGATTCTAAAGAGATCCATCCATGGCACAGATCAAACCCGCCGAAGTGTCGGCGATCCTCAAGGAAGAACTGGCAGGCCTGCGCACCGCGGCCGAGCTGGAGGAGGTGGGCACGGTGCTGCAGATCGGCGACGGTATCGCCCGCATCTACGGCCTGAACAGCGTTCAGAGCGGTGAGCTGGTGGAGTTTCCCGGTGGGCTGCGCGGGATCGTGCTCAACCTCGAAGAGGACAACGTCGGCGTGGTGCTCCTCGGCCCCAGCGTGGGCGTGAAGGAGGGCGACACCGTGAAGCGGACCAAGCGCATCGCCAGCGTGAACGTGGGCGAAGGCATGGTGGGCCGCGTGGTGGACAGCCTCGGCGAGCCCATCGACGGCAAAGGCCCCATCGAAGGCAAGACCTATGAGATGCCCATCGAGCGCAAGGCCCCGGGCGTTATCTACCGCCAGCCTGTGAAAGAACCCCTGCAAACCGGCATCAAGGCCATCGACGCCATGATCCCCGTGGGGCGCGGGCAACGCGAGCTCATCATCGGTGACCGCCAGACCGGCAAGAGCACCGTAGCCATCGACACCATCATCAACCAAAAGGAATTCTACGAGGCCGGCAACCCCGTGTACTGCATCTATGTGGCCGTGGGCCAAAAAGGCAGCACCGTGGCCGGCACCGTGAAAGTGCTGGAGGAGGCCGGCGCCATGGCCTATACCATCGTGGTGGCCGCCAACGCCAGCGACCCCGCGCCCATGCAGTTCTACGCACCGTTCACCGGGGCCGCCATCGGCGAGTTCTTCCGCGATACGGGCCGTCCCGCGCTGATCGTGTACGACGACCTCTCCAAGCAGGCCGTGGCCTACCGCGAAGTGTCGCTGCTGCTGCGCCGCCCGCCCGGACGTGAAGCCTACCCCGGCGACGTGTTCTACCTGCACAGCCGCCTGTTGGAGCGCGCTGCCAAGGTGATCGAGGATGACACCATCGCCGCCCAGATGAACGACCAGCCCGAGAGCCTGAAAGGCATGGTGAAGGGCGGTGGTTCGCTCACGGCCCTGCCCATCATCGAGACGCAGGCCGGCGACGTGTCCGCCTACATCCCCACCAACGTGATCTCCATCACCGACGGGCAGATCTTCCTGGAGAGCAACCTCTTCCTCAGCGGCGTGCGCCCCGCCATCAACGTGGGTATCAGCGTGAGCCGCGTGGGTGGCAACGCCCAGATCAAGTCCATGAAAAAGGTGGCCGGCACCCTGAAATTGGACCAGGCACAGTTCCGCGAACTGGAGGCCTTCAGCAAGTTCGGCTCCGACCTGGACGCCGCCACCAAGGCCGTGCTGGACAAGGGCGCACGCAACGTGGAGATCCTCAAGCAAGGACAGAACAGCCCCATGCGCGTGGAGGAGCAGATCGCCATCATCTACCTGGGCACCAAGGGCCTGCTGGCCAAGCTACCGGTGGCCAAGGTGAAGGCCTTCGAGCAACAATACCTCACGCAGCTGCGCCACAGCCACGCCGACACCTTGGCAGCATTGAAGCGCGGTGAATACAACGACCAGATCACCGGCGTGCTGGAGAAGGTAGGCGCGGATGTGGTGAAGAGCTTCGCCTAACGACACTTGAACCCCGCTGATCGATGGCCAGCCTGAAGGAAGTCCGCAACCGGATCGTCTCGGTGAACAGCACCAAGCAGATCACCGCCGCCATGAAAATGGTGAGTGCGGCGAAGCTGCGGCGCGCCCAGGATGCCATCATCCGCATGCGGCCCTACGCCGAAAAGCTGGGCGAGGTACTGGGCAATGTCAGCGCTTCGCTGGATGCCAGTGAGAACAAGTACGCCCAGGAACGCGAGGGGAAGAACGTGCTCTTCGTGGCCATCGTAAGCAACCGCGGCCTCGCCGGTGCCTTCAACACCCAGGTGTTCCGCCTGGTGACCAAGGCTACCAAGGCCGCCGAGGCCCGGGGTGAAAAGGTGCAGGTCCTGTCCGTGGGAAAGAAAGCCGCCGACTACTACCGCCGCTCCCGCTGGCATGCCGAAGGCCTGCCCACCGACCTGGCCCGCCTGTTCGACCAACTGACCTTCGATAACGTGGCGCCCGTGGCCGAAGCCATCATGGCCCAATATGCCGCCGGTGCGTACGACCGGGTGGTGCTCTTCTACAACAAGTTCAAGAACGCCGCCACCCAGATCGTTACCGAGGAGCAGTTCCTGCCCATCGTGCGGACCGCGTCCGCCGAAGCAGACGCGGCTGCGTCAGCGAAGGCGGACCACATCATGGAGCCGGACCGGCAGACCATCGTGGAGGAAATCATCCCGAAGAGCCTGAAGATCCAGTTCTACAAGGCCCTGCTGGACAGCTTCGCCGCCGAGCACGGTGCCCGCATGACCGCCATGCACAAGGCCACCGACAACGCAGACGAGCTGCTGAAAGAGCTCCGCCTCACCTATAACAAGGCCCGCCAGGCCGCCATCACCGGCGAGATCTTGGAGATCGTGGGCGGCGCCGAGGCGCTGAAGGGGTAAATCAATCATTACAGAAGCAAAACGGCCCGGCGTGTAAACGTCGGGCCGTTTTGCTTCCGATCGGTTCGTTCAGAACGCACTACTGGTCACCCGGCGCGCCCGGCCGGAAAGCGTGCCGTAGTACACCATCGAGAACTCCAGGGCCCCGTTGCTCCGCGTGTATTGCTTCAGGCCTGAGATGTTCACATCATAGCTGACCCGGTAGACGTTGTTCCCGTGCTTGATGCCCGCTTGGGCGATGATGGCGTCATTCAGCCGGTAGGAGGCCCCGGCCACCACGCTATAGATGTTGTTCATGAACGCCGCCTGCCCCAGAATGCCCGCTTGGACCTGCTGGTCGGGGCCTTGCAGCATGTAGAGGGCCTGCGGCATCAGGTCCACTCCTTCCATGATGGTGATGCGCGCACCGCCATTCACCGACCAGCGCATGGGCAGCTTGCTCTTCTCCTCGCGGAAAATGGATTCATCCGGCATGGTTACGTGGAATACCGCGAAATTCGCGAAGGGGTTCACCGTCCGGTGGGGGTCCTTGGAACGGTAGGCCATCCCCAACCCCAGGTCGGGCATCCAGCGGCCCGCCTTGCGGAAATCCTCGCCCGAAGGCAGATCGCTGTTGAAGTGGTCCCGGTCGTACTGCGCATCCCATACCAACTTGCTATCATTGATCTTCTTGTAGATCAGCCCCAGGTTCATCCCGGCTGACAGCGTGTGCTTGGCCTTGGGCTTGGACACGTTGTACCCGGCAGTCAGACCTGCCTGGAAGGTGTTCATGATGCCGGCCATGTTGTAGTTGTTCAGGTAGGCCCCGAAGCCGTACTTCTCCTGCATGCTCATGTCCACCGCAAAGGCCGTGGTGAGATAATTGGCCCCCAAACGCCCCCATTGGTTGCGCAGGTTGCTGCTCACCCGGAAATCGCTGTTCTCATACATCCCCGTATGGGCCGGGTTGAGCATGATGGCTGCCGCATCGTACTGGCTGAAGTGGGCATCCTGTGCGCGGGCGCTGCCCAGTGCGAGGATGGCGATGGCCAAGGAAATGGTCGTTGTCGTTTTCATTGTCATGCTGCTTTTAGCGGACCAGCGTCACTTTCCCGGAGCCGCTGTGCTCCCTGCCATCCTCGGCGATGGCCTCCACCGTGTAGACATATACTCCGTTGATCTCGGGCTTTCCCTTGTGGGTGCCGTCCCATCCGAACTCCGGGTCCGTGGTCTCGAAGACCAGCTCACCCCATCCGTTGTATATCCGCAGGTGCAGCTCCTTGAAGGGCCCGCCACGGACGTAGAACACATCATTCACGCCGTCGCCGTTAGGGCTGAAGGCATCAGGCAGCTTGGGCGGGGTGATCTTGTTGTCCGTGATGGCGATCAACACGGAATCCGATGCGCTGCAGCCCGCCGCGTTGCTCACGGTCTGCACCACGATGTATTGGCCGGCACCCGTGTAGGTATGTGTGGGGTTCTGCTCCAACGACCCGTGGCCATCACCGAAGTTGTAGTGCCAGGCGGTGCCTCCCGCCGATTGGTCCCCGAAGGTGATGTCCTCACCCGTGAAGGCCTCTCCTTGGAAGGTGAACCCGGCCGTGGGCGCATCCATCACTTCCACCATTTGGCTAATGGTGGCGCTGCATCCGTTCTGGGCGTACACCGTGAGCGCCACCAGGTACTGGCCGGCACCGGGGAAGACGTGCGTGGCCTGTTGGCCGGTACCCGTGGCGCCATTGCCGAAGTCCCAGCTCCTGCCGATGATGGGCGAGCCGGTGGTGGCGCTCGCATCGGTGAAGACGGTCTGGGTGCCGGAGCAGGCATTGCCCACGGTGAAGGCCGGGCTGAGCGGGTTGACGAAAGACAGGCGCAGGCTGTCCACGGCTGCCGCGCAGTAGGGGTCGCCCGTGGTGGTGAGCACCAGGAACACTTGCTGCATGGCGCTATCGGCCGCGCTGGGCTGGTACATGGCACCCGGCGTGGTGTTGTCCGGCAGGAAGGTGCCCGTGCCCGTGGTGCTCCACTGTGCGCCCGGGGCGCCGCTGAAGCTACCGGCCAGCTGCACGGCTGCCGTGGCATCACAGGTGGTGATATCCGCGCCTGCATGCACCGTGGAGGGCTGGTGCAGGTTCACGTACACCGTGTCGCTGTGCGGTGCGCAGCCCATGTTGCCGGTGGTGCTGAGCACGAAGGCAAGCTGTCCGAACACCAGGTCGGGCGCGCTGGGCACGTAGCTGGCGTGCAAGTTGGTGGCGTCCGGCAGGAAGGTGCCCGTGCCGTTGGTGCTCCATGTCCCGCCGCTCACGCCCGTGATGCTGCCGTTGAGCTGGAAGGCGCTGCCATCGGCACACACGTCCATATCGGTGCCGGCATGGGCGATGCGCGTGGGGCCCACGCCGATGAAGAGGAGGTCCGAGGCATTGGCACATCCGCCGGTACCGAAGGCCGTGAGCACCAGGTTCACCCCGCCGGCGATGCTATCGGCCGCAACGGGCATGTAGATGGCATTGGCCGTCCAGGCATCAGGGCTGAAGCTGCCGCCGCCATTGGTGGTCCAGTGCACCAGCGAATCATTCTGGGCGCTGCCGTTCAGCTGGATGGGCTGCAGGCCGTCGCACAGCATCAGGTCGGGCCCGGCATTCACCGTGGGCGGCACATGGTAGTGCACCACCAAGGTGTCGCGGCCCGGTGCACAGCCTTGGTTGTTGGTGGTGTTCAGGATCAGGTTGATGTTGCCGATCATGAAGTCGGCCGCACCAGGGATGTAGGTGGCGTTCAGGTCCGTGGCCGAGGGGAAGAAGCTGCCCGTGCCGTTGGTGGTCCACAGGCCCGTGGTGGTGCCTGCCACCGCGCCGTTCAGGGCGATGTTGGGGCTGGTGCTGCAGGCGATCACGTCGTCGCCTGCGGTCGCCGCGAGGCCGCCGCCAAAGGTGATGGTGAGCTGGTCTGACACCGCGCTGCAGGGCGCCATGCCCGTGCTGGTAACGGTGAGGGTGACGGAACCGGCGATGCTATCGGCCGCGCTGGGATAGTACAGTGTGGCCAAGGCGTTGGCGTCGAAGAAGGTGCCGCTGCCCGAGGTGGTCCAGGTGCCTCCGGGGGCGTTGGCTGCCACGGCCGCCAGTAGCACCGGTGCGGCGGTGCAGGCCACCACATCATTTCCGGCCTGGATCTGCGGCAACGCATTCACCGTGAGCAGCACTTGGTCGGACACCGGCATGCAGGCGCCATTGGTGATGGTGCTCATCGTCAGGGTGACGCCGCCCGCATTGATGTCGCTGTTGCTCAGCGTGTACGTCGCGTGGGGGTCGGTGGTGTTGCTGAAGGTGCCCGAGCCCGAGGAGGTCCATTGCACGCCCGTGGCACCGCCGCTGAAGTTGCCGTTCAGGTGTGCGATCGGCGCGTTGGCGCACAGCAGCAGGTCGGCACCGGCATACGCAAAGCTGGAGTTGCCGAAGGTCAGCGTCATCTGGTCGCTGCCTGCCGGGCAGGTGCCTGTGTTGGTGGCGGTGAACGTGAGCACCACCGCCCCGTTGGCCACGTCGGCCGGCGAGAAGTAGTACTGCGCGTTCAGCACGTCGGCATTGGGCTGGAAGGTGCCGGTGCCGGTAGTGCTCCACGTGCCGGAGGGCGAGCCGTTGGTGACCGAGCCCTGCAGGTTGGCATGGTCGGAGCTCACGCACACCTGCTGGTCAGGCCCTGCGCTCACGATGATGCCGGCCGTGAGGTAGATGGTCATCTGGTCGGTCACCGCCGCGCAATTGCCGTTGTTGATGGAGCTCAGGGTGAAGGTGATCTGCCCTGCGGCCACATCGGCCGCACTCGCCGTGTAGGTGGTGTTCAGCGCCGACGGGTTGGCGATGGCGCCGGTGCCCGAGGTGGTCCAGTAGCCCGCATTCGTGATGCCCGATACCGCGCCACCCAGGTTGAAGCTGGTGACTTGGTCGCAATACACCTGGTCGGCACCGGCATTCACATACGGGGCCGGGGTCAGCGTGAGCGTCATCGCATCGCTGGCGTTGTTGCAGCTACCCACGGCATTCAGTGTGAGCGTGAGCGTGCCGATGGCCGTGTCGATGGCGCTGGGGATGTAGGTCGGCGTCAGCACGTGGGCGTTCGGATGGAAGGTGCCCGTACCGCTGGTGGTCCATTGGATCTGTGTGGCCTGGCCCGTGTTGGTGCCGTTGAGCTGCACGGTGGCATTGTTCGCGCAGAAGCTCAGGTCCGGGCCTGCATTCACGCTGCCCGAGGGGAGAATGGCAATGTGGACGGTATCGCTGGCCGCCGCGCAGGCGCCGGTACCCGTCGCGGTCAGCACCAGGTTCACGCCCAAGGCGAGGGAATCCGATGCGCTGGCACGGTAGATGTTCGCCAAGGCATTGGGGCCGTTGATGAAGGCGCCGCCACCCAAGGTGCTCCATGTACCGGTGGAGGACGCACCGCCCACGGTGCCGTTGATCACCACGTCGAGGTTGCCGAAGCAAACCACTTGGTCGGCACCGGCATTCACGGTGGATACCGGCACGATGGTCACCGCCATCTGGTCTGCGGCGTTGTTGCAGCTGTTCACGCTCCATGTGAAGGTGAGCGAGCCGAGTGCGGCATCGCCCGGGGCCACCTGGTACACGGCATGGGGCGCACCGGCATGGGGCAGGAAGGAGCCCGCGCCCGTGGTGGTCCAATGGCCATCGGTGGCATTGCCGCTGATGCTGCCGGCCAACTGCACGGTGCCCTCACTGGCGCAGATCACCTGGTCAGGGCCTGCGTTCGCCGTGGCGGCGGGCAGGATGGTCAGGGTCATCATGTCGCTCACGGCACTGCACAGGCCATTGCCGGTGCTGGTCAGCGTAAGGTTGACGCTGCCATTGAGCGAATCGAGGCTGCTGGCCACGTAGGTGGCCGCCAAGGTTTGTGCGTTCGGCAGGAAGGTGCCGGTGCCCGAAGTGGTCCACTCACCGGTGGAGGCACCGCCGGACACGCTGCCCGACAACGGCACCTGCAGTTGGCTGGAGCAGGTGGTGATGTCCGGCCCCGCGTTCACCGCCGGCGCAGGGGTCACCGTCAAGGTCACTTGGTCGCTCACCGCCATGCAGTTGCCATTGTCCGTGGTCGTCAAGGTCAGCACCACTTGGCCGGTCTGCAGCTCAAAGGGCGCCAAGGTGTACTGCGCGCCGGGTGTTTGCGCATTGGGCGAATAGGTGCCGAGGCCGCCGCTCCACTGAACACCGCCGGCCACGGTGCTACCACCGTTCAGGGTAAGCACGGGATTGTTGGCGCACACGTCCCGGTCCATGCCGGCATCCACGGTGGGCGCCGGTGTGAAGGTGATGTGCAAAGTGTCCTGCACGGCAAGGCAATTGCCGTTACCGGTGCTGGTCAGGTACAGGTTCATGCCACCGGATGCGATCTCTCCGGGGGTCGGGGTATACACCGGGCTGAGCACGGTGCTGGAGGGGCTGAAGGTGCCGTTGCCGCCGGTCCACTTGGCACCGCTGGCATGTTGCACATCGCCGTTCAGCTGCACGGCCGCGTTGTTGGCGCAGATGAACAGGTCTGCCCCGGCATCCACCACGGGGGCATCCGTGAAGGTCACCACCATTTCATCGGTGACGGCCGCACAGGTGACAGTGCCGGTGGAGCTGAGGGTGAAGGTGATGGAGCCCGCATCGATCTCGGCCTGCGTGGGTGTGAATTGCAGGGCCAGGGAGGTGTTGTTGGGGAAGTAGGTGCCGTTGCCCCCGCTCCACGCACCGCCGGGCGCATTGCCCACGAAGCCGTTGAGCTGGAGCACGGGATTGTTGGCACAGATGCCTTGGTCGGGCCCGGCATTCACCACGGGCACGGGCACCACGGTGACGGTGAGGCTATCGCTCACCGCCAGGCAATTGCCGTTGCCGGTGGTGGTGAGCACCAGGGTGACCTCGCCTGCGGCGATCTCCAGGGCGCTGGGCGTGTAGGTGGCGTTCGGCATATTCGCGTTGGGCGAGAAGCTGCCGGTGCCGCCGCTCCAGGCACCTCCGCCGGCCACGGTGATCAGGCCGTTCAGGGCCACGTCGGCGTTATTGGCGCACACCCGGGCATTCAAGCCGGCATCCACCGTGGGCGCCGGGGAGAACTGCAGGAGCACGGAGTCCACTGAGGCGAAGCACCCGCCGTTGCCGGTGCTGGTAAGGTAGAGCCACACCTCGCCCGCTGCTACCTCCGCCGCGCTGGCGGTGTACACGGCGTTGATCGTGCTGGAATTGGGGCTGAAGGAGCCGGCACCACCGGTCCACTTGCCTCCCGTGGCATTCAGCACCTGGCCGTTGAGCTGGGCCGCCACATTGTTGGCGCAAAGGGTCATCGCCGGGCCTGCCTCCACCACGGGAGCAGCGGTAATGGTGATGGTGACCGGGGTACTCACGGCGTTGCACAGGCCATTACCGGTGCTGGTGAGCGTGATCGTGGCGCTACCGGCCGCCACTTCGGCGGGGGTGGGCGTGTAGGTGGCATTCAGCGTGTTGGCATCGGGGCTGAAGGTGCCCGCGCCGCTCCACACACCACCTGTGGCATGCTGGACGGAGCCCGCCAACTGCACGGCCGGGTTGTTCGCGCAGGATTGCATCGGCAGGCCGGCATTCACCACCGGTGCCGGGTTGATGGTCACCAAGACCTGGTCGCTGACGGCATTGCAGATGCCATTGCCCACGGTGGTCAGGGTAAGCACTACGGATCCGGCATCAATCTCGGCCTGGGTGGGCAGGTAACCCACGTTCAGGCTGCCCGCATTGGGGCTGAAGGTGCCGGAGCCGCCGCTCCATATACCACCCGTGGCCACCGTGACGCTGCCGGCAAGGTTCACCGCGGCATTGTTGGCGCAGCTGAACATATCGGGGCCGGCATTGGCGGTGGGCGCCGGGCTGAAGGTGAAGGCTACTTGGTCGGACACTGCGGTGCAACCGTTGTTCCCGGTGGTGGTCAGCGTGAGTGTGGCGCTGCCTGCGGCGATCTCGCCTTGCGACGGTGTGTACACCGCGTTGAGCGCATTGGCGTTGGGCGAGAAGGTGCCGCCACCGCCGCTCCATGCGCCGCCATTGGCCACGGTAACGCCGCCGTTGAGCTGGATGGAGGCATTGTTCGCGCAGCGCACGCCGTCCAGGCCGGCATTGGCCGTCGGCGAGGCGGTGAAAGTGATCATCACCTCATCCGACACCGGAACGCAGTTGCCCGTGCCGATGGTGGTCAGCGTCAAGGTCAAGGTGCCGCCATCGATCTCGCTTTGGGTGGGGTAGTAGATCGCGTTCAGGTTCGCGATGGAAGGCGTGAAGGTGCCCGCACCGCCGCTCCACTGGCCGCCACCAGCCCCGGTCACCGAAGCACCGAGCTGCACCACGGCATTGTTGGAGCACACGAAAATGTCGTTGCCGGCATTGGCCACCGGGGAGGCCATGATGGTGATCACCATCTGGTCGCTCACCGCGTTGCACAAGCCGTTCTGCGTGGTGGTCAGTGTTAACGTGGCCGTACCCAGGGCCATCTCCGCAGGACTGGGATGGTACGTGGCGTGGAGGTTGTTGGCATCCGGGGTGAAGGTGCCCGTGCCGCCGCTCCACACGCCGCCACCGGCAATGGTCACCGCGCCGTTCAGCTGCACCGTGGGGTCATTGGCGCACACGATGCGGTCCACACCGGCATTGGCCGTGGGGCTTTGGGTGAAGTAGATCGTGATCGCGTCGGACACCGGCAGGCAGGATCCGTTGCCCGTGCTGGTCAGGGTCAGGGTCACGGAGCCGTTGGCCAGTTCGGTCGCGCTGGGCGTGTATACCGCGTTCAATGCGTTGATGCTCGGCGAGAAGCCGCCGGTACCGCCGCTCCAGATGCCGCCGGTGGCGTTCTGGATGGAACCGGCCAGCTGCACGCTGGCGTTGTTCGAGCATACGGTCTGGTCAGCACCGGCATGCACCACCGGTGCCGGGGCGATGTGGATCACCATCTGGTCGCTCACCGCGTTGCACAGGCCATTGCCCGTGCTCGTCAAGGTGAGGGTGATGGTCCCGGTGTTGACCTCACCCAGGGTGGGCGTGTAGGTCGCATTCAGGTTGTTGGCACTTGGGTTGAAGGAACCCAGGCCCCCGCTCCATACACCGCCGCCGGCATTGTGCACCACACCGGCCAGCTGGGCCACCGGCTGGTTCGCGCATACGGTCAGGTCGGCACCGGCATTCACCGTGGGGGCCGGCGTGATCGTCAGGACCATCTGGTCGGACACCGGCAGGCTGTTGCCATTGCCCGTGGTGGTCAACGTAATGGTGACGCCACCCGCCGTGATGTCGGCCGCAGAGGGGTGATAGGTAACGTTGAGCGATTGGTTGTTCGGGCTGAAGGTGCCGGTACCGCTGGTGGACCATTGCCCGCCCGTGGCCACCGTCACGCTGCCGCCCAGCGTCACCGCCGGGTTGTTGGCGCACACCGTCTGGTCAGGGCCCGCGTTGGCCGTGGGCGCATCGCTGAAGAAGATGGTCATCTGGTCGGTCACCGCGCCGCAGGCACCGTTGCCGGTGGTGGTCATGGTGAGCGTTACGCTGCCCGTGTTGATCTCGGACTGCGAGGGCGTGTACACCGCGTTGGGCGTGTTGGCGTTCGGATTGTAGGTGCCCGTGCCGCCGCTCCAGTGGATGCCCGTGGCCACGGTGAACGAACCGGCCAAGGTGGTGGCGGCGTTGTTGGCGCTCACCGTCTGGTCCGGGCCCGCGTTGGCGATGGGCGCCGGGGTGAAGGTCAAGGTCACGTTGTCGCTCACCTGGGCACAGTTGCCGTTGCCCGTGGTGGCAACGGTCAGCGTCACGGAGCCGTTGGCCAATTCGATCGGCGAGGGCGAATAGGTGATGTTCTGGGCGGTGCTGCCCGGGCTGTACAGGCCGGCCCCACCGCTCCACTGTACACCTGTTGCCACCGTGATGGCCGCGTTGAGCACGGCATTCGCGTTGTTGGCGCAAAGGCTTTGGTCGGCGCCCGCATTCACCGTGGGCGCCGGGGTGATCACGAAGCGCACCTGGTCGCTCACGGCATTGCACAGGCCGTTGCCCGCACTGGTCAGGGTGAGGATCACCTCGCCGGCATTGATCTCCGCTTGGCTGGGCGTGTAGGTGGCATTCAGGGTAATGCTGTTCGGGCTGAAGGTGCCCGTGCCGCCGCTCCAAACGCCTCCCACGGCACCGGTCACGCTGCCGTTGAGTGTGATCTGCGGCATGTTGGCGCACACGGTGCCGTCGGCACCGGCATTCACGATCGGGGCCGGGGTATAGGTGATCACGCGGGAGTCCACGGCCGGTGCGCAAGTGCCGTTGCCCGTGGTGGTCAAGATCAGGATCACGCTGCCCGCCGCCAGGTCCGCCGCACTGGGCGTGTACGTGGCGTTGAGCGTGCCGGCATTGGGGCTGAAGATGCCCGTGCCGCCGCTCCAGGCGCCGCCGGTGGCGATCATCACGCTGCCGCCCAAGGCCACCGCGGCGTTGTTGGCGCAAACGGTCACGTCAGGCCCGGCATTGGCCGAAGGCCCGTCGGTGAAGGAGAGCAGCACTTGGTCGGTCGCTGCGGTGCAGAGGCCGTTGCCCGTGGTGGTCAAGGTCAGTGTCACGCTGCCGTTGGCGACCTCGGATGCCGTAGGCGTGTACACCGCGCTCATGTTGGTGGTGCTGGGGTCGAAGGTGCCGTTGCCGCCGCTCCACACGCCGCCGGTGGCCACGGTGAAGGCACCGGCCAGGGTAACGGCCGGGTTGTTGGCGCAAAGCACACGGTCGGCACCTGCATTCGCGGTGGGTGCCGGGGTGATGGTGAAGGACACCTGGTCGCTCACGGCGCTGCAGTTGCCGTTGCCCGCCGAGGTCAACGTCAGGGTGACGCTGCCGGCGGTCCGCTCGGCGGCGCTGGGCGTATAGGTGGCGTTGAGCGTGCTGTTGTTCGGGCTGAAGGTGCCGGAGCCACCGCTCCAGATGCCGCCCGTGGCGCCGGCCACGGTGCCGTTGAGTGCAATGGCCGCGTTATTGGCGCACACGGTGCCGTTCAGGCCTGCATCCACCACGGGGGCGGGGGTGAAGGTGATCACCTTGGTGTCCGACACCAAGGCACAGTTGCCATTGCCCGTGGTGGTCAGCGTGAGCGTAAGCGTGCCAGCCGCCAGTTCCGCCGGGGTAGGCGTATAGCTGGCGTTCAGCGTGGTATTGTTCGGGGTGAAGGAACCCGCACCACCGCTCCAAATACCGCCCGTGGCCACGGTCACGGCGCCGTTGAGCGCCACGGTGGCATTGTTGCGGCATACGGCGGCATCCACGCCGGCATTCACGGTGGGTGCCGGGGTGAAGTGCAGGATCACCGCATCGGACACGGCCGTGCAGTTGTTGTTGCCGGTGGTGGTGAGGGTAAGGGTAACGCTACCGCCGGCGATCTCGGCCGCCGTGGGCGTGTAGGTGGCCGTGGGACTGGTGGGGCCGGGGCTGAAGGTGCCTGCTCCGCCGCTCCACAGCACGCCCGTGGCCACCGTGTAGCTGCCATTGAGCGTCGCTACCGCGTTGTTGGCGCAGAGGCTCTGGTCGGGGCCTGCGTTCACCACCGGCGCAGGCGTGATGGTGAAGGTCACCTGGCTGCTCACCGCGTTGCACAGGCCGTTGCCTGCACTGGTCAGCGTGAGGGTGACCGTGCCTGCCGCACGTTCGACGGCCGTGGGGGTGTACACCGCGTTCAGCGTGGTGTTGTTGGGGGTGTAGGTTCCATTGCCGCCGCTCCAGATGCCGCCGCCGGCACCGGTCACCGAGCCATTGAGCGCAATGGCCGCATTGTTGGCGCATACCGTGCCGTTGGTCCCGGCGCTCACGATGGGCGCAGGGGTGAAGGTGATCAGCTTGCTGTCGGCAACAGCGGTGCAGTTGCCATTGCCCGTGCTGGTGAGCGTGAGGGTCAACGTGCCGCCGGCCAGTTCGGCCGCCGTGGGCGTGTACACGGCGTTCAGCGTGGTGTTGTTCGGGGTGAAGGAACCCGCACCGCCGCTCCAAACACCACCACCGGCGCCGCTTACGGCGCCATTGAGCGCCACGGCGGCATTGTTCACGCAAAGGGTCGCGTCAGCACCGGCGTTCACCACCGGCGCAGGCGTGAAGTGCAGGACCATCTGGTCGCTCACCGCCAAGCAGTTGTTGTTGCCCGTAGTGGACAAGGTGAGGGTGAGGCTGCCGCTGGCGATCTCTGCTGCCGTGGGGGTATACGTGGCCGTAGGGCTGGTGGGGCCGGGGCTGAAGGTGCCCGCTCCACCGCTCCACACAACACCCGTGGCCAAGGTGAAGCTGCCATTGAGCGTGGCCGCCGCATTGTTGGCGCAGATGTTCTGGTCGGCACCCGCATTCACCGTGGGTGACGGCGTGATCGTCCAGGTCACTTGGTCGTTCACGGCATTGCAGGTGCCGTTGGCGGTGCTGGTCAGGGTGAGGGTGACCACCCCTGCGGTCCGCTCCGCCGCCGTGGGCGTGTAGGTGGCATTCAGCGTGGTGTTGTTCGGGCTGAAGGATCCCGCGCCGCTCCACACGCCGCCGCCCGCGCCGCTCACGGTGCCGTTCAACGGGATGGCGGCGAGGTTGGCGCATACCGTGCCGTTGGGGCCGGCATCCACCACCGGGGCCGGGGTGAAGGTGATCGTCTTCTGGTCGTTCACCGCCAAGCAATTGCCGTTGCCCGTGGTGGTGAGGGTGAGCGTGAGGAGGCCCGCATTGATCTCGGCCGGGGTCGGTGCATAGGTGGCGTTGAGGGCCGTGTTGTTCGGCGTATAGGAGCCCAGGCCGCCACTCCAGATACCGCCGGTGGCCACGGATACACTGCCGCCCAAGGCCACGCCGGCATTGTTGGCGCACACGGTGGCGTCAGCTCCGGCATTGGCCACCGGGGCGGGCGTGAAATACAGCACTACCTGGTCGCTCACCGCCACGCAATTGTTGTTGCCGGTGGTGGTCAGCGTGAGGGTCACCGAGCCGTTGGCCACTTCGCTGGCCGTAGGCGTGTAGGTGGCATTGGTGGTCGTATTGTTCGGGCTGAAGGTGCCGGCCCCGCCGCTCCATGCCGCGCCGGTGGCCACGGTATAGCTGCCGGCCAAGGTGGCCACGGGGTTGTTGGAGCACAGGTGCTGATCGGGCCCCGCGTTCGCCGTGGGCGCCGGGGTGATGGTCCAAGTCACTTGGCTGCTCACGGCGTTGCATAGGCCGTTGCCCGCACTGGTCAAGGTCAGGGTCACGGTGCCGGCCGCACGTTCGGCCGCCGTGGGCGTGTACACCGCGTTCAGCGTGAAGTTATTCGGGCTGTAGGTGCCGTTCCCGCCGCTCCACACGCCCCCGGTGGCCCCGGAGACACTGCCGTTGAGGCTCATGGCGGGCGCATTGGCGCACACCGTGCCATGGGTGCCCGCGTTCACGATGGGTGCCGGCGTGAAGGTGATCAGTTTATCGGCGCTTACGGCGTTGCAATTGCCATTGCCGGTGCTGGTGAGCGTAAGGGTCAGGATACCGCCGGCCAGTTCCGCCGGGGTGGGCGTGTAGGTGGCGTTCAGCGTGGTGTTGTTCGGGGTGAAGGAACCCGCACCACCGCTCCACACGCCCCCGGTGGCCACGGCCACACTGCCGTTCAGCACCACATTGGCGTTGTTCACGCAAACACTGGCATTGGCGCCGGCATTCACCGTGGGGGCGGGCGTAAAGTGCAAGACCACCTGGTCGCTCACGGCCAGGCAGTTGTTGTTGCCGGTGGTGGTCAGCGTGAGGGTCACGCTGCCGTTGGCGATCTCGGCGGCCGTAGGCGTATACGTTGCGTTGGGGCTGGTGGCGGCCGGGCTGTAGGTACCTGCGCCGCCGCTCCACACCACGCCGGTGGCCAGTGTGAAGCTGCCGTTCAGGGTGGCGATGGCGTTGTTCGAGCAGATGTTCTGGTCCGTCCCGGCATTCACGGTGGGGGCGGGGGTGATGGTGTAGGTCACTTGGCTGCTCACGGCGTTGCAGTTGCCGTTGCCCGTGCTGGTGAGCGTGAGCGTCACGGTGCCGGCCGCACGTTCGGCGGCGCTGGGCGTGTAGGTGGCGTTGAGCGTGGTGTTGTTGGGGCTGTACGTGCCGCTGCCTCCGCTCCAGGCGCCGCCCGTGGCACCGGCCACGCTGCCGTTCAGTGTGATGCCCGGCATGTTGGCGCACACCGTGCCATTGGTGCCTGCGCTCACGATGGGGGCCGGGGTGAAGGTGATCACCTTCTGGTCGCTTACGGCATTGCAGTTGCCGTTGCCCGTGGTGGTCAGCGTGAGCGTAAGGATGCCGGCATTGATCTCGGCCGGTGTCGGGGCGTAGGTGGCGTTCAGGGCCGTGTTGTTCGGGGTGTACGAACCGGCACCGCCGCTCCACACGCCGCCAGTGGCCACCGATACGCTGCCGCCGAGCACCACATTGGCGTTGTTGGCGCAGCGGGTCGCATCAACCCCGGCATTGGCCGTGGGGGCCGTGGTAAAGTGCAGGGTCACCTGGTCGCTCACCGGCGTGCACAGGCCGTTGCCCGTGGTGGTGAGCGTGAGTGTCACGTAGCCGGCGGCCACCTCCGCCGCCGTGGGCGTGTAGGTGGCCGTCATGCTGGTGTTGCCCGGGCTGTAGGTGCCCGCACCGCCGCTCCATACCGCGCCGGTGGCCACGGTATAGCTGCCGGCCAAGGTGGCCACGGCGTTGTTGGAACAGATGTTCTGGTCGGGGCCCGCATTCACCGTGGGTGCCGACGTGATCGTCCAGCTCACTTGGTCGCTCACGGCATTGCAAGTGCCGTTGCCGGCGCTGGTCAGGGTAAGGGTGACATGGCCGGCCGTACGCTCGGCCGCCGTGGGCGTGTATACCGCGTTGAGCGTGTTGTTGTTGGGGTTGAAGGATCCCGCGCCGCCGCTCCAGATACCGCCCGTGGCACCAACGATGCTACCGTTGAGGGCCATCGCCGGTGCGTTGGCGCACACGGATGCGTCGGCACCGGCATTCACCACCGGCGCCGGGGTGAAGGAGATGGTGCGCTGGCTGATGGCGGGCAGGCAGCTGCCGTTGCCCGTGGTGGTCAGAAGGAGGGTCACTTGCCCGGCGGCGATCTCGGTGGCCGTGGGCGTGTAGGTGGCGGCCAGGCTGTTGTTGCCCGGGTTATAGGTGCCGAGCCCGCCGCTCCATACACCGCCGGTGGCCACGGTCACGCTACCGTTCAGGCCGATGGCAGGGTTGTTGGCGCACACCGATGAGTTGGCGCCTGCGTTGGCCGTGGGTGCCGCACTGATGGTCAGTTGCACCTGGTCGCTCACGGCATTGCACAGGCCGTTGCCCGTGGTGGTCAGCGTGACCGTGGCCGTGCCTGCGGCGATCTCTGCCGCCGTGGGCATGTACTTGGCGTGCATATTGGTGGTGCCGGGGTCGAAGGAGCCCGCACCGCTCCACACCGCGCCGGTGGCCACGGTGAAGCTGCCATTGAGGGTCACCTCGGCATTGTTCCCGCACACGGTCTGGTCAGCGCCGGCATTCACCGTGGGGGCCGGGGTGATGGTGAAGGTGACCTGGTCGGACACCGGGCTGCAGGTGCCGTTGCCGGTGCTGGACAAGGTGAGCGTCACCGTGCCCGCGGTGATCTCCGCCGCGCCGGGGGTGTAGGTGGTCGCAAGGTTGTTGGCGTTGCCGAAGGTGCCCGTGCCACCGCTCCAGTGGCCGCCCGTCGCGCCGGTGACGCTGCCGTTCAGGTTGATGAGGGGCGCGTTGGCGCACACCGTGCCGTTGGGGCCGGCATCCACGATCGGTGCCGGGGTGAAGGTGATCGTACGCTGGTTCGTGGCGGACAAGCAGGTGCCGTTGCCGGTGGTGGTCAGGAGCAGGGTCACCGAGCCGGTCGCGATCTCGGCCGCCGTGGGGGTGTAGGTGGCGTTGAGCGTGGTGTTGCCGGGGTTGAAGGAACCGGTGCCACCGCTCCACACGCCTCCGGTGGCCACGGTCACGCTACCGTTCAGGGCAATGGCGGCATTGTTGGCGCACACGGACGAGTTGGCCCCGGCATTGGCGGTGGGGCCGGCGGTGAAGAAGAGCTTCACCTGGTCGGACACGGTGATGCAGTTGCCCGTGCCGGTGCCCGTGAGTGTCAGCGTCACATGGCCCGTGGCGATCTCGGCCGCCGTGGGGGTGTAGGTGGCATGCAGGTTGGTGGTGCTGGGGTCGAAAGTGCCCGCTCCGCCGCTCCATACGCCGCCCGTGGCCACGGTCACGCTACCGTTCAGGGAAGCCACCGGGTTGTTGGCGCAAAGCGTTTGGTCGGGCCCCGCGTTTACCGTGGGCGCCGGGGTGAAATTGATCAGCAGGCTGTCCTTCACCGCGTCGCAAACACCGTTGCCGGTGGAGGTGAGGTAGAGCCATACGGAGCCCGCCGTTACTTCCGCCGGTGTTGGGTTATAGGTCGCGTTCAGGTTGGAGTTGGATGGCAGGAAGGTGCCCGCACCGCCGGTCCATACCCCGCCCACGGCATTCAGGATGCTGCCCGCCAGGTTCACCGTGGGAGCGTTGGTGCACACTTGCTGATCGGCCCCCGCATCGGTGATCGGCTTGGGCTGCAGGGTCAGCACCATTTCGTCGAACTCCGGTGCGCACTGCCCGGTGGATGTCAGCCGCAAGGTCACACTGCCCAAGGCGATATCGCTCAAACTGGGCTCGTAGGTGGCATTCAGGCTGGTGTTGTCGGGCGTGAAGGTGCCGGTGCCCGTGGAGGTCCACTTGCCGGTGGTGCTTCCGCCGGTGACCGTGCCGGGAAGCACGGCCGACCCACCCGCGCAAAGCGTTTGGTCGGGGCCGGCATACACCTCCACCTTGCCCGCAAATTCCGAGAAAAAGCCATAGCGGCAACCGCTCCCGGCACCGCCATTGATCACGCCCAGGGAGAACACGTCGCTGGTGTTGCGGATCAGCATACCCGTGTTGACCGGCACCTGCGTGGTGTTGAAGGATAGGTGCGCCGACTTCCACGCCCCGCCCGTGCCTGGCACCGTCTTGAAGCTCGAGGCCGAAATGGTGGCCGTCCCTCCCGTGACGATGAAATCGCCTTCAGAACCGGAGCGCACCAACACATTCAGGAAGAAGCCTTCATTGGTGGAGCGCGTGAAACCCACCTGCTGGCTGCCTGCACAATTCAACGGTGGAAGCACGGCCATGCCCTGCTCGCAACCGAAGCCGGTGACGTGTACGGCATAGACCGGCTTGGAGGCCGTCATGTAGGTGGAGTTCTCCGTGGCCGAACCCGCCAAGTAGTCCATGTCGTGCCGGTAGTACTGGCCGGCAAAGAGCGTGGCCACCGGGGCGGCGTTGCCGTTGATGTAGATCTTCGTGTTGTTCTCCACGGCCATCAGGAACACGCTCTCATCGCCCGTGGCATTGAGCGAGCCCTTCACCGCCACATACTCCGTACCCAGGATGCCGATGGGCACGATCTGGTCCATCATCAGGTCGTAGCAGCCGCCCGAGGGGTTGTGGTTGCTGTCGTCCTTGATGGTGATGGCGATGGGCTTGTCCGAAAGCACGGCCGCACCCGAGGGGTGGGTGGCGGGGTCGGTGTAGTTGGCACCGGTCCAGGCGCAGGAATAGGTCTGGCCCCGGTTCAGGCTAATGGTGAAAGGCACCAACGCCGGATGGCCGTCCACCGCCACCGGCGAATAGATCATCACCGTGGTGTTGTTCTCGGTGGCCACAATGTCGAAAGAGGCGAAGGCCTTGTTGTTGGCATCGCCGAAGTCGTGGTTATAGAAAGGGGCGTGCTTGTGCAGCGGGATGTAGAACTCGGTGCCCAGGCCATTGGCCCCCTTCAGGGCGATGATGTCCGGGTTGTTCGTGTTGCTGCACTCATAGTAGCAGGTGATGTCCTCGGTGGAGGTGATCCGCAAACCCGTGTTCTTCACTTGGTTGGTGGGCCGGGTCTCCAGCTGTGCCTTCAGGCTGGTCATGTTGTAGCGCACCGAGCTATATGCCGGCACGTTGATCACGATCGGCGAGCCGCCGTTGAAGCCCGTGTTGGCAGGCTGCCTTACGGTGACCACGGCCGCGTTGGCACCCGCCGTCACGTTCAGGAAGATGGGCTCATCGCCGGGCTGGTTGTGCTTGAGGGTCACGTCAGGCGGGGCCACCCAGAACTCCTTGCCCGTTTGGGCGAAGAGCAGGGCCGGGAACAGAACCGAGATGAGGACGTGGAGGATCTTTCTCATGGTCATGGGGGTTGATCGCCGAAGCGAACGGGGCGTGTTTACGCGGCCGATGCCCCCTTGTTTCATTCGTCGATAGAAAAGATGGATTCAGCGAATAGCGGGCGATGTCGCAGGGCCGTGAAGCACGCTTGGCCGCTTTTCAGGGATCGCCACCCCTACCCCGCACCCGGAATGTGTTCCAACCGGCGCCTGCCGCTTGCCCGTCAACAGCCCGGGCCTCGCCGTATGTTTGATTCCCCATGCCCGGCCGCAGGACATATCCGTGGTGCGCCATCCTGCTCGTCGCCGTCATGCCAAACCAGGCACAGGCCGGTTCGGGAGATGCCGTTTGCGACCCGGCAAGGATCGATACGGTGGTCAGCAATAGCCCCTTATGTCCAGGTGACAATCCCCAGTTCTCGGTGATCGCCTCCGGGCAAGTCATCGGTTACTCTTGGGAAGGGCCGGGCACCGGCACCTATTTCTCGCTGGAACCCGCATTCTCCTTCGGAGGCCAAGCATTGGGCGAATACACCATCATCGCCTATGGCATGTGCGGCAACGATACCGCACAGGTGACCGTTACCGCCCAAGGAGCCGGCGCAGGGCAAGGCCAAAACATCCACCTGTGTGATTATGCCCCACCCCTGGACTTGGCCTCCCTGTTGGGGCCGCATGACCCGGAAGGCAGCTGGACCTGCAATGACGTGGCCCATCCGGGCTGGTATGGGCCCGGTGTCGACCTGCCCGGGGATTATGTGTACACCGTCGCCCATCCGGCCACCTGCCCCGGCAGCACGCAGCAAGCGACAGTCCATGTGGATGAGATCATCCTGGGGAATGGGCACGACATTTCCACCTGCGAGTCGGACATGGCCTTCGGGTTGGCCTTGGGGCTGGACCCGGACGTCACTTCTGGTGGCCAATGGTTCCGCCAAGTTTTCCTCTCCTTGGTGCCGCACAATGGCATGTACGACCCCGCCATCGATTCCTCGGGCACTTTCCGGTACGAGGTCCAAGGATGTTTCATCGCCCTAAGCGTGGATGAAGCACCCTTGTTGCCCTGGTTCGAGGATGCCGACGGGGACGGCTTCGGGGATCCGGGATCGATGCGCCGGGAATGTGGACAACCCCCAGGGTTCGTGGCAGACAGCACCGATACCTGCCCCTTGCTGTACGGCCGGGCAGGCGATCCCTGCGATGATGGCCTTGCCGATACCGTCGGGGACACCATCACGGATGAATGCGTCTGCGAGGGTGCCCTCGTAACCTCGGCACGATCCCCAAGCCCGCCCGGACCCAACCCCGGCATGTGGCCCAATCCCAACCCCGGCACCTTGCTCCACCTAACCTTGCCCGGGCCGGAACCTGTGGACATCCTTATCCTGGATGCCTTGGGCCGGATCCAACTGGAATTCGCCGGAAGGACCGGCTCCGACATCACCCTGGAACTGAACGGCCGCTTGGCCTCGGGCGCCCACCGGGTGAGGCTATCGTGGGGTGGGCAGCAGGCCACCAAGCTCCTGCTGATCCAATAGGGCGAAGGAAACCTTGTTCCTGTTTTTTCGTTGAGCCGCTCGAATTCATCGACGGACAATGAAAAGACTTCTACCAATTTTCGCGATGTGGCTGGCCTGCCCGGTCCAGGCCCAATCAGGTGATGTGGCCTCTGCCCAAGCTTATGTCACCGTGCATCCTGAGGCACGGGAAACACCCGCTCCCGCCTTTGAATTGATCTCCTTCGTGGCGTCGCCCGTGATTGGCGAAGGCGTGAGCCTGCGCTGGAGCACCGGTGCCGAGGTGCCGAACAACACGTTCGTGATCCAACGCTCACGCGACCGCATGAACTGGCGCACCGCCTTTGTGCATGACGGCGAAGGTGCCGGGCACGGTTTTTCGGCCTACGAAGTGATGGACATGGACCCCATTGCGGGGATCTCCTATTACCGTCTGGTGGCCTCCTCCGACGGACACGAGCTGGAGATGTCCGATGAATTTGCCGTGGAATATGCCGTCGCACCCGAGCTGCGCATCGAAGGGGACAACATTCCCGGTCGTTTCAGCATGCACGGCAGCGGGCCCATCAGTGGCGTGCAACTGCTCAACAATCGCGGGCAATTCATGCCCATGGAGCTGAACTATACCGACGACGGTGTCTTTGTACGCGCGGAAAACCTGGAACCGGGCACCTACTACGTTCACGCCACCGTGAACGGCAAACCCATGTTCCGCCCGGTGATGATCACCCCCAGCGGCATCTTCGGTGGATAGGCCCGTACGGCAAGCCCGTCAATCCATCGGATAGCCCTTGTCGATCCAATCCACTTTGAGGTTATCCGACAGGTCGAGCAACTTGTGGTTGGTGAAACCCATTTCGTTGAGCAACCCGAAGGCCGGCCGGATATTGGGGCAATTCTTGAACGGGCAGCATCCGCAGTACACCACCACTTGGGCGTCCTTCTGCAACTGGCCCAATTCACCCTTCAGCTTGGCGATGTTGGCCGGGTTGCGGCCCTCGCCCACATCAACAGCGCCCTTGATCAGCCCCGAAGGCCCGATGTTGAACACGTGGATGTCGCCGGCCTTGCCGTCCTTGATGGCCTTGGCCAGTTCTGCGGGCGGCATCAGTTGCTTTTCGCTCCAAGGTTCACCGCTGCCACTGCCCGATTGTTTCGAGGAGCCGAGCAGGACAAAGGCGATCGCGGCAATGGCGACCGCTGCGAAAAGGGTGATGGTGGTCTTATTCATGGTGTTGGGATCCGGTTTGGTGCAATGCCATGGCCGTTACCGTGGCGCGGAAGGCGAAATTAAGGCCCTTGCCGGCCAGCCGATCGTGCCTGAAGTCACACAAGCCTGATCTCCGCTCCTACCTTGGCGCGGACCTTGCTGTACCTACACCCCATGCGCCGCCTCATCGCCCCCCTGCTCCTGGCCCTGGGCTTGGGCGTTTGCGGCGCACTGGTGCACGAACGGACGCCCGAAGAGCGCCTTGCGGATGCCGCGGCACGGTTGCAGCAGATGGTGGACCGCGCCTACGCCAACTTGGCCGAACGCGCCCGGGCCACCTTGGAAACAGGCACCTTGCCCATGGACCAGGCCCACGCCGCCGGCGAGGGAGGCCTGCGCCTGTACCGGCAAGGGGCGGTAACCGCCTGGACCGACCACGCACCCATTACCGATACTGGGTTGGACAGCGCCCGGGGGAGCCATTTGGACCTGGCCGACGGTATCTACCTGCATGCACACGCCGCCCAAGGCGACAACCGGGTCCATGCCGTGCAGCGGGTCTGGTTCAGGCCGCCCTTCGAGAACCAATACCTGGAAAGGCATTTTGATGCGGGCTTCAACCTGTCCCAAGGAATCGTGGCCGTTGCCGGCCCAGGCAACGGGCCCGAGGTGCGCAACGCGGAAGGGCAGACCATGATGCACCTGCAATGGGCCGATGGGGAGGCCTTGCCGGGCAAACGGTCCCTGATCTCGCTGCTCCTCACCTTGGTCGCCATCGGGGCCGCGGCGGTGGCGCTCTGGCGCCTGTGCATGCTCATACCCGGCCCGTGGGCCTCCATGGCGGTCTTCCTCACCGCCACCTTGGGTGCACGCTATGCCACTTTGGGGCTGGGCAGCCGTGGCATGCTGTCGCGCCACCCCTTGTTTGACCCCTCGCTCTTTGCATCCTCCTTCCTGATGCCATCCCTGGGGGACCTGTTGATCAATGCCTTGGTGCTGCTGTTCGCGGCCCTGTTCGTCCACCGGGCCATGCGCCGCGCCCAAGTGCGCACGATGCCATGGGTGGCCGCCAGCTTGGCTGCCGTGGTGCTTTTTCTCCTGGCCGGGACCGTCGCCGTGGTGACCACGGCCCTGGTGCATGACAGCAGCGTGAACCTCGACCTGTTCCGCGCACAGGACATCGACGGCTACAGCGTCATCGCCCTGACGGCCATCGCCCTGTTGCTGCTGGCCTGGAGCGTGCTGGCCGATGCCCTCATCCGCCTGATCGGCACCCGGATAGACGGCAAGCGGCTCCTCTTGCCCGCCTTGGCCGCCTGTGGCCTGTTGATCGCCATCAACCACGCGGCCGGGCAATACGACCTGGTGCCGGCCCTGTGGCCGCTGCCCGCCTTGGCCGCCATCCGCCACATGCGGCGCGGCCCGGCGGCCTTGCCCGCGCTCCTGCTCATCGCCGTGCTCGCCCTCTTCACGGCGCACGTGCTCAACAGGCAAACGTTCAAGCGGCTGGAGATGGACCGCCAGGCCATCGCCGAAAGCAGCACCACCCCCGAAGACCCTGTGGTGGAACTCCTGTTCGGCGAGGCCCGGCACGAGATGGCCGCGGATCCCACCCTCCTGAAATGGCTGAGGAGCGGCGCGCCCTGTTCCGCCACCGACCTGGACCGCATGGTGCGGCAACCGTTCTTCTCCGGATACTGGGACCGTTACGACCTGCGCCTGCACCTGGTCACCGCACAAGGAACCTATTGCACCACATCGCCAGATGCCACCGCCACCGCTATCGCCATTGAGGACCGTTTCCAGCAAGGAGTGCCCACCGGCGGCCACAACGACCTGCGCATCACGGGCAGGCCGGGCGAGAGCGCGTTGTACCTGGGCCATGCCGAGCTCGACAGCGCCCGCATCTACGTGGAGCTAAGGCCGCGGCCCGTGGCGGATGGCCTCGGCTTCCCCGATCTGCTGCTGGCAGGGCAGCGTCCCGCGCTGCTGAAACCCGACCGCTTCGTGCAGGCCCGATACGAACGGGGCATCCTCACGTCGTCGACCGGACCCTTCGTGCTCCCCGTCGCCTGGAACCGCGCCGTACCGCCCGACGGACTGCAATGGAGCATGGCCGGCTACGACCTGCTGGCAAGGGGCGATGCACAGGGTTCCGTGCTGGTGCTCGGCACCCGGATCCCCACCTGGTGGGACCACGTGACCACCTTCTCCTATGTCTTCCTGTTCTACTGCCTGTTGGTCGGGCTCATGGTCGCCGCCAGCCTGTTGTGGCGCAGCCATCGCCTGGCCGCCATGGGCGTCAGTGGGAAAGTGCGGCTGGGCGTGGCCGGCTTCGCGCTCACAGGCCTGCTGATCTTCTCCTTCGGCATGATCCGCATGGTGGACGTGCGCCAGCAACAGCGCAGCTTCCGCACCCTCAACGAGCGCACCCGCGGCGTGCTGGCCGAACTCCGCCAAGTGATCCCCTGGGAAGAGACCCTGCCACCCAACATGGGGCCCTACATGGACAGGCTGCTCGCCAACCTCAGCAACGTCTTCTTCACCGACCTCACCCTGTACGCGCCGGACGGCACGCTGTACGCCACCTCCCGCGAACAGGTGTTCAATGCCGGCCTGCTCGGCCGCCGCATGGATCCCCGCGCCTACCACAAGCTCGCCGTGGACGAAGCCTCGTTCCACATCGGCGCGGAACATATCGGCAAGGCGGGGTTCAGCACCGCCTACATGCCCTTCCGCAACGAGCAGGGCAAGGTCCTGGCCTACCTCGCACTCCCCTACTTCGCCCGCCAGGGTGAGGTGGAGCAGGAACGGGCCTCCGGCTACGTGGCGCTGGTGAACCTCTTCACCCTGCTCTTCCTGTTGAGCGTGGTGGCCGCCGCGTTGATCGCCCACTGGACCACCCGACCACTGGAGCTCTTGCGGCGCGGTTTGGAGCGCATCGGGCTCGGTGCCGTGAACGAGCCCATCAACTACCGCGGCAACGATGAACTTGGCCAACTGGTGCGCGTGTACAACCACAAGGTGGAGGAGCTGCGCGAAAGCGCCCTGAAGCTGGCCCGCAGCGAACGGGAGAGCGCCTGGCGCGAGATGGCCAAGCAGGTGGCCCACGAGATCAAGAACCCGTTGACGCCGATGAAGCTCAACATCCAGCAGTTCCAGCGAGCCTGGGACCCGCAGGCACCCGATGCCAAGGAACGGCTGGACCGCTTCAGCAGCGGGCTGGTGGAACAGATCGACGTGCTAAGCCGCATCGCGGGCGAGTTTTCGCACTTCGCCCAGATACCACCCGCCCGGCCGGAACAGGTGGACCTGGTGGAGGTGGCGCGCACCGCCGTGCAACTCTTTGCCGATACGCCAACCTGCACCGTGGGCCTGCATGGCGAAGCCCCGCTGCCCGTTCTGGCCGATCGCGAACACCTGCTGCGCGTGTTCAACAACCTGATCAAGAATGCCCTGCAAGCCCTGCCCGATGGAAGCGAGGGATGCGTAGACGTGCTGCTGCGGCAGGAAGGCGACGAGGCCGTGGCACAAGTGCGGGACAACGGCACCGGCATCGCCCCGGAGGATCGCGACCGGATCTTCGAGCCCAGCTTCACCACCAAGGGCAGCGGCATGGGCCTGGGCCTGGCCATGGTGAAACGCATGGTGGAAAATGCCGGCGGAAGGGTGTGGTTCGAGACGGAGGAAGGGCGGGGCACCAGCTTCTTTGTGGCCTTATCTTTGGGGAAACACCCGGGAATATGACCTCCATGGAACTGCGCTCGGAATTGAAGCACTTGATCGACACCACGGATGATCTGAGCATTCTGGAATGGATCAAGAGCGTGCTCGCGTCCACACCATTGAGCAAGGAAATGGCGGAGGACATGCTGCGTGTGGCCCGGCTCAGCGACGAGGACATAGCGGCGGGAAGGACCTATACCGTGGACGAGGTCAAACGGTGGATGGACGAGCAGAAACGGAAGGCATGACGCTGGAGATTTCCGAACAGGCGCGCGAACGGCTTTTCGGGATCTGGCTGCGCATCAGGGAGGATGCCTCGGAGGAGCGGGCGGACAAAGTGTAGGAACGCCTTTTGAAACGTGCCCAAGAATTGATCGACCAACCATGGAAAGGCCCTCCGGAACCCGGACTCCTCAAACTGAAAGAAGGGCATCGCTTCCTCCTGCTCGGCCGGTACAAGATCATCTATAGGGTCGTGGGTGACGTGATCCACATCACCGACTTCTTCGACACCAAGCAACATCCTTCCCGGATGCGTGGCTAAGGCCGGATACATTTGCCCAACCCCGGTCGCGTGATCGGGGAATGTTTGAACAACCATGGCCTATCAGAACCTTCTTGTCGCCGATGCCGACGGCATCCGCACCATCACCATCAACCGCCCGGACCAGCTGAACGCGCTGAACCGGGACACCATCAACGAACTGGACCAAGCCTTGGGCGAGGCTGAGGCCGACGAGGCCGTCCGCGTGCTCATCATCACCGGCAGCGGGCCCAAGGCCTTCGTGGCCGGGGCGGACATCAAGGAATTCGCCCACTTCAGCGTAGAGGAGGGCAAGGCCCTCAGCGCCGACGGCCATCGCAAGCTCTTCAACCATGTGGAGCAGCTGACCAAGCCGGTGATCGCCGCCGTGAACGGTTTCGCCTTGGGTGGTGGATTGGAACTGGCCATGAGCTGCCACTTCCGCGTGGCCAGCGACAACGCCCGCATGGGCCTGCCGGAGACCAGCTTGGGCGTGATCCCCGGCTACGGCGGCACCCAGCGCTTGGCCCGCTTGGTGGGCAAGGGCAAGGCCATGGAAATGATCTTCACCGCCGGCATGATCAAGGCCGACGAGGCCCTGCAATGGGGGCTGGTGAACCACGTTGTACCTCAGGACCAACTGCTGGCCAAGTGCAACGAACTGGCCACCGCGATCATAAAGAACAGCCCTACCGCTTTGGCCTCGGCCATCCGCGCCGTGAACGCCGGTTTCGAGCCCGGCACCGATGGCCTGCAGCGCGAGATCGAGGAGTTCGGCAAATGCTTCGGCACCGCTGATTTCAAGGAGGGCACCACGGCCTTCATGGAGAAGCGCAAGGCGGTGTTCAAGGGGGTCTAATTTCTTCCACCGATTACACAGATTAAACCCCATGTCTGTTTTCGCCGATCATCTGTGTAATCGGTGAAATCAGTGGACGCATTCCCATGACCGTACCCTAAACCCTGAAGCACACACGCGGTATCTTCGCTTCAACATCCACTGTCATGAGCAAGAACGGACCCATTACCTCACATGACCACCTTGAGGAAATGAAGTATGAAGTGCTCATCAAGGCGTTGGAGAAAGGTGAGCGTTCCGGGTTCATTGACGACTTTAACAGAGATCAATTCTTGAAGGGGCTGCACCGAAATAATGGAGATGTTCTGTACAGCGGGAACGACAATGGGTAAGAAGAAGCGGATGGCGAGTTTCATATGAACGCTTCCATGAACCGATATGGCTACTACTGTATTGGAGCTCAGACCAAGGTACTATTCAGTGCTTAGCTATCTCTTCATGTTTATATTAATATCATGGCTCCTTGTGGAAATTCGGGGCTTGCCTGATGTCTTATTGGCAACCGTGGGATTAGGTCTGTGCGGGTTCTACTTCTTGTTGTTGTTTATCCTGCTGGCATTCATCCGGCCCTGCCGGATCAGGATGGATGTTCAGGCAGGCATTTCCTATGCACCCATCATTGGCTCATGGAAAAGAGTTCAGCATAAGGCGATTGGGTTTTCACGTACCCCAGAGCGATACAAGGAGAAAATTGGGATGTATCCCGGACTCATAATCTACCTCAGCAATGGCAAAGTCCTCGAGTTGAATGGGTCTGCCACGAAAGGACTTGACATACTTGCTCGATACTTGAGAAAACTGGAAGTCAAGTCGTTGGGGTATGAATCCGTTGGGTTTCCCTTTTGGAAATTGAGATACCGATTCATCCGGAAAACCAAGTGAGCACTCTTCGCAAACTCGCCGGCCAAACGGCCATCTACGGGGCCAGCAGCATCGTTGCGCGCTTCCTCAACTACCTGCTTACGCCGCTGTATACCAGCCGCGGCGTGTTCGCCCCGGCGGCCTTCGGGGTCATCACCTCGCTTTACGCCTGGACTGCCTTCCTGAACGTGGTGCTGACCTACGGGATGGAGACCACCTACTTCCGCTTCGCCACCAAGCACCAGGACAACCCCCGGATCTTCGCCACCTCGGCCTGGCTGCTGGCCTTTACCAGCGGGGTGTTCGTTGCCTTGGGCCTGTTGTTCTCGCACAGCATCGCCGCAGCCATCGGCTACCCGGAGCACGTGTTCCCGGTGCAGATGCTCATCGCCATCATCGGCGTGGAGGCCGCCACCGCCGTGCCCTTGGCCAGCCTGCGCCTGAAGGAGCGCCCATGGAAGTTCGCCGGGGTGAACATCCTGAGCGTGCTGGTGATCGTGCTGGGCAACGTGTTCATCTTTCTGTACTGCAAGCCCCGCTTCGAGGCCGGGCAAACAAACGTGCTGATCGATGCGGTGTATGATCCCGCGATGGGCGTGGGCTATGTGTTCCTGATCAACCTGGTCGGCTCGGCGCTGAAGTTCCTGGTGCTGTTGCCCGAATGGCCCGGCCTGGGCATCGGCCGCAAGGATGCCGGGTTCGACACGAAGCTGCTGCGCCCCATGCTGGTCTTCGGGTTGCCGTTGCTGGTGGCCGGGCTGGCCGGCATGACCAACGAGACCGCCGACCGCGTGCTGATGAAGCACCTGCTGCCCGCCAACGAGGCCGATGCGCAGATCGGCATCTACGGGGCATCCTACAAGCTCTCCATCCTCATCACGCTCTTCATCCAGGCCTTCCGCTTCGCGGCCGAGCCGTTCTTCTTCAGCCACGCCAAGGAGAAGGACAGCCGCCAAACCTTCGCCCGCATCATGAACATCTTCGTGGCGGTGTGCATGGGCGCCTTCCTGCTGGTGATGCTCTTCCTGGACCTGTTCCGCTGGTTCATCCCCAACCCGGAGTATTGGCCCGGCCTGGTGGTGGTGCCCATCCTGATGATGGCCAACGTGTTCCTCGGCATCTACTACAATCAGAGCGTGTGGTACAAGCTGAGCGACCGCACCGGCGCCGGCAGCGCCATCTCCATCATCGGCGCGGTGATCACACTGGTGCTGCTGTTCTGGTGGATCCCCCTCTTCGGCTACCTCGGCGCGGCCTGGGCCACCTTCATCTGCTACGGCACCATGACCGTGGTGAGCTATGTGTGGGGCCAGAAGTACTACCCCATCCCCTACAACATCGGGCGTGTGCTGGGCTACATGGCAACGGGCGTGCTGCTGTGGTGGGGTTGCGAACAGCTGCCGCTGGAAGGAATGCCGAAGTATGCCCTGCGGACACTTGCCTTGCTGGGCTATCTGGGGGTGGCTTGGAGACTGGAACGAAGGGACCAGGTATCGGCGTAAGGGAGTCCTAGCGAAGCTTCGCCAGCCACTTGTCCTCCGCGGCCCGTATGGCCTGCTGTTCAGCCTTGGTCTTGTCCTTGAAGCCCATCAGGTGCAAGAGGCCGTGCACCATCACGCGGTGCAGCTCATGCTGGGCGCTGACACCGTAGGTGGCGGCATTCTCTTTCACACGGTCGTAACTGATCAGGATGTCGCCCGAAAGGCCGGTACCGGTCTGCAGGTCGAAGGTGATGACGTCCGTGTACTCGTCGTGGTTGAGGTAGCGCTGGTTGTACGGCAACAGGCCCTTGTCCGTCATCAGCACGAAGGTGACCTCACCGATGGAATGGCCGTGGCCGGAAGCGACGGAGCGAATCCATTTGCGCAGCTTTTCACGGTCCCGGAAGGCATCCGGCACGTCGATGGCCTTGAATGAGATGATGCCACCCTGGGCCATGCTTATTCCTTGGGGGCCGTGAGGCTGAAGGTCATGGCCACCGATGCGCCGTTGTCCGTGAACTCCACGGAATCCGCCAGGGCACGCATCAGGAACACGCCCCGCCCGTGGGGCTTTTCGATGTTCTGCGGGTCGGTGGGGTCCGGCAGGTGCTCGTAGTCGAAGCCGGCGCCCTCGTCGACAACCAGAAAGGTGACCTTGTTGTCCTTCACGGCGTAGGCCAGTTGCACCTGCTTCGAGGGGTCGAGCTGGTTGCCATGGTGGATGGCGTTGTTGACCGCCTCGGTGAGCGCGATCAGGATGTTGCCGTACAGCGCCTCGGGCACCTTGTACTGCTTGCAGGCCTCATCGATGAGCTTTTCGGCCAAGGCCAAGTTCTCCGCTTTGGCGGGAAATTCGATGCGCTGGGTGAAGTGGACGTCCTCGGTCAGTGCTCCCATGGTCTTCGTTCAGGGTCGGTCAAAAGTATCGAAATACTGATCCACGCGTGCCTTGTAGTATGGTTTGAGGCCCGGGGGCACGGTGCGTAACTGTTCGGCCTCGCGCATTTTGTTGCGCTGGTAGTTGAAGAAGCGGGCCGGGTCGGGGTGTTCACGGTCCCGGCCGGTGGTGCTTTCGCGTTTCTGGTCCAGCTCGCGCTCGCGCTCAGCCTTTTCGGCCTCCAACAGGCGTACCATGATGTCCTGCTGGCGGCGGATGGTCTCCTGCGTGATGTTCTTGTTCACCACGTCCTTCTCGTTCTGCTCCATCTGGTCGGCCAGCTTCTGCAGGCCGTTGCCCGCGCCGCTGCCGTCCTTGTTCAGCTCCTGCGCGATGCGCTGCATCTCCTGCCGCAGGGCGGCCTGCTGCGCCGCCAGTTGTGCCAGCTGCTGGCTCATGCCCATGCCTTGCCCGCCGGAGTTTTGTTCGCCCGGCTTCTCCCCCGGCTTTTTCCCCTTCTCCAAGGCTTTCTTCATCTCCTCCAACTGCTTGGAAAGGGCTTCCTGTTGGCTGCGGATCTTCTGCATCTTCTTGCTGTCGCCGCTGCTGCTGCCCGCGCCGGGTTTCTTGCAATTGCCGCTGCCGGGCATGCCGCTGGCCTGTTGCTGCTGCTGCATCTGTTGCAGGGCCTCGTCGAGCATCAGCGCCAAGTTGTTCAGCGAGGTCATCGCCCGCTGCTGCTTGTCGGCCGCCCGGGGTCTTTCCGCCGCGTTGGCGCGCGCCTCGGCCAGGTGTGACAGCGCCTGGTCCATGTTCTCGTTCACCAGGTTCATCTCCCGGTTCACCAGGGCCTGCAACTGCGGCACGCGCTTGCTGAGGGCGAAGAGGGAGTCCTCCACGATCCGCGAGTCATCGCGCAGCTTCTTCTGCTGTCGGCCGATGTCCACCAACCGGGGGTCGCGCACGGCGGTGGCCTGCAGGGCATTCATGTTGGCCTCCTGGTCGAAGCTGAGCTGCAGGATGTTCTCCAGCAACTGGCGCAGGGCGTCCATGTCCTCCTCGGCCTGGTCCTGCTGCCCCTTCTGGATGCTGCTACGCATCTCCATGGCCAGTTGCTGCATCTGCTCACCGGCGTTCTGCTGGCTTTGGCTGGCCTTCTTGTTCTGCTCCTTCCCCAGCTGCTCGCTGCTGTTCTGTTGCTCCTTTTCAATGCCCTTCTCCTTCTCCCCGGTATCGGGCAGGTCCAAGGGGCGCTCCAGCTCCTGGTTCTTCTTGTCCAGGTCCTTCAGCTGGTCGCGCAGGTCTTGGAACTCTTTGTTCAACTCCTCTTGCTTGCGCTGCAATTCATCCTTGTCCGTCTTGCCTTCCTTGGTCTCTTCACCCAGCTCCTGCTGCTTCTCGGCCAGCTTTTCCAACTGGTCGGCGATGTCTTCCGCTTTCTGCTCCACCTCCATCTGCTTGAACTGTTCCAGCGCACGGTCCAGCTCCTTCTCCATGTCCTCCTGGCTGATCTTCATCTCCTGCATCTGCTCCTGCAGTTGCTCCTTGTCGATCTTCTCCAGCATCTCCTGCACCTGCCGGTACAGCTCCTTCATCTCCTCGCTCAGCACGTTCTGGAACAGCTCCTGCACCTGCTGCTGCTTCTGCAGGATGCGTTCGTCCACCTCCTTGTAGCTCTGCTGTTCCTGCTGGCTTTGCTTCATCTGCTCGGTGGCCCGCTCGATGCGCTGCTCCAGCTGTTTCTGGCGGTCCAGCACGTCCTGCATCTTCTGCTTGTCCTGCCAGTTCAGCTCCTTCTTGTCGAGCATTTCGCGGCGCATCTTGTCCAGGTCGCGCTTGAGCTCCTGGGCCTGCTTGATGCTCTCGCGCAGCTCGTCCTTGATGGCCTCGCCCTGCTTGTCCTGCTTTTCGGCCAGTTCCTTCAGGCTGGGCGCCTCGAAGGTGTGCACCGCGCTGCGGGCGCTCTTGCTGCCGTTCACCCCGTCGTTGTCCCACACCTCGAACCAGTACTCCAGCTTGTCGCCCGGCATCAGGCGCAGGTCGCCCAGGTCCTCGAAGTGGAAGAAGCTCTGGCGCGTGACGTTGGGCTGGATGCCGATGTCGCGGCTGAGCTCGCGCTTGTCCGCCGGGATGCTGTCGCCGCCCGCCGTGACGCGGTAGTGGAAGGCCAGCCGCTTGAAGCCGTGGTCGTCGCCGATGTCGCCCTTGAAGTAGAGGCGGCGCGGGGTGAGGCTGTCGGCCTTCTCCTCCACGGCGATGGTGGGATAGAGGTCGGGCACCACGTCCACGCGGTACTGCGCGGGCGACTGGGCCTGCAGGTCGCCGTTGGACGGTACCAAGGTGTAGCTGCGGCCACGCAGGAAGCGACGACTGGCGGTGAAGCGCTGCGCGCCAGGCGAAGAAGGCTCGAGTGCGTAGGTGGTGTCGTCAAAGGCGATGGCCAAGCGGTCGGCGCTGCGGGTTTCGGCCATCCAGGTGACGCGGGTGCCGACGGGTACGGTGATATCGCCCGTGTTGTTGGTCACCATGTTCTTCAGGCCGAGGTAAGGCGGGTAGTCCAGCGCCACGGTGAGGCCCAGGAGCATGGGGTTCGGATTGGTGGACAAGTGGTAGGTGGCACTGTTGAATCCGTCGGCCGCGAGGCGGAAATCCACCGGCTCCTGCACATTGCGGAAGCGATGCGTGAAGCGGGCGGCACCCTGCCGCACCAGCGGGATCCGCTTGCCGCCCTGTTCCAGGAAGACCTGTTGGGGCAGGGCATCCCCCTGCATTTCCACCTGCAGCTCGAAGTCCTCGTTCTCCGGCACGGTCAGTTCCTTGTTGAGCACCACGAAGCGGAAAGGTGCCTCGGGCAGGAATTCGGTGCCGTGGGCCAGGATGCGCTTGGTGGGCTGGGTGATCACCGTGGGCGCCGCGAAGAGCATGAGGAGCAACACGCCCAGCGGCGGCAGGGCGTAACGCAGATACTTGCGGTTCTTCGTCAGGTCGATGGCCGTGCTGAAGGGCACGGGTTTGAGCTCGCGGCTGCGCTGCGCGATGCTGGCCTCAATGAGGGCACGCCGCTCGGGGTTCTCCGTGGCCTGGTCCCGAAGCTGCAGCGTGTTGAGGAGCTTGTCCTGCACCTCGGGGAAGTGGGATCCCACGATGCGGGCGGCCTCGGCGTGGCTGATCACCTCGCCCAAGCGGAAGAGCTTGAGCAGCGGCAGCGCGATGAGCCGCACCACCACCACGGCGCTGGATGCCACCAGCAGCCAGAAGAGGGCCGTGCGCACCCCGGTGCCGAAGCGGCCGAAGTGCTCGCCGAGCGCCGCCAGCAGGAAGAAGAGCACGAGCAGCCCCACGCTGTACAGGATGCCGCGGATCACGCGGTCCTTGTAGTACTTGCGGATGAAGCCGTCCAGCTTCCCGATCAGCAGTTCGTAGTCCGACGCCATGTGTTGAGCGATGCCCGCACAGAACGTGCCAATACGGGCGGAATTGCCCGAAAGTTAGGCAGGAACAGGCTGAGGGGAGCTACGAGCCACAAGCTGCGAGCCTCGAGCCGTTCCTTTGCACCATGCGCCTCACCCCCACCCTCTTCGCCGCCGCCCTGTTCCTGTGGGGCACGTCCGCCACATACGCCCAAGAGCTGCCCGCCTATGCCCTGTTCAATGCTAAAGGCAAGCCGATGAAGTACAAGGCGATGCTGAAGCAGGTGAAGGGGGCGGATATCATCCTGTTCGGCGAGCAGCACAACAGCGCCATCGCGCACTGGCTGGAGCTGGAGGCCACCCGCGAACTGGCCGTTGCCGGACCGCTGGTGCTGGGCGCGGAGATGATCGAGCGGGACGACCAGCCTACGCTGGACCGCTACCTGCGGGGCGAGATCGACCAGGCGGCCTTCGACACGCTAGCCCGGCTGTGGGGCAATCACAAGAGCGACTATAAGCCGCTGGTGGACCTGGCCAAGGACCGCGGTCTGCCCTTTGTGGCCGCCAATGTCCCCCGCCGCTATGCCCGGGCCGTGGCGCGTGGCGGCTTCGAGGCGCTGGACACCGTGCCCGAAGCGGAGCGGGCATGGATGGCGCCGCTGCCGATCGCCTTCGACCCCGAGCTGCCGCGCTACCAGCACATGCTGACGATGATGGGCGAGCACGGCACCGTGGACGTGGTGAAGGCCCAAGCCCTGAAGGATGCCACCATGGCCCAGAGCATCGCGGACCATTTCCGGCCCGGTGCCCGGTTCATCCATTTCAACGGCAGCTACCACAGTGATTTCCACGAAGGCATCGGCTGGTACCTGCAGCGCCTGCGGCCCGACCTGAAGCGGGTGACCATCGCCACGGTGACGCAAGCACAGCTGCGGCGATTGGACGCCGAGCACCTCGGCCGCGCGGATATCATCATCGTGGTGGATGAGGATATTCCGGGAACGTATTGAGGATCGGGAGAGGAAGTGAAGAAGTGAAGGAGAGAGGAAGTGAAGGAGAGAGGAAGTGAAGAAGAGAAGAGGTGAGGAAGTGAAGAAGTGGTCAATCCGCCGGGTTGCTTCGGATGGCCTAAATTTGAACTAGACCGGAAGATGCCATGACCGCACTTGAACTACGGGCCGAGATCCAACAGTTGTTGGGCCAGGAGGAGAATATTTCCGTGCTGGAGGCCATCCGGATGCTGTTGCGACGCGGCGAGCCAACGGAGGACGACCTGACGGACGAGGAGGTGGCGGAGTTGGATCGGCAACGGGCTGACCGACTGAGCGGCAAGGTGGAATTCGTGGACGAAGAAAAGTCCATTCAAATGATCCGGGCCAAGCAGAAGGGATGAAGTACCGGCTACGGGTCGACCCCAAGGCTATCCAGGAAATGTGGGACGTTTACCACTACCGGGAGGGGGAAAAGAGAGGTCAGGGCGAACGCTTCATCGACGAGCTGGTTGAGTGCTATGCCAGCATCAAAGCAAACCCTCATGGGTATCAGGTCCGGAAGGGCCACTATCGGCATGCCTATCTGCGGAAGCTGAAGTACCGTGTGGTGTATGAGGTTGAAGGCAACGACATCTTTGTGTACCAGGTACGCCACACCAGCCGAAAGCCGAGCAGGAAGTTCGGACCGTAACCCATAGGGGCGGATGATCATCGGGCCCGAAACGCCAAACGCACCATCCGCCCACCAACGCGGGGCAACGATGCACGCCCTGCGCGAACGGGCATAGCGGTCCGCCTACGCCCCCTTCGAGAACCTCAGGGGGCGTAGACACCCTCACCTGCCCCCTTCGAGAGCCTCAGGGGGCGGTGGGGCACACCCAAAGAAACACGGAGTACCAAGGAAACGGTTTTAACGATAAATGTTTCCTGTGTTTCGAAAAGGGTTACCTTTGCGCCCGCATTTGGAGATGGAGGAGCAGACCCGGACCCCGGAACAAGAGCGCGAGCGTGAGCTGGTGGCCGAAGCAGCCCGGACTTTCGGGACCTACGGAATAAAGAGCGTGACCATGGGCGACCTGGCCACGCGCATGGGCATCAGCAAGAAGACGTTGTACCAGTACGTGAAGGACAAGAACGACCTGGTGGGGAAGGCGGTGCGTCTGGTGGGCGACCAGTTCCGCAAGCAGGTGACCGAGGTGCTGGCCGCAGGCGGGAATGCGATCGATGAGCTGTTTGCGCTGACCACGTTCGTGACGGCCCAGCTGAAGGACCTGCATCCTTCCATCCTGTATGACCTGGAGAAGTACCACCCGGAAACTTACCATCAAGTGCGTGGAACGCGCCGGGCGGAGGTGGCCGGCTTCATGACCAAGAACATGGAACGGGGCATCGGGGAGGGGCTATACCGTGCCGATCTGAACATACCGGTGATCGCGGCCGTGTACCTGGCCCGGCTGGACATGGTGTCGACCACGGAATTCTTTCCACCGGAGCACTACGACATGAACGCGCTGCACTGGGAGCTGTTCCGCTACCATGTGCGCGGCATCGCCACGCCCGAAGGAGTGAAGTACCTGGAAAAGAAGGTGAAGAAAGAACTCGAAGCATGAGGAACACCACAACCGCCTTGCTGCTGGCCATGGCCGTGGGCGCCATGGCGCAGGGGCCGGTGCAGCTTTCGCTGCAGCAGGCCATGGATCAGGCCGCCAAGCAGAGCTACAGCGTGCAGTACAGCCAACTGGAGGCCGACAAGGCCGTGGCCAAGATCAAGGAAACGGTGGCCATCGGACTGCCGCAGATCACCGCCTCCGGTGGGCTGAACAATTACCTGAAGGTGCCCACCCAGGTGATCCCCAACTTCTTTGGGAACGAGCCGCCCACCCTGGAGATCCAGTTGGGCATTCCCTGGATGATGAACGGACAGGTGCAGCTGACGCAACTGCTGTTCGACGGCAGCTACCTGGTGGGCCTGCAGGCCACGCGGGCACTGAAGGACCAGGCGCACCTGGACCTGCAGAAGGCCGAACACGATGCCCGCATACAGGCGGCCAAGGCCTACTATGCCGTGCTGGCCGCCGAGGAGGGCGTGCGCCTGCTGGGCGAGGGCCTGCCCTTGCTGGAAAAGACCGCACACGACGCGCAGGCCATGCAGGAACAAGGCTTTGTGGAGAGCACGGACGTGGACCGGCTGACGATACAGCTGGCCGACACGCGCAACCAACAGCGCAACCTGCAGCAGCAGGCCAACGTGGCCCGCGCCTACCTGGCCCTGGTGCTGGGCCTGCCCAGCGGCACGCCCATCACCCTCACCGACAAGCTGGCCCTGCTGATGGCCGATCCGGCGGAACAAGCCTTGGCCGGGCGATCCTTCAACCCGGACCAGCACGTCGATGGGAAGCAGGCCCGGTCCGTCCTTCGCCTTTCAGACCTGGAAGTGCGCCACCAGAAGGCGGCCTACCTGCCCACGCTGGCCGGCTTCATCAACTACCAGCAACAGTTCAATGGGCTGGAATTCACGCCGCGCGAAGGACCGTGGTTCCCCTCCTCGCTGTGGGGGATTTCCCTGAACGTGCCCATCTTCAGCAGTGGCATGCGCATGCAGCGCGTGAAGCAGGCCCGCCTGGGCATGATGGAGGCCGAGGTGAACCAAAAGGCCACCGAGCAGCGCCTGCTGACCGAGCACCAGCAGCAACAGGCGGTGCTGGCGAGCGCCGAGGACAGCTACCAGACCGCCAAGGCGAACATGGAGCTGGCCCAGCGGATATTCCAACGCACATCGGTGAAGTTCAACGAGGGCATGGGCAGCAGCTTCGAGCTGACACAGGAGCATTCGAATTACCTGACCGCCCAGCAGAACTACATCCAGCGCACGGTGGAGCTGCTGCAAGCGAGGACGGAGATGCGGAAGGCGTTGGATCTGTTTTGAGGGTGAAGGGGTGAAGGGGTGAAGGAGAGAGGAAGAGAAGAAGAAAGGAAGAGAAGAGGTGAATGGTGAATTGTGATAGGTGCACCTGTAGCGTCGATCCACCGGATCGACCACGATGAAGAATAACA
Organism: Flavobacteriales bacterium; assembly: GCA_035325445.1. Taxonomy (GTDB): domain Bacteria; phylum Bacteroidota; class Bacteroidia; order Flavobacteriales_F; family PHOS-HE28; genus PHOS-HE28. The sequence goes on from DAOKZW010000003.1 coordinate 114,239, forward strand.
AAGGCAAGAACAACATTCCATGAAGACCTGGAAGAAGACGTTGCGATGGATCCCCGTGGTGGCCCTGTTGGCGGCATGCGGGGGCGGCAAAGGAAGCGGCGCGGTGGACCAGAAACGGGCGCAGCGCGATTCCCTGAAGGCCGAGTACGACCGTATCGGCAAGCAGCTGAAGAAGGTGGAGGACTGGCTGGCGCTGAACGACAGCACGGTGAACCGCAACCTGCCGCTGGTGACGGTGCAGGCACTGGAGATGCAGCCCTTCACGCACTACATCGACGTGCATGGCGTGGTGAAGGCCGATGAAAGCGCCGCGCTGTACGCACTCGCCGGTGGGCGCGTGGCGTCCATCCGCGTGAAGCCCGGCGACCGCGTGCGCAAGGGACAGCTGATGATCACGCTGGACAACGATCTGGTGCAGAAGCAGATGGCCCAGGCACAGGCCGCAGTGGACCTGGCCCGGACCACCTTCGAGAAGCAGGAGCGCCTGTGGCAACAGCAGATCGGCAGCGAGATCCAGTACCTGCAGGCCAAGACCAACAAGGAGCAGGCCGAGGCCGCGCTGGCCACCCTGCAGGAGCAACAGCGCCTGAGCAACATCACGGCGCCCTTCGACGGCATCGTGGACGACGTGATGGCCCGTGTGGGCGACATGGCCTCGGCCATGCAGCCCGTGGCCCGAGTGGTGAATCCCGGCGGCGTGCAGGTGCAGGCCGACGTGAGCGAGGTGTACGTGAAGCGCGTGAAGGCCGGCATCCCGGTGAAGGTCACCTTCCCGTCCATCGGCGAAAGCTTCACCGCGCCCCTGCTCTACGCCAGCGAGTACATCGATCCCGCCAACCGCACCTTCACCGTGGCCGTGCGCGCGCCCCATGGTGAGGCCTATATGCGCCCCAACCTACTGGGCGACCTGCAGATCCAGGATTCACACACGGACAGCGCCCTGGTGGTGCCCAGCCCCGCTGTGCTGGATGACGTGGCCGGCAACAGCTACGTCTTCATCCTCGGCCCCACCGAACAGGGCGCCAACGTGAAGAGCAACGAGGCCAAGGCCCGGAAGGTGTTCGTGCAACGCATCAGCGAATACCAGGGACGCATCCACGTGCAGCCCAAGAACCCCGGTGAATTGAAGCCCGCCGACCAGGTGGTGATCGAGGGCGCGAAGAACGTCAGCGATGGACAGGCGGTGTTGGTTGGTGATTTGTGAATGGTGAATGGTGAATGGTGATTGGCGACGAACGGTGTAGGGGCGGATCATGACCCGCCCGAAAAACACCGCCCGAAAACATCGCCCGAAAACATCGCCCGAAAAACACCACCGGCAACCCACCGCCTGATAACACACGGAAAGAAAACGCATGAACCCCCACGAGGATATCGAGAAGGACCTGCACGGGCCCGAGCGCCAGTTTGCCATCACCAACTGGGCGGTGAAGAACCGCACCACGGTGATCATGCTGTCGTTGCTGATCACCATCACCGGCATCTATTCCTACATCGTGATGCCCAAGGAGAGCTTCCCGGAGGTGATCGCCGCCGAGATCTTCGTCTCCACCCCCTACAACAGCTCCTCGGCGGTGGACATCGAGAAGCTGATCACCAAGCCCCTGGAAAAGGAGATCAACACCATCAGTGGCGTGGACGAGATCATCAGCACCAGTGTGCCCAACTACAGCGCCATCGACGTGAAATTCACCTCCAACATCAAGCCGGAGGAGGCCCTGCGCAAGGTGAAGGACGCGGTGGACAAGGCGCGCGGCGACAAGAACTTCCCCACCGACCTGCCCGCCGAGCCCAACGTCATCGAGCTCAACATCAGCGAGCTCATGCCGGTGATGAACATCAACCTCAGCGGCGACTTCCCCATGGAGCAGCTGCACCACTACGGCCAGCACCTGAAGGACCGCATTGAGACCTTGCCCGAGATCCACAAGGTGAACATCCGCGGGGTGCCCGAGCGCGAGGTGCGCATCAGCCTGGACCTCTACCAGATGGACGCGCTGAAGCTCGCCTTCAGTGACATCGAGATGGCCATCAAGACCGAGAACCTCACCATCAGCGGCGGCGAGGTGCTCACCGACGGCCAGCGCCGCGCCGTGCGCGTCATCGGCGAGTTCACCGACATGGAGCAGGTGCGCAACATCGTGGTGAAGAACGAGGGCCAGCGCGAAGTGCGCCTGGGCGACATCGCCACGGTGGACTTCACCTACAAGGAGCCCACCAGCTTCGCCCGCGAGTACGGCCGTCCCGTGGTGATGCTCGACGTGATGAAACGCGCCGGCGAGAACCTGATCACCGCCAGCGACAACATCCAGCAGATCCTGAAGGAGGACCAAGGGTCGGTGCTTCCGGCGGACCTCAACATCTCCGTCACCGGCGACCAAAGCGACCACACCCGCACCTCGGTGAACGAACTGCTCAACCACATCATCCTCGGGGTGATCCTGGTGATCGGCGTGCTCATGCTCTTCCTCGGCCTGCGCAACGCCGCCTTCGTGGGCCTGGCCATACCCATGAGCATGTTCATCTCCTTCACCCTGCTCAACGCCTTCGGCGTCACCCTCAACATGATGGTGCTCTTCGCCCTCATCCTCGCCCTGGGCCGCCTAGTGGATGACGGTATCGTGATCGTGGAGAACATCTACCGCCACATGGCCAACGGCGAGCCCCCCATGAAGGCCACACGCCTCGCCGTGGGCGAGGTCACCATGCCCATCGTTACCGCCACCACCGCCACCGTCATGGTGTTCGTGCCCCTGCTCTTCTGGCCCGGCCTCATCGGCAACTTCATGAAGTTCCTGCCCATCACCTTCATGATCGCCTTGGGCAGCTCCCTCTTCGTGGCCTTGGTGGTGAACCCCGCGTTGGCCTCCCGCTTCATGAAGGTGGAGGAGGACAAGATCCCCCTGTGGCGCATCTGGCGCCTGGCCGGCATCTTCGCCGCCGTGGGCACCCTCGTCGCCGTGCTGGGTGCAGGGTTCCACAGCGATACCGTCTTCGGCATCGGCCTCTTCATCATCTTCATGGGCCTCATGGGCGTGGTCAACGCCAAGTTCTTCGTGCCCGCCACCAACTGGTTCCAGTTCACCTGGCTGCCACGCATCGAGGCCCGCTACGAACGTTTCCTGCGATATGCGCTGGACCGCCACCACCCGCGCACCTTCCTCATCGGAACCATGGTGCTGCTGGTGCTCTCCTTCGTGCTCCTGGCCGTGTTCCCGCCCAAGGTGCTCTTCTTCCCCGACAATGAACCCGAATACGTCAATGTCTTCATCGAAGGGCCCATCGGTACCGACATCCTCAAGACCGACTCGGTGACGCGCCGCATCGAGCGCCAAGTGATGGAAGTGGTGGACAGGCCCACCTACCAGGTGCCCCCAGGAACCAAACTGGCCAACGGCACCGTGACCACCGACACGCTGAACTACCTGGTCAACTCCGTCATCGCACAGGTGGGGGAAGGGGCCAGCGACACCCGCGCCAGCAAGCTACAGACCGGCCCCACGCCCAACAAGGGCCGCATACAGGTGAGCTTCGTGAAGTACGCCGATCGCCGCGGACAGCGCACCAGCGAGGTGCTGCGCGCCCTGCAGGACCGCATCCAGCCGCCGCCCGGATTCACCGTCACCGTGGACAAGAACCAGGCCGGTCCGCCCGTGGGCAAGCCCATCAGCATCGAGGTGAAGGGCAAGGACATCGAGGGCCTGCTCGCCGAGGCCGAGCGCGTCAAACAGTTCATCGAGGACCGCAACGTGCCCGGCGTGGAGGCACTGCAATTGGACATCGACCGCGCCAAGCCCGAGATGCCCATCATCATCGACCGTGAAAAGGCCCGACGCTTCAACGTGAGCACCTACGCCATCGCCGATGCCATGCGCACCGCCCTCTTCGGCAAGGAAGTGGGCAACTACCGCATCGAGGGCGACGATGACGACCACGAGATCAATATCCGCCTGGACGACAAGTACCGCTACGACCCGCAGGCCCTCATGGACATGCGCGTCACCTTCCGCGACATGCTCACCGGCCAGATCCGCCAAGTGCCCATCAGCGCCGTGGCCACCGCCCAACGCACCAGCACCTACAGCGCCATCAACCGCAAGGACCTCGACCGTGTGGTCACCATCAACTCCAACGTCATCGCCGGCTACAACGCCAACGAGGTGGTGCAGCAGATCAAGGACCAGCTCGCCGGAGGCTTCTCCCTCAACAAAGGCTACAGCCTCGATTTCTCCGGCGAACAGGCCGACCAGGCCAAGGACATGGGCTTCCTCTCCCGCGCCTTCCTCATCGCCATCTTCATGGTGTTCCTCATCATCGTGGCCCAGTTCAACAGCATCAGCTACCCCGTCATCGTTATGAGCACCGTGGTCTTCAGCACCATCGGCGTATTCCTCGGGCTCGTGGCCTTCCGCATGGATTTCGTGGTGCTCATGACCATGCTCGGCATCATCTCCCTCATCGGCGTGGTGGTCAACAACGCCATCGTGCTCATGGACTTCGCACGGCTGCTTTTCCAGCGCAGCTCACGCCAGCTGGGCCTGCCCGAGGACCGCATCATCCCCATCCACGAAAGCCGCGAGGCCCTCGTCATCGCCGGCAAGACCCGCCTGCGCCCCGTGCTCCTCACCGCCGTTACCGCCATCCTCGGCCTGCTCCCCTTGGCCGTGGGCCTCAACTTCGACTTCCTCGCCCTCTTCACCGAACTCAACCCCCACATCCACTTCGGCGGCGACAACGTCATCTTCTGGAGCCCCCTCAGCTGGGCCGTCATCTACGGCCTCATCTTCGCCACCTTCCTCACCCTCATCATGGTGCCCGTCATGCTCCTGATCGTCATGAAGATCAAGCACCGCCGCCAGTGGAAGGCCGGGCTGAAGGCCCAAAGCGCCGGGGCGTAGGGGGTAAAGGTGTTTGCCTTTTGGGCGTGCCCCCGCCCTCGCCGCCCCCTTCGCCCCCTGAGGCTCTCGAAGGGCGGCGAAGGGGGCGGAGATGGCGGGGTCGCGTGCTCCGCTATAGTTGGGCTACCCTGTCCACTCCGTCCACCCCACCGAGTGGACAGGGTGGACAGAGCCCCACACATTTGAGCAAGGACAAACCATGGCCCGCAACCATCAACGCCGTTATCTGCGACAAGCGTTTTCATCTTTCAAGTTTTTCACCTCGCCATAGCCCGCAGGGCGCAGGCTGGTCAGCTTTTCCCCCTGAACCTCTCCCCCACTCGCGTGTACTTTGCACTATCTGCATACCTTTTGCAATTCATTCAACATGCGCCCACCCCACGCTTTGATCGGCATCGCCCTGGTGGCGGTGCTGGGCTGTGCCACGGCACAACACACCAATCCACCGGCCCCGGCACCCATGGAACAAGATCCCCGCTGGTCCAAGGTTGACTCGCTGGAAAAGCTCGGCCAGTACGCCTCGGCCCTGCAACTGACGGACACGGTGCTGGCCGATGCCCGCACGGACGGCAACTGGCAGACCGAATTCCAAGCGTGGATGCGCCGGGGACGCTACCTGCAGCTCACCGGCGCCGACGGTACCGAGGTGATCCAAGCCATGGAGGAAAGGGCGGCAACCGCCACCACACCCTTGGAGCAACTGCTCCACAGCGTCATCGCGGAACAGTGGTGGAACCACTACCAGATGAACCGCTGGCGCGTGCTGGAGCGCACCACCTTGGCCGAGCCGACCGACGACCCGGACACCTGGGACCAAGCCACCTACATGCGCAAGGTGATCGCCGAGTACAGCGCATCCCTGCAGCCGGCCGACAGCTTGGCCGCCATCCCCACCGGCGACCTCGGCCCCCTGCTCGCGCCCAACAAACCCGACCTGCACCTGCGGCCCACCCTGCTGGACTTGCTCGCCCATCGTGCCCTCAGCGTGTTCCGCAACAGCGAGGCCCGCCTGGCCGAGACCGCCACCCGCTTTCAACTGGACAACTCGCTCCTCTTCGCAGCACCGGAACCGTTCGCGAAGGCTGCTTTCACCACAAGCGACACCAGCGCGTGGAACTGGCAGGCCCTGCACCTGTTCCAGCAACTCACCAACCTGCACCTTGCGGATGCACAGCCCGATGCCTTGGTACACCTGACCTTGGAGCGCCTTGGTTTTGTGCGGGAGAACGGCACGCTGACCAACAAGGACAGCCTCTACCTGAAGGCCCTGACCGATCTTCAAGCCTCACTGCATGCCCGCGAGGCGCGGGCAGGAGTGACGCTGGCCATCGCGCAATGGCATGCGGACCAAGGCGACCGGTTCCAGCGCCTCGCACCCGACAGCGCCTGGAAGTGGGAGAAGCACACGGCGGCCGAACTCTGCAAGGAAGTGATCGGGCAGAATCCCGGCGCCTTTGCCGTGAAGAATGCCGAGGCCCTGCTCGCCCGGCTGCAACAACCGTCGCTGTCGATCACTGCGGAATCGGCGGTGCTGGCGGATACGCCCTTCAAGCTGGCCGTTGAATACGCCAACCTGGACCGGGTATGGCTGCGCGTGGTGAAGGACGATCGCTCCGCCGATGAGGACCGCTACGAAAACCGCGAGGAGCGCCTGAAGCGGCTGCTGAAGCTCACGCCGGTGCATGAATGGAGCGCCGCGCTGCCGGATGACGGCGACCTGAACCGCCACCTGAGCGAGCTGGCCGCGCGGGGCCTGCCCTTGGGCCTGTATTCCGTGCTGGCCTTCAACGCTGCCGACCCTGGCGAGGCCGGGCTGATCACCGCCACGCCGGTGCAGGTGACCGGCCTGGCCATGGCCGAACGGAGCATGGCGGAAGGCGCCGCCGTGCTGGTGATGGACCGCTCCACCGGGCAGCCCATCCAAGGGGCCGTGGCCACACTGAGCAAACAGCAATACCGCAATGGGCGGTGGAGCTACACCACGGCCGGCAGCCGGAACACCGATGCGGCGGGCATGGCGGTGGTGCCCTTGCCTAAGGAGGATCGCGGCCAACAACGCTGGACCATCACGCAGGGCAAGGACAAGCTCGTGTCGGGCAGCAATTACTACTACTGGTACGGCGACAACGGGGAGCAAGGCGACCCGCTACGTACCTTCCTCTTCACCGACCGCGCCATCTACCGGCCCGGGCAGAAGATCTTCTTCAAGGGCATCGTCACCGTGAAGCAAGGCGGAACCACCGTGGTGAAGCCCAACTACCGGACCACCGTGTACCTGATCGATGCCAACTGGCAAAAGGCCGACTCACTAAAGGTGACCACCGACGCGTATGGCGCTTTCCACGGAGAGTTCAACGCGCCGGAAGGGGCCCTCACGGGCGGCATGCAACTGCAGGAAGAACACGGCAGCCAGAGCTTCCGCGTGGAGGAATACAAGCGCCCCACCTTCGAGGTGCTCTTCCCGCCCAGCGACACCATCGCCACCGCGGCCAAGCTGGGCCGCGAAGCCCGCGTGTACGGGCAGGCCAGGAGCTATGCCGGCGTGCCGCTGGACGGCGCCCAAGTGCAGTGGAAGGTGACCCGCTCGGCGCGCATGCCCTGGTGGGGCCGCTCGTGGTGGTCCTACCTGCCGTGGGGCCGATCCACCGAAGTGGCCAGCGGCACCGCCACCACCGATGCAGCCGGCAACTTCACCATCCGCTTCATGCCTGAGGCCGACGGTGCCATTCCCCGCGAGGCCGACCCGACGTTCTTCTTCAATGTGGAGGCCAGCATCACGGACCTGAACGGCGAAACGCAGTCAGCCAGCACGGGTATCTCCGTGGGCTACCGCAGCATCGATATCGCCGTGGACCTCGGCGAGGCGATCGACCGGTCCAGGGTGGACAGCCTCGCGGTGAACGTGCAGGACCTCAGTGGTCGCACGCTGGACCGACCCATGCATGTGCGCATCACGCAGCTGCAAGACCCGCCGGTGGCCCTGCGCAAGCGCCTGTGGGAGCGGCCGGACAGGCCCGTGATCAGCAAGGAGGACCATGACAAGTTCTTCATGCAGGACGTGCTGGCCGATGAGGACGACCCGCTCACTTGGGAACGCGGCGCCATCATGCTGAACCAGAAAAGCTGGAGGGCCGCCGGAAAGCGGTTACCGCTTGCCAGTGTGCAGCGCTGGGGCGTGGGCTACTACCTGATCGAGGTGATGGCCACGGATGACGACGGCAAGGAAGTGAAGGCCCAGCGCGTGTTCACCGTCTTCGACCCGGTGGTGCAGGAGAACGGCTTCAAGAACGAGGCCATCCATGTGCAGGAGGTGAAGCCCACCGCCGAGCCCGGGGAGAAGGCGACCATCCTGCTGGGAACGGCCCTGCGCGAGGCCCATGTGCTGATGGAGGTGGAGCGGCAGGGCAAGATCGCGGTGCGGCGCTGGTTCACCTTGAAGCGTGGCCAACAGCTGATCGAACTGCCGGTGCAGGAGGCGGACCGTGGCGGCTTTGCCGTGCACTTCATCGCCACGGAACGCAACCGGGAATACCGGCGGAGCGTGTTCATCAACGTGCCGTGGAGCAACAAGGACCTGCAGGTGGAGTGGATGAGCTTCCGCGACAAGCTCCTGCCTGGCGCGAAGGAGGAATGGCGCCTGAAGATCACCGGGCCCAAGGGCGAACAGGTGGCCGCCCAACTGTTGGCCGGCATGTACGATGCCTCACTGGACCACTTCGTGCCGCACGGCTGGGGCCTGTCCGTATGGCCTGGCTATTACGCCCGCCTGGGCTGGGGAAGGGCGTTCCCTTTTGGCACGCAACGGGGGCAAGGACTGCGTGATGCGGTGCGCATGCCGGGCGACACGGCACATATGATGCCGGTGCTGAATACGTACGGGATCACCGACCGGGGTTATCTCTACGAGACCACCGGGGTGGCCTTTGACATGACCGCGCCACGGGCTTTGGCGACCATTGAAATGAGTGCCCCACCGCCAAACGAGGCCGATGACTTCAAATTCACCGAGAGCCAGCAGGTCTTAGCTGAAGATATGCGCGATGAAATCCCTGAAGGCGGTGGTCATGAAGAGGCAGGACCTTCCCAGCCCGTCACACGCACCGACTTCCGTGAGACCGCCTTCTTCCTGCCCGACCTGCTCACCGATCGCGACGGCAGCGTGATCCTGCGCTTCACCATGCCCGAGGCGCTCACCCGCTGGAAGGTGATGGGGCTGGCCCATACCACCGACCTGAAGACGGCCGCCTTCACCAAGGAGGTGATCACCCAAAAGCCGCTGATGGTCACCCCCAACCTGCCGCGCTTCCTGCGCGAGGGCGACGCCATCACCTTCGCCGCCAAGGTGGCGGTGGTGGCCTCAGGGCCCGCTGCGCGAGACCCTGAGGGAGCCACCACAACGGGGGGCGCCACCTTGGAACTGTTCGACCCCTTCACCAACGCTTCGCTGAACGAACGCTTCGGGCTGAAGGACAATAAGCGACCCTTCACCGCCGGGCCAGGGGCCAGCGCGGCCGTATCCTGGGACCTGCAGGTGCCGGAAGGCGTCGCCGCGGTGAGCGTGCGCATCACCGCCAAGGCCGGCGGCCACGCCGACGGCGAGGAGAAGCCCCTGCCCGTGCTCACCGACCGCATCCTGGTGACGGAAAGCCTGCCGCTGCCCATCAGCAAGGCCGGCACCAAGACCTTCACCCTGGAAAAGCTGAAGACCAGCACCAGCAGCACCCTGCGCCACCAGAACCTGAAGCTGGAATTCACGCCCAACCCGGCGTGGTATGCCGTGCAGGCCCTGCCCTACCTGATGGAATACCCGCACGACTGCAGCGAGCAGGTGTTCAGCCGTCTGTATGCCAACAGCCTCGCGGCGCACATCGTGGACCAGCGGCCCGCCATCAAACAGGTGTTCGAGCAGTGGAAAGCCTCCGCAAGTCAGGGCGCAGCCGAGGACCAAGAGGCTTTCCTCTCTGCCTTGGAAAAGAATCCCGAGCTGAAGAACGTGGTGCTGGCCGAAACGCCGTGGGTGCTGAATGCCGCCAACGACCGCGAGCGAAAGCAGCGCATCGGCCTGCTCTTCGACATGCAGCGCATGGCCACCGAGCGGGCCAAGGCCCTGAAGCAGCTGCGCGAGGCCCAGCTCGGCAATGGGGCCTGGCCGTGGTTCAAGGGCATGCGCGAGTCACGCTGGGTCACCCTCAGCATCGTGTCCGGCTTCGGGCACCTGGAAAAGCTCGGCGCCGCCGACCTGCCCCCGATAGGCATCGGGGCGGATGGACAGACCCAAGCCATGCTGAAGAGGGCCGTGCAGTGGCTGGACAAGGAAGTCGCCGCCGACTACGTCCGCCTCCAGAAAAACTACACCAAGGAGGAGCTGGCGAAGTACACTCCGGATCACGGCACCGTGCAATACCTCTACGGCCGAAGCTTCTTCCCGCGCTGGGCCATCAGCGGCGCCACCAGCACCGCCGTGGACTTCTACAAGGGCCGCCTGAAGGAGACCTGGCTCAGCTTCGGCCTGCAGGAACAGGCCATGATCGCCTTGTCCTTGCAGCGCTTGGGCGACAAAGAGACCGCGCAGCTGATCATGAAGTCGCTGGGCGAGCGCGCCACCCGCAGCGAGGAGCTGGGCATGTACTGGAAGAACTTCCGGGGCGGCTGGTACTGGTGGGACTTCCCTACGGAAACCCATGCCCTGATGATCGAGGCCTTCGACGAGGTGGCCAAGGACGCGAACGCCGTGAACGAGCTGCGCCTGTACCTGCTGAAGCTGAAGCAGACCACCGACTGGAAGACCACCAAGGCCACGGCCAACGCCTGCTATGCCCTGCTGCTCACCGGCGACAACTGGCTGGAGGATGCCGGCACGCCGAAGATCACCGTGGGCGGAAAAACCGTGTTGCCCGACAAGCAGGAGGCTGGCACGGGCTACTTCCAGCAGAGCTGGGCGGCCGACAAGATCACGCCCGCCATGGGTGAGGTGACCGTGACCACCACCGCCGACCGGGCCGCGTGGGGCGCGCTGTACTGGCAGTACTTCGAGCAGATGGACAAGGTGACCGCGGGCGAAAGCCCGTTCAGCATCCGCAAGCAGGTGATGCTGAAGGAAACCGGGCCCGACGGCACCAAGCTGGTAGCCTTGGACAAGGCCCGCACGTTGAAGCCCGGCGACAAGCTCACCGTGCGCATCGAGCTACGCAGCGACCGCGACATGGACTACGTGCACCTGAAGGACCTGCGCGCCAGCGGCCTGGAGCCCACCGAAACACTGAGCGGCTACCGCTACCAGGGCGGCCTGGGCTGGTACCAAAGCACCCGCGACGCCGCCACCGACTTCTTCTTCGACCACCTGCGCGCCGGCACCTACGTGCTGGAGTACGACCTGCGCGTGGCCCAGTCCGGCGACTTCAGCAATGGCATCACCACGGCCATGTGCATGTATGCGCCGGAGTTCGCCGCGCACAGCGAAGGGATCCGGATCCGGGTGGGGAAGTAACGCGGCCGCCCGAGGTCCGTATACCTTCGCCGAATGAGATCCCTCCCACTCTCCTTGGCACTGGCGTGCATCCTGTGCGGGGCCGCCTGCGGGTCCGGCGATGCCGGTGTGCCCGTGGATGGGGCCGCCCAAGCGGAACAACCCATGGCCACGCTGACGGACCTGTCTGCGCACCACCTGCCGCTATTGCTGGAAACCCCCACGGATGCGCCGGTGCCGGACATCGTCTGGAAGGATGAGATCGGTAAACTGTTGGTGCGCGCCGGGGACCATTTTGCACTGGAGATCTATGAAGCACCGTCCGATCTCGGCCGCCTGAAGGCCGACCTGGACCGCGACCTGCTGAAGAAGAACACCATCGTGGAGGAAGCGCCGGACCTGCTGATCTACCGCTCCGAATTCCCCGATGACAGCTCGCTCGTGTTCTTCCATTTCAACCGCTCCATCACCGTGGGCGACCGCACCTTCCAGGTGCAGGATGCCCAGGATGCCGATGCCACGTTCAACGAGAAACAGGTCAGGCGCATGGCGGTCGCCATCCGCCCCAAACCCGCAGCTTGACCCATGAATCGCTCCGAAACCCCTGATTCACAGAGGTCCCGAAAGGCACTGAATGTTATCTTTCGGCCCCTATCTTTCATCGCCATGCGGAAACCCCGACAGCTGTTCCTATTGGGATCCCTCCTTGCCGGTTTGGCTGCACAAGCCGGCACCATCATACTGGAGGGCAACTACCAAGGCAAGAACATCTTCGTCCAGAACCCCTTCTCCGAGGCCGGAGTGGGTTTTTGCGTGTACCAGGTGATCGTCAACGACAAGATCAGCACCGACGAGATCAACTCCAGCGCCTTCGAGATCGACCTGGCCGTCTGGAACCTCAAGATGGGCGATCCCGTGTTCATCAAGATCCTGCACAAGGACGGATGCCAACCCAAGGTGCTGAACCCCGAGGTGCTGAAGCCCAAGAGCACATTCGATATCGTGAAGCAATCCATCTCGCCGGATGGCATCTACACGTGGACCACGACCAATGAAACGGGCGACCTGCCGTACGTGGTGCAGCAGAAGCGTTGGAACAAATGGATCCGCATCGGAGAGGTCATGGGCGTGGGTACCCCTGGTGAGCATACCTACACGTTCAAGGTGATCCCGCACAGCGGTGAAAACACCTTCCGCGTGAAGCAGGAGGACATGACCAAGCGCGCACGCCTGAGCGAAGGCGTGAGCTATACCCCGGCAACGGTGCCGCCTGTCACCTGGACCTACGACAAGAACAAGCGCGTGATACACCTGAGCTCCGGAAGCCTGTATGAGATCTATGACCAATACGGCAACATCATCAAGCGCGGGTATACCAACGACATCGATGTGGCCGAACTGGACAAAGGCCTGTACTACCTGAACTACGACAACAAGATGGGTGATTCGTTCATCAAGCGGTGATCGCACCTAAGAGCACTTTGGAAGCCTCCCGTTACCGGGGGGCTTTCTTTTTGAGGGTGATCCAGCGGAATCCATCCGATAGGTATCCGGGCAAGGATGCCATATGCCGTCGGGCCTACAGCCCTCCAATGCTTGGGTCTAGCCTTGCCCGGAGCGCTGCTCCGGGCTATGATCCAACGGGCCGTTGGCCCTCTTTCCCGGTCGATCCCTTTCGATCGGATCGGGCAACTACCGCCCACCGGGAGGCAATATGCCGTCGGGCCTACGGCCCTCCAATGCTTGGGTCTAATGCTTTGCCCGGAGCGCTGCTCCGGGCTATGATCCAACGGGCCGTTGGCCCTCATCTCTTCATCTCTTCATCTCTTCGTCTCCTCTTCTCTTCTTCACCTTCATTTCCCAGTTACCCCGCCCCCCCGCACCCACCCAACGCCATCTTTCCCCAACTTCGTCGCATGATCCGCATTGAACACATCGGCATTGCCGTGAAGGACCTGGACCGGGCCGAGGAGGTGTACACCCGCCTGCTGGGCGAAGCACCGTACAAGCGCGAGGCCGTGGAAAGCGAAGGGGTCATCACGTCCTTCTTCCGCACGGGCGCCAACAAGATCGAGCTGCTGGAAAGCACCAGGCCCGATGGGCCCATAGCGAAGGCCATTGAAAAGCGGGGCGAGGGCATACACCATATCGCGTTCGAGGTGGAGGATATCCATGCCGAAATGGCACGCCTGAAAGCCGAGGGGTTCACCGTGCTGAACGAGGAGCCGAAACGCGGCGCCGACAACAAGCTGGTGTGTTTCGTGCACCCCAAGGGCACCAATGGCGTGCTGGTTGAATTGTGCCAGGAGATCCGGGACTGAACCGGGCAACCAGCGCGGTGCACCCGCGTCATAAAGGGGAAAAGCGGCCCACGCTTGTTGTTCTTTCATGGCCGAAACCCCAATGCCATGCCTTCAGCGAAACTCTTTCTGCCGGCCATCCTGATCGCCCTGTTGGTGGGCGCCCCGGCCCACGCACAGAATCTCCTCCGGGGCCACGCCTTCCCGGACGTGTGCAACGGGTTCATCATCTTCGACCCACCTCTTTCAGGAAATCCCGTATGGATCCCCTCGAACGGCGTAACTCAAGTGAACGCCGGTTACGTCACTTTTGAGAACCCGGGGACCTATGAATTATGGGAGGACGTGGACGGCGAGATGGTATTTGTCGATGAATACACCATTCAATCCAATGGTTGGGAACTTGATGTTTCCATGGTGAACACATTTGCCGGAGTGATGGTCAGCGGTTCGGTGGGCATCCGCTATTGCGGCGGTATATCGCCATTCAACATCCCCTGTTGTTCGCCTGATGAGGCCCAAACGGAATTGCTCTTCTACCAGGACGGTGAACCGATGGACATGAGTGGCATGGGCTGCCCCATCCCCAATTGTACGGTCACCTGCATGGAGGGCCAGAACTTTATATACCACTGGCTGGACTACGGGCATGAATACCAAGTGGCGATCAATGATCCGGTCTGTGCCGGACTGGTGCTCTCGCCCATAACGGTAGCCCATAGCTGTGCGAACCTTGATGTGGTGACCGAGGTGGTGTCGTCCACGCAGGGACAGGCCAACGGGTCCATCACCATGGTGGAGGCCATCCCGGACCCCAACGAACCCTTCCCCATCACGGCACCCGTGATCGGGGATGCATTGCTGATCAGTCTTGCCGACCCCAATGATCCCACACCGGTGGAAATGTTCGAGGGTGTGGGCTCCGCCATTTGGACAGGGCTGGAGACCGGCTTCTACATCTTGAGCTTTAGTCCGGACCAGATCTGCCAACCGTACAGCGATACCATCTTCGTCGATCTGTCCGTCGGCATGGATGGGCATGGAAGCGATCCGCGGATGCGTATCTTCCCGACCGTGGTGGAACAGGCGCTCTTTTTCATGGCCGAGGATGGCCAGCCCTCCAATATCGACATCCGGGACGTGCAGGGCCGCATGGTGATGCACGCCGCCGTCACACCGGGCCCCGTGCAGGTGGAGCAGCTGCCCCAAGGCATGTACACCGTGGACCTGCGCCAAGGTGACCGGTTGCTGCGCACACGCTTCATCAAGCAATGATCCGTAACGGGGCACAGGACGGCCCTAAATGCTGAACCAATGGCCACACGCAAGGAAACCGCGGCCTTCATACGCAAGCAACTGGGCGATGAGCTGCGCTTCAGTGTGAAGCCCATGTTCGGCGAATTCGCCCTTTATGCCGATGGCAAGCCCGTGGCCTTCATCTGCGATGACCAGCTCTTCGTGAAGATCTTGCCCGAAAGCGCGGCCCTCGAAGGCCGATGCGAGCATGCCCCGGCCTATCCGGGAAGCAAGGATTACTACCTGGTCCCGGAGGACATGATCACCGGTGACCGCAAATTGCCGGCAATGCTGCTGCGCATGGCCGAGGTGCTACCTGCGCCCAAGCAGCGGAAACGGAAGGGATAGGCACCCGCAACAGAGACCCGACCGATGCGCCTCCGTGTTGAAATGCTCCAAACCATCCTCTACGTGGAGGACCAGGAGCGCAGCCGCGCCTTCTATGAACTGTTGTTCCGCAGGCCGGCGGACCTGCACGTGCCGGGCATGACGGAATTCCGGCTCACGGACAGTTGCAAACTGGGACTGATGCCGAACAAAGGCATCGCCAAGATCCTGGAAGGCCGCACGCCCCACCCGGGGGAAGGCAACGGCATACCGCGATGCGAGCTCTATCTGGTGGTGGCGGATGCCGGCGCCGAATATGACCACGCCCTGCGGTGCGGCGGCAAGCCCATCAGCCCCGTGTCCGCCCGCGACTGGGGCGACCTGGTGGGCTATCTCAGCGACCCGGACGGGCACATCATTGCCCTTGCCCAGCGCTTGTCGGGTGCATAGGCCTCCCGGGGCTTGCCTCAGTCCGCCAACAGGCCCAGCCGCTCCACCAGCCGGACCACATCCTCTTGGGCCAGCTCCAAATGCTCGGCGTGAAGCCCGGCCTCGCGCGCCCCTTCCACATGCTGGATGCTGTCGTCGATGAACAGCGTGCGGCCTGGCTCGGCGCCATGGAGCGCCAGTACATGGAGAAAAGCGTCCGGATGCGGTTTGCGCAGGCCCAGCTCGCAACTGTAATAGGCCCCGTGGAACAGGGCCTTGAAGTCGGGGATCCCGTTCTCCCGCGCCACGATGGCCTCAAACGCCGGCACATGGATGGCGTTGGTGTTGCTGAACAAAAGCACCTGATAGCGCGCCTTGAGCCGCTCCACCAGCCGGATCCGCTCAGGAGGGATGCTGCCCAGCATGGCATTCCAGCACTCATCTATTTGGTCGTCGGCCAGCGGCTCATCGTGCAAGCCGCGGATCCGGTCCCGGAACCCGGCCACGCTAATGGCACCCGTCTCGAATCCGTCGAACAGGTGGTCTTGTTTCGCCTTGCTGTAGAGGGCATCGAAATTGCTGAAGCCCAACGCCGCAAAGGCTTTGGCCGCTGCGTGGTAGTCCACATCGATCAGCACCCCGCCCAAGTCCAAGAGGATGGTGTCATAATTGGCCGCTGCCCCCATGGGCCGCGAAACTACCCGTATCGCCGGATGGGCGCCAACTTCTACTTTCGCGGCCCCGGACAGGGCCTATAGCTCAGCGGTTAGAGCAGCGGACTCATAATCCGTTGGTCGCAGGTTCAAATCCTGCTGGGCCCACCAGGCCGGGAAACCGGCCACCTCCCCCTTGCGACATGGCGGCCTGGGCCGCCATGTCCAGCCCCGGAACCGGGCCGTGCGGAACGCGGACCTCAACAGCAACCCGTCCCGCACGCCGCATCTTTGCACCATGCCCATCGGTACCGACATCGACCTGGCCGCCAAGCTGCTGCAAGGCGGCGAGATCGTATCCATACCCACCGAAACCGTGTACGGGCTCGCCGCCAACGCGTACGACCCCGTTGCCGTGCTAAAGATCTTCCAAGCCAAACAGCGGCCCGCCTTCGACCCGCTGATCGTGCATGTGCACAGCCCCCACCAAGTAGCTGAAATAACCCGGCTGGAGGCCATGGGGCCACAAGCCTCCGCACAGGCCCAAGGCCTGATGGACCGCTTCTGGCCAGGTCCCCTCACCTTGGTGCTTCCGAAGAAGGAACGGGTGCCCGACCTGGTCACCAGCGGCCTGGACACCGTAGCCGTGCGCATGCCGGCGCATCCCATGGCCCTGGACCTCCTGCGCAGGCTGGAATTTCCCGTGGCCGCCCCCAGCGCCAACCCTTTCGGCTACGTGAGCCCCACCACCGCACGCCATGTGGCCGACCAACTGGGCGAGCAAGTACCTTACATCTTGGATGGCGGGCCTTGTACGGTGGGGGTGGAAAGCACCATCATCGGCTGGGAGCCCGACAGTGGCCGTTGGGTGCTGTACCGACCGGGCGGAACCCCCTTGGAGGAGGTGGAGCAGGTGCTGGGCATCGTGCCCAAGGCACAAAGAACCCTGGTGCCCATGTCGCCGGGCACGTTGGAAAGCCATTATGCCCCCAGCAAGCCCGTGTTCATCGGCCATGTACCGGACCTGCTGCGCGAACACGCTGGTAAGAAGGCCGGGGTGATCAGCCTCAGCACCGACCATGGTGCCGCGCAAAACGAGGTCCTTTCACCGGGCAACGACCTCGCCGAGGCGGCCAGAAATCTTTTTGCGGCCCTGCGCGCGTTGGACAAGGCCCCGGTGGAAGTGATCCTTGCGGAGGTCTTCCCCACAACAGGGTTGGGGGCCGCCATCAACGACCGGCTCCGGCGGGCTGCCGCACGAAGAAGCTGACACACCCCCAGTCAGGCATGGGCCTGCAGCCCTTCGCTCCACGTGGCGCGCTTGCCGCGGCCCAACTCACGCCAACCAAACACCAAGGTGAGCAACACCGCACTGCCCACGTTGGCCCACACGAAGGCCGTGATGTACGCCACGTCCATGTCCCACCACCCCGGTAGCACCGGCAGCAGGAAGAATGCGCAGTTGCTGATGATCTGCATGATCAACAGCACCGTGCCGCTGCGGGTCATGTTGAAGGCCCAGCCCAGCAGCACCGTCAGCGCCACCATGCTGGTCATGAACGTGTGCCAGGGATAACCGTCCGGCACACCTTCACCCACCAACAGCATCGGCAGGTACCACAGGCCCCAACCCAGGCCCACCAATAGGCAAGACGTCAGCGCATGGTACCGCTCCTGCAACCGGGTGACCGAATACTTGATCCACGAGGTCTCCTCAACGAAGGCGATGCCCACAATGAAGGGCATGTTGCGCATCAACTGCCGCAACGGTTCCATGTCGCCATGCATAAGGCCATCCTGGAAGAAACCCGGCCAGGCACGGATACCCAACACCGCCATGACCGCCACACCAACCCAAGTGAACAGGAATTTCCAGGAAAAGGCCAACATGTACCACTTGGCCGGCACCCGCCAATGAAGAAAGCTGGCGAACAGGTTCCGAAGGCCCGCCTTCCCTTCCAGATAGGCGGTCAACAACATCGCAAAGGCCAAGGGGCCGAACACCCGGAAACGGAATACCATGTGGGCCGTGGCATCATCGTGCATGTGGGCCCCCACGGGCAAGCGCCACCATACGATGCCCACAACGATGAACTGGTACAGCAGGGTGAGCACCACGAAGGTGAGCACAGGGAAACGGGTGATGAATGGCCGCATGCGGAGGTGGTGATGACCGGGCGAAAAATAGATGCCCTTGAACGATTTCAAGGGGGGGCGAGGTTACGCGGACGGCCTTTTACGTCCGATAAGCGATCTTTGCACCTTCATTCCCGCCGCACTTTGTCCAGCTCCCACCCCACCCGAAAGCGCATCGCCATCCTGGGCAGCACCGGATCCATCGGTACCCAAACATTGGAGGTCGTGCGCGAGCAGCCGCACCACTTCCAAGTGGAATTGCTCACCGCCGGCCGCAACGCGGAGCTGCTGATCCGGCAGGCCACCGAGTTCAGGCCCAATGCCGTGGTGATCGCCGACAAGACCCGCCATGCCCAGGTGCGCGACGCCCTTTTCCCGCTGGGCATCAAGGTGTACGCCGGGGAAGAGGCCATTGGGCAGGCCGTGCAAATGGACAGCATCGACATGGTGCTCACCGCCATGGTGGGCTACGCAGGGCTGCGGCCCACGCTGGAGGCCATCGGCGCAGGCAAGCCCATCGCCTTGGCAAACAAGGAAACCTTGGTGGTGGCCGGTGAACTGGTGACGCGACAGGCCCGCGAAAAAGGCGTGAACATCTACCCGGTGGACAGCGAGCACTCGGCCATCTTCCAGTGCCTGGCCGGCGAATGGGACAACCCCATCGAGAAGATCACCCTCACGGCCAGCGGCGGCCCCTTCCGTGGCCGGACCCGCGAAGGGATGGCCACCGTGACCAAGGCCCAGGCGCTGAAGCACCCCAACTGGACCATGGGCGCCAAGATCACCATCGACAGCGCCAGCCTGATGAACAAGGGCCTGGAGGCCATCGAGGCCAAATGGCTATTCGGCCTGCAACCCGACCAAGTGGAGATCATCGTGCACGCACAAAGCATCATCCACAGCCTGGTGCAGTTCCGCGACGGAAGCATGAAGGCCCAAATGGGACTGCCCAGCATGAAGCTGCCCATCCAGTACGCCTTGGCCTACCCCCAACGCCTGCCCAGCAACTGGCCGCGCTTCGATTTTGCGCAGTACCCCAGCCTCACCTTCGAACAGCCGGACCTGGAGGCCTTCCCCAACCTGGCCCTGGCCTTGGAGGCCCTGAGGCGGGGCGGCAACGCACCCTGCGTGCTCAACGCCGCCAACGAAGTGGCCGTGCAGGCCTTCCTGGAGGAGCAGATCAGCTTCCTGGGCATGAGCGACCTCATCGCAAACTGCATGGCCAAGGCAACATTCATACCTTCACCCTCCTTGGAAGACCTTGAGGCCAGCGATGCCGAAACCCGGCGAGCCGCCCTCGGGGCCCTCACATCCCCTGCATGGAAATCCTGATCTACGCCGGACAGCTCATCTTGGGCCTGTCCATCCTGGTGGCCTTGCACGAATTCGGCCACTTCCTGCCCGCCAAGTTGTTCGGCATGCGGGTGGAGAAATTCTTCCTCTTCTTCGATTGGCCCAAGGCACTGTTCCAAAAGAAGGTCGGTGATACCGTGTACGGCATCGGGTCGCTGCCTTTCGGCGGCTATGTGAAGATCGCCGGCATGGTGGACGAAAGCCTGGATGCCGAGCAGAAAGAACGCATGCAGCGCCCGCCGGAACCGTGGGAATTCCGCGCCAAACCCGTGTGGCAACGTTTGATCGTGATGGTGGGCGGGGTGACCGTGAACGTGCTGCTGGCCTTCGCCATCTATGCCATGGTGCTCTTCGTGTGGGGGCGCGAGTACCTGCCCGTGAAGAACCTCACCTACGGCGTGGCGCCCAGCGCCCTGATGAAGGCCGAGGGCTTCGAGGACGGGGACAAGATCGTGGAGGTGGGCGGCCGCGAGCCCAAGACCCTCGGTGATCTTTCGTTGGCCATCCTCATCGATGGCGCACGCCATGTGACCGTGGAGCGCGAGGATGAAAGCGGCAACGTGGTGCGCAAACAGATCGAGCTCAGCGCCAACATCCAGGACCAGATCCTGGAAAGCAACGACAAGCAGCTGTTCAGCCCCCGATTCCCCTTCTACGTGGACTCGGTGCTGGCCGGCAACAACGCCGAAAAACAGGGCAGCTTCCGAAAGGGCGACCGCATCATAGCCGTGAACGGGCAGCCGGCCCGCTATTTCCAGGATTTCGTGGAGGCCGTGAAGGACAAAAAGGGGCAGGTCGTGGAGGTGACATTGCTGCGTGAAGGGCACCGCGTGAACATTCCGGTGCAGGTAAGCACCGATGGCATCGTAGGCCTCCAGCCCCGCTCACCGACCGAATTCTTCACCTTCGAAACCGAGTCGTTCAGCTTCCTGGCCAGCATCCCCGCCGGCATCCAGTTCGGCTGGCAGCGCCTGATGGACAACATCAACTCCTTCAAGCTGCTGGGCAGCAAGGCCGGGGTGAAGCAGATGGGCGGATTGATCGCCATGAGCAAGGCCTACGGCCCGCAGTGGGTGTGGCAGCGCTTCTGGGAAATGACCGCCTTCCTTTCCCTGGCCTTGGCCGTATTGAACATCCTGCCCATACCGGCCCTGGACGGCGGCCACGTGGTATTCCTGCTGTACGAGGCCGTGGCCCGCAAACCAGCACCGCCCAAGGTGCTGGAGTATGCCCAGATGGCGGGCATGGTGTTCCTGCTCACCCTGATCCTGGCCGTGAACGGGCACGATATCATCAAGCTCTTCACCGGGAACTTGTAGCGTGCACCTGCAACCCTGTACCGCGGCTGGCGTAGGAACGTGAAATCCTGCTGCCATGCCGCACGTAATGATCATCGAGGACGACGCGGCGATCCGCCGAATGATCGCCTATCGAGCCATGGACTCCCACTGGCGCGTGACCACGCTCTGCGACGGCCGCGAACTCGAACGCATGCTGCAGGATGAACCCGCGGACCTCCTCCTGATGGACCTGGGGCTGCCGCACATCGATGGCTTGGCCTTGGTGGAGGCGCTGCGCGCCAAAGGCAACCGGATTCCCGTACTGGTCATCACCGCCTACGAGCTGCCCCACCTCCACGATACCGTGAAAGGGGCCGGCGCCAACGACCTGCTGCAGAAGCCCCTGGACCCCGACGAGCTCCTGCACCGCATGCAGCGGCTGCTGGCGGCGTAACAGGCCCCTGTTTTTCTTGTTCCGGGTATTTTGATAGTCCGGGTATTTACAGGTGCCTACTGCGTCCCGCCGTAGCTATGGCGAAGGCGGACTGTCCACTGCCCACTGCCCACTGCCCACTGCCTACTGCCCACTGCCCACTGCCTACTGCCTACTGCCTACTGCCCACTGCCTACTGCCTACTGCCTACTGCCCACTGCCCACCTCGTCCCACCGTAGCCCTGCCTCGCTGGCCGAAGCTTCGCGAAGGACAGGCGAAGGCGGACTGCCTACTGCGTCCCGCCGTAGCTATGGCGAAGGCGGACTGCCCACTGCCTACTGCGTCCCGCCGTAGCTATGGCGAAGGCGGACTGTCCACTGTCCACTGCCTACTGCCTACTGCCTACTGTCCACTGCCCTCTCCCCACCTTTGTGCCCGTGGTATACGACGTGCTCATCCTGGGGCGAGGCATCGCCGGGGCGGTGCTGGCCGAGGCTTGCCGCCTGCGCGGGCTTTCCGCGCAAGTCTTCGACCAACGGCTGGACGGCAGCGCCACCTGGGCCGCCGGGGGTGCCGTAAACCCGGTGGTATTCCGGAGAGACACCTTGTGCTGGGGCGCAGAGCGATTCATGCCCGCGGCCAAGGCGTTTTACAACCGCTGGGAAGCACACCTCGGCCTGTCCTGCTGGCACGATGAACCGTTGGTGAAGCTCTTCACCGGGCCCCAAGAAGCCGCCCTTTGGGAACAGGCGCTACAGAAGCCGGGCATGGCCCCTTTCCTGGCCAGCCGCCCCGAGCCCGAAATTGATGCAGGCCCCTTCCGTGCACCCCACGGCTACGGAACGGTGACCTATGCGGGCCGGCTGGACATACCCCGGCTGCTGGACGCCCAGCGCACGCAATTGCTGGCCGATGGGACCTTGCACGAAAAAATGATGGACCCGGAGGAGGTGCGACACGAAGGAGGCTTGGTCGCCATCGGCGAGGTGAAGGGGCGCTGGCTGGTGGACTGCAGCGGTCCGTTCCACGCTTCGGAAGGCCTGGTGCCGGTAAAGGGGGAAACGCTCACGGTACACATCCCCGGCCTGCGGCTTACGCGCATGGTGTACGGCGCCATTGGCCTGCTGGCAGCAGGTGATGGCGTTTTCCGCGTGGGTTCCACCTTCAAGTGGACGGACGTATGGGAGGGTCCCACGGCCCAGGCCCGCGATTGGATGCTGGAGCGCCTTTCGGAGATGCTGGAAGCGCACGTGGAGCCGGTGGAGGCACACGCAGGGGTGCGGCCCGCCGCCCGTGACCGCAAGCCCATCCTGGGCATGGTCGGCAAGGGCATCGCCGTGTTCAACGGCCTCGGTGCCCGCGGCGTGATGCAGGCTCCTTGGTGTGCCGGACATCTGCTGGACCACCTATTTGAGGGCAAACCCCTGGATGCCGAGGTGGACGCGGCACGCTACGCTTGAGCCCCACGCTCGCTGGCAACCAGGTCCGCCAATGGCGTGCGGTGAAATTTGGCATTGGCTGCGCCCAGCCGCAACCGGAGCTCCGGGTTATGCGCCTTGCCCAGGCCCGTGGTATCCCAGTCCAGGTGCGGGTGCCTGCCCATGAACGTCTCCAGGTCCACCGGCACGACGAACTCAGCATGTTCAAAGCCCTCCCTGTACGAACTTCCCGCCTTGGGCGCAGGTAGCTCCAGCACATCCACCGCATATCCTGCTGCGCGTACCGGTTGATGTAGCCGGAACGTGGCGATCGGCCTTCCCGCAACGATGTTCTCGCCCAGAGGCTCGGCCTCTTGCCGCAGCCGATCCAGCATCTGCCGGTAGCGTTCCTGTGTTTCCACGCGGTAGCACAGATGGTCCGGCCAAAGGCCGTTCAGGTCCACGCCCAGCTTCACCAGGCCGACGACCACCTGCCCCAGGAAAACGGCAGCTCCCTTCATCGGCACCGTGCCTACACCGTCCCGCCCGGCGAAGCGTGCATCACCTTGTCCAGGTTGTCGGGGAAGTAGCGGTTGGCCAGCTCCACGAACTCATCACCGCGCATGAAGTGCCGCATGGTGATGTCCTCCACGCGGTCCAGGCCGCAGGCGGCCAGCAGTTCCATCAGCGACAGCAGCGTGTTGCGGTGGAAGTTGAACACGCGCTCGCCCTTGTCGCTCACCACCAGCCCGCGCACCAAGTGCCGCTTGTGGGTGGTAATGCCCGTGGGGCACTGGTTGGTGTTGCACTTCAGCGCCTGGATGCAGCCCAGGGCGAACATGAACCCACGGGCGCTGTTGCACACGTCGGCACCCAAGGCGAGCATCTTCATCAAGCTGGCCGAGGTAAGCACCTTGCCGCTGGCGATGATCTTCACCTCACCGTGCAGCCTGAAGCGCTCCAGCGTGCGGCGCACGTACATGAGGGCCGGCTCCAAAGGCATGCCCACGGTGTCCACAAACTCCAGCGGGGCCGCGCCTGTGCCGCCTTCGGCGCCGTCCACGGTGATGAAGTCCGGGCGCATGCCGGTCTCCACCATCTTTTCGCAGATCTCGGTGAACTCGGCCGTGTCGCCGATGCAGATCTTGAAGCCCACGGGCAGGCCACCGCTGAGCTCGCGCAATTGGGTGATGAAACGCAGCAGGCCCCCGGCATCGCTGAAGGCGCTGTGGCCCGGCGGCGATAGCACGGTGGTGTAGGGCTCGATGTGGCGGATACGGGCGATCTCCGGCGTGTTCTTCACCGCGGGCAGCACCCCGCCATGGCCCGGCTTGGCGCCCTGCGACAGCTTGAGCTCGATCATGCGCACCTGATGATGTTCCGCCACCTTGGTGCGGAACAACTCGGGGTCGAAATCGCCGTTCTTGTCGCGGCAGCCAAAGTAGCCGGTGCCGATCTGCCACACCAGGTCGCCGCCCGGCTTCAGGTGGTGGTCGCTCAGGCCGCCCTCGCCGGTGTTGTGGTAGAAGCCACCCTTGCGGGCCCCGGTGTTCAGGGCCAGTACGGCGCGGTCGCTCAGCGCGCCGAAGCTCATGGCGGAGATGTTGAGCAGTGAGGCCATGTAGGGCTTCTTGCAATAAGCCCCGCCGATCTTCACCAAGGGCGGGTCGGCGGGCACCTCCTTGGGGTAGATGGAATGGCGGATGCCCTCGTAGTTGGCCGCGTTGATGTCCAGCTGGGTGCCGAAGGGGGTGGTGTCGTCCACGTTCTTGGCGCGCTGGTAGGCGATGTTGCGTTGCTGGCGGCTGAAGGGTCGGCCGTCGGTGTGTCGCTCAATGAAGTACTGCTGGATCTCCGGCGAGATGAACTCGAAGAAATAGCGCGCATAGCCCAGCACGGGGAAGTTGCGCAGAATGATGTGCCGGGGCTGCAGCATGTTCCAAATGCCCAACAGGAACAGGGGCCCGATGACGGCGAAGCCCCAGAAGAACTTGGGGTGCCACCAGCCCAGCAGGCCGAAAATGGCGAAGAGGATGAAGCTGATGGCGAAGAAGATCTTTTGCATGTTGCTGTGGAATAGAGGTCCGGTGCAGGGAACACAGAGATACGAAAAAGTGGTGAGCAGGTGTTTGTGATGGCGCATGCATGCGCCGGGCAGGTCGTAATGCGGGTGGTGCGGGTGGTGCGGGTGATGGGGTGATGG
>DAOKZW010000004.1:0-67794 GCA_035325445.1 Flavobacteriales bacterium
CGTCCTGAACCTGCCGGGCAACATCGCCAGCGGCGTGTACATGGTCAACATCACCATCAACGGTGAGGTGACCACCAAGCGCCTGACGATCGTCCGATAGGCCGACAACCCGATCCCATGCAAAGGGCCGTTCCTAAAGGAGCGGCCCTTTTGCTTGGGGCTACCGGCATGCCCCATGGATTAGGGCCACTTGGCCAGCACTCCCCCACGGACCGGAACTGCCATCGATGTCGTTGTTGTAGCCCTAATCTTCACCACCCCCCACGGCTATCGCGTCATGCACGCCCGTCGGGCGTGCCCTCCCTGTGTTTTTCATTCACGCTCCGATAGATATCGGTGCAGGACACACGGATGGCCGGAATCATGGGCAGCCACCATGGACAGGCCGGATAGACCTTCACGTTCAGTATCCGTGTTCATCCCAGGGCTATCGCGTCTTCAATCCGGGAATGGCATCCGAGTAGGCATCGCTTCGTGCGGTGGACTGCGCCTGCCATTTATTGTGTCGGCATCCATGTTCCGGACGCTGAACGATCACCATCCGCTGGTGTCCGGAAAAAATCCAAGGCTCATCCTCAATCCCCTCATTTCCCTACGTTGCATTCGCATTCCTCGATGAAGGGCCCCGTTTTTCGCCCGATGCACTTTCAGTTTTGCTGCGGCCCCGTCGGGGTCGTTCATTTCGGGGCCAATGGTTTTCTACAAGCTGTGATCCCTTCTGGATCAATCCATTCGCGATAGCCGACCCCGACGGGGTCGCAGCAGTTTCCCGGACACCCGTAATTCACCGATCACCGCATCGGAGGCAGTTCCTTCCTGGCCGTCCCTTACAATGATGCCCGATCAATAAGACGCGATAGCCCTGGTGTTCATCCATAGTTCACCTTCATCCTTCTATATTTGATCGCTAGACCCGCCTCAATGGGTTGGGATTACGTACGCATGGCATCGAAAAGCGAGTTGATAGCCCGATTGGAAGAATTGCTCCAACAATCCGACGTGGAGGGTTTGTCCGAAACGGTGGAAAACCTGAAGGAATCATACGAAGCCTTGGTGGCTGCGGAAAAGGCGGAAGCCCAGGCCCGGGCAGCCGAGGAAGCCGCGCAGGAAGAGGCCGTTGTTGCCGAGGAAGTGGAGGAGCCGAGCATTGGTCCTCCGCCGGCCGCCACACCGAAGATGCCCAAGGAGGTTCCGGCAACCCAGCCGATCGAATCGGCGCGGCTGAATGATGAGCAGGACAAGCGGTTCAAGCAGTTGCTTGATGCGTTCAACACCAAGGTGAACGACATTCGGCGCCAGCGCCAGAAGGAGGAAAACGACAACCTGGAGGCCAAGCGCGGAGTTATGGCCGAGTTGCGGGCGCTGATCACCAACGAGGAAAACATCGGCAATGCCTTCCAGCGCTTCAATGAACTGGGGGAGCAATGGCGCGTGATAGGCACCATTCCCCAGCAGCACTACCGGGAACTTCAGCAGGAATACAACCAGCTGCGCGAGGACTTCTTCTACCACATCCGGATCTACAAGGAGCTTCGCGACCACGACCTGCGCAAGAACACGGCGTTGAAGCAAGCCTTGGTGGCCGACATGGAGGCCGTGCAGCGTGTTGACAGCGTGCGCCAGGCGGAACAGTTGGTGCGGGAATACCAGGACAAATGGCATCAGATAGGCCCTGTGCTGAGCGAAGAGCGTGAGGCGATCAATGATGGCTTCTGGAATGCGACCCGGACGGTATATGACCGGATCAACGAGCACTACAAGGCACGCCGGGCCGAGCATGAAGCCAACCTGGCCAGCAAGCACGCCTTGGTGGAAAAGATGCATGAGCTGGCGGGCCGGG
This sequence comes from Flavobacteriales bacterium, assembly GCA_035325445.1. Classification (GTDB taxonomy): domain Bacteria; phylum Bacteroidota; class Bacteroidia; order Flavobacteriales_F; family PHOS-HE28; genus PHOS-HE28. The sequence continues at coordinate 1,841 of DAOKZW010000004.1, forward strand.
CCGAAAACCTCGGTTCCAATGAATGGAAGGCACTGACCGACCAGGTGTTGGAGTTACAGAACGCGTGGAAGAACATCGGCTTTGCCACCAAAAAGGATAACGAGCGCATTTGGCGTGAATTCCGTGATGCCTGCGACGTGTTCTTCGAGAAAAAGAACACCTACTACGCCACGATCAAGGGGCAGTTCAAGGCGGCGCGTGACAAGAAGGAGGCCTTGATCGGCGAAGCGCTCAAGCTGAAGGACAGCACGGCCTGGCGCCAGACCGCCGACAAATTGAAATCCTTGCAGCAGCAATGGAAGGAGGTGGGCAGTGCGGGCCAACGTGATGAACAAAAGCTTTGGGCCCGTTTCCGCGAGGCTTGCGATGCCTTCTTCAATGCCCGCAAGGAGAACTTCGCGCAACAGGACGCGGAACAGGCTGGCCATGCGAAGGAGAAGGAGGACCTGATCGCGGAGATCGAGGCCTTCACCCTGAGCGGCAACCGCAATGCTGACATGGACAGTTTGAAGGCCTTCTCCGCACGTTGGGTGGGCGGAGGCCACGTTTCCCCCAGGCAATACGAGAAGCTGAGCACGCGCTATCGAGCGGCGTTGGACAAGCAATACGACCAGCTGAAGCTGAATGCCGACGACCGTCGGCGGATGGCGTTCCAGAACCGGGTGCAGGACCTGTCCTCCGCGCCGGACGGCAAGGATCGCATAGAGCGTGAAAGCCGCTTCGTGAAGCGCAAGATCGAAGAACTGGAGGCGGAGGTGCGCCAAGGCGAGGAGAACATGGGCAAGTTCAGCTTCAAGAGCGCCGCTGGCGAAGCGATGCGGAAGGAGATGGAAAAGTCGCTGGAGCGCACCAGGCAACAGATCGAGCGGCTGCGCCAGGAACACAAGCATTTGCGCTCCCAGCTCAAGCAGGCGCAGCCCAGCGAGGCCGATGCCCCCCCGGGCCAACCGAAGGAGTAATACCACTGCCCGTAACCGGGCCCGGCCTCAGCACCAATCAACAAGAACCAAAACCAAATTCTCTAACGCATGGGCATACTGAAGGAGTTCAAGGACTTTGCGATGAAAGGCAACCTGGTCGACATCGCCGTAGGTTTCGTGATGGGTGCCGCCTTCACCCGCTTCGTCACTTCATTCACGGAGGGCATCGTGGCCCCGGTGATCAGCCTGTTCACGGGCAACATCAACTTCGGTGACCTGAAACTGGTGCTTCGTGACGGGGTGGCGGAATCCACGGGTGCCGACGGCTCGGTGATCCCCGCCATAGCGGAAGTGGCCGTTAAGTACGGCAATTTCCTGCAGGCGTTCATCGACTTCATCATCGTGGCCTTCGTGATGTTCATGGTGGTGAAGGCCGTGAACCGGATGAAGAAGCCGGAGGCTCCGGCCGCCCCCGCAGGCCCCACGGAAGACCAGAAGTTGCTGACCGAGATCCGTGACCTGTTGAAGAACAAATAAGGGCGTAACGTCCCCAAGGGAAAGCCCTGGCATCCGCCGGGGCTTTCTTTTGGGGGTGCCCGTGCCCATTGGCCTGTTCCTTCTACCTTTCCACCATGCAGCGCTTGCCGACCGTTCTGCGCGATACGTTGACCGAGGTGGGCGGCATCGCCCAGTTCACGGGGCGTTTCTTCCGCAACGCCTTCCACCCCCGGTTTGCCTGGGATGAGCTCGTGCGCCAAAGCGTGGTGAACGGCTATCGCTCCATGGCCTTGGTCGGCATCACCGCCTTCATCATGGGGCTGGTGCTCACCGTTCAAAGCAGGCCCACCCTGGCGCGGTTTGGTGCGGAAAGCATGCTTCCGAGCATGGTGGCCATCAGCATGGTGCGCGAGATCGTCCCGGTGATCACCGCGTTGATCGGTGCCGGCAAGATCGGCAGCAGCATGGGGGCCGAGCTGGGCAGCATGCGGGTAACGGAACAGATCGATGCCATGGAAGTGAGCGGCACCAATCCCTTCCGTTATCTGGTGGTCACCCGCGTGTGGAGCACCACGTTGATGCTGCCCTTATTGGTGGTACTGGGTGATGTGATCGCCATTTTCGCCAGTTGGGTGGGCGTGAATTTTTACGGCACGGTGAGCTGGCAGCTATTCCAAACCCAGGTCATGGACAGCATCACCGGCGCGGACCTGTTCCCGGCGTTCATCAAGAGCTACTTCTTCGGGTTGGCCATTGGCCTGGTGGGTTGCTTCACGGGCTGGAACGCCCGCAAGGGCACCACGGGCGTGGGCGAGGCGGCCCATCGTGCCGTGGTGTTAGGCTCGCTGCTGGTCTTCATCCTCGATCTATTGGCCGTGCAGGTCACGGATCTCTTGGGCATCAACTGATGACAGGGCGCATCTCCCCCACCCTGACCGGCGAGGTCGTGGTACGCCTGCGGGGCTTGAAGAAAGCCTTTGGGAGCAACGAGGTGCTCAAGGGTTTCGACCTCGACGTATACCGGGGCGAGAACGTGATGGTGCTGGGCCGCAGCGGCAGCGGGAAGAGCGTGCTCATCAAATGCGTTGTGCGCCTGCTCGAGCCCGATGCGGGCACGGTGGAAGTGCTGGGCGAGGATGTGCTCGCCCTGGACCCCGCCGCGCTGGACCGGTTGCGGGTACGGGTGGGCTTCCTGTTCCAAAGCAGTGCCTTGTATGATGGCATGACCGTGGAGGAAAACATGGAATTCCCGTTGCGCCGCCACTGGATAGCCATGGCGCCCAAAGAGGTTGACGCCCGGGTGGAAGAGGCCCTGCAGGCCGTGGGGCTGGCCCACACCCGGCACATGTATCCGGCCGAGCTGAGCGGTGGCATGAAAAGGCGCATCGGCCTGGCCCGGACCTTGATCACCAAGCCTGAGGTGGTCCTGTATGACGAACCCACGGCAGGGCTGGACCCCATTACCAGCATGGAAATGGTGGAGCTGATCCTGGACCTGCAACGCAACTACGGCACCTCCTCCATCATCATTTCCCACGACCTGAACGTGGCCAAACTTGCTGCCGACCGGATCGCCCTGCTGCACGATGGGCGTAACTATGCGGGGGGCACGTATGATGCCCTCCGGGCCTCCACGGACCCCGTGGTGGAACGTTTCTTCCAAACACTGTGAACGGCCCCATGTCCATCATCACCGCCACGGGCAAGCCCGCCCATTTCGGCCATCGGCGCACCAGGCCCAACTTTGCATCCTGCTGAATGGCAACGACGCGGACCGACAAACTACGATTGGGGGTTTTCATCCTCTCCGGCACCTTCGTGCTGCTTCTGGGCCTTTACCTGCTGGGGGCAAAACGCAACCTGTTCCGCAACACGGTGGCCATTGGCGCGCACTTCGAGCAGGTGGGCGGCCTGCGGCCCGGCAACAATGTGCGCTATGCGGGCATCGATGTAGGCACGGTACGCAGCGTGCGTATTGTGAACGACACCGCGGTGCTGGTCACCATGGATATCCGGCAACGGGAGGCGGTGCACATCCGCGCCAATGCCATTGCGAGCCTGGGCAGCGACGGGCTGATGGGCAGCCGGCTGGTGAATATCGGCCCCGGCGACGGCGAGGCCTCCCCGATCGAGGACGGCACGGTGCTGCGGAGCAGCATTCCGCTGGACACGGACCTGATGATGCGCACCTTGGACCGCACCAATCGCAACCTGGCGGCCATCACCGACGACCTTCGCGGGCTTAGCGGGCGGCTCATTGCACCAGGCGGCATCGGGCACCTGCTGGGCGACAGCCTGCTGGCCCGGCAGGTCCGATCGGCCTTGGACGACCTTGGGCGGTCGGCGGCCTACCTGCGATCGGCCACCGGCCAAGTGGACGGCATGCTGGTGAACGTGCAGGCCGGCAGGGGCGCCCTGGGGATGCTGGTGGGCGACCCGGCCACGGAACAGCAAGTGCGCAACTGGCTGGTGACCATGCAACAATTGGCCGATAGCTTGGGCCGGGCCACGGCACAGGTGGACCGCTTCGCCGAGGGCCTGAACACGCCCGGCGGCCTGACACACACGCTCAGCCGGGACACCGCCATGGCGGCTGACGTGCGCCGCACCCTGCAACAACTGGACCGCAGCAGCAGTCTTCTGGAAGAGGACCTCAAAGCCCTGCAGCGCAACTGGTTCTTCCGGCGTTATTTCAAGGAGAAGGCCAAGGAGGAGACCAAGCCGCGGCGGAATTGAGGAGCAAGCAGGTCTTCCGGCACGCCGGGCTCAGGGCATGAACCGATGGGTGCCTGTACGATGATCGATGGCCACGCCGCTGCCTTCCAAGGTCTTGGCCAGCTCCCCTGAAGCCATGGCCTGCCCCGGGGTGCCTTGCCACACCCCGGCATCTCTGCGCAACAGCACCATGTGATCACAGAGGTCCATGGCCAGCTGAAGGTCGTGCGTGCTGAACAGCACGGTCTTCCCTTCCTCATGGGCGATGGACCGCAGCATGCGCACAATGCCGGCCCTGTTGGCCAGGTCCAGGAATGCGGTCGGCTCATCGAGCAACATCACGGGCGTGTCTTGGGCCAAAGCCCTTGCGATCAACACTTTCTGGCATTCACCATCGCTGCAGGTGGCCACTTGGCGGTGGCGAAGGTCGATGGCATCGGCGCGTACCAAGGCATGTTCCACGGCTTCCCGGTCCTCGCGCCTGGTGCGCCCCCATCGATCCGTCCATGGCTGTCGGCCCAGGGCCACCAAGGTCTGCACATCGATCATGCCTCCCGGTGGGCGCCCCGTGAGCACCACGGCTATCTGCCTGGCCCGCCCGGTGGCGGGCATGCGGTGCACATCGGCGCCATGCACCAGCACCTGCCCGGCCAAGGGCTGCAGCAGGCCCGCCAGGGTGCGCAACAGGGTGCTCTTACCGATGCCGTTGGGCCCGAGCATGGCGGTAAGCGACCCCGCCGGGAACGTCATTTGCACATCGCTCAACAAGGCTTTTCCGTCACGGCCCACCGTCAATCCATTCGCCTGAAGGATATGTTGCATGCCCTCCCTCATCGCCTGCCCCATTGTCTTCCGCTCCAAAGCACCCACAGCACCACCGGTGCCCCCATCAGGCTCGTCACGGCATTCAGCGGCAAGGCGGCCCCTCCTCCCGCTGTACGCACGATGACATCGGCCAAGAGGGCCAGTGCGGCCCCCAGGAGCATGGTAGCGGGCAACAGCACGCGGTGGTCGGCGGTGCGCAAGATGGCCCGTGCCACATGGGGCACGGCCAGGCCCAGGAACGCGATGGGGCCGCAAAATGCGGTGATCACCCCGGCCAGCAGGCCCGTCAGACAAATGGCCCGCCTCCGCACGCGGGGCACATCCACCCCCATGCTGCCGGCCTGCTCATCACCGATAAGCAGGGCATTCATGGGTTTCATCAGCCCGAGCGCCCCGGCCAGGCCGGCCAGTATGGGCAGCGCCAGCCATGGCAGCCGCGAAAGCTCCATGCCCGCGAACGAGCCGAGGCCCCATAGGACGAACCCTTTCAGGGCCTTGGCCTCGCTGGCAGCCTGCAACACGCTGACCATGGCGGTGCACAGGTAGCCCACCATCAGGCCCAGGATGAGCAGGGTGATACCATCGCCCAGGCGGCGGTCGGCCACCATGATGAGCAGCAGCACGGCAAACGCGCCGGCCAAGGCGGCCACGGCCACCAGCAGGTCTTGCGGCACGAGGGAAGCGGCCCACAGGGGCTGGGCCAGCATTGCCAAGGCCACGCCCACCGATGCCCCCCCGCTGATGCCGAGCACGCCAGGGCCAGCCAGCGGGTTGTGGAAAACCGTTTGCATGAGCAACCCTGCGGTTGCCAATCCGGCGCCGGCCACCGCCGCCGTAAGCACCTCGGGCAGGCGCACCTGCCGCACGATCACGCGGTACGGTCCGTCCACTTGCTTGAAAAAGACCTCCCACACCTCGCCGACCGGAATGTGAACGCTCCCGAAGGCCAGGCCCAGTACGGCCATCACCAGTCCGATGGCCGCGAAGATGAAGAGCCATCCCCCCTTTCCGCGCATGCGGCAAACTTAGAGGCAGCGAAGGGACCTGGGCCATTGTTGCCGGCGCATGACCGTCATTTCGCGGAGCGGGTCGATCTTCGCGGCCAGAATGAACGAGCACGCATCCATCATCCGCCGGTTCCGCTGGGTGGCCATCCTGGAAGGCCTCAGCTTCGTGATCCTGCTTTTCGTTGCCATGCCCTTGAAGTACTGGGGCGACCTGCCGGCCTTGGTCACCTACATGGGCTGGGCACACGGCGTATTGTTCATCAGCTACGTGATCTTGGCGATACCGATGTTCACCAAGGTGAAGTGGCCCAGCGACCGCATGTATGGCGTGGGGGTGGCCTCCCTGCTGCCGTTCGGCACCTTCGTGATGGAGCGCCGTTGGCTCCGTTGAGGGGCCGGGTCCGGCCGCGCGGCCGCTTGGTCGGCCCTCACTTCACCTTGAACACGCCTTCCGGGCGGTATTCGAGCATCACGGCATTGGTGTTGCTCCATCCGTTCTCCGGCCCCATCCGGGCCATTCGGAAATCGAGGTAGATCGGCCGTGCATCCACTTCGCCATAGTGTTTGGGGAAGTGATCTCCGAACTGCATTTGTGCGCGCAGGAAATACAGGGCCACGTCATATCCGAGGAAGGCGTACTCCCCGGGCTCATTGCGGAATCGGGCCCGATAGGCGGCAATGAACTTGTTCACGCCGGGGGATGTGTAATCCAGGAAGGCGCTGGAGGGGATCCTCACATTGAGCTTCACCAATGCTTGGATATCCAAGGTGCCCATGGTGGACCACGTTTGCATGCCATACACGGTGATGGCGTATTTGGGCACCAGCGAGGCGAACTTGCTGAGCACGGTTGCAACGAACTCCACATCCTCGCTGGGCACCACCAGGATGTTGGGGCGTGAGGTGCTGAGCTTGGCCACGGCCGCGGCCACATCACGCCGTCCGCAGGACACCACCAGCAAGCTGTCGCGCAATTTCCCGCCTTGCGGGTCCAGTGCTTGCTGCAGCTCCCTGGCCATCAGGTCCTGCACCTCCCGTTCCGCGTAGATCTCGGGCTTGAGCAGGATCACATTGTCCCGGGCATGGTTGTATGCCACGTACCTGGCCATCAACTTCAACCTGTCGCTTCGCCCTCCCACGGCCTTGCTCACGGTGGGGTTTCCCAGGATGACCTTGTTGCTTTGCGGCACCGGGCAGATGATGGGCGCCCCGCCGGCCACCTTGGCCAGGCTTTCTATGGCTGCCCGGTGGAAGGGCCCGATGTACATGTCCATTCCCCGCACCTCATCGCTCTTGAAGAGGTTGCCCCACTGCTCGGGCTTCATGCCCGTATCGAACACATGCACATCGGCATTGAGGCCCCATGCCCTCAGTGTGTCCAAGGCGATGTCCAGGCCGGCCCTGAATTCCTTTGCCGCCTCGGAAGCCGACCCGGTCCGGGCCTCTTCTTCATTGCCCGTGTCGCCCTCGGCGGCAGCGGCGGTGAAGGGCAACAGGATGGCCACTCGGCGGTGTTGCGAAGGCGGCGGTGCCGGTTTGGAGGCCTCATTCGCCGCCTCGTTCCCTTGGTCCATCTCCCGGGGTATGCGCACGTACGTGCCCGCCTTCAACCCTTCGGGCAGTCCGCCATTGGCCTGCTTGATCTGGTCGGGGGCCAGGCCGAACCGCTGCCCCAACGCAAAAAGGGTTTCACCGGGCTGCACCAGGTGGAACAGGTCCGAGTCCATGGCTGCCGGTTGCACGGCGGTGGGCGGCGCGGCTATGCTGGCGGCTGCTTGGATGCGCAGCACCATGCCGATGGTAAGCCCGTACTGTAGGTCGGGGTTCCATTGGCGCAACTCCTCCTGGGTGACCCCGTACTTCTTGGCGATACCGTAAATGGTCTCCTTCTTGGCCACGGTATGGAGCAGTTCGCTCCCGCCCAGGCCCGGGGCCGTCTTGAGGTCCTTCTTGCTCTGTGCCTTAAGCGGCACAAGCACCACTTGGCCTATGCTGAGGCCCTCGCCTGCGCCCGGATTGGCCTCCAGCAATGCATCGAGCGGCACGGCATAGTGCCGGCTCAGGCCGAACAACGTTTCCCCCTTCTCCACGGTATGGGCGATGTATTTATCATCGCCCACGGTACGCACCTCTTGCGCGCGGGCTTCCACGCCCACGAGCGCCAGCACTGCAACCAGGAGGAACAGCCTTCGGATCATTCCCATTCGATAGTGGCCGGGGGCTTGCTGCTGATGTCGTACACCACCCGGTTGACACCCTTCACCCGGTTGATGATATCGTTCGAGATCCGTGCCAAGAATTCGTACGGCAGGTGCACCCAGTCGGCGGTCATGCCATCGGTGCTGGAAACGGCCCTGAGGGCCACGGCATTCTCGTAGGTCCTTTCGTCGCCCATGACCCCCACGCTGCGCACCGGCAGGAGGATGGCCCCGGCCTGCCAGACGTGGTCATACAGGTCGGCATCGCGGAGCCCTTGGATGAAGACATGGTCCACCTCTTGAAGGACGGCCACCTTGTCCGGTGTCACCTCGCCCAAAATGCGGATGCCCAAGCCAGGCCCGGGGAAGGGGTGGCGGCCGAGTATCTCGGGTGCCAGCCCCAAGGCCTTGCCCACCCTCCTCACTTCATCCTTGAACAGTGACCTCAAGGGTTCCACCACCTTCAGGTTCATCCGTTCGGGCAAGCCGCCCACGTTGTGGTGGCTCTTGATGGTGGCACTGGGACCCTTCACGCTCACGCTCTCGATCACGTCGGGGTATATGGTGCCTTGGCCCAACCACTTCACATTGGTGATCGCCTTGGCCTCCACATCGAACACCTCGATGAAGGTGCGGCCAATGGCTTTGCGTTTGGCCTCGGGTTCCTCCAACCCTTTCAGGGCCTGAAAGAACCGTTCCCTGGCATCCACGCCCTTGACGTTGAGGCCCATGCCCTTGTAGCTCTCCAGCACTTGGTCGTACTCGCCCTTGCGCAGCAGGCCGGTATTCACGAAGATGCAATGGAGCCTATCGTGGATGGCGCGCTGCAGCAGCATGGCCGCCACGGAGCTGTCCACTCCGCCGCTGAGGGCGAGCACCACATGGTCCTGCCCCAATTGGAGCTTGAGCTCCTGCACGGTTTCATCCACAAAGGCCTTTGGGGAGTGGTCGGCGCGGCATCCGCAGATACCAATGACGAAATTGTGCAACAACCTGCTTCCGTCCGTTGAATGGAACACTTCCGGATGGAACTGCACGCCGAATGTTTCCTCTCCCTTGATGCGGAACGCCGCAATGGGCACGGCATGGGTTCCTGCCATCACCTCCATGCGGCCTGCTGCTTCCACGATGGTGTCGCCATGGCTCATCCATACTTGGGACCCGGCATGGATGCCGGTGAAGAGGGGCTCTTGGACGAAAATATTGTCCAGTAGGGCCCTTCCATACTCACGGGTTTGGCTGCGCGCCACTTGGCCCCCTTCGCGCTTGGCCAGCAACTGCGCCCCGTAGCATACGCCCAGCACGGGCAGTCTGCCTTGCAGGTCCTTCAGGTCGGTATCGGGCGCTCCTTGGTCGAAGACCGAGGCCGGGCTTCCGCTGAGGATGACCCCCTTCACGGTGGGGTCGTCCACAAAGTCCTGTGCGGCATGGTACGGATGGATCTCGCAGTACACATCCAGTTCGCGCACGCGTCGCGCGAGCAGTTGGGTGTATTGGGACCCGTGGTCGAGGATGAGGATCTTGTTATGCAAGGGATTGATCTTTTGGCCGGCCAAAGGTATTCGGTCCCGGCTTTCCGCTTTCCTGCCCGATGAGGTGCCCCCGTGGTGCCGGCCTCCCATTGGTGGTGCTTCCCGGCGCGGGCGGTATTCAGCGTTTCACGCTTCGCTCCACATAGGCGATGATCTCTCCCGCAATATCCTTCCCGGTGGCCTTTTCGATGCCCTCCAGGCCGGGTGACGCGTTGACTTCCAGCACCAACGGCCCCCTGTTGCTCTGTATCATGTCCACCCCGGCCACGCGCAGGCCCAAGGCCCATGCGGCATGTATGGCCATCTCCTCCTGCTCGGGTGTGAGCTCGATCAGCTCGGCCACGCCGCCCCGATGGAGGTTGCTCCTGAACTCCCCCTCCTTGCCCTTGCGCCGCATGGCTCCCGCGATGGTCCCATCCACCACGAAGGCCCTGATATCCTCGGCGCCGGCCTCCTTGATGAACTCCTGCACGATCACACGGGCCTTCAGGCTGTTGAATGCCTCCACCACGGCCACGGCGGCCTTCTGCGACTCGGCAAGCACCACGCCCAGGCCTTGTGTTCCTTCCAGCAGCTTCACGATACAGGGGGCCCCGCCCACCTGCTCCACGGCCCTGGCCACTTCCTTGCTGTAGTTGGTGAACACGGTGCGCGGCATGTCCACGCCCGCCTTGCTCAGTATTTGCAGGCTGCGGAGCTTGTCGCGGCTGCGCACCAAGCTCTGGCTCTCCACGGTGGTGAACACCTTCATGGCCTCGAATTGCCGGACGACGGCGGCCCCGTAGAACGTGACGCTGGCCCCGACCCGCGGGATGATGGCATCCACGTCCTGCAAGCGCTGTCCGGCCCGCATCACATGGGGGTCCTTGCGATCGATCACCAGGTCGCACTTCATGTGGTCCACCACCGTGATGTCGTGTCCGCGTGCCTTCCCCGCCTCCACGATCCGCCGGGTGGAATAGAGCTTGCTGTTGCGGGAAAGGACCAGGATGTTCATCGGGCTGAAATAGGGGGCCGAAGCTAATCCACCCCCTGCCCCGTTATTGCGCTCCTTCCGAAACGGCAAGGCGCCGCATCAGGGCCCCGGCCGAGGCCCACGCGAGCCACGCGGCAGGCACGGCCGCCAGCACGTCCACGGTCCAGTGCACGTGCTGGGCGAGCACGAGCATGGCCACCGCCAAGGCCCCCAACGCCACCAGCCAACGCACCGGGCCACGGGGCGACAAGAGCGCCATGAGCACCAGCGTCGCGGTATGGCCGGAAAAGAAGAGGTCCTTCAGAAAAGGGCTTTCGCCGGGATAGAAATTCTGGGTAAAGGGGTCCACCAAGGGGATGATATCGCGGGGCGGCTCCAAGGTGAAAACGGCCATGGCCGCCATGCGCAGGGCCAGCATAAGAACGTAGGCCCACAAGCCTTGCAGCATGCGGAAGGGGTACCGCAATGCAGAAAGCACGGCCAGCAACAAGGATGCATACAGCACGATAAAGGTGGCGGCCGACACGTCCATCGGGCCCCATGAGGCCAGCAATGGGTCCCACGGCCGGGTCCCCGGGCGCATGCCCACCCACTCAAAAAACCGCGGGAGCACGACCACCACGGCCACCGCGCCGGCAAGCCCCGACACCAAGGCCGCCCGAAAGCCTTTTACGGACCATGCTTCCCGCCATTCATCCGCCATGCCAGCGCCCATCCTGTTCCATGGCCGAAAGTAGGGCCCGCCGCAGGATGCCCCATTGCGCCGATCGGTCCCCGGCGGTCGGACGGCACCAGGGATCCTTCACCCACTACGCCACAGGGGCTAATTTGCCCCCGTGAACAACCACTTCCTCCCCGCGCTGCGGGCATCCATGCAACAGCGCCCGCTGTTCTGGCTCACGCTGATCGCGCTGGTACCCCGGCTGCTGGCAGCTTTCTTCTCGGGCGGCTACTTCGCCCACGACGACCACTTCCTGATGGTGGAGGCGGGACAGAGCTGGGTGGACGGCTTCGACTACAACAACTGGCTTCCGTGGAACCAGGGGGACGACCCCAGGCCCACGGGCCACATGATGCTTTACCCGGGCTTCCACTACCTGTTGTTCCTGGCGTGCAAGTGGATGGGTATCACGGACCCGTCCGCCAAGATGGTGATCGTGCGCCTGCTGCATGCACTTTGGAGCCTGATCGTGGTGCGGACGGGCTATCGCATCGCCCTGCGGTTGTCCACCCCCGCTGTGGCCTGGCGCACCGGTCTGCTGCTGGCCCTGTTCTTCTTTATGCCCTTCCTGTCGGTGCGCAACCTGGTTGAAACGGTGAGTATTCCTCCGCTGATGCTTTGCGCCTGGTGGCTGATCCGCAGCGGCGACAAGCCCTCCATGCGTGACGTTTTTGTTGCCGGGATGTTTGCCGGGCTGGCTCTTGACCTTCGCTTCCAAACGGTGTTTTTCGGTGCCGGCGCGGGCCTGGCCCTGCTGCTGCAGCGCGACACGCGGGGGGCTTTCCTCTTCGGGCTGGGCCTGCTGCTACCCGTGGCCCTGGTAAATGGCATCGTGGACCTCTTCATCTGGGGGCGGCCTTTCGCCGAGATGACGGAATACGTGGAGTACAACCTGGCCAACTCCACCACCTACTTCGACCAGCCGTGGTACAACTATCTGCTGGTGCTGGCGGGTGTGTTCATTCCGCCGTTCTCCCTGGCCGTGCTCTTCGGCTATTTCAAGCGGCCACGGCCGTTGGCGCCCTGGCTGGCGGTATTCAGCTTCCTCTTCTTCCACTCCCTCTTCCCGAACAAGCAGGAGCGCTTCATTCTCAGCATCGTTCCGTTGGTGCTGGTACTGGGCTACACGGCGTGGGAGGATTTCCGCACGCGGAGCGCCTGGTGGCAAAGGCATGCCGGGCTATGGCGGGGGGTGATGGCCTGGACCTGGACGGTGAACGTCCTGCTGCTTGTGCCTTTAACCTTCAGTTACAGCAAGCGGGAACGGGTGGAGGCCATGCTGATGCTGCACGACCGCAAGGTCAGGGGCATCATCATTGAGGACACGGCTGAGGATGATCCGCCGATGATGCCGCTGTTCTATCTGGGCCAATGGGGCATCACCCAGCAAGTGTTGACCGATCCGGGGGCGGACCGGAAAGCCTTCATCGCGGAGGTGGCCCCAGCCTACCGCCCGAACTACGTGCTATTCATCGGCCCGGAGGAACTGGGCGAGCGGGTGCGTTTGATGGAAGAGGCCACCGGCCCGCTGCACCTGGTGGGTGAGGCCATGCCGGGCCTGCTGGACCGCACGGTGCACTGGCTGAACCCGGAATACAACCGGAACGTGATGATCACCCTGTACGAAATAGGGCCCGGCACGGAGCGAATGACCGGGGCTCCCGGTCAGGGCAGGTAGTGGGCACGCAGGGCAACGGGGTATCCGCCCACCACGGCCAGTATGGGGTCGCGGTCGTTTCCCGCCCCCATATATTTCACCAGGCCGTCCATGTTCACGTCCTCGGCCCTGTATCCGGTGGTAACGGCCAGCGCGTTCATGCCTCCGATGGCCACCAGGACCGCATCGCGATCGTTACCGGCCCCGGTATATGCCACCACGCCATTGCCGGTCACATCGCCCGCCCACATGGCGCGCTGCCCGGCCACTTGCACCGTGGCGGCCAGCCCTCCCCGCAAGGGCACCGCCCCGCCGGCCATATCCACGAGGCTGGCCGCGGCCGCGAGCGGCACGGGCTGCTGGGTCATGATGCCCAGGTGGTTCCGATGGCGTATGGCCAGGTGATAGGTGCCCGGTTGGAGGTTGGCGAAGAGCACATCGCCGGTGCCGTCGGTATCCACAATGCGGCCGTCGCGGCGTATGAGAGCGGCGCGCGTGGCCAGCACATTGGCCGGTGCATTGGCGCGCCTGACCTCGATGACGACCCAATCGACGATGCGGCCATTGCCGGTGATGTTGAACACCGCGGGCACGGCCAGTTCACCGCCGCCACCGTCGCGGTGCACGTAGCCGAGCGCCGTATAGGGCTCCTCCAGCGGTAGCAGGCCGGCATCATTGAGCGAAGCGTTCATGAGCATGGTGGCCGGGTTGAAGGGCCCTTGCAGCAACACCTTGGCCCGCACCCGCACACCCTGCTGGCCTGCGTTGGGGTCGTAGCCGTCCAGCTCCACGGTATTGCTATTCGGGTCCAGCCAATCGGACAATCGGGTTGCCGGGGTACTGCCGTCGCTCCATACGGCGCTGAGCTTGGCTGACAATGAGGGGACCGTGGTGGCGGTGCCGCAGTTTTGGATCCCGTCCACTTGGTATCCCACCAATCGCTTCTGTTGGTTGAACAGGGGGGCTCCGCTGCTGGCCGGCTCCATCAATCCGGTGCTCCAATACACCTGCCAACAGGGCGTTCCGGTCTCCGGTTCCGAGGCGGTTGTGGCGGGCTGGGCGAAGATGCCCACCTTCTTCACATCGCTGAGCGGGTTGTGGAAACTGGCTCCGCTGAGGGGCACGGCGCCGGTGCGATCCCAACCGGCATAGTAGGGGTTGAACGCTGCGGGCGGGGCTTGCAAGAGTTCCATCAGGCAGTAATCGCCCGCATAGGTACCGGACCTTTTGACGGCCCCCACGATGGTCTGCGCCGTTTGGCCGGTGTCCCCCACGCACGTCGGGCTTTGATAATTGAAGTAGAACACCCACTGGGACTCGTTGGGCTGGTAGCAGTGATTGGCAATGAGCACATACGGCTTGCCATCCTGCAAGGCATTGTTCACGAGGGTTCCGTTGCACGTATTCCCGTCGGGCCTGGCGAACATGACCACGGACCTGACCTGTTGCTCCCACCCGTTTGCTTCGGGGCAGGCCACGTTCACTTGGCAGGGTGCGCTTTGGTATCCGGGGTTGAAGTCCCGGGCTTCTCCACGGGCCCACAGGTTCTTCCACGCATGCGTGATGCCCTCGATCCGGATATCGGCGTGCGGGGCTGCCGGGGGCATCTGGTATTCGACCACCACGGAATTCCCGGGCAGGAAGGCGGTAGCGAAGTTCCCGGTGGCGGTTTCGTTGTCTGCCGTATAGGCCCCCAGGAAGCGGGTCCTGCCGGCATCGTACACGAAGAGCTTGGCCCCCTCCGCCGGCCTGAAGGCACTGAACTGGATGCTGATCATGCGGGCGCCGGGGCTGGTGATGGCGTATCGGCACAGGCGCCGTCCATCGACGAGGGTGGTCCACTCCCCTTGCTCGGCCAGATCGATCTGCAAGGGGCGCTGTATGCCGATGCGTCCCCCGGCGGCCTGGTCCCCGCCTAACGGTTCCCCGGACGGGTCGGCCTCCATGGCCCCCAGTTCCGTGGTGGCCCATGCTGCTACCGGAACACCGTGTTGGTGCCAGTTCCACGGGCTGCCCCCTTGTGGGGCCTGCGCTGCGGCCTGCCCTACGGCCAGTACGGTTGCCAAGGGCGATGCCCACCGCACAAAAGCCGCGAAGCGCTTGCCGCACACCCTGGTCATCGTGCCGTTATCACAAAGGTCGTTCTTCGGTTCAGCGCCCTTCCCGCCTCCGTATCGTTGGCAGCCACCGGCTTCGTGGGTCCCAATCCTTGGCTGGTGAGCCGTGGCTTGGCCACCCCGTTGGCGGTGAGGTAGTCCACCACGGCCGCCGCCCTGTTGCGGCTGAGCGCCATGTTGCTCTCCAGGTCGCCCACATTGTCCGTATGGCCTTGCACCTCGATGCGCACCTTGGGATTTTCCTTCAGGAAGGCGATGAGTTCATCCAGGATGTAGCGGCTGGCGCCGGTGATCTCGGCGCTGTTGGTGGCGAAGCGGATATCGTTCACGCGGTAGTCGCGTCCCACCTCCACCTTCTCCACCTTCATGTCAACCTCGGCCACGCCGCCCCGCAGGGTATCCTCCACGCTGAAGGAGCGGCTATCGAATACGTGATCCGGCTTCTTCACGGTCAGGATCACGTCCGATCCCGGCTTGAGGCGCACCACGGCCGCATACTTGCCGTCGTTGGCATCCACCTTCACCACCTCGGTCTTCCGGGTGTCCATGTATGTAATGGATACGGTCGCGTCCTTCACCACATTGCCTTTCTCGTCGGTGACGACGCCCTTGGTGATGAGGATATCGTCCGGTCGCGCCTCCTTGGGCAGCTCGAACCCGTAGATATCGAGGCCGCCCACGCCCTTGAAGCGGCTGCTGGCGAAATAGGCCGTACGGCCGTCGGCGCTCACCACCAGGCCATGCTCATCCTGCGGGGTGTTGATCGGGTTGCCGATGTTCTTCGGCTGGGTCCAGGAGCCATCATCGTTGAGCTTGCTGTAGAAGATGTCGTATCCGCCGATGCCGCGGTGCCCGCTTCCCACCTCCTCATTCCCGTTCTCATCACGTGGCGGCCTTGCCGCGAAATACAGGGTACGGCTATCGCTGTGCATGAAGGGGGCCTTCTCGTCGCCGATGGTATTGATGGGTGCCGGCAGCGGCTTTGCGGGGCTCCACTCCCCTTTCTCGTTGCGCTGGCTGCTGTAAATGTCCATGCCCTTGCTTCCCTTGCGGAAGGTGGCGAAGTACAGCGTGCGCCCATCGGTGCCCAAGGAAGGCTGGCTTTCCCAGCCATCCTCGGTATTGATGTTGGGCCCGAGGTTCTCCAGTTCGCCCCACTCGTAGCGCTGCTGGCCTGCAGCGAAGTCCATGTGTGTGGTATAGTGGGTGCGGTAGATGTCGCAGTTCTTGTATTCAGCGGTGACCGGCTTGCACACGGTAACGAAGAGTTCCTTGTTGTTCAGGCTTACGGACACGCCTCCGTAGCTATCCCCTTGGTTGAACGGCGGCGGCAGGGGCCTTCCCTTGTCGAACTCCACCTGCACGGATGCCCTTCGTGCCTCCGTGAGCTCCTCCACCTCCCTTGCCCGCCGGTCGCCCTTGGCCTGGTACTTACTGATCCGGGTGAAGAACAGCAGTTCGTTGTCGGGCGAAAACATGGGCAGATACTCGTCATCCGGGGTGCTCACCCCTCGGAGCACCTTGGGCTCCAATGGGCGTTGATCCTTGTAGAACTCGCGGTAGAACGCCAGTTCGGGCATGATGCGCTCCACCTCGGCCGTTTGTCGGTCCACGTCGGCGCCCATTTTGGCGGGGTCGTCCGAGCGGAAGGCCAAGAATTGTTGGAAGGCCTGTTCCGCCTCGGCGAATCGCTCCTGCGCGTAATACATCGACCCCAGGTAGTAGTACATGGCGCTGTGGTACTGGGGGCACCGCGCCTTCAGATCCTCGAGGTACTTGATGCCCGGGCCGAAGCCTCCCGCCCCCGAGCGGGCCCTTTGGAATGCGCTTTCCCCGGTGAGGAAGAGGCATTCGGCACAATCGGGGTACTCCTCCAGCAGGGTTTTCAGCTTCTGGTGCTTGTCGGCTGGGCTGTGGGTCGCCTTCGCCTCGTTCATCCGTTTCACCAACTTCTTGTCCGTGGGGTTGTCGCACGGCCCTGGTTCTCCCTCCTGTGCGGCCGCACCCGTCAAGCCGAGCATGACCAAGGTGAAGATGGCTGCTGCACGGCCACTCCACCCCCTCGCTCTTCCCCTGGCTCTTCCTGTTTCCGTCATTCCCTTCACTTCACCGTGGTATCGGTGGCTTCTGCTTTTTCGATCAAGGCATCCCCTTGCTTGCGTGCGGCATCCACGATGCCATCCGCGCGCTTGTCGGCCTCGGCAATGAATTTCTGCTCCTTTTCATCGGCGGCCTTCTTGGCCTTGTCGGCGGCCACCTTGGCGGCTGCCTTGGCGATGGGATTGGCGGCCTGTTCCACCAAGTCGTCCGCCGCCTTGTAGGCCTGGCCCTTCACGCTGGCCGCTTCACTGCGTGCCCTCTCCTTGATGGCGTCGGCCTGCTTCTGCGCCTCTGCGACCAACTTGGCCGCTTCCTCACGGGCCTTGGCGATAGCCTCTTCCTTGGCCTTGCCGATCTGCTCGTTCAACTCCTCCTTCACCGCCTCCTTGATATCCTCTTTGATGTCCTGCATGGTGCTGCCGAACACCGGTTTCACCACGGGCTTCTCCACCGTGCCGGTGATCTTGGCCGTCAGGTCCAGCTCGGCCGGTGCCTTCAGGCTGCTGCCTGCGGCTTGGTTGAGCTGGCCCAGCAGTCCGCCCACAAGGTCATTGGCCCCGGCGCCGAACATGTCGGTGGGCACCTTGGCCTTCATGGTGTAGTCGATGGCCTGGTCCTCGAATGCGGTGGTGCCGTGCACATTGGCCTTGATACGGTCGATCTTCACATCGAAGGGCTTGGTGATCATTTTCCCGTCGGCGATCTCGTAGGCGAAGTCGAGGTTTTCCAAGCGCGCCTGGGCCAGTTCAGGCTTTTTGAGCACATTGGCTATTTCCACCAAGGGCTTGAATTCCTTGATGTAGACGTTCTTGGTCTTCAATGTGCCCATCCCTTGCAGGGAGCTCATCACGGGCTCCATTTTCCCGTCCAAGGCCCCGGCCAGGTTCAGCGATGTGGTCATCCGCCCGGTGACGTACTTGGCCGCCGGTGCCATTTGGCGGATCATCTCCATGTTGTCCACCAGCTGCTTGATGTCCACGTCGGTCACGACCAGATCCATGTTGAATTTCGGGCTCATCTTTTCCTGGCTGCTGTACCAGCCGTTCATGCCCAGCCGGCCGTCGTACATGTTGAAGCCCATGTCGTGCAGGGCGACCTTCTGGTCCAGCACCCTCAACTTGCCCTTGGCATCGGTCAGGTGCATGTCGCCATAAATCACCTCCTTGGCGCTGGCCTGCAGCGTAAAGTCGATGTTCTTGGGCACTTCGATCACGTCCATGGGCGTGGTATCGGCGGGGGTGGCTGCGGTTGCTTCGTCCTGGGGCCCCATCAATTCGTTGATGTCGAAGCGGTTGCTGCTGACGTTGAAGGCACCCGTGATGGTGCTGTCCTTGAGCCACCATTGGAGGTAATTGTCGAACCGGCCGTTGGCTTGGATATCGCTCTTGCCCAGCTCGCCGGTGAAATTGGTGAGCGCCAGGAAGCGGGGGCTGAAATCGAGCACGAGGGCCTTGATGGCGACGGGCCATGCCAAGGAGTCGCTCCTGTAGTTCATGCCACTGAGGGCGACCTGGCCCTGTGCCTTGAACTTTTCATAGCGTTCGGCCTCCACATCGCTCATGCGGCCCGCCAGTTCCACATTGGCCTTCACCTGGCCGGTGAGTTCGTCGCCCTTGGCCATGGGCACCACCTTGGCCACATTGGCCAAGTCGAGGTCAGCCTTGATGGCGGCATCCACATTGGGGTCGCTGATGGGCGTGGTGAGGTGCATTCGGGCCTCCAAAGGGTTGCCGGCCAGGAGCATGGCAAAGCGCTTGATGTCCACCACCATGCCATCGAGGTCCTTCCCTTGCGGGCTTTGGATATGGGCATCCACATGGATGTTTTCCACGCTGGCGGGCAGATCGGGGTATTTGAAGCGGCCATTGTCCACTTGGATGGCCAGCCCGAAGCCGGGCATGGTCTGCTCGTTGTAGGTGCCTTTCACGTACCCGCTGAAGGCGGCCTTGCCGCTCATGTCCACGCCCTGCATGTCGCTGGCGAACTCGGCCGGGATCAGAGACAGCAAGGCGCCGATGTCACTCTTTTTCATCTCCCAGGCGATGTCCATGTCGATATCGTCGGCGGGCATGGCCAGCCAACCGTTCAACCCAAGCTCCAGTTGGTTCACCTTGGCGGTGTTTTCCTTGAAGGTGAACTTCATGTTGGGCATGTCCATGTCGATATCGGCCACGATATCGGCCTCGGCATTCCTGAGGTACTTGACCCCCTCGTAGGCCACGGTTGCTCTCTGCACGGTGGTCTTGGTGGCCAAGGTGAAGAGGTCCTGCGTGAAATCGCCCTTCCCGGTATGCTCCACCCCGTCGAGGTCCATGAAGTAGGCCAAGCTTTCATCGTCGTAGATGATACGCCCCTGCGTGATACCGTATTGCTTGAGCGCCACGTTGAACCGCGTTGTGGCCGTGTCCACCGGCAGTTCTGCGGTGGTGCTATCAGGCAGGGTGATATCCCAATTGGCGGTACCGTCCTTCAGCACCTTCACGTGGATCAACGGCTTCACCAGGTCCAAGCTCCGCACCTTGATCTGGTCGCTGAAGAGGCTCATGATGGCCACGGTGGCCCGGAGCTCGCCGATGTCGGCCAGGCAGATCCCGTCGAATGGGGCTTTGTTGCACACCTTCAGGCCTTGCACCTTCACTCTGGCATTGGGGAAGCTTCGGAACAGGCTGATGTCCCAATCGCCCCACTCCACGGTGGCGTTCAGGTTTTCGTTGACCTGCTGTTTGACGGCCGCCTCGATCTTGTCCTTGTACAGGACGGGCACCAGCACGGCGGCCACCAGCAACAGTGTGATGAGGATGCCTATTGAAAGCAGAATGCGTTTGGTCCACTTGGCCATGGCAGGAACAATGTGTTTAAGGAATACCGGTCCGCATGAACTGCTCATGCAAACTCCGTGCACTATTGGGCACGGCCCGCAAAGATCATGCGGCTTTCAGATTTTCCTTGTTGGTGAACAGTTTTTCACCTTGTGAGTGGGCCACCACGGTACACACGGCGGCATCCCCTGTCACGTTGACCACGGTGCGCATCATGTCCAACGGCCTATCGATGGTAAAGATGATGGCGACCCATGCTGGATCGAGCCCGAGCGATGCCAGGACGACCACCATGAGCATCATGCCTCCGCTGGGTATGGCGGCCGCGCCGATGCTTGCCAAGGTGGCCGTAAGGACAATGGTGAGCTGTTGGGCCATGGTGAGGTCCACCATGTGTAGTTGTGCAAGAAAGACCACGGCCACGGCCTGCATGAGGCTGGTGCCATCCATGTTCACGGTGGCCCCCACGGGCAGGACGAACCCGGCCGTACCTGTGCTAACGCCGATATTATGCTCCACGCAGCGCAGCGTGGCGGGCAGTGTGGCAGCGCTGCTGCTGGTACTGAAGGCCAGCAACTGGGCCGGGCTCATGGCGCGCAGGAAGTCCATGTACACATTGCGGCGCATGAGCAACGACATCATGGCGGGGTATATGCCCAGGACGATGATGACCAAGCCCAAGGCAACGGTGATGGCGTAGCCTGCCAAGCCCTTGAAGAGTTCGCCCACGGCGGCGACATCATCGCCTGCCATGCGTGCCACCACGCCTGTCATCAGGGCGAACACGAAAAGCGGTGCTGCCTGCATGATCACATCCACCATCTTGATGAAGGCCTCGTTGAAGGCCCCCATGAGGTTCCGGAGCGGGTCTGCATGCTCCGGCGGCAGCATCAGCAGCACGATGCCGAAGAAGATGGCGAAGAAGATGACCTGCAGCATCAGCATATCGGTGAGGCTGAGGAAGATGTTGTCGGGCACCAGGTCCACGAGGAACTGCAAGGGGCTGGTGCCTCCCTTTTTCTCGGCGGATTTTTCTGCTGCCAGGCTCCATTCGTTGGGTACCTGCGTTCCCCTCACCTGTGCAATGGAGTCCCGCAGGGCGGCGTTTGCCGGGTCGCAGGCGAGGCATAGCCCATCGAGCGGCGCCGCCACTTCCGGTGTTTCCTGCACCCAGAGCTCGTAGTTGATGCGGTTGGCCGCCCGCTTGTCATCGCTGCCCCAATGGCCGGGCTTGATCACGTTCACCAGGACGAGCCCCAGGGCCACGGCCATGATGGTCGTGGCCAGGTACAGTCCCAGGGTTTTGAATCCGATAGCCCCCAGTCGGCGCACCTCGCCCATGCTGGCCACGCCGCTGATGATGCTGAAGAGCACCAATGGGACGGCGACGAGCTTGAGCAGGTTGATGAAGATCTTTCCGAAGGGGTCGATCCAGTCCAGGTTGAACCGGCTCCACCCGAGGTAGCTGCTGCCGATGGCCCAGAGCACGCCGGCGGCCATGCCCAGGAGGATGCGCACGTGCAAGGGTGCTTTCATGCGGCAAAGAAGGTGAAATGCTCCCGACCAATGCTCATTGCTCGGTGTTCACCGTCCAGATGTACTCGCTGATGCTCTGCCCGTTCTTGAAATAGAAGGTGCCCCACTTGGCGATGACCTTGCTGTATTCATCGGCCTTGTTGCCTTGCACGAGCACGCGCCTGATGATCACCTTGTTTCCTTCGGTGTAGCTTTCCTCGGTGACGCCTTGGGGGTACTGTGCGGCCAGCTCGCTGCGGGAATAGTCGCTGTATGCCCGCTGCTGGTTGGGCGAGATGTTGGCAAGTTTCTCCTGCTGGCCTTGTTCGCGGTCCTTGGCGGCTGCTACGAGCTGCTTCTGCTTGGCTTCTTGTTTCTGGCGCTGCATGTCCACCTGTTCCCTGTGCCGGTCGGCCAGCGTTCCCTTTTCCTGCTGCAGGCGCCCGTTCCTTTCCGCGTCCTCCATCGCCTTCTCCCGCGCGGCCTCTGTACGCTCCTTGGCGGCATTGGCGATCTGCTCCATGCGGTTGCGCCAGTCATCCTGCCTTTCATACACCACCTGCGACCGGGTATCCCTGCCATCGGCCAGGGATGTTTGGCGCTGCCGGGTGTCCGTTTCCAGGTCTTCCGCCCGGGCCTTGGCCTTCCCGGTTGTCTCCAGCCCTCTTTCCCGCAGTTCCTGCTCGCGCCGTTCCCGCTCTTCCTTCATGGCGGCCACCTCCTCGGCGTTGCGCATGCGCATGGCTTCGCTTCCTTGATACAGCTGGCCCATGCCGGCCACATAATCCGCGTTGCGGCGATCGGCCTCCTGATGTCGCGTGTCGGCCTTTTCCGCAAGGTCCCCGTGCTGCTGTTCGATCTCGGTTTTTTGGCGCCTGATGCGTTGGTATTTCTCGGCCTCCTCCCGTTCGCGTGCCTCGCGCATGAACTCTTCCGCCTCCTGCTCCTTGCGGTTGTCCATATTGGATGTGCTCGCCACGGGTGCCGGTTTCTCGGCAGCCTTTTGGGCGGCCAACTCCCGTGCCCGTCGCTGGTTGTCCAGCTCGGCGAGCAGCTTGTCTATCTGCTCCATCTTGGCCTGAGGATAGCTCTCCCCCGGCTTGATGTCCAAGGCTTGGGCGTACAGTTCGCGGGCATAGGTGTAGTCCTTGTCGCCCATGGCATTGTCCGCATCCAGGATGGTCTTGGTATAGCGTTCATCCAACGCCCGCCGGGCCTCCCTTTCGCGCCGGGCCTGCTCAAGGGCCATGTTGGCCGCTTCGGCGTCCGCAGCCTCCCGCCGGCGGCGTTCCTCTGCGGCCAAGCGATCGGCCTCGGCCTTGGCGGCCGCATCGCGTTCCGCCTTCCGCAGGTCGGCGATGGCCTGTTCGATGGCCGCCAGCTGGTCCTTTGGATACTTCTCGCCCGCCTTGATGGCCAAGGCATCGTTGTAGCCTTCCCTGGCCATGTCCCACGCCTTGTTCCTGAAGGCCGCATCCGCCCTTAGGATCGCATCATCGTACCGCGCCTGCTCATCCGCCGCCGACTGTCTTTCGGCATTCCTACGGGCGCGTTCCTCCGCCTCGCGGGCTGCACGCAGGCTATCCTCTTCCGCCTTTTTCCGGGCCTCCGCCTCCAAGCGGGCCTTTTCGGCCGCGTCCTTCTCTGCCTTGTCCCTATCGGCGGCGGCCTGGGCATCCAACAAGGCCCTTATCTCCGCCAAGCGATCGGCGGGATGCTTCTCACCCGGCTTCACCTCCAGCGCGGAGGTATAGCCCCGTGTGGCCGCCTCATAGGATTTGGCCTTGAAATCCTTGTCGGCCTGTGCGATGAAGGCATCATACTGCCTGTCCTTTTCGGCCTGCTCCCGGGCCATACGCTCCTTCTCGGCTGCTTCGCGTGCACTGGCATCGAGCAGTTCGTTGATGGCGGCGATCTGGTCCTTGGGATACTTCTCGTCCGGCTTCAGCACCGATGCATCCTTGTAGTCGTTGAGGGCCTCGGCATGCTTCTTTGAGCTGAATTTCTTGTCCGCACTGGCGATCAGCGCGGTATAGCGCGCTTCCAGTTCCTCTTGTTTGCGCTTGGCCTCAGCCTCGCGCGCCAGCTGGTCCATCAGCGCGTCGATCTCCACGATGCGCTCCTTGGGCCGCGCCTCGCCGGGCTTCACCTTCTGGGCCTCTTGGAACTGGGCCTTGGCCTCGGCATATTTCGTCTTGCCGAACAGCTCCTCCCCTTTGTCCATGAAGCCTTGGTACTTGGCATCGCGCTCCGCGGCCAAGCGGTCTTCCTCGGCTTTCTTGGCCTTGTCTGCCAAGGCCTTGGCTATCTGCGCCAATTGGTCTGCCGGGTACTTCTCCTTGGGTTTCAGGCCCAAGGCCTCATTGTAGCTCTTCTTCGCCCCGTCGTAGTCTTCCTGCCGGAAGGCGGCATCACCGGCCGCCACGGCTGCCTGGTAGGCGGCCTCCAGTTCGGCGGCCTTCTTCTCCTCCTCGGCCTTCTTGGCCAAGTCGGCCAGCTTCTTGTCGATGGCCGCGAGCTGGTCGGTGGGATACTTCTCCTTCGGCTTCAGGCCCAGGGCCTCGTTGTACTTGGCACGCGCCTCATCGTAGTGGGCACCGGTAAATGCGGCATCCCCGGCCTTCACCGCCGCTTGGTATGCGGCCTCCAGTTCGGCGGCTTTCTTCTCCTCCTCGGCCTTCTTGGCCTGTTCGGCCAGCTTCTTGTCGATGGCCGCGAGCTGATCGGCGGGATACTTCTCCTTCGGTTTCAGGCCCAGGGCCTCGTTGTACTTGGCGCGGGCCTCGTCGTAGTTGGTCTTGTTGAATGCGGCATCCCCGGCCTTCACCGCCGCTTGGTATGCGGCCTCCAGTTCGGCGGCTTTCTTCTCCTCCTCGGCCTTCTTGGCCAGTTCGGCCTCCTTGGCGGCAATGGCGGCCAGCTGTTGCGGCGGGTACTTCTCATCGGGCTTCAGGCCCGCCGCCTCGTTGAACTTGGCCTTGGCCTCATCCAGCTTGTTGGCCTTGAAGGCGGCATCGCCGGCGGCTACTGCCGCATTGTACTTATCGTTGAGCTCTTTGGCCTTTCGCTCCGCCTCGGCCTTGGCGGCCAGATCGGCGATGAAGGCATCACATTCCTTCATCCGCTGCTTGGGATAGGCCTCTTTCTCCTTCACCTCGGCGGCCGAGGCATACTTGGCACGGGCCTCTTCGTAGCTCTTCTTGGTAAACAGCCCGTCCGCTTCCTTGATCAGGTCGGCATATCGTTTTTCCGTTTGGGCTGCCTGATCCTGCTCGCCCAGGCGGATCTGGGCATCGCTGAGGCGCGCCGTGGCCATCGCATCCCCGGGCTTCAGGCCCAGGGCATCGGTAAAGGCTTGCACCGCCTTTTTGAAATCCTTGGTCCCCATGGCGGCGTTGCCTTGATCCATGAGCTTTTGGCAGGCAGCCTCAGCCCCGGCCTCCTTTTTCTTCTTCTCGTCGTACTCCTTTTGCAGGCGGTTCAGCTCGGCCCGCATCTGCTCGGTATAGGCCAGGTCCCACGACAACATGCCCGCCTTCTCGTCGTACTTCGATTTGCCGATGGGCTGGTTCAGGATGGAATAATCAATCCCGGGGATATCCTGGAACAAGGTCATCTCCACGTTCATGGCCAAGCCTCCCGCCCGGTCCGTCTCCGGGATCCCCTTGGTATCGATACTGACGTTCTTGGCCACGATACCGGCCTTTTCGTAGACGATCTTGTACACGTATCCGTAGTCGAGATTGAACTCGTACTTGCCGTTGGCGCTGGTAACGACGGAATTGCTCTTCACACCGTCCTTGAACACGGTCACGACGATACCGTCGAGCTTTTTGGAGGTGTTGTAATCCTTGACGGTCCCGTACACATAGACATTGTCCACCTGGGCGCTTACGCTGAAAGCGGACGCTATGAGGATCAAGAAGATATATGTGCGCAAGCGGCGAATAATGGACACGGCTGCCATGCGTTTTTGCAAGCTGTTGCTGGGCGGACGAAGCCGCAATTTAGCACAACTTTGGCGCGTGGCCGAAATTTCACCGGTACAGGGAACATCATGCACAGCATTTGGGAAGAAGGGGCATTCAGGAAAACGCCCGACCTGGTGGTCGTAGGGGCTGGTATCACCGGGCTGTTCACGGCCCTGCACGCCAAGCGCGACGCGCCGCTACGGCGCGTTGTGGTGCTGGAGCGCGGCCCGCACCCCTCGGGCGCCAGCGTAAAGAATGTGGGGTTCGCCTGTTTCGGCAGCCCGAGCCAGCTGTTGTACGACCTTGACACCGAGGGTGAGGATGTGGCCTTGGGGCGTGTGGAAGAGCGTTGGCGTGGACTGAACGAACTGCGCCGGACCTTGGGTGACGGCGCCATCGGCTTCGAGGGCGTGGGCGGCTATGAGGTTTTCCAGCAAGGCGACCCGCTCCATGCCAAGGTGGCCGAACGCTTGGACGAGTTGAACACGAGGTTGCGCGGCATCTTCGGGCAGGACGTCTTTTCATGGGCTGACGACCGCATCGGCCCCATGGGTATGTCGGCCGGGCACATGGCGTGGAACTCGTTGGAAGGGGCGGTTGACAGCGGCCTGCTGATGCGGTCACTGGCGCACAAGGTGCAGGGCGAGGACGTGGACATCCGGTACAACACCGTGGTGGAGGGCTGGGAAGAACAGGCTGACGGTGTGCTGCTTCGTCTGGCTGACGGCAGCACCTTGAAGGCGGGGCAGGCGGTGAT
The DNA here is from genome assembly GCA_035325445.1 of Flavobacteriales bacterium. Taxonomy (GTDB): domain Bacteria; phylum Bacteroidota; class Bacteroidia; order Flavobacteriales_F; family PHOS-HE28; genus PHOS-HE28. Next base: position 28,169 of record DAOKZW010000004.1, read on the forward strand.
CGCCACCAACGGCTACGCCCGCACCTTGGTGCCGGGCAGCGACATCGTGCCCGGCCGCGGGCAAGTGGTGCTCACCTCGCCGATACCCGGCCTGGCACTGAACGGCACCTTCCACATGCGCGAGGGCTTCTACTACTTCCGCCACTACCAGGGCCGCGTGCTGCTGGGGGGTGCCCGCCACCTTGACGTGGCCGGTGAGACCACGATGGAGGAAGGCACCACCGCACTGATCCAGGATGCGCTGGAGGAGATGCTTCGCGGCACGATCCTTCCGGGGCAGGCCTTCCGGATCGAAAAGCGGTGGAGCGGCATCATGGGCTTCCGTTCCCATGGCGGCCCTGCGGCCGTGGAGCACCTGTCGCCGCACGTGGTGCTGGCGGCGGGCCTGGGCGGCATCGGCGTGGCCGTGGGCATCCGCGTAGGCCGCAAGGCAGCGGACCTGGTGGCGTAGTACCGTTGGTACCAATGGTGGGGCGGCCGCCCCATGCCGCGCATACCTTTGAAGCGATGAGGAACTTGGTCGCCCTGGCGGTGCTGTGGGCATGCCTGCCTTTGGCCGCGCAACCGCTCAAGCGGGTGGATGCCTACACCCGGGCCGACACCCTGCGGGGGAGCATGGGCCCATACCGTACCTGGTGGGATGCGGTACACTACGACGTGACCGTTCGGCCGGACTTCAAGGGCCGGTCCATCCGGGGCACCACCACCATCCGGATCCAAGTGGTGCAGCCCGGGCAGCGCATGCAGATCGACCTGCAGCAACCCTTGGTGGTGGACAGCATCAAGGCCGAGGTGGCCGCCGCCTGGGCCCCGTACGGCACCTGGGGCAGTGAGCACGTGCCCTTTGTCCGGGATGGCAACGTGGTTTGGGCCGACTTTCCGGGCCTCCTCGAGGCCGGTTCCGAATTCCCTGTCCATGTGTACTACCACGGCATACCGCATGTGGCCCAAAATCCGCCATGGGACGGGGGCTGGATCTGGCAGAAGGCGCCGGACGGTTCGCCGTGGATGACCGTGGCGTGCCAAGGGCTTGGCGCCAGCGTGTGGTATCCCTGCAAGGACAGCCAGGCGGATGAGCCGGACAGCGCAGCGCTGCACATCGTGGTGCCGGACAGCCTCACGGGCGTGGGCAACGGGCGCCTGCAGGGCACCACCCCCAACGGCGACGGCACCACCACCTGGCACTGGAAGGTGGGCAGCCCCATCAACAACTACAACTTGGTGCCCTACATCGGGCCGTACGTGCACATCGGCGGCACGTACCCGGGCCAAGAAGGCCCGTTGGACCTGGACTACTGGGTGCTTCGGTCCAACTTGCCCAAGGCCATGGAGCACTTCAACCAAGTGCCGGGGATCCTGGCCTGCTTCGAGGATTGGTTCGGCCCCTACCCCTTCTACACCGACGGGTTCAAGCTGGTGGAATCACCCCATTTGGGCATGGAACACCAAAGCGCCATCGCGTACGGCAACAACTACATGAACGGGTACATGGGCAACGACCTCAGCGGTACGGGGTGGGGCCTGAAATGGGATTTCATCATCGTGCATGAAGGCGCGCACGAATGGTTCGGCAACAACATCACCACGGCCGACATCGCCGACATGTGGGTGCACGAAGCTTTCGCCAACTACGCCGAGGCGCTGTACAACGAATGCCGGTTCGGCCCGGGCGCCGGGGCGGACTACGTGGTGGGCCTTCGTCGGAACATCCGCAACGACATCCCCATCGTAGGCCCGTACGGGGTGAACCAGGAAGGAAGCGGCGACATGTACTACAAGGGGAGCAACCTGTTGCACACCATCCGTCACATCATGGACAACGACAGCCTGTTCAAGGGCATGCTGCGGGAGATGAACCGGCGATTCCGGCACAGCATCGTCACGGGGGCCGACATCGAGCGCTTCATCATTCGGTACAGCCAACTCGACCTGGCCAAGGTCTTCGACCAATACCTGCGCACCACCCAGGTGCCCGAGCTGCAATGGACCGTGGCCAAAGGGCAACTGTGGGTGCGCTACGCCAACTGCGTGGAGGGTTTCGCCATGCCCACGGCGATCACCCTGAACGGGGAAACGCGCGTGGTGCCGATCGGCACCAACTGGAGTTCACCGGCATACGGGCTGAAGGCCAAGCGGGCCTCCTTGGAACCCGACCGCAACTGGTATGTGACCGCGCGTCGCGTGGCGCCGGGGATGCTGAAGCCCCAACCCCCAAAAATGGGGGCACGGCCCAAGGCGGAGTAAATCTACTTTCGGCGGATGCGCCGCTGGTTCCTTCTGATAGGTGCCGCCCTGATGGTGCCCGCCCAGGCCCAGTTGGGCGACAAGCTGCGGGGGCTTGTGGAAGTTGACCTGGCGGCGCCCCCGGAGCACGACACCGCGTATGTGGCCGAATACCGCAGCAACCTGCTCCTGAGCGGGGTGGTGAAACTACAGACCGACGACATCGGCATGGAGCCCGCAACAGGCGACGCCCTGGAATACACCACCAACGGGGCGGAGCTGTACGGCCTCGGCCTGGACTACAAATGGCTGAGCGTGGAAGCCTTGTTCAGCGTACCGCAATGGAACGACCTGGACCCCTCGCTGGGCACCAGCAGCTCCCGCGGCTTCGGGCTGGGCATCACCCGGCCCCGGCTTTGGGCCCGCGCCTTCTGGAATACCACGGAAGGATACTACATGACCTCGCCCGAGCGGTGGACCGGCAGCCCGGCTCCCTACGTACGCGGCGACATCAGCAACCGGCTCTTCCTGGTCTCGGTGAACTACGCGCTGGACAAACGCTGTCGATACAGCCAACGGGCGGCCACCTACCAAACGGAGCGCCAGAAGAAGAGTGCCGGCACCTTTGTCATGGGCTTCTCGGGCTGGCACGCCACCGTGAAGGGCGACAGCAGCCTGCTGGAGCCTTCCCTGCTCGACACCTTCCGGCTGGCGATCAAAAGCTTCCACGAGGCGCAGCGTTTGCTGCTGGGGGCCACCTTCGGCTACACCCACACCTTCGTGATCGGGCACAAAGGTTTCATCCATGCCTCGCTCCTGCCGGGACTTGCCTACACCCACCAATGGCTGGCCTCCGATGCCGACCGGCTGCACGGCATCGGGATGGTGCCGGTGATCGAATTCAAGGCGGGCGTCGGCTTCAATGGCGATCGGTGGTACTGCGCGCTCACCACTGCCTACCACTACACCACGGCACAGATAGCCGACGACCTGTACCTGAGCCTGAACCATGGGCAGGTGCGCCTGGCCCTGGGCCTGCGCTTCGGCGACCCCGGCATTGAGGCCCTGCGAAAGGTCGGCCTCTGAGCGGCATGTCGGCCACGCATCGAAACGCTGCACCGCGGCGGTACGCACCTCCATTTCCCCGACACCTGCTTAGTCCGTAAATTTGGGCTCTTTGTGAACCGCCGGAAGTCCATGTCCATCAACGATCCGCACCGCGTGCAGCTAAGCCCCAACCAGAAGGCCAAACGCATCAACGCCGACCCCGACATCTACGGGACCTTTGCCGAGATCGGCGCGGGCCAGGAAACCGTACGCCACTTCTTCCGTGCCGGCCACGCCTCGCAGACCATCGCCAAGGCGATGAGCGCGTACGACAAGGACTTCAGCAACGCCATCTACGGTGCCGAACCGGGCAACCGCTTCGTATGCGAAAGCAGGCTGCGCAACATGATCCGCCACGAGTTCGGCCTGATCGTGGAGCGGCTGGACCGCAAGGACCACCCGACCAAGCGCTTCTTCAGCTTCGCCAACACCGTTACCACCAGCACCTACAACCATCCGCACACCGGGCATGGATGGTTGGGCGTGCGCTTTCAAACGGCGCCCGACCGCCCCACCAACGATGTAGTGATCCACGTGCGCCTGCACGACCCCGACATCACCCTGCAGCAGGAAAGCATCGGCGTGCTGGGCGTGAACCTCCTTTACGCCTGCTTCTTCCATTACGACGACCCGCAGGCCATGATGACCACCCTGTACGACAACGTGAGCCGCCACGTGGTGGAGGTGGACATGATCCAGATGAACGGGCCGGACTTCAGCCAGGTGGACAACCGGCTTTTGAGCCTGCAGCTGGTGAAGCGCGGCTATACCGATGCCGTCATCTTCGGTCCCGACGGCCAGAACCTGCAGGCCACCGAGGTGCTCTACAAAAAGAACATCCTCGCCATCCGCGGCAGCTTCAGGCCGGTGACCAAGGTGAACATCGACATGATCATGAACGGCTACAACATGTTCATCAAGGAACAGCGTGTAGACCGGCAGAACCTGCAAGTGCTGTTCGAGATCACCCTGAACAACCTGCAGGCCGACAGCGGCGATGTGGACGAGAAGGACTTCATCGACCGGGCGGACATCCTATGCTCCCTGGGGCAAACGGTGCTGATCAGCAACTACCAGGAGTACTTCAGGCTGGTGGAATACTTCAGCCGGTACACCAACGCGCGGATGGGCCTGATCATGGGCATCGACAACCTAGTGAAGGTGTTCGACGAGAAATACTACCGCAACCTCAACGGCGGCATGCTGGAGGCCTTCGGCATCCTGTTCACGCGCGACCTGAAGATCTACGTGTATCCCAGCCGCCCCAACCCGGAAACCGAGCTGACCACCTTGGGCAACATGCCCATACCTCCGCGGGTGCGGCCGCTATACGACTACCTGTGCAACAACAAGCGCCTGGTGGATATCGAATCCTTCGACCCGCAGGTGCTCCACATCTTCAGCAAGCAGGTGCTGCACATGATCCGCGAGGGGCAGCCCGGCTGGGAAACGGATGTGCCGCCGTACGTGGACAACATGATCAAGGACAACAGGTTGTTCGGCTACCGCCCGGCCAAGGCGGGCGAGCCGGTGAAGGTCTGAAGAGCGCCGCGAATAACGGACAGGGCAAGTGACACCGCCACCCGGGCTGTCGGCGGCACCACTATATTTACCCCCGGTATCGGGCCCGGAACAAAGGCATACCAGGTGTATCTTCCTTCCCTCATTCATTTCCCGTTCCCCACATGGTGATCTGGATCACCTTCATTGCCTTCATCATCGGGGCCTTGGCACTCGATCTCGGCGTGTTCAACCGCACGCCCCACGTGATCACCACCAAGGAGGCCGGCACTTGGACGGCCATCTGGGTAACCTGCGCGACCCTGTTCTCGGGCGTGATCTACCTGGCCTTTGAGCATGGATGGGTGGCCAATCCTACCGGCCTTACGCCGGGCGCGGCGGTGGTGAAATACCTGACCGGCTACCTCATCGAACTCTCGCTGAGCGTGGACAACATCTTCATCATCGCCCTCATCTTCTCCTCCTTCGCCATTCCCCGCCAATACCAGCACGAAGTGCTCTTCTACGGTGTGCTCGGCGCGGTGGTGTTCAGGGCCGTGATGATCATTTTCGGCGTGGCGCTGATCAACCAGTTCAGCTGGATCATCTATGTCTTCGGGGTCTTTCTCATCATCACGGCCGTACGGATGCTCTTCCACAAGGAGGAAGAGTTCGACCCCAAGGATTCGGCCACCTTCCGCCTCATCCGCAAGGTTTACCCCGTAACGCGGCAGCTGCACGGCGAGAAGTTCTTCATCCGGCGCAGCGGCCTGCGTATCGCCACGCCCCTGTTCGTGGCATTGATGATCATTGAAGTGACGGACATCTTCTTCGCGGTGGACAGCATCCCGGCCATCCTGGCCATCACCGCCGACCCGTTCATCGTGTTCAGCTCCAACATCCTCGCGGTGATGGGCCTGCGCTCCATGTTCTTCCTGATCGACAGCATGCTGGCCAAGTTCAAGTACATCAACTACAGCCTGGTGGTCATCTTGGGCTTTGTAGGCGTGAAGATGCTGCTGGCCCACACGGTGGAAATACCCGAATGGGTATCGCTGGGCGTGATCGTGGTGGCGCTGGGCGCAGGGATCTGGGCTTCGATGAGAGCTGCGAAAAAAGCTGAAATCTGAAAGTTGAAAGGGCGGGCGGGGCTGTCCGATGTCCCATGCCCACTTAGTCATGCATAGTACATAAGACAACCGGCATAGGACAGTCGACGCCCCCGTACCTTTCGGGACATGCCCCAGCCCGCCGCTTCCATCGAATTGCACTCCGTGATCACCTGCCCGCATTGCGGCCACCAGGCCACGGAGACCATGCCCACCGATGCGTGCGTGCATTTCTACGAATGCCGGAAGTGCCACACCATCCTGAAACCGAAGCCGGGCGATTGTTGCGTGTTCTGCAGCTACGGCACGGTGAAGTGCCCGCCGATGCAGGCGGAAGGGCGTTGTTGCTGAGTGGAGCTTTACGCCGGAGATCCCGATCCGAAGGAATCCTCCACCTACTTTGCACGGACTCTCGCGATATGCGCCATCCCATTCACCTTACCAAAGACATGCATCGTACGATGACCCGGCTGTTAATGATCGCTGTGTTGGCCTTGGTCCCGTTCATGGTCTTTGCGCAAACCGGGCAAGCGGCTCCTTTGGAGGACAGCGCCCTCGTGCAACAGGCCGATCCAACTCCGGTAACAAGCCACGGGCCGGACGACTTCGTGGATGACGGCTTTGCGCCCGGCCTGGCCGTATTTGCCCTGCTTGCCCTGATGACGATGCTCGTATTGATCGGCGTCGGGTTGGCCTTGGGCGCGGCCCTGCTTCTGATGGTGGCCGGCCTGATCGCGGGCGGCATCATCTCCGGCTCCGTGCTGGTAGGGCTTTACCATCGTTCGTTCGCCTCCGGTTTTCTCACCTTCCTGGTCTCGGCCGGTGCCGTCGGCGGCGCGGTGGCAGGTGCCACAACCCTATGGTTGGCTTGCCGCTGGTGGCACTGGCTGCCGGAACAGACCGGGCTGATCTTGGGCGGCCTGGGCGGCTTGGCCGCCGGCATCATTCTGGGCATCGGATCCTATTACGCGCTGCGCGGCCTGGCGCGGATCGTGAAGGGTGTGCGCGGATCATGATCCGCCCCTGCAACATTCACCCATAACCGGTCACCACCAATAAAAGCAGCCCCCCGGAACGTGATCACGGACCAATCGTGCGCGACCATGGGTCCAAGCCGATACATTAGAAACGCGGTCCGTAACGTTGTAGGACAAAACCCCTCCCCCATGAACAAGGCGGCCTTCATGTTGATCACCGTCACCCTGACCCTTGCCGGCAGCCTGCAGGTTCATGGCCAGGAAAGCAGGCAGGGACAGGCCAAGGCCAAAGGCAAGGAGGCCGTCCGCCTCGTGGACCAGGGTGAATTTGACAAGGGCATCGCCCTCCTCAAGCAAGCCAGCAAGCTCGATCCGGGCAACATTGAGTACCCCTACGAACTGGGCTACGCCTACTATACCAAGCAGGAATACGATCAAGCGGTGAAGGTCCTTAAGCCCTTGGTCAAGGAGAAGGATGCCTTCGACCTCATCTACCAGTTGCTGGGCAACAGCTACGACCACCTCGGAAAGCGGGGCTTGGCCTTGGACACGTACAAGGCAGGGCTGAAGCAATTCCCGCATTCGGGCAACCTGTACCTGGAAATGGGCGTGATGCAGCTGGCCGTGGAGGACTTCGATGCAGCCCTCTCCTACTTCGAACAAGGCATTGAGGCAGCACCGCGGCACCCGTCGAACTATTACTGGGCAGCAAAGCTCTTTTGCCACTCCAGCGAGGAGGTCTGGGGCATGATCTATGGCGAGCTGTTCATGAACATGGAACGCAACAGCCGCAGAACGACGGAGATGAGCAAACTGCTCTTCGACACCTACGCCAGCGAGATCCAGATCCAAGGGGACAGCTCCATCCGGATCAGTTTCAGCAAGGGAGGCGCGATGACGACAGGTTCCACACAGCTGCCGTACGGCATCGGCGTTTATGAACCCGTGCTTTCCTTGGCCACGGTCGGCGAAACAGCGATCGACATCAACTCACTAGACCGTATCCGTAGCCGATTCCTGGACCTGTACCACCAGCAAGGCTTCGACAAAAGCCATCCGAATGCCCTCTTCGCATACCAGCAACAGGTGAAGGAGGCGGGGCATCTCGAGGCGTACAACCATTGGATCCTGATGAAGGGCGACGAAGACAGGTTTGGCGAATGGGCGGGATCGCACAAGGAGGAGTGGGACAGCTTCGTCGCTTGGTTCAGGGAAAACGGGCTTGAGCCGGACGAGGGGCACCGGTTCTACAGGAGCCAGTACTGATCTCCGCAGAAGGCTTTGCTATCGGCAGCCCCCCCACTGCGGCGCGGCTTCCAGCCATTTCGGCCAAATAGAAGTATTCACATGCTTTTATTTCCGTCCAGGGACTACCTTTGCGGCATCTCCCTATTTAGAAGCATTCCATGGAAACGACGACCGAGAACATTCTTGATGTGACCCAACTGGCGCCGATGGTGAAGCACAGCACCATCTTCAGCCGCATCGCCCAGTTGCAGGACGGCGAAAGCCTGATCATCCACAACGACCACGACCCTGCGCCGCTGCGCTATCAGTTGGCCCACGCCCACCAGGACACGGTGGCTTGGGAATACTTGGAGCAAGGCCCCGAGTGGTGGAAGGTGAAGCTGACCAAGCGCGCCCCGCAGAACGAGAAGGGCCGCAACATCCTGGACGTCACCAAGCTGCCGCCGCACGAGAAGCACAGCACCATCTTCAGCCGCATCGAGGCGCTGCAAGGCGGTGAGCACCTCACCATCCACAACGACCACGACCCCGTGCCGCTGCGCCACCACATGGAGGCCCAGTACGGCCCGGTGTTCGACTGGGAATACCTGGAGGAAGGTCCCCAGTGGTGGAAGGTGAAGATCACCCGCAAGATCGAGGGCGGCGCCAACGGCGAGAACATCCTCGACGTGACCAAGTTGGCCCCGCGCGAGAAGCACCCCACCATCTTCAGCCGCTACCACGCGCTGCAGGAGGGCGAGAGCCTGACCATCCACAACGACCACGACCCCAAGCCGCTGTACTACCAGATGCAGGGCGAAATGGGCGACGTGTTCACCTGGGAATACCTGGAGCAAGGACCGAAGTGGTGGCGCGTGAAGATCACCAAGCGCCCCAGCACGGGCAGCGTGGAGACCTTGGGCGAGATCGTCGCCAAGGACATGCGCAAGACCGAGGTGTTCAAGAAGTACGACCTGGACTTCTGCTGCAACGGGCACATGACGGTGAAACAGGCCTGCGACGCCCGGGGCATCGACTCCACCAAGGTGGAACAGGAGCTGCGCGAGGTGGAGAAGGACCAGAGCAAGACCGCGCTGCCCTACAATGATTGGGGGCTGGACTTCCTGGCGGACTTCATCGTGAACACGCACCACGCCTTCCTGCGGAAGAACCTGCCGGAGATCGCCAAGTACTCGTCCAAGGTGGCCACGGTACACGGCATGAACCACCCCGAGCTTCACCAGGTGAACGAACTGTTCCAGAAGGTGAGCGCCGAGCTGACGGACCACATGAAGGAAGAGGAAGGCGTCATGTTCCCGTACATCAAGAAGCTGGTGGCGGCCAAGAACGCGGGCCAACCGATGCCGGCCAGCACGATGGGCCGCTTCAAGGATGCCTTGGATGCCCTGGTGGCCGAGCACACCAGCGTGGGCGGCATGCTGGACGAGATCAACGAGATCACCGATAAGTACACCCTGCCCAGCGACGCCTGCGCCAGCTACACCTTGCTGTTCCGCATGCTCAACGAGCTGGAGGACGACACGCACATCCACATCGCGCTGGAGAACAACATCCTGTTCACCAAGGCCGCCGAGGTGGAGAAATCATTCTGATACCGAGACCCGCAAAAGGCGTGGAGCTGCCAGTGGACCACCTTTACCCGCGCAGTCTCCGCGCCTTTACGGTACAAACCGGACGCTTGCACCTGTATTCCCGACGGCGTCGATCCGATGGATCGACCCTACAGGTGCGCTGAACAGGTTCATCACCGCACAGCATCCCCCTCGCATTGATCCATGCCGAAGATCGACACCCACACCAAGATCTCGCACCTGCTGCGTGAAAACCCGGAGGCGCTGGAGGCTATCGTGAGCATTTCGCCGAAGTTCAACAAGTTGCGGAACCCTTTGCTGCGCAAGCTGATGGCTTCGCGCACCACGATCGGCATGGCCAGCAAGATCGGCGGTTGCAAACCGGAGGACTTCTTCGCCAAGCTTCAGCCCCTGGGCTTTGAGGTGAACACCGAGGCCACCGCCGAGGAAGCCGCACAGGCCACGCCAATGCCGGCCTTCATGAAGCAACTGAAGCCAAGCGACGTGCTGGACCTGGACGTGCGCCCGATCCTCAATTCCGGGCAGGACCCCTTCAACATGATCCTGAAGAAGGTGGGCGAACTGGCACCGGGCCAGGCACTGCGGATCATCAACGACTTTGACCCCATTCCCTTGGTGCAGTTGCTGGAGAAGCGCGGCTTCCAGACCTATGGCGAAGTGCTGGACGGCGGCATCTTCCACACCTACTTCTTCAAGGGCGACAAGGTGCGCATGGGCGGCGCCAAGGCCGAGCGCCGCAGCGCCGACTGGGAGGAAAAGCTGAAGCACTACGAGGGCCGGATGAAGGAGATCGACGTGCGCGAACTGGAGATGCCCCTGCCCATGATGACCATCTTGGAGGAGCTGGACCACCTGCCCGCCGACCACGCGCTGTACGTGAACCACAAGCGCATCCCCATGTTCCTGCTGCCCGAATTGGAGGACCGCAAATTCGATCACCGCAGCTGGGAGATCGCGGAAGGCGACGTGAAGCTGCTGATCTTCAAGATGGCGTAGATGATCGGCTCCCCGCTCGCCTCGGCCGCCCGCACCACTTCCTGGAAGGTGGTGATCCCCTTCTACATCTACGCGGCGGTCTCCTTCCTGGTGGGCACGGTGCTGCTGCTCTTCTCGCACAACGCCTTCACGGGGCACTACTTCCAGCCGCACATCCTCGCGGTAACGCACACCATGGCCCTCGGCTGGGGCACCATGATCATCCTCGGGGCCAGCCACCAGTTGTTCCCGGTGCTGATCGAGACCGATCTGCATAGCGAAAAGATGGCCTACGCCTCGTTCCTGCTGGCCGGCACGGGCATCCCGCTGCTGATCTTCAGCTTCTACCGCTTCAACATGGGTACCGTGGCCCAACTGGGCGGCAGTCTGGTGGTGACGGCCGTGCTGTGTTACCTGGCCAACATCTTCATCAGCATCAGCCGCAGCAAGCGGGAGAATGTGCATGCGGTGTTCGTCTTCACCGCCGCGCTATGGCTGCTGATCACGGTCAGCTTGGGCCTCGCGCTCATGATCAACCTCACGGGCCAGCACCACCTCTTCCCCCGTGATTCGCTGCACTACCTCACCCTGCACGCGCACCTGGGCATCGTGGGCTGGTTCCTGCTGCTGGTGCTGGGCGTGGGCTCCCGGCTGATCCCCATGTTCCTGATCAGCAAGTACACCAACCCGCGCGTGCTGTGGATCATCTACTACCTGGTGAATGCCGCGCTGCTCGGTTACGCACTGCTCTTCCTCTACCTGCCGAAGGCGGGGCTGAACTTCATCCCCGTGGTGCTGGTGTTGGTGGCACTGCTGCTCTTCGCGTGGTTCTGCCGCAAGGCCTACCAGGCGCGGATCCGCAAGAAGGTGGACCACCAGATGAAGGTCTCGCTGGTTTCGGTGGGCCTGCTGGTGCTGCCCACGCTGGTGCTGCTGGCGCTGATCGGCATCCTGACGGCCACCGGCCAGGAACGAACGGAGGTGACGCTGCTCTACGGCTTCACCATCTTCTTCGGCTGGATCACGGCGATCATCCTGGGCATGACCTTCAAAACGCTGCCTTTCATCGTGTGGAACAAGGTGTACCGCCCGCGCGCCTACATCGGCAAGATGCCCAGCCCAAAGGACCTGTACAGCGACAAGGTCTTCGTGACGATGGCCTTCGCCTACCTGGCCGGTTTCATCGGCTTCGCGGCCGGCATCCTGGCCGTCTCTTCATGGCTGCTCCAGCTGGGCTCGGCCCTGTTGCTGGTGGCGGCCGTTCTGTACAACTGGAGCATTGCTAAAATGGTGACCCAAAAGAAATTCAACACATGAACTTCCGGACCAACAACGAGGAAAAGACGGAAAAGGCCTTCGAGGGCCTGCGCTTCGTGGATGACCCCGAGGTGGGCCTCAACGTGGTGGACCTGGGCTTGATCTACGGCCTCGAGTTCGAGGATGAGCCCAAGCGGGTGACGTGCATGCTCACCTTCACCACGGAGTTCTGCCCCATGGGCGAGTCCATTCAGGCCAACGTGACCGAATCCCTGAAAATGTCGTTCCCCGGCGAGGAGATCGTGGTGAACATCACCTTCGATCCACCGTGGAGCTGGGACATGATCAGCGAGGCCGGTCGGGAATTCCTCGGCGGCTAACCACCTCACCATGCTCAGTCTTTCCTGCAAGGCCGCCATCAAGGCGCTGGTCTTCCTGGGCTCGCGCCTGCGCACGGGCCAGCGCGCCAGCGTGAAGGAGGTGGCCGCATTCATCGGTGAGAATGAGCATACGGTGGGCAAGCTGCTGCAGCGGCTGGTGAAGGAAGGGCTGGCGTGCAGCGCCAAGGGGCCCACGGGCGGCTTCTTCCTCACGCCCGAACAGGCGGCCCTGCCGGTGATCCGCATCGTGGAGGCCATTGACGGGCCGGAGGTCTTCAAGCAATGCGGCCTGGGCTTGAGCACCTGCAGCGATACGCGCCCCTGCCCTTTCCACGAGGACTACAAGCCGATCCGGGAACAGTTCCGGCAGCTGTGCGAAGGCCGGCGCGTGCAGGATCTGTACGAGGACGTGAATAGCGGGCTGGCGTACTTGGTGGGGTGATTTTTTAACCGCGGAGGCCGCAAAGGGCGCAAAGAAATCGAGCGCAACGCAGAGCTCAATTGATCAGATAAGGAGAAGATGAGTGAATTGTTGGAACAGCCTTTAGGGAAGATCGTGGCGGATAACATCGCGACGTGCCGCGTAATGGAGCACCACCAGATCGACTACTACTGCAAGGGTGGCCGAAGCCTAATGGATGCCGCCATGGAAATGGGCATTGATCCCAACCTGCTGGCCGGTGCGCTGGAGGAAGCCAAAGGCGGCGGCCCCTACCGCGATGCCGTAATGGACACCATGCCGCTGGATGAGCTGTGCGACTACATCGTGGAGCGCTTCCACGTGAAGGCCAACGCAGACATGCACCTGATCGGCCTGCTGCTTGATCGTGCCCTCGAACTGCAAGGGGACATCCTGCCGGAGATCAAGGGCATCCGCGACCTGTTCGCGCTGTCCGTGGCAGGCATGGGCTTCCACCAGACCAAGGAGGAGGTGACGCTCTTCCCCTTTGTGAAGCGCATGATCGAGGCGCATCGCGACAACGAGATGCTGAAGGCGGACACCAATCCCATGGGCGATCCGCCGCTGAAGATGCTGCTGCACGAGCACGACATGCAGGACGGCGCGCTGCGGAAGATCGCCTCGATGACCAACGAATTCACCGCCCCGGCCGAGGCCGGCCACATCTACCGCGCCTGCCTGGACCTGCTGAGGGCCTTCGAGGTGGAGCTGCACCTGCACATCCATTCGGAGAACAACATCCTTTTCCCGAAGGCGATCGAGTTGTACGGGGAGTTGACCGTGTGATCAGGTAACCGCGGAGAGCGCGGAGGCGCGGAGACTAAACCAAAGTTTGTCGGACAGCGATAAGGATCTCGGAGCACAGGCACGCACTTAGGTCATTGGCTCATCAATCGTGGTTGCTCCGGCACAAGAAAGGTCACAGATGGAGGCGGGCCAAGGCCCTCGCAACAGACATTCCGCCCCGGCCCATATCCTGGCGTGGGACGAACACAAGGTTCAATTTGGTCTCGGCCGTCAGCTATAAGCCTAACACCGTGGATAATAAGGCCCAGACAACGATTTCGCTTCTCCGCGGTCTCCGCGTCTCTGCGGTTAGCGCCTACTTCAGCTTCTTCCCCACATCCCCCGGCAATCCCTTCTTGTTCACCATAAAGCTCGTGGTCTTGTAGCGCACGTAGTTCTTGGTCATGTAGATATAGCCGTCGTGGTCGTTGTCCGTGCCCCAGGAGTTCTTCACGATATACCACTCGTTGCCGGCCTGGTCCTTGGCGATGCCGGTGATCTGCATGCCGTGGTCGTCCTGCGTGGTGTAGTTGTCAAAGGCTTCTTGGCGCATCTCCGGGGTGATCTTCATCTCCGGCTTCGGGCCGCTGAAGAGGTCGGCCTTTTGTTCGCGCGTCAGGTCCTCGGCCGGGGTTTCCGGGATCCAGGCGATGCCGTTCTTCCAGCTGAAGGAAGGCTCGCTCACATCGCCACCCCAGGCCACGGTGTAGCCGTTGTGCAGCGCGTTGTCGATCACGCGGATCATGTCTTCCATGGGGATGTTCCAGGCCAGTTCCAGCGCCCAGTTGTCGGGCACCATCATCATCGTCTTCTCCCAGTAGGGCTTGTCCGTCACCGACACGAACTCGTAGTAGTCGTCGGGGTTGATCTTCACCACGTCCTTCGCGAAGCTCATCGGCGTGTAGCTCTTGCCTTGGTAGGTAAAGGTCTCGGGCACCGGGCCGAGGTAGGCATCCAGCACGTTGCTGAAGGCCTTCTTCCACACGGGCGTGAGCTTGCCGCGGTTGGGCGCCTTCACGATGGCTTCCAGCATGCCCTTCAGCACGGCCTGCATCTCGCCGAACTGGTTCTTGGAGGTACCGTAGTTCAGGCCGGTGTACAGCTCCTCGGGGATAGCCCCGTACTTCCGGTACATGTTGATCACGTCGTGCGGCTCGCCGCCGTCGCCGTAGCCGATGCTGCCATGCATGCGCACATAGGTCTCGGCCTTCTCCTCGTAGCTCTTGCGCGCGGTGTAGATCTTCGACAGATGGATCTCCGGCCCGCCGTTCTTCAGCATCTCGGATTCGATGAAGCTGTTGGCCGCATAGCTCCAGCACGTGCCGGACGAGGCTTGGTTCTGCACGGCGGTCACATCGGCGTTCACCATGGTGGTGAAGTGGTAACCGGTGCTATCGGTGGCCGTGGCGCTGGTCTTGCGCACCAGATCATCCTGGGCCTGAAGGGCCCCGACGAAGAAGAAACAGGCCGCAAGGGCAAGGGAACGAACGTGCATGCTGAAATCTGGTTTAGGCGGAGAAGTGGCTGAAAATATGGAGCGGCAATGTACTGGGGACCGCGGAATCCTGATCGGTGCGCGAGCTGTGGGCTTCGCGCCACGAGCCTTCCTTTCGACTTTTTACCAAATTCGTTTCACTTGAAACTATTTCAACATCTACTTTTGCCGCCCCTTTCGCAGATGAAGGCCCCGAACGAAGGTCCACTCGGTTACTGGCACGCCCTGATCAGCCAGCAATACCTGCAGCTTTTGCGCAGGGAGTTGGCGCATTTGGAACTGGACCGCTGGTACTTCACCCTGGTGTACCTGGCCGAGGCCAAGGGACCGACCACACAGCAACAATTGGCGGACGAGCTCCACTTGGACAAGGCCAGCATGGTGCGGGCCATCGACCACCTGAGCGCCAAAGGCTATGTGCAGCGCCTGCAGTGCCCCAACGACCGCCGTAAGCACCACTTGGCCCTGTTGCCCAAGGCCCTGCCTGCGCTAAAGGAGATCAAGGAAGCCTTCCGCAAGATGAACGACCTGGCCTTTGCGAACATCAAGGCATCGGACCGAAAACTGATCATGGACCAGCTGCCCCTGATGCTGGACCGATTGAAACAAGCGGACCTGGCCGCCAAGGCCCCCACAAGCAAAACGCACAAATGACGAAGAAGGACAGACCAGCCGGGACTGGCGTGGAGTGGAAACGCGAAGGCCTGGCCCGCGCGCCGTGGGCGGCGGGTGCCGTGGCCCTGTTGCTGGTGGCGGCCGGTTGCGGCGGCAAGGACAAGGGCGGCCCGCAGGGCGGCATGGGTCCCGCAGGCCCGATGGCGGTGCAGATACACGTACTCTCCCCCGCCCCGCTGAGCAACAGCTTCACCGCCAGCGGCACCCTGCTGGCCAATGAATCCGTGGAGATCCAGAGCGAGGTGAACGGGCGCGTGACGGCCATCGGCTTCAACGAGGGCGAGCGCGTGGCCGCAGGCCAAGTGCTGGTGCGCATCAACGATGACGACCTGCAGGCCCAACTGCGCAAAGCGCAGGCCGACCTGCAATTGGCGCAGGTGACCGAAGAGCGGCAGGCCCAGCTGCTGCAGGCCAAGGGCATCAGCCAGGAAGCCTTTGACGCCACGCAGGCCCAGCGGATCGGCAAGCAGGCCGAAGTGGACAACCTGCGGGCGCTGATCGCCAAGTACACCATCCGCGCACCGTTCAGCGGCACCATCGGGCTTCGCAACATGAGCGCCGGCGGCTTCGTGAGCCCCAACACGCCCATTGCCACCCTCACCCAGTCCGACCCCATCAAGCTGGACTTCTCGATGCCCGAGCGCTTTGCGCGCCAGCTGCGCCCGGGATCCAAGGTGAGCTTCACACTGGAGGGCGACACCACCCAACACGTGGCCGAGGTATACGCCGAAGAGGCCAGCGTGGACCTGGCCACGCGCAGCATCAAGGTGCGGGCACGCTGCGCCAATCCGGCCGGGCGGCTGGTGCCGGGCAGCTTCGCCAAAGTGAACGTATTGCTGGAGACCATCACCGATGCGCTCACCATACCGGCTGAAGCCTTGGTGCCCGACATCCAAGGGGAAAAGGTGATGGTGATGAAGGGCGGAAAGGCCCAGAGCGTGCGCGTCCACACGGGCATCCGCACGGAGACCACCGTGCAGCTCATCAGCAACGTACAGCCCGGGGATACCGTGATCACCAGCGCCCTGCTGGCCGTGCGGGACGGCATGCCGGTGCGGCCGGCCATGGCCAAGAAAGGCACCAACGGCACGGAACAGGGCAACACCATGGCCTCAGACGAGGAGAACTAAGCCATGAACATCAGTTCCCTCTCCATCAACCGGCCGGTGCTGGCCACGGTGATCTCCATCCTGCTGGTGCTCTTCGGGGTCATCGGCTTCACCTACCTGGGCGTGCGCGAATACCCGAGCGTGGACCCGCCCGTGATCACCGTCACCACCAACTACCCCGGCGCCAACGCGGACATCATCGAAAGCCAGATCACCGAGATCCTGGAGGAAAGCATCAACGGCATCGCGGGCATCCGCACGCTCAGCAGCATCAGCACCGATGGGCGCAGCACCATCACGGTTGAGTTTGAGCTGGACCAAGACCTGGAGAGCGCCGCCAACGACGTGCGCGACCGGGTGAGCCGGGCGGTGCGGAACCTGCCGCAGGATGCCGACCCGCCCATTGTGGTGAAGAGCGACGCCGACAGCAGTCCCATCATCTCCATGACGATCCAGAGCGACCAGCGCGACCTGCTGGAGCTGAGCGAGATCGCCAACAACGACTTCAAGGAGCGCCTGCAGACCATTGCCGGGGTGAGCGAGATCAACATCTGGGGCGAGAAGAAGTACAGCATGAAGCTGCTGCTGGACCCGCTGAAGATGGCCGGCTACGACGTTACGCCGAGCGATGTGCGCGCCGCCCTACTGCGCGAGAACGTGGAGCTGCCCAGCGGCCGGATCGAAGGCTACCGCACCGAGCTCACCATCCGCACCATGGGCCGGCTGGTGACGCCCGAGCAGTTCAACGACCTGATCCTGCGCGACAACGGCGGCACGGTGGTGCGCCTGCGCGACGTGGGCCGCGCCGAGCTGCTGCCCGAGAATGAGCGCAGCCTGCTGCGCGGCAACGGTGCCGTTCCGCAGGTGGCGGTGGCCATCACCCCCCAACCGGGCAGCAACTACATCGCCATTGCCGATGCCTTCTACGAGCGCGTGGAGCAGATCAAGAAAGACCTGCCGGACGACCTGCGCTACACCGTGGCCATGGACACCACCATCGGCATCCGCAGGGCCATCAGCGAGGTGGAGGAGACCATCTTCATCGCCTTCGGCCTGGTGGTGCTCATCATCTTCCTGTTCCTGCGCAACTGGCGCACCACGCTCATCCCCGTGATCGCCATCCCCATTTCGTTGATCGGCGCGTTCTTCATCATGTACATCGCCGGGTTCAGCATCAACATCCTCACGCTGCTGGCCGTGCTGCTGGCCACGGGCATCGTGGTGGATGATGCCATCGTGGTGCTGGAGAACATCTACAGCAAGATCGAGAAAGGCATGGACCCCATCCAGGCGGGGCATGAGGGCAGCAAGGAGATCACGATGGCCATCATCAGCATCACCATCACGCTGGCTGCGGTGTTCCTGCCGGTGATCTTCCTCAGCGGCCTCACCGGACGGCTGTTCCGCGAGTTCGGCGTTACCGTGGCCGGGGCCGTCATCATCAGCGCGATCGTGAGCCTCACGCTCACCCCCATGATGAGCGCCCACTTCCTGAAGGCCAAGCACAAGCAAAGCCGCTTCTTCGAGGCCACCGAGCGCTTCTTCCACCGCATGACCGAAGGCTACAACCGTTCACTGAAGCGGTTCATGACCGTGCGGTGGCTGGCCTGGGTGATCATGGTCGTGAGCGTGGGCCTGATCTTCCTGGTGGGCAGCCAGCTGCGCAGCGAACTGGCCCCGCTGGAGGACAAGGGCCGCTTCATGGTCATGAGCACCGCTCCCGAAGGCACCAGCTTCGAGATGATGAACGACTACCTGACCAACATCATCGAGACGGTGGATACCTTGCCGGAGCGCCAGGCCTTGATCAGCGTGACCGCCCCCAGTTTCGGCGCCTCGCTCAGCACCAACACCGGCTTCGTGCGGGTTACGTTGGTAGGCCCCGACGAGCGGACCCGCACCCAGGACCAGCTGGCCAAACAGGTGATGGCGCAGGTGCAACAGCACAACTTCGCCCGCAGCTTCGTCATCCAGGAAGCCACCATCGGCGGTGGCCGCGGGGCGGCACTGCCCGTGCAATACGTGCTGCAGGCCCCCGATTTCGAGCGGCTCCGCGACGTGATCCCCGAATTCATGGACCGGGTGAACCAGGACAAGACCTTCCGCATCAGCGACCTCAACCTGAAATTCAACAAGCCCGAAATGCGCGTGGAGATCGACCGCGACCGGGCCCGCGCCCTGGGCGTCACCATGCAGGACCTGGCCGAGACGCTCCAGCTCTACTTCAGTGGCCAGCGCTACGGCTACTTCATCTTCAAGGGCAAGCAATACCAGGTGATCGGCCAGGCCATGCGCCAAAACCGAAGCGCACCGGTGGACCTGAGCAACGCCTACGTGCGCAACGCCAAGGGCGACCTCATCCAACTGGACAACCTGGTGCGCCTAAGCGATGAAAGCACACCACCGCAGCTATTCCGCTACAACCGTTATGTAAGCGCCACCGTGAGCGCGGCCCCCGCCGAGGGCTACACCATCGGCGACGGCATCGCCGCCATGGACCGCATTGCCAAAGATGTGCTGGACGACAGCTTCAGCACCGCGCTGGCCGGGGAAAGCAAGGAGTTCGCCGAGAGCGGCAGCAGCCTGATGTTCGCCTTCGCCCTGGCGCTGGTGCTGGTGTTCCTGATCCTGGCCGCCCAGTTCGAAAGCTGGGTGGATCCCATGGTGATCATGTTCACCGTACCGTTGGCCATGACCGGCGCCGTGATCTCGCTGTGGCTGGGCAACCACACGCTCAACATCTTCAGCAACATCGGCATCATCGTGCTCATCGGCCTGGTCACCAAGAACGGCATCCTCATCGTGGAGTTCGCCAACCAGCGCAAAGAACACGGCCTGAAGAAGTACGATGCCGTGATCGACGCGGCCACCCAGCGCCTGCGGCCCATCCTGATGACCACCTTGGCCATGGCCTTGGGCGTGCTGCCCATCGCGCTGGGTCTGGGCGCGGCGGCCAAGAGCCGGATCCCCATGGGCATCGTCATCATCGGCGGCCTGCTGTTCTCGCTGGTGCTGACGCTGTACGTGGTGCCGGGGCTCTACAGCTACATGAGCGGTGAAAGCAAGGAATACCTGAAGGCCCATGCCGGCCAAACCGGTGAAAACGAGGACATCCAATGATGAACACGGCATGCATCCACCGGCCGCAAGAACGCTTCAACGGACGTTCCCGCGCCCTTACCTGCTTTACCCGCCTTACCAACCTTACCCTCTTCTCCTTCCTCTCCCTCTTCGCCCTCCCCGCCACTGCCCAGACCCTCACCCCCGAGCGGGCCGTGGCCACAGCCTTGGAGAAGAACCACGGCATAAGGATGGCCAAGTTGGAGGCACAGGCCTCCGCCGAGCTGAACACGGCGGGCAACGCAGGCATGCTGCCCACGCTGGATGCCAATGGCGCGTACAGCATCAACAACGCCGCCACCAAGCAGACCTTCTTCAGCGGCGAGGTGCGCGAAGCTGACAATGCCGACAGCCGGGCCCTCAGCGGCGCGGTATCCCTCAATTGGACCATCTTCGACGGCATGGCCATGTTCGCCGCCAAAGACCGCCTGGATGCCTTGGAAGGCATGGGCAAGATCCAGCTGCGGCAGGAAGTGGAGGCCACCGTGTACGAGGTGCTCACGGCCTATTACCTCTCCGTGCAGGTGAAGAACGCCCTGACGGCCCAGCGCGATGCCATCCAGATCAGCGACGAGCGGCTCCAGATCGTGCAGACCGGCCTACGGGTAGGCTCCGCCAGCGGCCTGGCCGAGGTACAGGCCCGCTTGGACCTGAGCGCGGACAGCATGGCCATCCTGAACCTGGAGCAGCAGCTGGCCACGGCCTACACCCGGCTGAACACGCTGATGGGACAGGCGCCCAATGCCCCCATCGAGGTGACGCGCGAGATCCCCTCTGCCTTGCCGCTGGACCTGGCCACAATAGAGCAACAAGCCCGTGCGGGCAACGCCAGCCTGCAGCAGGCGCGGCAGGCCCAACTGCTCAGCGACATCCAGGTGAAGGAGCTGCGCGGAGCGCTCTTCCCCCGGCTGGACGTGTACGGCAACTATGGCTACAACCGCAGCACCAGCTCAGTGGGCTTCCTGACGGAAAACACGGCCTTCGGCCCCGATTACGGCCTGCGTGCCAGCGTGCCCCTTTTCCATGGGCAACGCTCCAGCAAGGCGCTGAAAGTGGCCAAGCTGCAAAGCGAACAGGCCCGCATCGGCACGGATGAGATGCAACTCCAGCTGGACCGGCAGGTGCAGGACGCATGGACGGGCTACACCCTTGCCAATCAACGGGTAGCCTTGGGCCAAAGGGACCTGGAAGGGATCAGGAAGCAGGTGGACGTGGCGCTGGAGAGTTATCGTATCGGCATGATCACCGCCGTGGAGCTGCGCGATGTGCAACAGAGCATGCTGGATGCGGAGAACCGCTTGTTGCTGGCCCAGTATGAGGCCAAGAGCGCGGAACTGCAATTGCGGTTGCTGGCGGGAACGATCTTGGATTGAGCCGAAGGGAAAACTTGAAGCCTGAAACGGGAAATGGGAAATGGGCTTCGAGCTACACGTTTTTGAGCCTACGGTCCGCAGTCATCAACGCCGTTACCTGTGGTAAGCGGTTTTCAAGTTTCTAGTTTCTAGTTTCTAGTTTCAAGTTTTTGACCGCCCCCTTCCCGCCTTCATCCTCCCGCTTCCCCCTTTCATCTTTTGTAACACCTTCCTGAGGGTCATTCACCGTAGCTTCGTGTAGCCCTGATGACGCATCGCCTGCATACCATCACCGTGATCGCCCTTGCTGGCAGCTTTGCCCTGTTGGGCCGTCCAGTGTCGGGCCCGGATGCATCCGTTCCTTCCGGTCATGGAGAGGGGCAACCGAGGCCGGACCAAGGCCCCCGGTCCGTAGCGTCCAACCCTATGGACCAAAGGGAAATGCACCGCTTTATCACCCCCGAGGGTGCCGCATGGCAGCTGCTTGAAGGCCCTGGGCTTGGTGGGGAACTGCCCGGCCTGGCGCTTTACATCCGGCCTTTGGCGGATAGCATGGCAACCATGTCCGAACTGCGCCCTTGGCACATGCCCGGCCGCCTGCTGGACGCGCACAGCGGCGAGAGCTACTACGAGGCCGAGGTATTCGTGGGCGAAGTGCTGCAGGATACCGTGGGCGTCATCTGGTACGATCGCTCCCTGATGCCGGACGGCCATTGGAAGGAGAACACCATGTTGCTCAACCTCTCCCAGGCCCAGTCAGATACACTGGTGTGGTTCGGCCACGGCCGAAAGAGCATGACCCAAGGCCTCGCCTTCGGCGGCAAGTGCAAGCTGCTCAAGGGCCGGGACCAACAGCCGGTGGTGGATTGAGACGTTTCAAGGCTTTCTTGCGGCTACTTCATCCTTCCCCGCCGGCATCGTTTCCGGCGCGAACAGCTCCAGCGCCAGCCGGGCATCGTGGCCGTAGACATCATCCCGGAAATTGAGACGGCCCCGGCTGTCCGTCCACGCGGTGAAATAGCCGATGGTCACCGGCATGGTGGGCTGCAGCTTCACCATCTGTTCCTTGCCCGCCTTCATGGCCTTGTCGATGGCCTTCGGGGTCCAGGTGCTGTCGTTGCGCAGCAGGTATTCGGCCAGCTTGGCGGGCTCGCTCAGGCGGATGCAGCCGTGGCTGAAGGCGCGCTTCTCCGGCTCGAATCGGCTGCGGGCCGGAGTATCATGCAGGTAGATATTGTACTCGTTCGGGAACAGGAACTTCACCAGCCCCAACGAATTCTTCGGGCCCGGCTTCTGGCGGATGCTGTAGCCCCCGCCCCCCGTGTAGGTGGACCAATCGATGCTACTGGCGGGCACCACCGCACCTCCCTTCAGCACTTCCATGTTCTGCGCGGCCAGGTAGCCGGGGTTGCGGCGCATGGCGGGCACGATCTCATTGCGGACGATGCTCGTGGGCACGTTCCAGTACGGTGCGAAGGCGATCAGCGACACATCGCCGTTGAAGATCACCGTGTGCGTGGCCACGGCGCCCACCACCACCTTCATGCTCCATGTCTCCTCACCTTCCTCAAACACGTGCAGCCGGTACTCAGGAATGTTCACCATCAGCATGTCCTTGGGCGGCATCGGGTTCACCCAGCGCAGGCGCTCCATGTTCAGCAGCAGGGTGCGCATCCGTTCGCGCAGCGGCACATTGAATGCGTCGGCCGTGGCCGCGTCCAAGGTGCCGGTGCCCTTCAGCCCATGTCGTTCCTGGAAATTGACGATGGCCTTGAACAGCGTGCTGTCCATCACATCGGTGATGCTGTCCGTCCACAGGTCGCCGAGCTGGAAGAGGCGGTGGCGCACATCACAGAGCAGGGGCAGCGAGTCGCCCACGGCAACGTTCTGATCCTTGAAGGTGAAGGGAAAGAACGGCTCGATGGTATCCGCGTACATGTAGCGCTGCAGCCAGAACTTGAGTGTGGCGTACTGCGGATGCACCGGTTCCATGGGCGAGAGGTCGGTGCGGCCGGCCACCAGTGAGTCCAACAGCATGGAATAGTCCTTCTTGAAACGCGGGATATACCACTGCAACTCCCGCAGGTCGCCCTGCACATAGCCGCCGTACTCCTTCGCCGCCAGCCGGAAAAACTCGGCGGTGAGGCCCAGCTCCACGGCCGTGCGCAGGCTGTCGGAAAGCTCCGATCCTTCCCGCACCTGGTCCAGCAGATCGCGCCAGTGGTCGGCCTTGCGGTCGGTGCCCACGGGATCCAGCAAGTTCAGCATCACATCGGCGGTGCCGGCCAGCGTATCGTGCAGGAACCAGGCGTACTGAAAGCCGCGTGAGGCATAGAAGCGGCAGATCTCCGCGGAGTCGGCGGCATACTGCGGGTGATCCCCCAGGAACTGGAACACCTCGGTGGAGTCGAGCGTGCGCGAGGTGTAGGGCTCCGGCGTCTCGAAGAAGGCGGTGACGCGCTCGGCCTCTTCGGCGATGGTGGGTCGCTGGGTCTCCCTCTTCTTCCCGCAGGAAGCCAGCAGGGCCAGGGCCAGGATGGGGATCAGCGCAAAGTGGGGTCTCATGGTCGGCGGCGCGAAGGTCGATGGTTTTGGGGTTAATCACCACGAGCTGCGAGCTACGAGCCGCGAGCTATGAGCCACGAGCCGTGAGCAGCGGGCAGCGGGCATAAGACATCAGACAACCACCCAAAATGCCACACGCCGTAGCACCAAGCGGTTTCAGCCTTCAGCCTTCAACTTTCCTGTTTAGACCCGAATATCACTTTACGAACACGTAAAGCATCTTTCCCTCCAGCAGCTCCGCCACCTTCGGCATCACCTCGCGCGGAACGGCGGGGCATCCGAAACTGCGGCCCAGGCGGCCGTGCTGGGCGATGAAGTCCGCGCTGACGTAATCCGCGCCGTGGATGATGATCTCGCGTTGCAGCGCGGCCGAGTTCACGCCGGGGTCCAGGCCGTGGAGCAGCAAGGCCTCGCCGTGCTTGGGGCTGATGATCTTCTCCCCCACGCGGTACAGCCCCTTGCTCGTTTGCAGGGAACCGCTGCGGTTGCTCACGTGCTCGCAGTACAGTTCCCCGGAGTTCTTGCCGTGCGCCACCCAGGTCTGCAAAAGCAGCTTCCGCTCCTTCAGGTCGATGATGAACAGCCGCTTCTCCGTGGACGGCCGCGTCATATCCGCAATGGCCAGGATGGAATTGGCCGTACCGGCTTGGTCACAACGGTTGAACGCGGCCCGGAAGGCCTCCTCGTCCATCACGCCATTGAGCCCACACCCATCGAAGAGCACATGGGCCCGCTCGTCCATCCCGACATGCTCAACTTTCGCCTCCACGATTGTCCCAGCGCCGCCCACAGGCACGGCCCAAAGGCCAAACCAGTTGAACAGGATCAGGAGCAGCAATGGCATGGAGCGCGCGAAGCTAAGGCCGCTTGGGGCATTCATGAGTACGAGGCAATCGGGAATGAGGTTGCTCGTGAATAAAGCTCCTCCTATTCGCGCAAAACCATGCAAACCGTAATCCTCCTGCAGCCGGGAGGTTTGACGTAAGCGGGAGAAGAAGACCGGCCGGAGGCCCAACAAGACCTGCCACTCGGGAAATACCCGAGCGGCTGTTCGGGTTCCGTCGCTTGCACAAGGAGGACAACCGGCTTGTTGGCTATGTGATCATGCCGAACCACCTCCACATCCTGCTGCAGGTGCCCGATGGCGGCGCGATCAACAAGCTTCTGGCGGAAGGAAAGAGGTTCATGGCCTATGAGATCCGGAAGCGGCTCCAAGAGACCGGCCGCGAGGATATGCTGGCCATCATGGCCACGGGCGTGCGACCGGGCGATGCTAGGCGCGGACAGCGTTACCGCGTCTTCGAATCTTCTTCGGACATCAAAAATTGCTGGAGTGAAAAGTTCCTTCGTCAGAAGCTGGACTACATGCACAACAACCCCGTAAGCGGGAAATGGTCCCTTGTGGACGACCCCGCCTTTTACCGGTATTCCAGCGCAGGATTTTACATCCTGGGGGCGGAACCAACGGTGCCGCTATTGCATTTGGGGGAGTTGTTGTGATGGGGGAAGTCTGCGCAGGGTTCACTAACCGCCCAGGGTCCCGAAGACGGTGACCCTGTGCAGACTCAAGACGGTGACCCTGCGCGGACTTCGGATTCTCCATGGAAGGCGCGTTGGCCCTGCTGGGGAAGTACGGGCTGGAGATCGGCGGGTAGTTGCCGATCACAGGTCCGTCACCCTATTTCCTCGGGTCCCGAGACGGTGACCCTGAGGGGGCGTCAGACCGTGGATCGGCCCGCCCTACTCCTTTCCGTACCGGTAGTGCCCGATCACCTTGAACTCGAACAAGCAGTCCTCCAGCACCTGCCCACCCCCGATGTTGTGTACGATCATGGGCCGCTGGCCATCCGAAGACCGTTTCTTGGACACGATGCCGATGTGGTTGATGCCTCCGCCCAGGTTCCAGCACACCACGTCGCCCGGCCTGTAGTCGTCGGCATCCGCAGACACCGGCACAACGCTCCCGTGGCGTTTGAAGAAGGTCATCAGGTTGGGCACACGCCGATGGTCGATGTTGGGACCAGGTTTCGTCAGGCCCCAATCGGCGGGGTATTGGGCAAAGGCAGTCTTCATATCCTCATGGACCGCTTTCTGAAGATCGATGCCCAGTTTGCGATAGGCCCGGATGACCACGTCGGTGCATACGCCCCGGTCGGCCGGCACGTCACCGTTGGGATAGGCGATGCGGAAATAGGATGCATCGTACTGCACCTTTTGCCTGGTGAGCACCAAGGCGGAATCAGCCAAGCGGTCCTGGAAGCCGGCCTGTCCCCATGCAGGCACGGCGACCAGCATGGCCAGCAGCGGCGGGATGACAAGGCCAACGGGCTTCCACATGTGCATGGAACGCCGAATGGCGATACTTCTTGCCTTGCGGATAATGGGCAAAGGGAGCGGTGGGCCGTGGTTGTTCGTTGTTGGTTGTCCGGAACTACCGACAACCAGCAACTGACAACGCCCCTATGCTCCCACCATGCTGGGCAACATCACCTTCTCCAGCACCTCGGCGGCGTGATCCACGTCGGCCACGGTGTTGAAGCGGCTGAAGGAGAAGCGGATGTTGGCGCCGGTGCGTCCGGGGTAGAGCGCATCGATGACGTGGCTGCCCTTGTTGCTGCCGCTGCTGCAGGCGCTGCCGCCGCTGCACGCAATGCCCTCGATGTCC
Source organism: Flavobacteriales bacterium (assembly GCA_035325445.1). Lineage (GTDB taxonomy): Bacteria > Bacteroidota > Bacteroidia > Flavobacteriales_F > PHOS-HE28 > PHOS-HE28. The sequence goes on from DAOKZW010000004.1 coordinate 54,764, forward strand.
ATGTTGTAGATGAGCATCTCGGCCTTGCCGTCGTCGGGCAGATGGAAGTTGAGCACGGTGTAGAGACTGTCGGGTCCGGGGTCACCGTTGACGCTGGCGCCCGGGATGTTCTTGAGGATGCGCTCACGCATGCGGTCCTTCAGCGACTGGATCTGTTCCTGGTGCTTTTCCAGGTCGCGGTTGGCGATCTCCAGCGCCTTGGCCAGCGCCACGATGCCGATGATGTTCTCGGTACCGGCGCGCATGTTGCGCTCCTGGGCCCCGCCGAGGATCAGCGGCTTCAGCACCGAGCTGCTGCGCATGAAGAGGAAGCCCACGCCCTTGGGGCCATGGAACTTGTGGGCGCTGCAAGTGAGGAAGTCCACGGGCAGCTGCTCCAGATCGAAGCGGTAGTGCCCCATGGTCTGCACCGTATCCGAGTGGAAGAGCGCACCGTACTGGCGGCACAGGTTGCCGATGGCCATCAGGTCGTTGCGGGTGCCCACCTCGTTGTTGGCGTGCATCAAGGACACCAGGACGTTCTTGTGCGTCTTCAGCAGCTCCTCCAGGTGGCCCATGTCGGCGCGGCCCTCGGGTGTCAGGTGCAGCCAGTGTACCTCGGCCTCCTTGGTGCGTTCCAGTTCGTGCGCCACGTGCTCCACGGCGTGGTGCTCGATGGGCGAGGTGATCACGTGCTTCACGCCCAGATCGCGCACACTGCCGAACACGGCCATGTTGTCGGCCTCGGTGCCGCAACTGGTGAAGACGATCTCGCCGGGGGCGCAATTCAGCAGGGCGGCCACCTTGCGGCGCGCCTGTTCGATGCCGGCCCGGGCCTTGCGGCCAAAGGCGTGGATGGAGCTGGGGTTGCCGTAATGCTCGCGCATATAGGGCAGCATGGCCTCGAACACCTCGGGGTCCAGTTGGGTGGTGGCGGCGTTGTCGAGATAGATGCGTTCCATGGGTGGCGAAATTACAGGATTGGGCCGGTGTCGGTCGGCGCATCGGGGTCCGTGCCCTTCTCCGGGCCGCGATCCGTCGCTATCCGGGTCCCCTCATCATAACCTCCCTTGAAGCCGATCGGACGTTTTTCCGCCTGCATCTGCCTCCGATCCTCTTCCGTGGGCACCGTATGGCTCCGTACCACGTTCACCAATGCCTCGAACTCCTTCTCCTCCATGCCTGCCTTCGGCAGGACGTAGCTGGCGCTCGCATGCAAAGCGACATGATCATCCGCAACGGTGGCCTTTTGCAGGAATGGCCATCGTTCCATGTGCGTCTGACCGTCCATGCGCAGCGAAAAACCACCATCGGTCATGCGGAGTTCCACGGGTCCCATGCGTTCCGCGTCCCGGGCAAAGTCGCTGATCATCCTGCGTTGTTTCAACAGTCGATGGAAGGCCTGGGCCAGCAACAGGCATTGGGCCACCGCGGCCGTGGTCGCCAATCCGATGAACGCCCCGGAATTCGGCCGGCCCTTCATGAGCAGGATGAGCACGAGCGCGGTCGGGACAACCCACAGGAAGCCTCGTCGTACCCGACGGGTGGCTTGACTTTCAAAGACATCGAAGGCTCCGTCCTTGAAGTAGATGGCCTCAATGTCCTTGGCCTTTGGAACAAGATGAATGTTCAGTTCCATAAGGGCTAAGGTCCGGTATAATCACGATCGACCCTAAACGCGGTCCAACCAATATAACCACACGTCGCCCCAAGCGGAGTTTGAACATGCCCCCTCCCTCGCCCCCAGATCATTGCCCTGTTTCCGGAGAGGCCCTGAAAAGGCAGGGCGCACCGCTCAATTCCCTGCCCGGACCAGGTGCTGGCCAAGGCGGACTTTTCCGTGAAAAGGCCGGAAAACCAGCCGGTTTCTTTCGTAAATTGAAGGCCGACAAACCGGTAGCGAAAACCACGTGCTACCACTACACCAACGCTCAACATGCGAACATTGGAGGAATACTTGATCAGCCAAGGCGTCCACCTGGAGTTCAAGCGGGAGGGCCCCATCCGGCTACTAAACTTGTTTTCCATTGAGCTGGACTTCAATACCGAGGTGTACCCCGCCATGCACGAGTATGAAGGAACTTTCCACCTGCTGGAATGCGAGGTGGTCTATTGCGGACTCCTCATGGACATCGGCCTGTTCGTGACGGAGGCGCAGCTCAACGAGCTGTTCAAGATCCATCCCCCGACCATCTACATGGCGGAGCGCTCCACGATCCAAGTGCTCCGATACCCCCAGCAAGCACTTAAGAAATTCAATGCCACCGGACGGATTGCCCGGCTGGTGAGTATCGAGAACATCGGTGAAGAGGACGAGACGGACATCTTCATTCTGCTGGAGCCTTGAAGGCCCAAGGATCCATTCCAAGCCCTGGAATAGGGCCAACAGCAGTTTTGCCCGGAAAAGAACTCACGCCACCACCAGCTCCTTCATCTCCGCCATGATCCGCTCCGCCAAGGCATCGGCACTTTCCATGCTACCGCTTTCAGCGTAGATGCGGATAATGGGCTCCGTGTTGCTCTTGCGCAGGTGTACCCACTCCTTGCCGAACTCGATCCGCAGGCCGTCCACCGTGCTGTGGGGCTGTTTTTTGTGGCGCTGCTGCATGGCATCCACGAGGCCTTGTACATCCATGCCGGGTTCCAGTTCGATCTTGTTCTTGCTGATGAAATAGTCGGGATAGCTCTTCCGCAGTTCACTGGTCTTCACACCTCTCTTGGCAAGGAGGGTCAGGAAGATCGCGATGCCCACAAGCGCATCGCGACCGTAGTGCAGCTCGCTGAGGATGACGCCGCCGTTGCCCTCGCCGCCGATGGGCGCGTTGACCTTGCGCATCAGTTCCACCACGTTCACCTCTCCCACAGCGCTGGCGTGGCGCTGGCGGCCGTGGCGTTCGGCCACATCGTCCAAGGCGCGGCTGCTGCTGAGGTTGCTCACCGTATCGCCGGGGCGATGGGCCAGCACATGGTCGGCGCAAGCCACCAGGGTGTATTCCTCGCCGAAGAAGGAGCCGTCCTCGCACACTAGTGCCAAGCGGTCCACATCGGGGTCCACGGAAATGCCGAGGTCGGCCTTGTGCTTGGCCACGGCCTCGCTGAGGTCGGTGAGGTGGGCGGGCAGCGGCTCCGGATTGTGCGCAAATTGGCCGTCGGGCGTGCAATTCACCTCCACCACTTCGGCCACGCCCAGCGCCTTCAGCAGCTTGGGCACGGCCAGGCCGCCCACCGAGTTGACGGCATCCACGGCCACCTTGAACTTCCGTGCGCGGACGGCGGCCACGTCGATCAGGTCCAAGGCCAGGATGGCCTGAATGTGCTTGTCGGTCCAGGTATTGTCGTGGCGCACGCTGCCCAGCTCGTCCACGGCGGCGAAGTCGAAGGCATCGCTTTCCGCCAGCCGGAGCACCTCGGCCCCTTGTTCGGCGCTGATGAACTCGCCCTTGGCGTTCAGGAGCTTCAGGGCGTTCCACTGCTTGGGATTGTGGCTGGCCGTGAGGATGATACCGGCATCGGCCTTTTCGCCGGCCACGGCCATTTCGGTGGTGGGCGTGGTGGCCAGCCCGAGGTCGATCACCTCATAGCCGAGCCCCACCAAGGTGCCCCGCACCAGGTCGGCCACCATGGGCCCGCTGGGGCGGGCATCGCGGCCCACCACCACCTTGGGGCGGCTTTTTCCGGACAGTTTTTTCATCATCTGCCCAAATGCGGCGGTATAGCGGACCACATCAAGGGGTGAAAGGCCTTCTCCCGGCTTGCCGCCGACGGTGCCTCGGATACCGGAAATGGAGCGTATCAGGGTCATTTCAGGAGCTCTGCTTTACATGTTCATAATCTCTTTCCACGGGAAAGGGGGCCCCAAAAGTACCAAGGGTACCAAGGAGTTGCATGACGAATGGTGCACCGCTCCTTGTTCACAACGTGACAGGCGTCACCGCCCATCGGCCCCTACTTTTCTACCTTTGGGCATCTTCTTATACCCTTCGCTTATGAGCGAACCCAACCGACCCATGCCGGACCGCAATGCGCATCAGGAGCGGTGCGTCCGGCGCTATGAGGCCATGGAGGCCGCCCAGGACCGGCTCTTCTTCGACGTGGAGGAGATTGAGATGATCGTGGACCACTACCTTGAACGGAGTGAGCCCCGCAAGGCCGAGAAGGTGCTGTCATTCGCCAAGGAGCTGCACCCTTCCTCGCTGGCCATCACCTTCGCCGAAGCGGTGGTTATGATGGCCTTGGGGCGCTTGCGCAAGGCCTTGGACCTGCTGGATGCGGTGGAAAAGGTGGAACCATGGAACGAGGAGGTACAGCTGCACAAGGCGGGCATTTTCAGCCAGCAGCGCAACCACCGGCGCTCGGTGGAACACTACAAGCGGGCGTTGGAGCTGGCAGAGGACGGCTTGGATGAGATCTACCTCGACCTGGCCTTTGAATACGAGAACCTGGAGGACTTCGAGTCCGCCATCGATTGCCTGAAACAGGCCTTGGAGCTGAACCCCGAGAACGAAGTGGTGCTTTATGAGCTGGCGTACTGCTACGACCTGGCGGGTGCGGATGAGGCGAGCATCACCTTCTTCCGGAACTTCACCAACGACGACCCATACTCCAGCGTGGCGTGGTACAACCTGGGCAATGTGCTGGCGAAGCTGGAGCGGTACGAGGAGAGCAACGAGGCCCTGGACCTGGCGATCGTGATCGACGAACGCTTCAGTTCGGCCTGGTTCAGCAAGGCGCGCAACCTGCTGATCGCGGGGAAATACGAGGAGGCCATCGCCTGTTACGAAGAGACCTTGGTGTTCGACGGGCCCCAGGCGATCACCTACAGTTTCATCGGCGAGTGCTACGAAAAGATGGAGCGTTTCGAGCAGGCGTTGATCAACTACGACCAATCCATTGCGCTGGACCCGGAATGGGTGGATGCGTGGATCGGGCGGGGTGTGGTGAAGGACATGCAGGATCGGCTGCCGGAAGCCTTGAACGCCCTTCAGCACGCGCTTCGGCTCAGCCCCGACCATCCCGACGCCTTGTACTACTACGCGCTGGCGTTGGGGCGTGCGGGCCGTTCGGAAGAGGCTTTCGCCCTCTTTGAGAAGTTGCATGTGGTGGAACCGCAGAACCTGGATGCCTGGATGGACCATGCCGACATGTTGCTTCAGTTGAAGGACGCGGAGGCCGCCCTCCTGAAATTCCAGGAAGGGGGCCAGGTGCACAAATTGAACCCGCATTACAAGTACCGCCTGGTGAGTTATCTGCTGCGCACGGGGCGCGACCAACAGGCGCTGTTGGAGCTGGAGGAGGCCTTGGCCGCCGACCATGCGGGGCACACGCAACTATTGAACTACTGGCCCGACGTGGCCAAAATGCCGCAGGTCATGCACCTGATCGAACTTTACCGCCGATGACATTCAGGCTGGACCATATACCCTCCCGCAGCAGCAAGCCCCGGGAGGAGGGCCTCACCATGGTGATGGACAAAGGGCTGAGCCTCCGTCAGGCCGAGGACCTGATCGACGGATCGGGCCACTTGGTGGACTTGGTGAAACTGGGCTTCGGCACCAGCTACGTCACGCCCCGGCTTAAGGACAAGATCGCGCTGTACAAGGGAGCGGGCATCAAGGTGTACTTGGGCGGCACGCTGTTCGAGGCCTTCATCGCCCGTGGCCAATTTGACGGCTACCGGCAGCTCCTCGACGACCTGAAGTTGGAGGCCGTGGAGGTTTCGGACGGTTCCATCGACCTGAAGCACGAAGAGAAACTGAAGTTCATCCACACCCTGGCCAAGGACCACACCGTGCTGAGCGAGGTGGGCAGCAAGGAAACAGGCATCCTGATCAGCCCCGCAAAGTGGGTGCGCTTGATGAATGCCGAGCTGGAGGCGGGCAGCTGGAAGGTGATCGCCGAAGCGCGCGAGAGCGGTACGGTGGGCATCTACCGGCCCAGCGGCCATGCCCATACCACCTTGGTGAACCGCATCATGGCCAAGGTGCCTGGCAAAGACATCATTTGGGAGGCGCCGATCAAGAGCCAGCAAACCTGGTTCATCAAACAGGTGGGTGCCAACGTGAACTTGGGCAACGTGGCACCGGACGAGGTGATCGCGCTGGAAGCCTTGCGCCTGGGGCTGCGGGGCGACACCTTCTTCGAGTACCTGCCCAAGGACGTGGCGGAGCAATTGCGCCAGATCAAACATGACAAGCCTGCGGCCGCAGGCAAGGACCCGGCGAAGGTGAAAGCCAAGGCGAAATGAAGGAGATCACGGCGCAGGAGCTCCGGCGAATCATGGCCGCCGGGGAAAAGATCATGATCCTGGATGTCAGGGAGCCTTACGAGACCGAGTACTGCGGGATTGGGGGCCATTGCCTGCCGATGAGCCAGTTGCTGGACCGTTTGCCGGAGATCCCCCGTGACCGCCCGGTGGTGGTGCACTGCAACAGCGGCAACCGCAGCAGCGCCGTGATCGACAGCTTGTGCTGCCGATACGGTTATACCAACCTGATCAATCTAAAGGGTGGCATTGCGGCTTGGCAGGCCGAGGTAGACCCGCAGCTGCGCTGCGAGTAAACCGGATCACCTTCGGGCCCACGGCCCCCATGACCAACCGATCAAACAATCCCATGGCCAATGGGCAACTTGCTTAATTGGCCCTTTGCTTAATTGGCAAATCCCCCAACCTCCATGGATCTTCTTCTTTCCTTTTGGCATTTCATCACGCACCTGAATGAAACACTGCCGCTGTTCATTGAACAGCATGGCAACCTGATCTACCTGCTGTTGTTCATGATCATCTTCGTGGAAACGGGCCTGGTGGTAATGCCCTTCCTGCCCGGCGATTCGTTGCTCTTCGTGGCGGGGTCGCTGGCCGCCATCGGCTCCTTGGAGCTGGGCCTCCTGCTGGCCTTGCTGATCCCGGCCGCCATCATCGGCGACAACATCAACTACTGGGTGGGTCGCTATTTCGGCACGCGGGTGACCAAATGGACCCTTTTCGGCAAACGGCTGGTGCGTGACAAGGACCTGGAGAAGACGAATGGCTACTTCGCGAAGTACGGTGTGCGCACCATCATCATCGCCCGCTTTGTTCCCATCGTACGCACCATCACGCCATTCGTGGCAGGTGTCGGCAAGATGGACTATCGCAAGAAATTCCTGCCGTTCGACATTGCCGGGGGCATCCTGTGGATCACGTTGCTCACCATGGCCGGCTTCCTGTTCGGGCAGCATCCCTTTGTGCAGAAGAACTACGAGGTGGTCATCCTGGCCATCGTGTTCATCTCCATCCTGCCGATGGTGGTGGAAGTGGTGCGGGCCAAGTTGGCGCCGAAGCAGGCGAACGGCGAAGCGTGAGGATCCGTCAGTAGTTGGCAGTTGTTCGTTGTCGGTTGTCGGGACGCTGCCTTGCTGCCTACTGCCTACTGCCTACTTCGTCCCGCCGTAGCCTTGCGAAGGCGGACTGCCCACTGCCCACTGCCCACTGCCCACTGCCCACTGCCCACTGCCCACTGCCTACTGCCTACTGCGACTGCCCACTTCGTCCCGCCGAAGCCCTGCGAAGGCGGACTGCCCACTTCTCAAGGCACTCACCTTACCTTCCCCCCATGCAACGCTATGGCCTGATCGGCCGCAAGCTGGGGCACAGCTTCAGCAAGAAGTATTTCACGGACCTGTTCCGCAAGGAAAAATTGGAGGATCACCGGTACGACCTGTTCGAGCTGGAGGACATTGCGGAGTTTCCGGCGCTGCTGCGCGACACGCCCGGCCTGCGTGGCCTGAACGTGACGGTACCGTACAAGGAGTCGGTGATCCCCTTCCTGGATGAGCTGGACCCGCTGGCGGCGGCCGTGGGCGCGGTGAACACCATCACGGTGGAGCATGGGCGCACCAAGGGGTACAACACGGATGTGGCCGGCTTCCGCACCCTGCTGGAGCGCGCCGGTAGTCCGTTCGCCGATCCCGGCAGCGCCATCAAGCCAAGGGCGCTGGTGCTGGGCAGCGGCGGTGCCAGCCGGGCGGTGGCCTACGTGCTACGCGACATGGGCATCCGTTTCCGCATCGTCAGCCGCAGCCGCGAGCGCGGCGACCTCACCTGGGACCTGATCGACGGAACGGTGCTGGGTGTATGCCGGCTGGTGATCAACACCACGCCCTTGGGCATGTACCCCAACGTGGACGAGGCGCCCCCCCTGCCCTATCCCGCCCTGACCGCCAAGCATACGCTGGTGGACCTGGTGTACAATCCGGAAGAAACGCTCTTTCTCAAGTACGGCAAGGAGCACGGCGCGCACACGGTTGGCGGGCTGGGCATGCTGAAGGCCCAGGCGGACGAGGCCTGGCGGATCTGGCAGGGCGCCGGCTGAGCCCGGGCGGTTCAGATCCGGGCCATCACCGCGGCCACCAAGGCATCGCAGTGGGCATTGCCGAACCCGAAGGCGCTGGCCGGTTCCTGGGCGCCCATCAGGGCATCCTTCACCATGTTCTTGGCCCGGTGCAGGCGCACCTTCACGTTGGCCTCCGAAATGTCCAGGGACTGCGACACCTCGCCCACGCTCATTTCCTCCACTTCACGCAGCATGTACACGGCGCGGTAGTCCTCGGGCAACCGGTCCACGGCCTGCTCCAAGAGCCGCCTGTGCTCCTCCCGGATGGTTCGTTGTTCGGGGTTCATTTGTCCGGTATCTGGCAGTTGTGTCAAGCGCTCCGCACGCACTTCGGGATCGGCGTAAACATGCAGGGCCCGTTGTTTCCGCAGCGCCTGCAAAGCCTCGTTGATGCCGATCCGCACCAACCAGGTCGAAAAGGCCGCATCGCCCTTGTACTGGTCCAGTTTCGAGAAGGCCTTCACATAGGCTTCCTGCATGGCATCCTGCACATCGTCGCCGTCCTTCAGGTAGCTGCGCACGGCCCGGTACAGGGTCTGGTTGTGGCGCCGCATCAGGATCTCGCAGAGTGCCTTCTCCCCATTCCTGACCCGTTCCACCACTTCCAGGTCAGACAAGCTGACAATCTGTGACTCGTTGATCTTCAGTGCCTCCATGTGTATTGATCGAAATTGGATCCCATTACCGGTTTCGTCCGGCATCGATTGGATGCAGGGGCTGAACAAAGGTTACACGGATCGTAACCGATCGCAACATGCCGCATCCAATCGCCAGTGATGAATCGAACCGTCCGCGACCGTCGGGCGTTCATCCGTAAACATTGAAAACCGAATAATAACAGACCGTCCACCATGGAATTCCACGTCAAGATCCAGAAGAAGGAACAGCTCACCCACGATGTCGTGCGGCTCACCTTCGAACGTCCCAAGGACTACTTCTTCAGCGCCGGGCAGGCCATCGATTTCAAGCTGGACCGCCCCGAGGTAAAGGACAAGGTGTCGGCCTTCACGTTCACCGGGCTCAACACGGACCCCTTCCTGCAACTGACGATCAAGTGCTACCCTTCGCACCACGGCATGACCGAGCAGGTGGCGAAGCTGAAGGAAGGCGATGAGATCATCATCAGCGAGCCGTTCGATACGGTTGCGCTGAAAGGCCCGGGCGTGTTCATCGCCGGCGGCACGGGCGTTACGCCCTTCATTGCCATCCTGCGTCAAAAGAAAGTGGACGGCACCTTGGCGGGCAACTCTTTGTTCCACTTCAACAAGACCAAGGCCGATGCCTTCATGGAAGACGAATTCGGTGCGCTGCTGGGCACGAACTTCCATGCCGTGTTGAGCAACGAAGAAGCGCCGGGCTATCTGAACGGCCTCGTCAGCGCGGATTTCCTGAAGAAGCACATCACCAACTTCAACCAGCCGTTCTACACCTGTGGGCCGGAAGGCTTCGTGAAGGCCGTGAAAAACGCCTTGGTGGAGCTGGGCGCCAGTGAAAGCATGATCGACGTGCAGTTCTGAGCACGCATCTTTGCGGCATGCCGGAACAAGCAACGCCCTTGGCGGACACGGACGATCAACTGGGGAACACCCTCAAGCATCTGGCTGAAGCGGAATGCCAAGGGCATAAGCTCGAAATGGCGCCGGCGGAGCGCGCCGAAGTGCTCGAGGCGGTAACCCGCTATGCCAGCGAGTTCATCGGGGCGCTGCCCCAACGCAAGGCCTTCAGGGCCGAGGGCTACGAGCGGTCGGCGGCCGACGCGGGTTTCGAGCCGGGTGAAGGCCCCGGCAACATCGGGGAGGTCCTTTCCTTCATCGGGGAGCGGGTGGACAACACCGGCCTGAACCCTGCCTCAGGCGGGCATTTGGGCTACATCCCCGGGGGCGGCATCCCCGAGGCCGCCTTGGGCGATTACCTGGCGGGGATCACCAACCGCTATGCGGGCACCTTCTATGCCTCTCCGGGCGCGGTGCGCATGGAGAACGCCATGGTGCAGTGGAGCGGGCAACTCGTAGGATATGGCAAGGGCTTTGGCGGCAACCTGGCCTCGGGCGGCAGCATGGCCAATCTGATCGCCATCGCCACGGCGCGCTCGGCCAAGGGCATCAAGGGCAAGGACCTGGAGCGCACGGTGGTGTACCTGTCCGATCAGGCGCACCACAGCCTCGGCAAGGGCCTGCGGATCGCCGGCCTGGGTGAATGCGTGGCGCGGAAAGTGGCGTGGACGGTCATTACCGCATGGACCCGGCGGCTTTGCAGGCGCAAGTGGAAGCAGACATGGCGGCGGGCTTGCAGCCTTTCCTGCTCATTGCCAACGCGGGCTCCACCGACGTGGGCGCCGTGGATCCGTTGAACGCCCTGGCCGACCTGGCCGCCCGGTATAACCTGTGGCTGCATGTGGACGCCGCCTACGGTGGCTACTTCCTGCTCACCGGGCATGGCCAGCGCATGATGGCCGGCATCCAGCGTGCCGATTCGGTGGTGATGGACCCGCACAAGGGGCTCTTCCTGCCGTACGGCACGGGCATCGTGCTGGTGAAGGACGTGCGGCACCTGTTGCAGGCGCACAGCTACGAGGCCAACTACATGCAGGACGCACAGGAACATACGCTGGAGCACTCCCCGGCCGAGCTGTCGCCCGAGCTGAGCAAGCACTTCCGGGGCATGCGCATGTGGCTGCCGCTGAAGCTGCACGGCATCGCGCCCTTCCGCGCCGCGCTTGAGGAAAAGCTCTGGCTCACGCGCTACTTCCACCACCGGATCACCCAGCTTGGGTTCGAGGCCACACCGGAGCCCGACCTGTCCGTGATGGCCTACCGCTTCGTGCCGGCCAACGGCGATTCCGGTTCCTTCAACAAGGCCATGGCCCATGCCGTGCAGGAGGATGGCCGGGTGTTCATCTCCACCACCCGGCTCCACGGGCAGTTCTGGCTACGGTTGGCGGTGCTTTCCTTCCGCACGCACAAGCGCGAGATCGACATCCTGCTGGAGCAGCTGGAGCGGTACGTGCGGGAGCACGGACGCTAAGGTTCGACCAGGCCCAGCTCCCTGGGCGACCAGTAGCGCTGTGTCATCCACACTTGGAAAAGGGGATCCAGCCATTCGGTCATTTCCCCCTCGAAGTCGAGCACGTCCTTGGACTGCAAGGCTTCCCGGATGCGTTTCACATTCCCGGAGGTGCCCAACGCGTAGCGGGTCAGCACTTCCTTGGAGGAGAACCGGGTCTCCCCGGCCGCCAAGGCCTTCAAATAGCCCAACTGGGGCAGGGTCATCTGTTCCACCAACTGCTGGTAGAGCATGGTGTATTGGTCCAGCAACTGCTCCAGGGCGGCATCCACGTCCTGCTGCTTGCAGGTCTTTCCGCTCAGCAGATAAGTGGTATAGGCCAACTGTTGCACGCCGTAGGGATGGTCACCCATGCTTGCCGCAATGGCCCCGGCCAGCTCCTTGCTGATGCGCTTGCCGCCCGCCCGGAACCGTTCGGGGATATACTCCACCCAATAGCGGCGTTCAATCTTGCCGATCAGCATCAGGTCGCCGAAGCGGTAGAACGGCCGGTCATAGCCGGTGAAGATCTCCATCATCAGATGGCGCTTGCTTCCGTAGAGGCAATACACCGCCTGCTGGTGGTGTTGCCAGTTTGCGCGCAAGCGTTGCTGGAAGGCCAACGGATCGGCAAAGCGGTCGATGCTTTGGAACTCGTCCAGGCACACCACCAAGGTGATCCCCTTGGCCTTGGACAGCTTCTCCGGCAGGTTCAGGATATCGTCACGGGAGCGTTCCAGGTCCTTCCACTCAGCGGTGAACTTGATCTCGCTGTACGGATCAATGCCCACTTGGATGAAGGGTACCAAACGTTTGAGAAAGGATTTGATATCGGCCACCCGGTCGTCCAGCTTCGTGCTGGCGGCCTCGATCACCGCCTTGGCAAAGTGGGCGTAAAACTCCTCCTCGTTCAGGGTCTTGAACAGGTCGATGAAGCAGAACCGCACCTTCTTGTCACGGGCCATGTCCACGGCCACTTGGCGCACCAGGGACGATTTTCCCCAGCGGCGCGGGGAGATCAGAACGGTACTGACGTGGTTGCGGATATTGGCGGCCAGGCGTTCCCGTTCCGCTTCACGGTCGGTAAAGAGGTCGGATACGGCCACTTTGCCTAAAGGGAAGGGAGTTGTGCCATTCATCGAGCACAAATGTATGATACAAACCTGCATGATACAAACATGTATGATACATAGTTGTATGATACAGCTTCATGGCCATGCTTGCCGGGCCTGCCGTTCTCCCTCACTTCCCGATGCAGAACCGCGAGAAGATGCTGCCCAGCAGGTCCTCCACGGTGATCCTGCCGGTAATGGCCCCCAGCTGGTACTGTGCTTCGCGCAGGTCGGTGGCCAGCAACTCGCCGCTGATGGCCAGTTCCACGCCGCGCTTGGCCGATAGCAAGGCCGCCTTCGCCTTGGTGAGCGCCTCCACGTGGCGGGCGTTCGTCACCACGATATCACCTTCCTGGCCCTGCATGCCACGCACATGCGCCAAGAACCGGCCCTTGAGCTCCTCCAGCCCCTGCTCCTTCTTCGCCGAGATATACAGAAGCCCATCACCCACATCCTTTACCTCCTTCTCCCCCTTTACCTCCTTCTCCCCCTTTACCTCCTTCTCCCCCTTTACCTCCTTCTCCCC